>NZ_LROS01000001.1 GCF_001675165.1 Clostridium ragsdalei P11
CATTTACACCACTTGTTTCGGATAGTTTAGGGCTTTGGTTTGTACGGCAACCTTACCCACAAGCATATGCCTTATATGTAGTTTCTGTTCGTCAGACCAGAGTTTTGCCGCCGACTTCCTTTAGATTGCGTCCATGCTGGGCGCACCACAAAAAAGGATTGAGGATTATTCCCCAGTCCTTCTTTTGTTTTGAGTGCTAAAGCCTGTTATATTCTACTACCTATAATCAGATTAAACATATCCAATAACTTATTTATTACATTCTTCATTTTGTAAGACTGAAAATACTTTATCTTGGATATACTATGTCTGTAAATAAAATACTAGGAGGTGATTCTATGAACCTAACGAGTACACCCAATAGATTAATAAATGAAAAATCCCCATATCTCTTACAACATGCACACAATCCAGTAAACTGGTATCCCTGGGGAGAAGAAGCATTTAATAATGCTAAATCAGAAGATAAGCCTATATTTTTATCCATAGGATACAGTACGTGCCATTGGTGTCATGTTATGGAAAAGGAGAGCTTCGAAGACACAGAAGTAGCTGAAATGCTAAACGATAGCTTCATATCCATAAAAGTAGACAGAGAAGAAAGGCCGGATATAGACAGTATATATATGCATATATGTCAGTCCATCACTGGAAGTGGCGGATGGCCTCTTACAATTATCATGACACCTGATCAAAAGCCTTTTTTTGCAGGTACCTATTTCCCAAAAAATAGCAGGCATGGCCTCATGGGGCTAATGTCCATTTTAGACTACATTAAAAAGGCATGGAAAAACAATAGAAGTGAACTTTTAAATACCAGCACACAAATATTGGATTCCTTAAAAAATTCAAAGGAAACTTCTAATGAAACCATTAATGAAGATATCTTTCAAAAAACTTTTTTAAATTTCAAATATGATTTTGATCCTATATATGGAGGTTTTGGAGACTTTCCCAAATTTCCTTCAGCTCATAATTTACTTTTTTTACTCAGATACTTTTTCAAAACTAAAGATCCTTCTGCTATAGAGATGGTAGAAAAAACATTGAACTATATGAGGGAAGGTGGAATATACGACCATATAGGTTTTGGCTTTAGCCGCTATTCTGTAGATAGAAAGTGGCTTGTTCCACATTTTGAAAAAATGCTCTATGACAATGCACTCTTAATTATAGCCTATATTGAAACCTTTCAAGCTACAGGTAATAAAAAATATTGTAAAACAGCAGAAGAAATACTGAGTTATGTATTAAGGGACATGACTTCAAATGAAGGTGGATTTTACTCTGCAGAAGATGCAGATTCTGAAGGTGAAGAAGGTAAATTTTATGTCTGGTCAGAGGAAGAAATAAAAGATATACTTCAAGAAGAAGATGGCAGCAAATTTTGCTCTTATTTTAATGTAACAAAAGGTGGAAATTTCGAAGGCAAGAATATTTTAAACTTAATAAATAGTTCTATTCCAGAAGATGATGTGCAATTTATAGAAAATTGTAGGGAAAAATTATTTGCTGAAAGAGAAAAAAGAATACATCCTTATAAAGATGATAAGATTCTAACCTCCTGGAACGGCCTAATGATTGCTGCTATGTCAATAGCTGGCAGAGTCTTAAACAACTCTAAATATACTAAAGCTGCCAAAAAAGCTGTAGATTTCATTTATAAGAACTTAGTGAGATCAGATGGTCGTCTCCTTGCAAGATATCGTGATGGAGAAGCTTCTTTTTTAGGCTATCTAGATGATTACTCCTTTTTAATATGGGGACTTATAGAATTGTATGAAACAACCTACAGCACAGATTATCTAAAAAAGGGACTGGAACTCAATGAAGATTTATTAAAACTTTTCTGGAATAAAGAAAATGGAGGCTTCTTCCTTTATGGAAATGACGGTGAAAAATTAATTACAAGGCCAAAGGAAATATACGATAGTGCCATTCCCTCTGGTAATTCCGTAGCCACATTAAATTTGTTGCGATTGTCCCATTTAACAAGCAGTTATGATTTTGAAGATAAAGCTAAACAGCTATTCGAAGCTTTTTCAAAAGAAATAAATAGTTTCCCAAGAGCATGCTCATTTTCTCTTATAGCACTTTTATTTTCAAAATCACCTATAAGGCAAATTATTGTATCTGCAGGCAGCAACATTGAGGAAGGTAAGCAAGTAGTTCATATGATAAATGAGAAATTTAATCCTTTTACAATTTCAATTTTGTACTGCAATTTAAATAAAGACTTGAGCACTATTTCCCCTATTATAGAAAACTATATAGATATCAACAATAAAACTACCACATACATTTGTGAAAACTTTACCTGCAAAAAACCTATAACAGACATTAATTTATTAAAGAAAATATTATAAAAAACAGGCATATAAAACTTACAATTTTATGTGCCTATTTAAAAATAATTTTATTGTAGTAACCTTTTCATAATAACCTGCATATTATATTATTATGTATAATTTTATCAGGAGGTAACTCATGTACTGTTACACTTACATGAATCAATTTACTTGCGTTTTCAATGAACTTCAACTGTGGTCTCATATTTCAAGTGACCATCCAATTTTTCTCAAGACTGTGGCTTCCCTCTCTAACATTAAACTACCAAAACCTATAGTAGATGGCTTAAATAACATTCACAATGCGTTTTTAAAATTATATAACAATGCAGTTCAGCTGAAAAAGCCTACAAACACCAATCCCTCTCAATATACTATGCATATAAAAAAATTAATTGATGAATTCATATATTACGATACCCGTGCCCTATCTTTTTATCCTCAATTGCTTACTTTAGCAAAAACAAATAAAGCTTGGCAGGAACTAGTTAGACACATAATTAATGAACAAGCCTTTATGCTTGAGTTATTTAAAAATTTAAGACAGCAACTAAGATAAATTTTTAAATGCAATTCCTAACATATTGGTCAAAAATACTAAGAACCTTTTTATTCAATCTTCTCCTTTAGTTTTTCTATATGTTGAATTTACATTAATTATGAAATGTATTATATGTGTTCATTTTGTAAAAACTAAATTAGATTCATAAATATAAGTTACAAAATGAAGGAGAGGTTGATATACTAATGTTTAAACATGAGAAGCCGCTTTTAAAAGAAGTTAAAGTAGAGAAACCCAATCCACAATATGCAGTACTAATGCAAGAACAATTAGGTGGTGGAAATGGTGAACTCAAAGCTGCTATGCAGTACTTATCCCAGAGTTTTAGAGTAAATGATCCTGCAATAAAGGATTTATTTTTAGATATTGGTTCAGAAGAACTCAGCCATATGGAAATGGTTGCCCAAACTGTAAATTTGTTAAACGGTCATTCAGTTGATTTCAATTCAGTAGGTAGTGGAGAAATTGAAACTCACGTATTAGGTGGATTAGCACCAGTATTAATGAACTCTTCTGGCGAACCATGGACTGCAAATTATGTAACCGTTACAGGAGATCTTGTTGCAGACTTGCTTTCAAATATAGCATCTGAGCAAAGGGCAAAAGTAGTATACGAATACTTATATCGTCAAGTCAATGATAAATATGTACGTGAGACAATAAATTTCTTACTAGAACGTGAAGAAGCTCACAATGCACTATTTAGAGAGGCATTAAATAAAGTTAAAGATACAGGTTCAAATAAGGATTTTGGTGTAACCCAAGATTCCAAATTGTATTTTGACCTTTCAACACCAGGTAGATACTATGGAGACCCTAATCCTACAGAACCTAGCTTTACAAATCCTAAAAAAGAGCAGGAATTGGCAGGGAAACATTAATTAATTATAAAAATTTATTTTGGAAACCTTTTATAATCATACATGAAGATAAGCAAACACATACCGATTTGAATACGGTATGTGTTTCTTAATACATTTTGAAAGGAAATAACAAATCAAAGATGTGAAAGAAAGTAAAATAGCAAATGTATCTATAAAACCTTCAAATAAACGCATATTCAACTTTATACCAATAGTTGATTAAATTTATATGTTGAACAAACCACACTTTCAATATTTTCTACAGGTATAGGTTTGCTAAATAAGTATCCTTGAACTCTCTCACAATTCATAGATTGAAGTATTTCAAATTGTTTTGCAATTTCTACTCCTTCAGCAATTACATTTATATTCATCTTGTGAGATAAATGTATTATGCCATCTACTACAGAGCAATCTTTGGAATTAAAATGAATTCGATCAATAAAGGATTTATCGATTTTAAGAGCATTTATAGGAAGTAATCTTAAATAATTTAATGAAGAATAGCCTGTTCCAAAATCATCTAAAGCAATGTTAATTCCAAGTTTTCTCAATTTTTCTAAGGCAGCTATATTAGATTGCAAAGATTGCATAACTTCACTTTCTGTAATTTCAATTTCTAAAAGTTTTGGTGGAAGATTAGTTTTAGCCAAAACTGTTTCTACCATTTTTAAAAAACCTGGATCCTGCAGTTGAACTACTGAAACATTTACTGACATAATACCAAAATCATATCCTTTGTCGAGCCATTGTTTATGCTGCTTGCAAGCAGTTTCTAGTACCCATTTACCAATAGGTACTATTAATGAGGTATCTTCAGCTACAGGAATAAATTCAACCGGAGAAATAAATTCATTTTCTATGTTTCCCCATCTTAGTAAGGCTTCCATAGCTTTAATTTCTCCAGTTTTACAGTCAATCTGAGGCTGATAATATAACTGAAATTCATTATTTTCCAAAGCAGTTCTTAAACCCTCTTCTAGCTCTGCTTTTCGTAAAACTTCATAAGACATTCTACTATTATAGAATTCATATCTGTTTTTACCTGAATTTTTTGCTTTATACATAGCTGTATCTGCATTTTTCAGTAAAGAATTAGTAGTAGTTCCATCCTGGGGATATATAGAAATTCCTATACTAACACTAATGAAAATTAACTTTTCATTTATTTTAAATGAGCCTTTAAATGCAGATATTATTGTATTGCAAATTTTTACAATATCATTTTTATGTTTTATATTATGCTGTATTATTAAAAATTCATCTCCACCTAATCTAAATACAGTATTATCTTCTCTCATAATATTCTTTAATGTATTTGCCACATATTGAAGGAGCTTATCCCCATGTTGATGACCTAAAGTATCATTTACTTTTTTAAAATTATCTATATCTATAAAAAGTACTGATCCTTTTTTGATACTTTCATTAGAGTTTTTTAGTACTTTATCTAGCGTATCTTGGAACATTTTTCTATTAGGAAGAGTTGTTAAACTATCATAATAACCTACATATTTATATTTATCCTGTATAATCTTTTGCTCTGTAATGTCAGTAATGTAACCTGCCATTTTTAAAGCTTTTCCTTTTGCATTTCTAAGTGCCTTTGCTCTAATAAAAATCCATTTTTTCTTTCCACATTTAGTTGTTAATTTAAACTCGCATTCACAAAAAGGAGTTATCCCTGCTAGGTGATCCTCCAAATAATTTAACACTATCTTTTTACTTTCATCTGGTAACAATTTTCCTAATATGATTTTAAGATTATCATTCTTGCTAACTTTGTATCCAGTAATTTCTTCCCACTTATCTGAAGCAAAAAAACTATTTTTCTCTATGTCATATTCCCAAATAGCACCATTAGAACCTTCTATAGCTAGTTTATATCTTTTCTCTATCAATTTTCTTTTTTTATCATTTATGAAAACTACAATTATAAATACTAATGATACTACAAATATGCTTATTGAAATAAGAACTAATGTTTGGCATTTCCCAGGAAAAGAAATATCGCCTAGAGTTTCTAAGTTGTCAATTATTAAAAACAACTTTTTTTCTAAAGTACTTACCATAAATATAGCACCTTCCATTTAAGTATATAAAGTTAATTTTATTCAATATATTTTCTATCAATAATTTAATTAGCAATTTTTATGCCATAGGTTAATTTATGGTATTTATGTTTGTTAAATTTTTTTCAGTATCAATTTAATACGCAATTATCTCATAATGATAAATTTATCATTATGAGATAATTGCGCTTATTAATCAGTTAATCACTCTATTCCCCAATTATCAAATTTATCTATGACCCACCTATTTCCATCATAAACTAAAGTGGCATTGGCATAGGATATCTCTCCAAAATAATAACCCTTTAATGTAATGTCTGCTTTATTACCATTATATTTTTTATTTACAAGCTCCACTCCTTCAGCAACTACACTTATATTCATCTTGTGAGATAGATTTATTATGCCATCTACTACAGAACAATCTTTGGAATTAAAATGAATTCGAACAATAAAGAATTTATCAATTTTTCACTGTTCCTTTTTGTATTGCATAAGTACCGTTAAGTATAAACCTATTATTTATTTTAATTAAACGTTATTTGACTTTTTTCTAAAATGTTTCTTAAAATCATTCAAATATGTGTATACAACCGGTACAAACAGCAGCGTCAATAATGTGGACGTAATTAATCCTCCAATAATTGCAAAAGCCAAAGGTGCACGAAGTTCCGAACCTGTACCATTAGCTAATGCTGTAGGAAGCATACCAAAAATCATTGCTAAACTTGTCATAATAATTGGTCTTAAACGTGTACGTCCTGCTTCAATTAAAGCTTCTTTTAAATCCATTCCTTTACTGTAATTTTGTTTTGCAAAATCGATAAGCAAAATTGCATTTTTAGTAACCAATCCCATTAACATGATAACACCTATCATAGACATCATATCCAGCTCTTTATTACCAATAAACAATCCTAAAATGGCACCTATAATAGCTAATGGTAAAGAAAGTAGAATAGCAAATGGATCTACAAAACTTTCAAACTGAGCTGCAATTACAAGGAATACAAATAAAATTCCCATACCAAGTGCTTCAATTAAGCCTACCATTGCTTGGCTCATCTGGTCATCTGACCCTCCAGCAGACATTTTTATTCCACTTGGAATAGGAGCGTCACTCTTAATTTTGCTAGTAAAAGTGCTAGTGAAACGTGCTGATGGCATTCCAACACAATTTGCTGTTAACTGAATTTCTCTTTGTTTATCATATCTATTAATTGTAGATGAAGACGTAGTAAAAACTTCTTTAGTTACTTGATCAATAGGAACCATATTTCCTTTTGTACCAGGAACATATATTCCATCTAAACTGTTAAGATCCTTCTTATCAGCGTCTTGAAGCTGCATACGAACGTCATATCTATCCTTTTCTGTTTCATACTGGCTTACTACACTTCCATTAAATAAAGTACTTAGTGTACTGGAAATTGAACTTGGACTTACTCCTAAATCAGCAGCTTTATCACGATCTACATCAAAGTCTACTTCTGGTTTTCCAGCCTTATAGCTAAGACTTACATCTGCAGCTCCAGGAGTGTTTTTTGCTACTTTTTTAGCCTTTAACGCATATTTCTGAAGCTTTGTAAAATCATCACCTGTAATGTGATACTGAGCCGCTTTACCCGGAATCATTCCCCCACCTACAACAATTGATAAATCAATCCCTGAAATACTTTTTAAATCTTGTCGCATTTTTGCTCCAATTTCATCAATACTTTCTTTCCTATCCTGTTTATCTGAAAGTTTTACAAGAAAATCAACTTTATCTGCTTTCACCGTAGAATATATGTACTTTACATTACTATTCTTTTTAATTATTTTTCCCATATTATTAGCGATCTTTGAAGCATTATTTAATGTAGAACCCGAATCTAGATTTGCTTCTATATCAAGCTCTCCAGTATCACCTGTGGCAATAAAACCCGTATTTAACTTTGTAGCTAAGAATAAACTTCCTATTAATAATATCATTGGTATTATTATAACTAAACGTCTATGTCCTAATGCTACCTTTAATGCCCTAGCATAAAAATCAGCTAATTTGTCAAATAATCTGCTGAACTTCTCAAGAAACCCTCCTATTATAGGTATTTCTTTCTCTTCACTTTTCAAATGTTTAGAGGAAAGTAGCGGTACTGTGGTAAGGGATACAAATAACGATACCAAAACACTGGCAACAACAGTTAATCCAAATTGTATAAGGAACTTTCCTACCAAACCATTAACCATAGCAATAGGAAGAAATACTGCTACAAGCGCAAAGGTAGTAGCCATAACTGCAAGTCCTATTTCAGAAGTACCTTCTTTTGCTGCTTGAATTGCAGTTTTTCCCATATGTAAGTGACGTATAATATTTTCTATAACAACTATAGCATCATCAATAAGTAATCCAACAGCAATAGATAAAGCCATTAAAGACACTGTATTAAGTGAAAAATTCATAATTTTCATTGCTGCAAAAGTAGTAATTATAGATACTGGAATAGAAATTCCAGCAATTGCAGTACTAGCAATATTCTTAAGAAATATAAAAACTATAATTACTGCAAGTAAACATCCTTCTATCATTGTTTTTTCAACATCTTTAACTGAAGCAATTATAGATGATGAATTATCACGAACAAGTTGAACCTTAACTCCTTGCGGCAAACTTTTATTAATATCGGTAAGTTCTTTTTTAACAGCATTAGCTACTTCTACAGTATTTGAATTAGATTGTTTAATAATATCAATACCAATTGCTTTTTTACCATTATAAAAAGATAAGCTGTCTTGTTCCTTGCTGCTGTCTTCGACTTGTGCAATATCCTTAAGTCTAACTTGACTCCCATTACGTGTTGTAGCTAAAATATTAAGAAAATCATCTACATTTTTTATAGCTGCATTAGTTTTTAAACTTATTTCTGTATCTCCAGAAGAAATTTTGCCGCTGGACACATCAATATTATCACTACTTAAACTATTGGTGATTTCTGGAATTGTAATGTTAAAGGAATTCATTTTTTCTTTATCAAGATTTATATGAATCTCCCGTTCCTGTTTTCCATAAGTATTAACAGCCCCAACACCATTTGTAGTTTGCAGTTTTTTTACAATGTTATCATCTACTAAATCCGACAACTCTCTATCAGACATTGATCCAGTTACAGCAAGAGAAAAAATAGCTTGTGCACTAGCATCATATTTTGAAACTACAGGCTCATTAATATCCCTTGGTAAGTCACCACGGATATTAGATAACTTATCTTTTACATCCTGTGCTGCCTCAGCTGAAGATTTGTCTAATTCAAATGAAATAGTAGTATTAGAAACTCCTTCTGTTATGGTTGAATTAATATGGCTAACACCAGATATTTGTCCCACAGCATCTTCTACTTTTTTTGTTATCTTTGATTCAATTTGGTCTGGAGCCGCTCCACTTTGAGTTATCGTAACAGATACAGCTGGAGTATCAACATTTGGAAACTGATCAACAGATAACCCTAAGTAACTACTTACACCTAAGGTTAGTAAAACAATAATTATTACTGTAGCAAATACGGGCCTTTTTAAACTAACATCTGTTAAAAACATAATTAAATATAACCTCCTATTCTGATACTACTTTTACAACATCACCATCTTGCAAAGTACCTACATTAGTACAAATAACATCTTCACCAGTTTGTACTCCAGATTTTATTTCTATATTATCTTTATCAAATTCTCCTATGGTTATATTTTGTTTTTTTGCTACTCCATTATTATCTATAAATATATAATAGTTTCCTTCAGTTCCTGCTATTGCTTTTAATGGCACTGTAATTGCTTTTTTACTTTCATTTGTAGCAATTTCTATATTTCCAAAGACACCAGGTTTAAGACTTCCATCTTTGTTATCAATTTGAACTTTACATTTAAATACTCTAGAAGTAGGATCTGCAGCTGCATCAATGCTTTTAACAACACCATCATATTCCTTTAAGCTGTCATCACCAAGTTTAAATTTAGCGCTTGCCCCTGATTTTACATAATTTAAATCACTTTCTCTTATATCTATAACAGCATATATTGGAGATGTTGTTTCTACCTTTCCAAGGGCTGTTCCTGGACTTAAATATTGACCTACATTAATACTTTTTCCAGTCATAACTCCACTAGTTGGAGCTGTTATAACTGTATTTTGGAGTGATTGATTTAAATTATCTAAGTTCGTTTGAGCTGTTTGTATATTAGCCGCTTGTGTTTGAGTAGAAATACTTGAAGCTTCTGCACTGGCTCTTGCTGATTGAAGCGCGCTTTCTGCTGAGCTTAATTGAGCTTGTGCATTTTCATAGTCAACTTCTGTAGCTGCTCCTTGTTCATAAAGAGCTTTTGTTCTATCGTAGTTTTTCTGGGCAGTTCCCACATCGATCTGCGGTTTACTAACTCCAAATTGTGCAGAACTAGCTGTGCTCTGTGCTGATTTAAATGCGGCTTGTGCTGATGCAAGTTGTGCTTCATCAACTTTTATATTATTTCTAATATCAGTATCATCCAATTTTGCTAAAGTTTGTCCAGCAGATACTGTTTGTCCATCTTGAAATAAAACCTGAGTTACTTTTCCTGCTACTTTATTGCTTACAGCTCCTTCTTGAGATGCTTCTAGTGAAGCTTTAAAGGATGCTTTTGATGCCACCGTATCCATATCTGCTTTAATTACCTTTACAGAAACCTTATTCATATTAGTAGTCGAAGCCTTTGAAGTCTTTTTCCCACCTAAAAAAATATTTGCTCCAACTACTGCAATTCCAACAGCAACTAATACAATTATACAAATTCGCTTCTTTTTTTTAATCATTTTAATTATTATAGGAATTAACTTTTTTCTTCTAATCATTTTGAACCTCCCTTGCAACAAATAATGCAATAATTTATTCAATCAATTAATTCATTGAACGTACGTTGAACGTATTTGTTTTAATAAAAACTAGATTAATTACTAATCTAGTTTCTTCCATGAATGTGTTGTAAATTCTATCAATCTTTCTATATAAGTATCATCATTATGCTCCTGCCGTTCACTATCTACCAAGTACTTCATAATAACTGTACTTGCAACTGTGCTCATTAATTGATGTGTTGCCATGCCAAAATCTAATTGTCTGATTTCACCAAATTGAGCTCTTTTTTTAAGAAAAGCATTTACTGCACTCCAAATCTTAGCAAATGTTTTCAAAAGCAATTCTCTAGTTTCTGTTCCTAATAAATCTTTCTCACGAAACATAATAATAATCAACTCGTTATCCAGCTGAAAAGTATTTCTTGCTTCTTTACAAAAATATACCATAACTTCATTTAACGTCATTTTATCATCTATACCGGCTATAATTTTATTTACATGCTCACTTAAAACCTCACAGCCTTCTCTTATTATAGTATGTAAAATTTCTAGTTTTCCCTTTGGAAAGTAATGATAAATTAATCCATCTGCCATTCCTATGCTCTGTGTAATTGAACGAACAGAAGTATTATAATATCCATTCTTTGCAAATAAGTTCTTAGCTGAATCAAGCAGCTGCTGTTTTCTTTCAATAGCTTGCAGCTGTCTACTGGTCATTTGTTTTTTACTATTCATGTACTTTCCTCTTTTCATTCACCAATCGTTCAATAAAGTAATTTTAGTATTAGTTTTCACTAAAGTCAACATATTTTTTATACTATTCAAAAGATTATTTTGTTAAAATTTGCAATAAAAGAAGATTATAAATTTAAAAAATTCATAATCTTCTTTTATTGCAAGATAAGTTACTCTACTCCCCAGTTATCAAACTTATCTATGAGCCACCTATTTCCATCGTAAACTAAAGTGGCATTGGCATAGGATAACTCTCCATAATAATAACCCTTTAATGTAATATCTACTTTATTACCATCATATTTCTTAGAAACTACTTCAGAATTTTGAGCATCAAGTGCAGGTTCAGGATTTCCATACCTTGCATAAACTTTACCATCAATATCCTTAAATATAAAATTTATTAGAGTATTTACAAAATCCTTGGTATAATAATTGTTCAATCCATAGTTTTCATTTAGATATTTACTTATGGAACTGTATTCCCCTATATTATCTGTTACGGGAGCATAGCTTATACCTGATATATCCATATAGGAGTTTCCATCCACATTAATTTTTAATATTTTCTTAAAAGCATCGTCACCCTGAAGCAGCAATTTTTTAGCATCTTCATTTGAAATAACAGTTTTGCCCTCTAAAACATTCTGTACATCTTCACTTACAGCTCCAGTGCCACCTACTAAAATAACCTTTTCACAGCTGCATCCATCCAAGTATTGTTTTTGATCTGATATATTAGCTCCATCTGTCAATATTATGGGTGCATTGTTTTTTGCAGCCAGTGCACCTGCGGATAACGCATCAGGAAAATTCTCACCACTTGCAATGACAGCTTCATTTAAATTTTGATTAAAGTATTTACATACATTTAAGGATGTATCGTATCTATTCATACCGCCTATTCTTATTATGTTATTACTGTTAAGTGATGATACAGTTTCCTTTAACTGACTTACTACATTATCTGTTACTGATGATTCTCCCCCAATAATAAATGCTTTAGATGGCTCTATATTTTTCAGTGTTTCTTTTGTTTCATCAGCTAAGTTAAATGAATTAGTCATGATAATAGGATATCCTTTTGACGCAGCAATACTTGAAACACTTAAAGCATCTGCAAATCCAAAAGCATTTACTATAACTACTGGAGTACCTTTTGCTGTCATTAAATATCTGTCAATTATAAAATTTGTATCAAATCTATCTCCTCCACCTAATCTTTTAATGCTGCTGTATCCCAATGAATTAAAATAACTCTCAAAATTTTCACTTACAGATGATTTTCCTCCTAATATGTAGATAGTTCCTCCTATATCTAAGTTATTTTTTATAAAGTTAATAGAATCTCCACTAGAACTTACATCTTTTCCTACTAACAATATAGGCGCATTTTCTTTTCTTGAAAGTACAGAGCCTGCTAAAGCATCTGGAAAATTACTTCCACTTGCAATAATTATATTTTCCAATTTGTCGCCGCTAAAACTATTTGCTATATTTACAGACGTTTCATATCTATTTGCCCCGCTTATTCTACTTACACCATAAGCAGTTTTAGCATATACAAATTCTCCTCCACATGTTGATATAACTATTGAAATTATGAAAGCTACGGTTTTCTTCACTAATATCCCCCCTATTTTTAATATATTACTATTTATAGTATTTACATATTAAAAAAATTACAGCAGAATATTTAATTATTAGTTATATCATAGTCATATTTTACGATATATAACTATATACTATATATTGTTCCAATAAAAAGTTTGTACTTCAAATAATTTAGTTGACATATCTCACTTAATAGGATATAATTAAATTTAATAGTCAAAAGGAGGCGATAATTTGAAAAAAGAAAATATATTAATAACACCTGATGTTATTGAAGAATGTTTAAGTGAATCTCTAGATACTATCGAAAAGAAAGCTTGTTCTTACAGCAAAAAACAAAAATCTTTAAAGTAATTTTCATGTCTAAATATTCTCTTCCATTAATATGCTTTGTCTATTAATGCATGAATCTCAATTTTCAGTCTGAAATAGTTATCATAGTCACCTAATATGACTGTGATAACTAAATAAAAACTAATCTATTTTTTTAATATTATAAATGGCATAAATAACAAGTGCTGCTCCAAAAACTTGAAGTAGTGTTAAAGGTTCCTTTAAAATAAATACAGAGAGAAACATAGCTGTAGGTATTTCTAAATTACCTATTATTGAAACTTTTAAAGCTCCAATATGTTTAATTGCCGCGTAAAGTAAAGTTAAAGGTATTATCTCACAAAACACTCCCAATATTATAATACAAATAATCAATTTTCCATTCAAATCCTGTCTGAACACTTCCACTGGAAATTTAAAAATTATTAATGATAAAAATGAAAAAATAATGGAGTAAAAATTAACTGCAAGTGGATTTAATTTATTCATTTTTTTCTCTGTATATATATTCATAAAAGCATAAAATACTGCTGCTAGAATTCCATACATAAAACCCTTTACCGAAAAGATCTTTATCCCCTGGTTAAGACCTAAAGCTAAAAAACAACCTATAAAAGTTACAATAAGAGCAAAAACTTTATTAAAACTTACCTGCATTTTTTGAAATATTACTGAATAAATAAAAATCATAGCAGGATATGTATAAAGCAGTATGGTAACCATTGAAACGTCAAGATAATTAAAAGCCATGTAATAAAAAATCGTCATAAAAGTATTACCCACTATGCCAAGAACTGCTGTGTGGTATAAATCCTTTTTCCCTATTTTTAAAGCCTTACTATCTATTATAAGTATGCCTAGAAACATAATTGGAATTGACATCATATATTGAAGTGTCAATATATTTATAGAATTTGCCCCTTCTGAGAAAGCAATCTTTATTATGATTCCGCAAGTTCCAAATAATATGGCAGACAATACGGAATATATGTATCCTTTTTTCAACAAAACACCCCTATCTGAGTAATTAAATTTAGCAGTCAATGTTTTTATTCTAACATAGTTTTTCATTTTTAAGTAACAAAAATCATTCTGAAAAATAATCTAATATTGTACATAGTTTTATAATAATATCAACGGAGGTTATTTACATGTATTGTATTGATGCAGGAAGTGAATATTGTCCATGCCACCTGGCAGAAACCCATGACTGTATATTATGCTCTCAACTTTCTGGTGAAGAATTTTGCCAATGCAAAGACTGGTGTGGAGTTTGTATATATGAACAATATATTTCCAATGGTAAAAAAGCAAAAAATTTAAGAAAAACTTATGATTGTCCTATATTAGACAAAAAAGTAGCTGAAGATTCTCTTTGTATGTTTACTTTAGAAGCACCAGAAAATCTAGTAAGAGAATTATCTAATGCTGGAAGCTTTGTATTTTTAAGAAATAAGGAAAGCGTAAATTATTACGACGTACCAATTTCTATTATAAATGCAGATAATACAAATAATACTCTAAAAGTTGCAATAAAATCAAGCGGCACAAAAACTAAATCACTTTTTAAATTAAATAAGGGAGATACAATGCTAGTCAGAGGCCCCTTTTCAAATGGAATAATGGGACTTTCAAACATCTTTAGTGCTAAAAATGGTGTATCTCTAATCATAGCCCGGGGCATAGGAATTGCTCCTTCTATTCCAGTTATGGAAAAATTATATTCCAATAAGAACAAGCTTATCTCTATTATTGACACACAGTTTAATGAAAATTTTTATGAGGATTATTTTAAAGAATGCAAATCAAAAGTGTTAGATTGCACTATATTAGACGAGGGAAATCTATCTGAGAAATTTAAATTAATGCTTAAAAAAATTCTCCGGGAAGATTCCATAAACTTAGTACACTGTGGGGGCCCGGATATAATGAGTTATAAAATTATAGATTTTATAGATAAAACTCACAATTTACAAGACAAATCCATAAATTTTTCATGCTGCAATAATTCCAAAATGAGCTGCGGTGAAGGAATATGTGCAAGCTGCACCAAACACTATGATGGTGACATAGTTAGAAGACTATGCAAGGTGCAGATGGATCCAAGAGATTTATTTAAAGGTAGAAGATTATTATAGGGGGTATTTTTTATGAAAATAATAGTAATTGGCTCAGGATGGTCTGGATGTGCCGCAGCTTTATCTGCTAAAAAAGCAGGTGCTGATGTAGTTATATATGAAAAAACTGACATGGTACTTGGCCTAGGAAATGTAGGAGGAATAATGAGAAATAACGGCAGATATACTGCTGCAGAAGAAATCTCTGCACTTGGTGCAGGAGATCTAATAAACATCACAGACAGCTTTACTAGACACAAGAATTTGGATTTTCCTGGTCATAAGCATGCTTGGCTCTATGATGTAAATAAAATCGAACCAGCTGTTAGAAAATATATTTTAAGTAAAGGCATAAAACTAAAGCTAATATCAAGAGTAGTGGATGTAAAAATGGAAGGCACTAAAATAAAAGGCATATATACCTCAAATGGAGATTATGAAGAAGCAGATGCCTTTGTTGAAACTACAGGTTCCACAGGTCCTATGGGAAACTGTATAAAATATGGTAATGGCTGTTCCATGTGCATACTTAGATGTCCTTCCTTCGGGCCTAGGATAAGCATAAGCAAATGTGCTGGAGTAGAAGATCTTCATGGCGAGAGATTAGATGGAACTTACGGAGCTTTCAGCGGTTCTTGTAAACTTGCTAAAGATACTATAGATAAAAATCTCTTACATGAAATTGAAGAAAAAGGCGCAGTAGTACTTAAAGTTCCAGAAGAAGATGTAAATATGGATAAATTAAAGGCTAAAGTATGCCAGCAGTATGCTTTAAAAGAATTTGCACAAAATGTAATACTTCTAGATACAGGGCACGTAAAGCTAATGACATCTTATTATCCTTTAGAAAAGCTGCGTAAAATACAAGGATTAGAAAATGTCAAATTCATAGATCCATATTCTGGAGGCAAAGGGAATTCTATAAGATATCTTTCCATAGCACCCGTTTCTGTGGACTTAAAAGTAAATGGCATAGATAATTTATTTTGCGGTGGAGAAAAAAGCGGTCTCTTTGTAGGTCACACAGAAGCTATATGTACAGGATCCCTTGCCGGTCATAATGCCGTAAGATGCTCACTCAATATTCCTACTCTAACACTTCCAACTAATACAGCTATTGGAGATATCATAAGCTATGCAACTTCCAAAATACACACTAAGGAAGGAAGAAAAAATAGATATACTTTTGCTGGTGCAGAATTTTTTAACAGAATGAAAGAAAAAGGTCTATATTCCATAGACAGAGAAGAAATACAAAATAGAATTAAAAATACTAATCTTTCAAATATATTTAATAAAAAATTAGTTTAATAGCTCTAAGTAGGTTTCTGAACAAAAAATAAACTTACGCAGGATGATTTAATCATATATGATACATTTCGTATCTATGTTTATATTATAGTTGCCTTTGTATCATTGAAAAGTTTAAAAATGAATCTCTTAAAACTAAAAAGGATAGCAAAACGTCAGTTGCTTCATAAAAATGTATTTTATTAAAAATAGACCTAAGTAAATGGAGCTATACTAAATTATAGCTCCATTCTTAATATCTATACATATTCATCACTACAATAATAAATTTACGACAAAACTAAAGTTATATCTATTCAACAAATTGAAATTTGTCAGCTTTGCGTTATGCTTATAATCTCATAATCAAGTACTTACTTAACTGCCCGTAGTTCGATATATCCCCTCGTACCAATGGGTTCTAACTGTATGCGGGGATTTGTATCATCCCAGGCATATTCAATGACTGCCGGATCATAGCGGTTCATAGAGGTTTGCACTGCTTCAATTGCTTCGCAGTAGTTTTCTTCCGCGAAGGGTTCTCCCTGAAACATCAGATATTTAGCCTTCGGCAACGCGATCACATCAAAACCATCGGGAACGGTACCGTTGTAATCAGCAGCTACCTCAACGCCCTGCACATATTTCGAGGTTCCAGGTTTGCGGTACTGCTCAGGTAGCCAGAGACACACTGGTTCTCCGCACAAAGATTTCATGCTGGTGAGCATACCCCATACATCACAACCAACCTCCTGACAATACGCCCAATATTCCATTGCCTTTTGACCGCGCTTGATGATAACCTTGCGGGCGGGTTTATCAATTACCTGGATAAAGACATTTTTTATATTTTCCATGTTACTTGGCTCCTTCCAAAGTTCTCTAAATTTTACGCCATATGGAGTGAACAAATACAGAGGAATGGGATTTAGAGCATATTCTTTGGGGTTACAGCCGAATTCCCGAAAGAATGCTCGTTGGTAGCCGTCCACACTTCCAAATCCCATATCATAGACCACATCGATAATCCTGCAGGTATCATCGCGCAGCCGGAGTGCGGATTTGGACAGTTTGAGCCTCCTGATGTAATCTGCCGGGGCCAACCCAGTCAGTTCCTTAAATAACCGAGCAGAATACCACGGAGAGAAAAAGGCAGCTTCAGACAAATCTGCCAACGTAATGCGTTCTGTTAAATGAGTCTCAATATAGTTTTGCATCCGTTGAACTGCATCCACTTTTTCTATCATCTGTATCACCTCCTGACAATTTCTATTATAGAAACCTTGAAAGAGAATTTCTCGACTTTCTTTGCTTTGTCTTTTTTGACTTTATACAAATAATCACCAATTCTAATTACTATTTGTCTGTATATTTTTCACTTCACAATATAAGAAGAATATATATGTATTGTAAATTTGAAATATATACACATAGTCTTTGAATTACGACGAAAAAACACTGCAAAATCTAAATTCGAATAATACAGTGTTTCTATGAATTGTTCAGTTTTTCAGTTGTTTCATTAAATCTAAAAATAAGCTCCACGCTCTAACAAATAGTATGGTTATTGAAAACATTGCAACATTAATACTATAGGTGGATATATAACATAGACTGTCGCAAATACTAACAATATTACTGCTGCCACTATTAGTCCTACTCCTATTACTTTTATCTGATGTTGATAATATATGTTTGTTGATTTCTTATATCTAGGTATATAATACCATTTGTATTTAACCCAATAAAAATCTGCACCAACTATATTAGGCTTACGTATTGAAAGTATGCCTCCAAATATTAAAAATATTACTGTAGTTATTAATGCTAATAGTATACTTATTTTCAAGTTCATTTCCCCCTCACAATTTCTTACAACTGGAGTTTAATTATCATGAAAATTATATCATAACATCTACATATTCTCATTACCCTATAGAAATCATAGGATTTTTTAACACTATATTATTCGATTTTCAAAGAACATCGTTCGTAGTTACTTTATAAGCAGTTACATCACATTTATTTTATATTTTCTAAATAATAATTTCTATAAATTATCATATTTTCCTCTATTTTTTGATCTTTTATTTTTCTTAGCTTTAACATTAAATGACTTTGGGTAAATACAAATATTGAAAATAATTACTTAAGTTCAACCTTCCTAAAATATAATTTCATGATATAATATTAATTGATCTAGAGTATAATTTATAAACGTATAGAACAACCAAAAGGATCTATTATAATGAATAATATTTAAAAATTATTACAGCATATACTTGACTCTCAGAACAAAACTAATGAGAGACTTAATAAACTTGATTCAAAATATGATTACATTGAGAATTTCAACAAGTTCTCTTCATATGAAAATCAATAAATAGGATAAAATATTTTACCTTAAAGGAGAATAATATGGAAAACGATAAAATATTTGAACTCATGACTAAAATGTATGCTGAAATGCAGCAAGGATTTAAGAAGATTGACGAGAGATTTAATGGTGTTAACAATCGAATTGATGGTATAGACAAAAGAATTGATGGACTAGAAAAAAAGGTTGATAAAAACACTATATTACTTGAAAGACAAGGTAAAGACATACAATTGTTAGCTGAAGGTCATAAAAACCTATCAGAACAAATAGATCGTAAATTTGAAGAAGTAAATAAAACTATAGATAGGAATTACTCTCTCCATGACAAAGCTATTAAAGATATTTCGCAAACATCAAGTAAAGGCGAAAAAGCTTATGATTTTATAAAAGAACTCTCTAATAAAAACTTTGGCAACTGATCTGTGTTTTAAACATATAAGATACCTTCTTATATGTTTTTTAGCTTTACATATACCCAAACTTCTATTTAAGGAGGTACACAGTATATGAAAATAGCAATATACTCAAGGGAGTCTAAATTTACTGGCAAATATATTTGGAATAAAAGTGGCGTTCAAGACATACTTGTAAATCCTGTTTACGTTAAAGCTAACAATAATGTTATTGGTTATTTAAATGATCTAGGAATGACTGTAGTTGGAACTCCTGATAGCAAACGTGGTATTCTAACCTATAATAAAAAACGCGGTAAGACTACATATAGAGATATTGGAGAATGGGTTGCTTAGAAAACAATCTGAACAAAAAATAAACTTATACTTCAAATACTTTACAACCACAAGTACGGTTAAATATACTTGTTTATTGTAAAATATTTCTACTCATAAGTTTATTTTTTTGTAACATACAAACATTTTTTCAAACATGAAATATTATATTTAAAAATGTATCCATTACATCTTTAGATAGCCTTAAAATTATATTCAATACAAAGTAATAAAAAGGACTGTAGTAAAAACTACTGTCCGCCCTTTAATATCAATACTTTTATTTAAAATTCTATATTATAATTTAAGTGAAATTTTATTTAATTCTTCTGACATAGAAGTAACTTCTTCTATACTAGCTGTGATCTCCTGTGCAGCCGCTGCCTGCTCTTGACTTGAAGTTAATGAATCTTGACTCATCTTGCTAGAAGACTCAACCTTTTCCTTAATATTATCCGTTAACTTTGCAATTTTAGGCACTGTACTTCTTGACTGTTCTGATAACTTTCTAATTTCCTGAGCAACTACTCCAAAACCTTTTCCAGCATCTCCTGCCCTAGCTGCTTCAATTGAGGCATTTAATCCAAGCATCTTAGTTTGATCTGCTATGCCCTTTATAAGTGAAGCTACTCCATTTATTTCTTGTGATAAGTCTGTTATTTCATTAATACTATTATTAAGATTCTGCTCATTTTCATGTATAGTAGATGCCGATGCTGTTAATTCTTCAATAGTAGAAGTTATTTGAGCAAGACTATCCTCTAAACTCTTGGACATTTCTTTCAAATTATTTGCTTCAACTTTAGGAATCATAAGACCAAAAGTTCCAATTAATTCACCTGTATCATCACTAAATAAAGGATAGCAAACTGATAAAACTGGTACACCATACATTGAATCATCATGCTCTACAGAAATTGATTTTCTAGTTTTCACAGCTTCAGCAACTGTAGTATCTTCCTTAAAATTATCTCCAACCTTTAATTGAGTCAGCTTAAAATCTTTTGAATCTTGTATGCTTATAAATTTATTTAAGTCTGTAGTAAAAATAACAGCGCCATCAGAAAACATTTCAGATAATATTGGTGCAAAGTCATCAAATGCCTTCATTAATGGATGCAGCACTGGAAATACAGTAGAAAACACTCCTACAGTTTGTCCTTCATCATTCACTATTGGTTCCGACACAATCTTCAGTCTCGTTCCATATAAAGAACGTGGAACATTTTCTATAAGCATTTTATTTTGACTCATAGCTTTACCAGTTACACTATTTGAATTCAACTTTTCACCAACTTGAAATATATTTAAATCAAATTCCTTAGACGCTTTTCTCCAAGTATAAGTAACTCCATCACTGGTTAAATATATAACACCACCTGGTATCATGTCTGCTTGCGTTTGGCACATATCTTTTACATATTTTACTCCATTTATAGAAATCATATCACATTCTCCTTTTCAAAATGTAATATCATTATATATCATAATATTACATTTTTATATACTTTATTCAAAATTTGTCCAATTTTTATAATATTTTGCCTAGTTTTATCCTAAATTTAATACAAAGTTACTTATATGTATTATATAGTAAATAGTATGATGTTTCTTTGTCCATCAAACAACTATGTTATTATTCTATAGACAGAGAATAAATACAAAATAGAATTAAAAATACTGGCCTTTCAAATATATTTAATAAAAAATTAGTTTAATACCTCTAAGTAGTTTTCTAAACAAAAAATAAACATATACATAATTGTAAAGTTAGCTTGACACTAAATGTAAAGTAAGCTATACTATTATTGTAAAGTATACTATACATTTAGGAGGTGAATCCTCAAAATATGAAAAATAAAATTAGGGAACTTCGAAAGGAAAGAAAAATCACACAAGAAGAATTAGCAGATTTCTGCAATGTAACAAGACAAACAATAATATCACTGGAAAATGGTAAATATAATCCATCTATTTTTCTTGCTTATAGGATAGCAAAGATATTTAATATGACAATTGAACAAGTATTTATTTTTGAAGAGGAGGAATAGTTTTATGAATCATGCTAAAAGAAATCTTATATACTTTATATTTCAAACTATTTTCGGTATCATTGCACTACTATTTTTTTTATTTGGAGATTTTACAGACAATCACAGTAAAGATATGCTTTCAGGAATTGGTATTGCTTTTACAATTACAGGAACAATCGGAATCATTACCATCACAAAATTGTTAAAAGATCCTAAAAAAGCAGCAAAAATTGAAATGGCACAAACAGAGGAACGTACACAGTTCATAAAAACAAAGACAAAATCTTTTGTTTACACTATAATGATTTATCTTGAATCTGCAATTATTATTGTAACCGGACTTTTAGGATTTAGAACAATTTGTATTACACTTTCAGCCATTGTGCTTTTAAAAGTTATATTAAATCTCATCTTTTCCAGTTACTATATAAAAAAATACTAACCTACAGATATACCGTTTTGCTTTATAATACGGTATATTTTTATTTTTTAATCCACATAATAAAAATATACTTATCAATAGTTTAAGATTTACAAAGGTATGCGTTCTAAAATATAGAAAAATATTATCAAAAATAATTTGTACCACCCAGATAAGTATATTATGATCATTTAAGTAATATTTTAACAATTTTTCAAAAAATACTTTATGTACTTACAAGGAGGATAAAAATGGCAAGATTTACTTTACCAAGAGACATTTATTTTGGAGAAAATTCATTAGAGACCTTGAAAAACCTAGATGGAAAAAAAGCTGTCATTGTCGTAGGTGGAGGATCCATGAAAAGATTTGGATTCCTTGATAAGGTAGTAGACTACTTAAAAGAAGCAGGTATTGAATCAAAATTAATAGAAGGCGTTGAGCCAGATCCATCCGTAGAAACTGTTATGAATGGTGCTAAACTAATGAGGGAATATGGGCCAGATTTAATAATATCAATAGGTGGAGGTTCACCAATTGATGCAGCAAAAGCTATGTGGATATTCTATGAATACCCTGAGTTTACTTTTAAAGAAGCTGTAGTTCCTTTTGGTCTTCCTAAATTAAGACAAAAAGCAACATTTATAGCTATCCCTTCTACAAGTGGTACTGCAACGGAAGTAACTGCATTTTCTGTAATAACAGACTATAAAGCTAAAATTAAATATCCTTTGGCTGACTTCAATTTAACACCAGATATAGCTATAATTGATCCAGTATTAGCTCAAACAATGCCGCCTAAATTAACTGCACATACTGGAATGGATGCACTTACTCACGCTATTGAAGCATATGTTGCAGGACTTCATTCAGTTTTCTCGGACCCACTTGCTATTCAAGCTATAGTCATGGTAAATCAATATTTAATTAAATCTTACAATGAAGATAAAGAAGCTAGGGATCAAATGCATTTAGCTCAATGTTTAGCTGGAATGGCATTTTCAAATGCACTTCTTGGAATAACTCACAGTTTAGCACATAAAACAGGTGCAGTATTCCATATCCCTCATGGATGTGCTAATGCAATATATCTTCCTTATGTTATAGATTTCAATAAAAAAGCTTGTGCACCAAGATATGCTGATATAGCTAGGAGTCTTAAACTTCCAGGAAATACTGATGATGAATTAGTAGATTCATTAACTAATATGATTAAAGATATGAACAAGAGTATGGATATTCCTTTGACATTAAAAGATTATGGAGTAGATGAAAAAGAATTTAAAGATAGTGAAGATTTTATAGCTCATAATGCCGTATTAGATGCCTGTACTGGATCAAATCCTAGAAGCATAAATGATGCTGAAATGAAAAAGTTGTTAGAATACATCTATTATGGTAAAAAGGTTGATTTTTAATCTATTTTATTCTATAAAAAACCGGAAGCTTAAAAGCTTCCAGTTTTTTCGTACAATTACAATAACTATTAATTTTTCATTCTTACCTATTAATTAAATTGTTCGTAGGGGTATCCTGCCGAGTAATCATCGGATAAATATTTTAAAAAAGAGCATACTAATTATATTATTAATGCGGAGGTGAATAAATGTGCAAAACACAGAAACCGCAATCGATTCTAACATTGATAATATAAAAAATTTGCTTGGTAACAAATCTGAATTAGTAATAAAATACATATTTATTGGGGATAAAAATAGTTTAACAGCTGCTGTTATATATTTGAATGCTCAAGCAGATAAAAATATTATAGATAGAGATATACTAAATCCTCTAATGCTTCACGTACATGAAGATATATCAACTATTAAAAATGTGGATGACTATTTATGCAAAAAGTACATTGCTGCAAGTAATACAAGTATAGAGACCGATGTAAATACAATTCCAGATAGTATAAATAGTGGTAAAACTATAATAGTAATTAATGGTATTTCAAACTTTATTGTAGTAGATACTTCAGGTGGTACTTACAGGCAAATTTCTGAACCAGTTAGCGATGTGTCATTAAGAGGCCCAAGAGAAGGATTTGTAGAAAATCTTGATACAAATATAAGCATACTACGAAGAAGAATAAAAGATAAAAAACTAACTTTACATAAATTTAAATTAGGAAGACGAAGTCAAAGTAATTTTGTTATTGTGTATATTGAAGACATAGTTGACAAAAACTTTTTAAGCAGCATAGAGGAAAAAATAAGTCAAATAGATAAGGATTTTGTAGCCGCAAATAGTACAATTGAACAGCTTATAGAAGAACATACCTACAGCGTTTTTCCTCAAACTATAGGATCTGAAAGACCAGATATAATAGAAGCTGCGCTGATGGAAGGCAGGATAGCCTTCTTATTAGAAGGAACCCCCTACGTTACAACTTATCCAACTACATTTATAGAATTTTTTCAAACACCAGAAGATTATTATGGAAGAACAATTCAAGCATTTTTTATAAGAATAATAAGATTTATAGCTGCTTTCATAGTAATAACTGTTCCTGCAATTTATATAACTTTTATTAAATTCAACGCCGAACTCATACCTGTTGAATTTATAGAGTCACTTGTGGAATCTAGAAAAGGAATAGCTCTAACACCTTTTATGTCACTTTTGGGTATAAGTTTAACTATAGAATTTTTAAGAGAAGGCGGGTTAAGACTTCCTGGTAAAATTGGCCAAACCCTTAGTGTAGTTGGAGGTATTATTATTGGAGATGCTGCTATTAAATCTAAAATAATAAGTTCTTCTACATTATTTGTTGCTGGTATTTCCACTGTTTCCTCTTTTGTAATATCAAATTATCAAATGTCTATTGCAATAAGGTTTCTTGCCTATCCTATGCTTATATTTTCAAATTGGCTTGGTGTTCTTGGAATAATTATAGGATGGTTTTTTATATTATCCTACCTCTGCTCCCTTGAAAACTTTGGAGTACCTTATTTTGAATTCAATAAAAGCGATATGAAAGATACTTTTATAAGAGCACCCATTAAAGATATGATTAAACGACCTAAAATTATACCTAATATAAATCCTATAAGGCAGCGTTTTAGGGGGAAAAATAAATGAATAAAACTCAAAATACATTTATAACATCAAGTGAATTTACACTTTTTTTACTTTCATCTTTTATTGGTATTGGAAGTTTATATTTACCTAACTCTGTCATAAAAGATGCCAAGCAAGACGGATGGATAGGATGCATAATAGGTGCAGTATATCCCCTATATATATTAGTATTAGCAAATTACACCTGTAATAAATTCCCAGTTGATGACATATTTGGTCTTAGTAAAAAATCTCTTGGTAAAATCTTAGGTAGTATTTTGAATTTTATATTTATAACATTTTTTATATTTATAACCTCTACTGAAATTATAGGCTTAGCCAATACATTTAAAGTATATGCCACACCATTTTTAAAAAATTATCAAATATTTTTATCTGTAATAACTGTTACAGCTTACACAGCTTATAAAGGTATGAAACCCTTAGGTAGATTATGTGAAATAACTTTTTATTTGGCCTTAATATTACTTTTGCTGCCCGTTGCAACTTTAAAATACGGAACTTATTTAAACTTGATGCCTGTATTTGGTTCAGGTTTTAAAAATATATTAATATCTTCAAAGGAAACAGTTTTTTTTTACTGCGGTGCTGAAATTGCTTTTTTTACTTACCCCTTCCTTGAGGATAAGAAAAAGCTACTAAAATGTGGATTTACAAGCACTGTAATTACTATGTCTGTTTATACGTGGTTTACTTTTTTAACTATATATTATTTGGGTATTGAAATTTCACCTAAGTACTTATGTCCAATATTAACATTAGCTGATAGTATCAATATACCTATTATCAATAGTTTTAGGTATATATTTATATCATTGTGGGGATTAGTAGTATTGAGATGTATATCTATTTATTATTTTTCATCTTGCTATGGCATGAATAGACTTATAAATAAAATCTCCCCCCAAACATTTGCCTTAATCTTATGCCCTATAATTTTATTTTTATCAAGCTTATATGGACCTCCTACTAGAAGACGATACTATACAGGCAAAATAATGTCCTTTTATTTGATATACAACTTAATTTATATTTCACTAATAGTAATTTTAATAACTTTTAAAAAAGGTGGTAATTTTGAAAAAAAATAAATTTTTTATACTAATTTTAATCATATTAATTTTTGTAATATCCTTTATGGGCACAAAAGGAGAACTTGTTGAAAATCTACAAATACCTGTGGGAGCTGGACTTGATATAGAAAAAACTTCTTCATGTACTACTTATATTACACCAATACTTGTTCATTCGCTTGAATCTGGTAATAAAATAGTAAGCAATGTACTTATAGGAGAGGGCTCAACTATAGCAAGGACCAGAGAAAATAGGCAGGTAAAATCCAGTAAAAAGTTTTTACTAGGTATTAATAGGATATTTATTTTCAGTGAAGAATTTTCTAAAAATGGCATAAAAACCTTTATAGATACAATTCTTAATAATGCAAATACAAATGACAGGGCATTTTGTGTAGTATGTAAAGGGAAAGTTGCAGATATATTTAAATATAACGTAAAAGGTTATGCTAGTTCTGCGGAATATATTTATGAAATGGTAAAGCATTTAAATCAATTTAATTTTTTTCCTTCACAGTATACCCTAATGGATATTATAGTAAGGATAGATGCAGAAGGTAGAAATACACTTCTCCCCTATGTAGAAATTACAGGTGATGAAAATAGCGGTCTCAAAACTACAGGTATTGCCATATTTAACAAAGATAAAATGATTTCAAAAACAAATATGAAAGAAGCTAAAATCATAAATCTTCTAAAAGAAAATAATGTAAAAGGCATTTTAACACTACAGCAAAATTCAAAAAAGTATATAGATTTTTACGCAGCATCTAAAAGAAAAGTCAAATGCTATAGGGAAAATGGCAATTACAAATTTGTAATAAATTTGAATTTAAAGGGTGAAATAGTAGATAATGAATTATATAAAAATATGAATAAAGACCCAAAAGAGATAAAAGAGTTTGAACAGAATACTGAAAAATTAGTAGTAAAAATGTGCAACAGAACCATAAACCAAATAAAAAACAAATATAAAGTCGACATTTTGGATCTTGGAAGGGTTGCTGCTGCTAAATACGGCAGGGAAACAGGCACAGATTGGAATGAAGTAATAAGCAAGTCTGATATACAAGTTAATGCAAAGGTTAAAGTTGGTACTCAAGGAAGAGGAGAATATTAAGTTTTATACATCTTATGTTGCATACTTAAAAAGGAGCATATTTTACTCCTTTTTAATCATCAAGGTCCTTTATATCACTTTTATTAATCAAAATTTCATATTCATACTTTGTATCAACTTTACCACTCCAGTTTTTATATGAAGCCGCAAAAACAGAAACTGTATCATTTTCCCCTAAGTTATTTTTAAAGACATCCATGGATTTTTTTGCAATTGATTTATTTGCAATTTTTAATATTGATTCTTTTTCTCCCTCAGTATAACTTTCCTTTATAGTTACTCCTTCTGTAACATCTACATTGTCTGATAAGGTTTTAGATTCATCTATAGGTTCTACTTGAAATACATACTCCATCTTGTCATCATCATTAGTTCCTTTACCCAGATAATATCCATCAACTTCATGCAACTGATAAGTTCCAACATAAGATTTACTTACAAGTTTTTCATAATTTTTCACATGTATAACAATAAAAAGAACTAACATTATGAGCGAAATATAAATTATAACTCTTTTTCTTCTACATTTTTTATTTTTACTTTCTTCATCTATATATTTTCTATTTTCATTTTCGTTATTTATTCTTTTCTTATTCTTTTTTTTCTTATTCATCTTCATACCACCCTATCAATATATACAGGCATATATATGCAGTTTTCTCTAGTAATTAAATCTCCTAGCCTGCAGTACATTCCAATAAATTCACTTTTGCTATAGAAACATCCAAGTATAGGAAATAAATTTTTTCTCTCTTCACCAAATGTTGATCTACATATATAGTTTAAAGTTTTTATATTAATTCTCTCTTGAAAAATATAGTTATCCAGATTGTTTATATCCTGACAAGATAGCTGTCCCCTAGTGTATATCCCCTCTCCTTCCCTTTCTAATATGGGTTTACAGATATAATCTATGGTTTTCATAGATTTATTACTAAAATCAGTATAGGGAATATATTTTAGTATTATACTTTTTTCACGCTGTGTAAAAAAATCTGTTCCAAGCATCTCGTATACCACAGCAAAAATGGACTTACTTTGCCCTATCATAGTTACAGGTTGATTTATACAATTTTTATTATTTATCCACTTTCCAACATCCTGCATATTGAATTTTTCAAACCAATTTAGTGGAAAATACCTATAGATCATATCAATCCTATCATCAAAATAATATAACCTACCATCTTCAACTCTTAGATTATACACATTACCTCTTATCACTCTAATTCCATATTTGTCACCTATTTTTTTTATTATGCTATATACAATGTCTATATTATAGTAATCTTCATAATAACATGTACTAAATATTCCTATAGTCTTTGGGGAATATTTTATTATATATTCTTCAATATTTTCACTTAAAATGTTTTTGAAATTCTTATTTGGATTTTGTACATTACGCTTATATCTATTTACAAGATAGTCATTTACAATAGTACTTTCGTATAGTCCAGCAGGAGTTTCATTATTTAGCTCCATAAGTTTCAAATTGTTATCCGTATCCAGAGCCCAATCCATTCTTCCTAAAATACTCAAGTACTTAAAATCTTTTGATGAATATATACTTTCACTTACATTTGATGTTCCTAAAATTTCATCAAACCATCCCTTATTTTTATATACAAATTCAGAAACCTTCCTAAATATGTCCAAGACTTCACAGGAAGCATTTTTTAACTCTTCAAATTTGTCACTATTTAAGATGACTTCATCTAAAGATATGTACTCTCTTGTGTTATTATAGGCACCGGTAAATCCTAACTTTACGAGATCTAAATTTACCTTTTTAAACTCACTATATCTATCTTTTATATTTTTGCTATATCTTATGTTGAGTTTAGAGTTTCTTATTCCTATTGGAGTTATAAATGTAGTTTCATTATTTGTAAGATAGTCATAGTTCCATCTGGAGCATATTCCACTTATCTCATTACATGTGAGATAAACTCCCAAGTTGCAAAAAGCATCAACAGTATGAGGATATCCCCCTCTTAATTCAACTATATTGTCTTTTCTTATTTTCTTAAACTCTTGAAGAATGTAGTAATGTTTATACTCTTTAATGTCATCTAAAATACTTTTCCATTCTTCTTTTGAATACAGCTTTCCTATAAATACATCTTCGCTATAACGTCCAAGTATAGGCTTTATTACATATTTATCCTTATTATATCTAGCCTCATCAAAATTCGTATCACTTAATAACTCTGTATATGGGATACATTCTCTTACAACACTTGCAGTACCTTCATCTAACCTATTTTCTCTCAATAATTTGTGAAAATAAACAAATATACTTTTACTTTGAAGAATTATTACTCTAGGATCATTTAATATAAGCACCTTGCTTTTTTCATATAAATTTAAAAGAAGTTTAATGTCATTAACCTCATATAAATTTTCACATGGAAATTGCCTCAAAATAACATCTACGTGTCTATTAAAACAATATACTTCTTCATCTTTAATGTATATATTATTACTTCCTCCAAAAATTACATTTATCCTATCATCTTCAAGCCATTTTCTATAGAGCATTGATAAATGAACTTCTTCATAATGGCATGGATCTGCCAGCACTAATACATTGATTTTTTTGCTGCCATAATACTTTTGAATTATTGAATTAAATTTTTCTCTAAAATTTTCAGAAAAGCCTCTATTTACATTGTTATTGCAATTAAAGTATTCACCTATTGCAAGCTCCCTTTGGGCACAGGGCTTGTCATAGTTGCCTTCACTAAAAAATATTTTGCCATCATACTGGAGAAAACAATCATATCTTGTCCAAAAAATATCTGGAATTTCTCTATTTAAATGCATTATTTCATCTTTAAGAGGAAAATCAGGAATCATGCTCTCATAATCACTGTATTTAGTATTGAAGTTATTTAACACATCTACGGTTAGTCTATTAATTACATTAGTGTAATTATTTATTTTATTGTATTCCATTTCTGTTAAATAAAAAGGATATGGAGAATAAACATCTCCTTTTCGCCTGCAGTGTATTGAATAATATTCAAAAAGTAATTCATCTACCACATTGTTATACTTCATCCCACTAAACTCCTTATTATAAGTCTCATACTTGCTGTCCTATCTTTAGCCAATTTTTACTACAGTATATAGTCTATCCAGCCACACTACCAGCATGTACACCACTATAACCAGAAGTACTTATATGATCTGAAGAAGATGTAACTCCTCCATTGCTAGTCTTAATACTGCTTAAATTAGAGCTTGTATATGGGCTTACCACTCCACTGGTAGAATTTATCCAACTGTGCCACCCATAAAAATCCACATTAGATTTACCTTCATTTGATACCTTATATCCTTCAAAAAAACTATTAGGATAGTATACAAAAGGTGAAGAGCAGCCAGACTGCTGCTGTGCTGCGTTCTCCTGATCCTGCTCAGTTATATAATTTTGATTGTATGTATATATTGAGCTTCCAACCAAGGCTGATATAATTACTCCTAATACTGCTTTTTTCTTATTCATCTAACTTCAATTCCTCTTTTCCTTTAACTTACTCACATTAACTTCAATATTATTAGCTTTTAAGTAATTCAAATACTCCTTTGCATCTTCTTTTATACTTTCATCACATACATATAGCACGCTATGAATTTTTAAAAAATTCAACATTTCAACTTCCGGCAAATCCTCTTCTGTTATCTCATATTGATTGTTATATTGATTTACACTATTTATTTCAATATCCACATATCGATTACTATCAAGTATAATCATGTATTTATCATAATTTTTTAAACATGTGTTTGAAAATAAAGCAAGTTTTTTTAATATAGGCTTACTTTTAACTACTCCAAAATCGTGGCATACCATATTAAAATCTGGTACTATAGTATATTTATCTCTATACTTATATCCATATTCAAGTCCCCTTCCTCCTGGTATATCGAGTATAATTAAACCTTCCCCATTTCCAACAGCTTTAATTTTAGTCATATCTGACTGTAAATTATTTTCCATATCTAGATTTTCTAAATTTACAACAGATGTAAAAACAAGAGACTTTATAAAGCAGGACATCACTCCTGCATTCAAATAAAAATTTTTATATATGTTGTAATAGCACTCCTTAATAGCTTCACTTATCAATACCCAAGGCTCCCTTCCCTTTCAACTACAACAGAAAAACACTTTTTCAAGTTTATACAATGAGAAAGTCCTCTTTCGTCTTCTATTTCTATAAAATCATCTGTTACCCCCATAACAGTTACGTCCTTTAATGACGTATCTTCCTGTTCATTGTTATAAGATTCTATACTAGCATAGATATATATATTAACCTTAGCTCCCAAATATTTTTGTAACCCAACCATTTATGCATCCTCCTATTTTATAACTTAATGATACAATCATATTATTATTTTCCTATAATGTTAACTACTTTTTATCTGATGGCTACCTACTGTAACACTCCCACTTCTATCAAAGCGGGAGATAACAGTAGCTACGCCCCTAGATAATTCATCTAAACTTAGTGGAAGAAACAAACTTCCACTAAGTAAGATTCATTCATAATTTTTCAATGCCTCAAACATTCTTTTTGAAATGGCATCATAACCTATAGAATTGGGGTGAAAATTATCTGCAGCAAAGTAATTTCCTGAATTATATTTAAAAAGATCATATGTAGGAATATATATAGCATTGTCATCTGATGATACAAGTTGGTCTGTTTTATAGTTCCACTCATTTAAAAGTTCCAATTTATCTTCAGTTAACTCGCTTCCAAAAGGATTATACAATCCAATAAACACAATTATACCATTTTGATTTCTACTTCTTATTAATTTAAAAATATCTGACAGATTTTTCATGTACTTATTTTCAACTGTCTTCAAACTATCTGTCTGAACAGTAGAGGGAACTGTACTTGAATTTTTAAAATTCTTTATTTCATTTCCACCAATAGAAATAAAAATCATATTTGAGTCCTGTATATACTGTAAGGTCTGTTTACTTTTTACTATATTTAAAAGTCCAGAAGATACATCACCATTAACAGCTATGTTGGTAACGTCTATGGGTTTTTTAGTTTTATTTTTCCAAAGTTTAGAAAAATCACTTGCAAATCCACTATTAGTTTCATCCCCAGTTCCTCTTGCTAGTGAATCACCCATAACTAAAATATTATAGGAATTGCTATTTAATTTCTTTATTTTAGTATCCACAGCTTTATTCTCACTTCCCTTATTTGTAACTTTACTACTGGTGCTGCCAGATGCATTAGTAATACTAATAGAATATGCAAATCCTGCTGCAAATACTATTGTAAATATACATGCAGCAATAGATAAAATTGTAAATCTTGCTTTTTTATTCATTACACTTTTTCCCCCTACTCATAAGTCATTTTCAAACAAATAACCAGTCAGTATACTATCCTATTTTTATCATACTATCTAAACCAATACATCTTTTTTTTGAAATACGCTGAAACTTATGACTAAAGCTGCAATCGACCATAAACACAGTACTAATGCAGAAAAAGAAAGGCTCATTCCAGAAACAGGTTGATAAGATGCCGTTAAATATTGTGTTAAATCCAAATTTACAGCAAAGAAATATTTAATCATCGGCCAATCCTGCAAAAACATCTGGAGGAATCCCCCTCCTATTAAAGTTGCCAGCATTATACCCACAGATGTGACAGTATTTCTCACTATTACAGAAACCATAAAAGATAAAGTTGCAATATTTACAGAAACAAACCATCCAAGTGAATATACTAAGATAGCATACTGCCACTGGTAAATTCTTATTACATTTGAGGAATCCAGCTTATTTCCTATAACTTTAAATCCCGTTGCCATAGGTTCATTCCATCCACCGCTGTGAAATGCAAAGCTTGATATTATTACACACATAAGTGCTGACTCTAAAATTACTATACATGATAAAATCAAAACCCCAATGTACTTGCTAAGTAATATCTTCCACCTTGGAACAGCCCTAGTTAACAATACCTTTATTGTTTTGGAGGAAAATTCTCCAGAAACAGCATCTCCTGCTAATATAATTATAAGCAGCGGTAAAAACAAATAGATTGCCTCATCCATAAAATCAATAGTAAATTTTGCACTAGTTGGAGTTATTGGATTTATGTTGTGATTTATATAATACTGCAGCTGTTCAATCTGAATATTTATTGAATTTTTTCTGTCCTCTTTTATATATTGGCTGTTCACAGTATTTTTTAAATATAATATCTGCTGATTCACCATTGACTTCCAATTATAATTTTGAGTTTGTCCCGGTGTACCTGAAAATCTCATTATTGTATGTTTATATGATGCATTTTCTCCATAACAAAAAAGAGATACGAGTACAAGTAAAATTACAGAAATAAGAACTAGTTTCTTTTTTGAAAGCATCTTAAGTACTTCATTTTCAATTAATCTTATCAAATTTTATGCCCCCCAATTAAACAATTTGATTTCCCTCTGTCAGGTTCAAAAACAAATCCTCTAGTGTCTTGTTTTTGTTATCGACATACTTTATCATAAGTCCTTGTTCTACAAAGTAGGAATTTATCTCTTGAAGCTTTTCCAGCGAAACATTTGCTTCAAGCCTTTCTTCAACTACATTTCCTTTAACCTTCCAATTTTCTTCTAAAATTTTTCTTCCCTTTTCATTGTCACTTAAAACCCAGAATACCCCCTGATTATTTAATAATTTATCTACATCTGCACTTTTCAAAACTGTTTCCCCGTTTTTAATTATAGTTACTTTGTCACACATAAGTTCTATTTCAGAAATAATATGACTTGATACAAGTACAGAAATATTTTTTTCATCTGCCAATTGCTTTACTAAGTTTCTAAGTTCACTTATTCCAGATGGATCAAGTCCATTAGTTGGTTCATCTAAAATGAGAAGTTTTGGATTATGCATTAAAGCCTGTGCAATTCCAAGCCTCTGTTTCATTCCAAGAGAATATGTACTTACTTTGTCTCTAATTCTATTTTTTAAGCCTACCAAATCTACTACATTTATTATATCCTTTTCTGTAACATCCCTACTCATGGATGCTAACATCTTTAAATTATCTATTCCACTCATATAGTTATATAAATCAGGTCCTTCTATAATGCAGCCCACATTTGACATAGCTTTTACATAATTTTTAGTTATAGAGTATCCACATATATCAATTTTTCCGGAAGTAGGCTTTGAAAGTCCTACAATCATACGAAGTGTCGTTGACTTTCCTGCTCCATTAGGGCCTAAAAATCCCATTACTTCTCCCTGCTTCATTGAAAAACTTATTCCTTTAACTATCTGTCTGCCCTTTATTGTTTTTGTAACATTGTCCAGTAACAATACTTCATCTCTCATCTTTATACCTTCTTTTTAAGAGTTATGTGATATATACCTTATTATGAGTAAATTTATAGTATATATCAATATCAATTGGTGGAATTTAATATTTTATTAATTTTAGTAAGCTTCTAAAAAATAAACGTACATTTAGAACATATAATAAATACCTTAACTTTCGCAGTTTAAAAACTTTGCGAAGCAATTTTTTAAAGAACAAGGTTCAAAGTTCAAATATCAAATAAGGATAATTTTCTTCCTAACGTCATGAAATATTAAAATTATAGATTTCCTGAGGTACGAGGGAAATCATCTTTATCTGTTCTTTGTTATTTGAACTTTGTTATTTTCAAAAGCTTTGCGTCGTAATTTTCTTATATTAAGTCAAAATTTTATATGTACTAAAGTTGAGTAAATATATAAAATTAGAAATGCTGTGGTTTCCATATCACAGCATTTCTAATTTTATGATCTTTCAAATTATGTAACTTTACATATATACAACCGTTTAAATCCAATATATCATAATACATTGTCATTTAGGAAAAATATATTTTCCATAGGCAAAAGTGCTGCCCCATATACAGCTGCATTTTCCCCCAGATTTGAAAACATCACATTGCACTGACTTTCATCATAAAAGCTGTTATCCGTAAATATCTTTTTAATTAGTTCTTTTTCTATGAAATCCTTATAGGGAAATATCTCACCACCTATAAGGATATTTTTAGGATCTAATGTCAATATTATATTTTTAATGCCTTCAGCTAAAAAATCGATATATGTATCTAATACTGTTTTTGCTTTTAAATCCATTTCACTTTTCTTTAAAAAATCATCCAAGTTTCCATGTACGTCATCAAATGCTTCCCTGTATGCACCAAGTAGTGCCTTTTTAGAAGCATATAGCTCCCAACACCCTTTTCTTCCACAATTACACCTTTTACCATCCTTTACGATAGTCATGTGTCCAAATTCACCTGCACGTTTATTAAATCCCTTATATACGTTGTTTGCTATAACTACACCTGTTCCAATACCTTCTGTAATGGATATAAAAACAAGACTATTTTTTACATCGTTAAAATTAATAAATGTCTCTGCATAAGCTGATGCATTTGCTTCGTTTTCTATAAAAATAGGAAACTTGAAATAGTCCTCAAATTTTTTGAATGATACATTTTTAAATCCCAAATTAGGTACATTTTTTAATAGAAGTTCTTTTTCATTTACCGTACCAGGTAAGGAAAATCCTATTCCAAGTATTTTATCCGGTGAAATATTAAAATTATTCACCAAATATTCAATAGCCTCTGCCGTTTTACAAATCACATCAGTAAAATCATATAACTTTTCCGGCATACTAAAGTCTATTTCATGTATTATTTTAAAATTCAAATTTGTAAGTATAATTTTCACCTTATCTTTTGTAATCCACACTCCAAAAGAATATCTGCTGTCCGGCAGGAATTTAAGAATTGTAGGCTTTCTGCCACCAGTTGACTTTGCAACTCCAGCTTCCTCCAAAAAACCCTGTTCTATAAGTTCATTGCTGTTACTTATAACTGTTGGAATGCTTATATTAAGCCTTTGGGATATTTCCTGCTTTGTAAGTTTATTATTTCTATATAGCAAGTTCAATATTTTTTTCTGATTTAATATTCTTATTGTCTCTTGATCCACTGATTTTAATCTACTCATCTTAGTACCACCAATCAAATTTGAAATTGTAGCTATAATAATTTAATTATATCATTAATGTATATCATTTTTAAGTAAACGTTATAAACAGAGTTCTTGGTTTCAGGTGGAGTTTTTTCTGTTTATATAAAATGGGTGCTGATGATTTTCCACATCAACACCTAAAATTGTAGTTAATAAACAATTTAAATAATCTTTTTAACTAACTTTCTTTCCTTGTTCACCAGCACGTACTCTAAGAGTAGTTTCAATTTCTTCAAGTGATCGATTACGTGTTTCAAACACTTTGTAATGAACAAACCAAATTGCTGCAAAACAAACAACACCATAACCTATGAACAAATTACCAGTGCCAAAGAAACTTAATAATGTTGGAAATGTTAATGACACTACTGCATTAGAAGCCCAGTTAACTACACTGCCAAATGAATTACCTAATCCACGAATGTTTAATGGGAATACTTCACCAATCATAACCCACATTACAGGTCCCCAGGTAGCTGAGAAGAAAGCAATGTAAACGGTTAATGCAATAACACAAATAATTGAACCAATAAATGAGCCATTAGACAATTTCATTGAGAAGCTCATAATTAATAAAGAGACACCCATTCCAAGGCCGCCGTAAATCAACATCTTTTTACGATCAATTTTATCCATAATAGCAACAGCTACAGCTGTAACGATAACATTAAAAATTCCAATTCCTATGTGAGCAAGTAAAGCTGCTTGAACACCAAAACCAACAGCAGTAAAAATAGTTGGTGCATAGTAGAGAACTGTATTACAACCCATAACTTGTTGGAAAATAGCTAAGCCAACAGCAATAACCAATGCTGGATGAACAAATTTACTGAATAGTTCGCTAAGTCCACCACTTTTAATTTCAGCTTGTTTCTTAATCTCAACAAGCTCAGCATCAACAGCTTTTTGATTATGTTCATTCATCTGATCCAAAACTTCTTTAGCTTTATCAAGCTTTCCATCCTTAACTAAATAACGTGGACTTTCTGGTAATACAAGAGCACCTAAGAAAAGTATTGCAGATGGGATAGCCGCAAAGCCAAGCATCCAGCGCCAACCAGTATATAAACCTGAGAAACTGTAGTTAGTAATATAAGCTAATAAAATTCCACTCATAACCATTAATTGAAATAAACTTGACATAGATCCACGTTTTTCAGCAGGTGATAATTCTGCTAGGTATGTTGGAATTAATGCTGATGCAGAACCAACTGCCATACCAAGAATAATACGGGATATAATAAGTGTACTAAATCCTGTTGAAAATGCTGATCCAATTGCTCCAATAAAGAAAATAACTGCTGATAATAAGATCAACTTTCTACGTCCATACCTATCTGACATTGGTCCAATAATTGCAGCTCCAAGAACGGCTCCTACTAATACAGCACTAACAACCCACCCTTGCTGCCATGAATCAAGACTCATTTGTTTTTGGATAAATAAGATTGCTCCTGAAATAACTCCAGTATCATAACCAAACAAAAGGCCGCCAAGTGCGCCAAAAATGTATACCATCGCACTATTAATTTTTACATTCATTAAACCCATCTCCTATTTTAATTTATATAGCCAAAAATTTCTTTCACAATCCCCATAATAATAAAATCTACTTATATAGATAAGTTATCTATATCCTTAAACTTGTCTTTTAAACAACTATATAAAGATGAATAAACTTTATATAATTTATTATACTTTTCAACATTTTCTCTTATAGGCTCTATTTTATCCGTTGTCTTTATCAAAGCTTTACATGCTTCATCTACTGAATTAAAAAGTTTGCATCCAACTGCCGCAAGTATTGCTGCACCATAAGCTGGACCTTCCTTTGAATTTATAATACTTACATTTAAGTTGAAAACATCTGCAATTATCTGTCTCCAAAGCTTACTCTTAGAACCTCCACCACTTATTCTTACTTCCTTCATATCAACATTTAAATTTTTAAGTATTTCAAGTGAATCTCTAAGAGCAAAAGATACTCCTTCCAAAATGGATCTTGTCATATCTCCTCTTTTATGTGTTACATTTAATCCAATAAAACTTCCCTTTGCACAAGGATCGTTATAAGGCGTTCTCTCTCCTATTAAATAAGGTGAAAAGAATAGCTTATTACTTCCTACAGGAGAACTTTCTGCTTCTGAAAGTAATTTTTCAAATACATCTCCACCTATATCTGAGTTAACATTATCAACCCACCATTTAAGGCTTGATGCTGCAGATAGTATTACGCCCATTTGATGCCACTTTCCATTAGCATGGCAAAATGAATGAAGCCTATTTTCCTTATCTACATAAAACTTTTCACTTGATGCAAAAACAACACCAGATGTTCCAAGTGCTACAGATAATACTCCAGAATCAACTGTTCCAGTACCTATAGCTCCAGCTGCCTGGTCACCTGCTCCAGCTATTACTTTTGTAGATGTTGATAGTCCAGTTTCACTTGATACTTCTTCTGAGACATTACCTACAACTTCATAGGATTCATAAACTTTAGGTAAAACATCTTCTTTTATCTCAAGTAAATCTAATACTTCATTAGACCATTTTCTATTTTTTACATCAAACATTACTGTTCCAGAAGCATCAGACACATCAGATGCAAATTTCCCGGTAAGTTTAAAACTTATATAGTCTTTAGGAAGCATCATATGTGCTATTTTAGCATATATATCTGGTTTATTTTCTTTAACCCAAAGTACTTTGGGTTAAAGAAAATAAACCAGTTAAGGCCATGTTACCAGTATACTTTGAAAGTTTATCTTGGCCAAATTCTTTATTTAAGTAATCACACTGTTTTTGTGTCCTTTGATCACACCACAATATAGCAGGCATTAAAACCTTATTTTTATTGTCAAGAATTACAAGTCCATGCATTTGTCCACTAAAACTTATGCCTCTAATAGTTTCCGGTTTTATATTATGATTATTTATAAGTTCTCTAATTCCATCTTTAGTACTATTCCACCAATCATCAGGATTTTGTTCTGCCCATCCGACCTGAGGATAACTTATACCATAGTCTTTAGATACACTAGTTAAAAGTTCACCTTTTTCATTCATTATGATAAGCTTTACAGAAGAAGTTCCTAAATCAATTCCTAAAAAATTCACAGTAATCTCTTCTTTCATGAAATTATTGGTATTTCAGTAGAGGCAGTTTAAAACCACCCCTACATGTTTTAAATTCTATTTATCCTCAAGTATATATTGATTTACTACTGATTCTAAATATTCTTGTCTTCCTGATTTATTATTTATAACATTATTTTCCAAAGCATATTTTTCTAATTCATCAAATCCTACTTTGCCGTCTACTATGTCTTTACCTATTCCTGTAGAAAAACTTGAATATCTTTCTTTAATAAAGTTTTCAATAGGAGCATCTTGTAATAATTTATATGCAATTCTAAGTCCTTTAGCGAAACTATCCATCCCTGCTATATATGCTAAGAATAAATCTTCTGGTTCAAAAGATGCTCTTCTTACCTTTGCATCAAAGTTCAATCCTCCTGGTGCTATACCTCCATTTTTAAGTACTTCGTACATTGATAATGTCGTATCGTATACATTTGTAGGAAATTGATCTGTATCCCATCCAAGATGTGGATCTCCCTGGTTTGCATCTAAGCTTCCGAGTGCATTATTATTTCTTGCTAAGCATATTTCATGCTGGAAAGTATGTCCTGCTAAAGTAGCATGATTTGCTTCAATATTTATCTTGAAGTAATCTTCTAGCTTGTACTTTCTTAAGAATCCTAAAACAGTTGCTACATCAAAATCATACTGATGTTTTGTAGGCTCTTTTGGCTTTGGTTCTATAAGAAATTGTCCTTTAAATCCTATTTTCTTTGCATAATCTACTGCCATCTGTAGTATTCTAGCAAAGTTGTCCATTTCAAATCCCATGTCAGTATTTAGAAGTGTTTCATATCCTTCTCTTCCACCCCAAAATACATAATTTTCTCCACCTAATTCATTTGTAACTTCTATTGCTTTTTTTAGCTGTGCTGCTGAATAAGCATAAACATTTGCATTACATGTAGTTCCAGCGCCGTGTACAAATCTTGGGTTATTAAATAAGTTAGCAGTACCCCATAATAACTTTTTATTGTTCTTTTTCATTAAGTCCTTACACATTGCTACTATTTCATCTAAATTTTTATTTGTTTCTGCAAGGTCTTTTCCTTCAGGTGCTATATCTCTATCATGGAAGCAAAAGTAATCTATATCTAGCTTGTTCATAAATTCAAATGCTGCTTCCATTCTTGCTTTAGCAAGTTCCATTTTATCGTTTACATTGTCCCATGGTCTAACCATTGTTCCTGATCCAAACTGATCAGTTCCATTAGCAGTTAATGTATGCCAGTAAGACATTGAAAATCTTAAATGATCTCTCATCTTTTTTCCGCCAATTACTTCATCAGGATTATAATATTTAAATGAGTAAGGATTTTTCGAATCCGGTCCTTCATAATTTATTTTAGATACATTATTAAAGTACTCTTTCATCACAATCACTCCTTATTTTATTGTTGAATTTAGTATAACACCTTGTTAAAACTTTTTCAAGTGCCTTTATAAAGTTATTTTATTAATATACTTCCCTTATATTTTATATATGTGCTATATTATTAGACTGAAATATAGTAAAAAGGTAGCTTTATACTCCATAAAGCTACCTTTTAAAGGGCTAATATTACTAATTAAATTTTATATTATCTATTTTCTTATTAGGAAATTTTATCTTTATTCTATCTAAAAATGCAGCATTTTTGAAAATCTTTCTAAATACAAAATACCCCAAAACCATAACTATAAGTTCTCCTAATGCCTGAGTAAAAAATGTGTAGAAAAAAGGTACTTTATAAAGTACATGTAGTTCCTCTGCTATAATTGCGCTTCCTAAAACAGGCCATATAACTGAAACAAGCATATTTTTTGTCTTCCACATTGCATAAGTTGCCAAAAGAGTAGCAAAGCTTCCAACAAACACATCTACTATACTAAAGCTATAAAAATTTGCAACGGCACATCCTACAGTCAGTGAAATTATATAAAATGGATCTATAAAAGCCAGGAAATTAAGCATTTCACTAAACCTAAGCCCTATTGGTCCCCAATAAGAGAGCTGTCCTAGTGCAATAGTTGAAACTATGTATATTGCAGCTACTATAGCTATTTTTACTAATTTATTAGTTCTACTCATTTATTTTGCCTCCAACTCCATCTAAATCTGCACCACACCTGGTATCTATATCATCTAATATCTCCACTCTATCATAATAGTTAGTCTGAAGAGATTGAAACAAATGGCTATGGTAAAACTCCTCTATGAGTTCATTATCTCTCTTTACTTTTGTAGTATTTTCACAAAATATATTTATTGTAACTCTTTCAAAATATTTTAGTGCCAATTCTACATCTCTTTGTAATTCCTTAATATTTTGTCCAACCATACCAAAGAGTAAGTTAACCCAATCAAAATTCTCAAATTCAGATGCCTTTCTATCCCCTATTCCTTTATTTAATACATTTTCTCTATAATTTGTATCAAAGCTCTCTGCTCCTACTATAAATTTTAATTCTGTAGGTCTAAATTGTTCTCTAAATAGTTTTATATCATTTTCATATTTAACATGACTTTCCATTATCAGCTGTCTTATATTTTTATTTCTACATAATTTAATAAGCTCAAATACAGTGACAGCATCTAGTTCACTGGCACTTCCAGAATTCATTATCTGAAGTACACCATATTTTCCCGTAACTTTTTCAAGTACTTTATGATTCAATTTATGATTTCTAAAGGCATTATAATCCTCATCCAAGTGGTAATCACAAAATATGCAGTTTCCCCAAAAGCATCCACTGCCCCTTAGAAGCACTACTTCCCTGGGCAATCTTTTAGTAACTTGCCCATATCTTTTTAACTTTGGTAAACGATTCATTTAACTTGTCCTCCTTGAATTTGAAAACATACATATAAGAAATGAAACTATCCTGGACGTGAAAAAAAGGCAGAGATATTTTCCACCTTTTAATTACAAAATAAACTATTTAAATAGTTAATCCCTAGTTTTATTTATAGACAGGATGGTTACGAACTGTCTTATACGATTTTTCTCAATTTATTATACGCTATAAAGTGTTTAAAATCAAGAATTTTAAGGGAAATATATATTTTATATTTTTTAACAAATGATTGGGATACTCCTTTGAATATCAATGAATCTAAACTTAGTGGGAGTTCGGTTTCTCCCACTAAGTTTAGATGAATTATCTAGGGGTTTAGCTACTATTATGCACAGCATAAGAACTCTAAATCGCTGAAACTCAAGAGTTCTAATATCTCCCACTTTGATAGAAGTGGGAGTGTTACAGTAGGTAGCCATCAGATAAATTACTAAATTATTTACTTACTACATCTAGCTTTTCCCATTTAACAGGAGCATAAGAGTTTACTCCAGTTTCGAAATTTTTAACTTTTGAACTCACAACAAAGGTAGTTTCTGGATAGTATAAAGGAACGCATACTGCTTCATCATTAATAAACTTAAATATCTTATTATAGTTTTCTTGTCTTGTTTTTTCATCCATACTTTCCAATGCAGCGTTAATATTCTTGTCAAGTTCCTCATTGTACCATACTCTTCCTTTATTATTTGTTGTTCCTGTTTTCAGAAAATCTTGTTTAAGATCACTATGTGGTACCCATGAATCCGATGAAGTACGCTGCATCATCACATCAAATTTTCTAGTATTCATAGAAATATCATTCAACGCATTTAAATCAACCGTATTCAGATTTACTTTTATACCAACTGCCAACAATTCAGATTGAATAAACTCTGACATAGATTTCCACTCTGGAAAAATATCTGTACTTAATACCATATTAAATTCTAAGGGTTTACCATTTTTTTCAAGAATACCATCGCCATTAGCATCTTTATATCCAGCCTGTGCGAGTAATTCTTTTGCTTTATTTTTATCATAACTGTATCCTTGACTATTTTCCTTAGTAACATACGGTACTCCATTCCGGAATAATCCCACTGCTGGCTTACCAATTCCATTTAATAATTTTTTAACCATACTTTCTTTATCGATAGCATAATTCATTGCAAGACGTACATTTTTATCTTGAAGGTTAACATTGTCATAATTTAAAGTAATAAAATGAGACATCATAGTTTTAGAATTATATGCAGTAAAATTCTTATCTTTCTTTAATGTTGCGATACTATCTAATGGTACTTTACCAAGTAATTCTCCACCGATTATATCTACTTCCCCGCTTTGAAGTGCCATTACTCTAGCTTGTCCATCTGGTATTACTTTAAATACAATCCTGTCTACTTTTGGTTTTTCACCCCAATAATATGGATTAGGAACTAGTGAAAATTCTTTATCCTTTGTATAACTTTCCAGCTTCCATGGTCCTGTACCAACAGGTTTTGTAAATTTACCCATTGCATTCCCTTCCACCTTTTTAATTGAACTTGGACTTAAAAATCTCACTGGTCTTGGATATGATAATTCTGTTAAAATTGGATAAGCCTTATTTCTAAAAACTATTTTGACTGTATACTTATCAACAGCTTCCATACTTACAACGTTTACTGCTGTTAAAGAAGAATTTCGTTGATTATTAACCCATCTTTTCAAATTAAATATTGCAGCATCTGCATCAAAATCTGTACCATCAGAAAACTTAACTCCTTTCCTTAGGCTAAAAGTATATGTTTTACCATCTGCTGCTATATTCCATTTAGTTGCTAATTGTGGCTGTATACCCTTGGAACCACCATCTTCCACAAAACCATCATATATCATTTTATAAATTGGATGAGGTCCATTATAGGTCGCTGCATCTAATTTATCCATTTGACCATCAGTAGCTATAGCAACAACGATTTGTTTCTTTTCTCCTGTTTTGGCATTCTGCTTACTATTACCACATGCTGACATAGACAGCATAAAAACACATAGCATTGATAATATAATACACATTTTTATTTTTCTCATTTTTTCCGCCCCTAAATATAATTTTTATTGTATAAATGACACGCGACAAAATGTTTATCCCCTATATTTTTTAATTTAGGCTTAGTAACTTTACATTTGTTATTAGTGTATAAACACCTATTCTGAAATACGCATCCATTTTTCGCAATATTTTGTTCCTCATTTTCTCTAAACAATATTTTTTTCTTTTGTCTGTTTCTTGGGTTAATATCTAAAGATGCTGCCAATAACGCTTTTGTGTAGGGATGTTTAATATTCTCTTCAATGCTTGGAAGTATCTCCATAATATTACCCATATACATTACTACAACTCTATCGCATATTTTCTTTACCGCTGATAAATCATGAGATATAAATAAATAGGTTAAACCAAATTGCTCTTTTAAATCCACTAACAGATTTAGTATTTGATTTCTCATTGTATAATCCACACTAGCTACAACTTCATCGCAAACTACAAACTCAGGTTTAAGCACAAGTGCACGGGCTATTCCTACCCTTTGTCTTTCTCCTCCACTTAACTGATTTCCATACCTAGTTAAATAGCTACTGTGTAAACCCACTTTGCTAAGTATATCTATTATTCGCTGCTCCTTGTCCGCTTCACTGTCTTTGCTATAGTTATTTATTGGTTCCATAATAATTTGCTTAACAGTATAATATGGATTAAATAAGTTGGCACTATTTTGGAATATCATTTGCATATTATTTCTAATAGTACGCATTTTGTTGAATCCATATTCAGAAATATTTTCTCCACGGTAAAATACCTGTCCACTTGTATTCTTTTCTAATTGTAATAGCATTTTACCAAAAGTACTTTTGCCACAACCAGACTCACCTACAAGTGCCAAGGTTTCTCCTTTTCTTATAGCTAAATCAACATCTTTTACTGCATATACTTTCTTTTTTGCTTTTTCATCATAACATTTACTCAAAGCAACAGCTTCAATTAAATTCATTTTTAATTTATCTCCTATTTAAACAGATTCCATAAGCTCTTTTGTATACCTATGCTGAGGTTTTTCAAATATATCATATACGTTGCCACTTTCAATAATTTTACCTTTATTCACAACATATACATCATCAGCTGTCTGTGCCACAACACTTAAATCATGAGTAATAAGTATAATTGCCATACCGAGATCCTTTAATTTGAGTAATTCCTCCAATATTTCTGCTTGTATAGTTAAATCAAGCGCTGTAGTCGGTTCATCTGCTATCAGTACACTAGGATTAGATAACATAGCCATAGCAATCATTACCCTTTGGCACATTCCTCCACTTAACTCAAAGGGATAGCTATTTAGTATTTTATTTGTATTTTTTAAACCAACCCTTCTAATCATATCCTCACATCTTTTTATTGCATCTTTCTTTTTCACTTTCTGATGAATCAGTATTGCTTCCATTAATTGATTTTTTACTTTTAATACTGGATTTAAAGCACTGGTAGGATCTTGAAATATCATTGACATTTCTTTCCCACATACTTTTCTAAGCTGTCTCTTACTCAATTTTCTTATATCTCTGCCATTTAATATTACCTCGCCAGCTTCTATTTTTCCTGGCTCATCCACTAAATCAAAAATAGATAATGCCATTACTGATTTGCCACTTCCACTCCGTCCAACAACAGCAGTAATTTTACCTTTGAATGCGTTGAGGCTTAAGCCATCAACAGCATTAACAACAGCATTGTTTTTACTATCATAAAAGCATGTTTTTAAATTTTTTATGGATAGAACTGGTTGATCATCCATTTACTCACCCCCTCAATTCTCTTTATTTTACTTTCTTCAGTTGCATCTGTGAAATCATCCTTTAGCTTTTGAGAACTATATGAAATTACAACTGATTTTGATAATATGTACCCTTCTTTAATTTAAACTTGGTCGTAATGCTTCATTCAATCCTTCTCCAAACATATTTAATCCAAACACAACAGTCATAATTGTCAAACCCGGCCATACCATTAGACTTGGTGCACTGGAAATAAATTGTCTACTATCACTAAGCATAATACCCCAATCCGCTGTCGGTGGTTGTGTACCAAGTCCAATAAAAGAAAATCCGGCTATGTGCGTAATAATACTGGCTACTTTTAGAGTGGAAAGTACAATAATTGGGGACACTGCATTTAACAGTATATGTTTTACAATTATATTAAACTTTGATGTTCCCGCTGCCTTTGCAGCCATTACAAAATCCATTTCTTTTAATTTAAGTACTGTTCCTCTAATAATTCTAGCAAAGGGTGCCCACCATAAAAAAACCAAAACAAGCATGATATTTAAAATACCAGGTCCTAGAATTCCAACCACTGCTAAAGCCACAAGGCTAGATGGAAATGTTAAAACAATATCTGCTAAACGCATAATAAAATTATCTACCCAACCGCCAACGTATCCTGCTAATATTCCTAGCGGAACACCAATAGCTAATATACCTGCCAAAACAATTAATGCATCACCAAAAGATGTTCGTGTGCCATATATTAGTCTTGACAGAGTGCATCTTCCTAACTGATCAGTTCCAAGTGGAAATGCCAAACTTGGTTTAATCAAACGTCTTTGCAGATTCATATCTATGGGACTGTGTGGAGCAATGTATGGTGCAAATATCCCTATTAAAGTAAAAAATATTACTATTATACCACCAAGCAATGCTAACTTATCCTTTTTAAAATAATATAAAACGTTCTTAGAATATCTTGTGCCTGCAGCGTTAATATCTATTTCACTCATTTAAATCTCCTTCCAATTACTTGAGTTCAATTTTCGGATCAAGATATATGTAACATATATCTACTATTAAATTTAAAACAATAACAGATATAGCCACTACCAATATATATCCCTGAATTACAGGAAAATCCTTTGCCTTTATACTTTCAACTGCATATTTTCCAATACCATTCCAAGAAAATATTGTTTCACAAGCAAAACTGCCTGCAACTAATGAAGCAAAGTTACTTCCAATAAGTGTTATACATGGAAGTATTGCATTTTTTAAGCCATGCTTAATCAGTACCATATTATCGCTTAACCCTTTTGCCTTAGCTACTTTCATATAGTCACAGTTTATTATTTCAATAAGACTTGTTCGAAGTAATCTAGTATATACAGCTGCATAACCAAGACTTAGAGTAAATGCTGGCAAAAAAATATTTTTAATTTTATTTCCTGCTACTACAGGAACTATTTTAAAATATATTGCAAAAGCATATAGCATAATTAATCCTAACCAAAAATTAGGAATCGTGGCTCCAGCGGTAGAAATAATCCTAAAAAATGGTCAATCCATTTATTCTTATACTTAGCGGATATAATAGCCATTGGAACAGCTATTAATATAGATAAAGCTGTAGCACAAAGAGCTAAATTTAAAGTAGCTGGAAATCTATACATTATCTCATCTAGAACAGGCTGTTTGCTTCTATATGACAATCCCAAATTAAGATGACAAACCCTACCAAGCCAACTGAAATATTGAATATACAGCGGCTTATCAAGTTCCAGTTCTTTGTTTACTGCTGCAACGGTGTCAGTATTTACTTGTCCTCCTTCATTCATAATTGTAATCTCTGCTGCACTACCTGTTGACAAATTACTTAAGGTAAAGGCTACTATGGAAACTACTATAAGCATTGGAATGATTTGTAATATCCGTTTCATAATATATTTAGTCCTCATTAATGTATCACTCCTAAATACAATTCGATAATAAATTTTCTTATTTTCCAACAGATATCATAAACATTGGCCTTGATCTATATTTTAATTTTTCATATTCATCCCATACTCGTTCAGTAATATCAGTTTGACAGTAAATTTTAGTAAAACCAATATTAATTAAAGTCTCAAAATCCCATTGAGGACGTAAACGACTAGTCATAGGCATAGATCTTCTAAATTCATCTCCATTATCTGGATGTTTATCGTAATTAGCATTTTCTCCATATTGTTTTATGTATTCACATTTATCTTCTTCAAATCTTACCCTGTATTTTTCATCAAAAAGATGTAAATTCCAGTTTGCATCAAATATAAGTATTCTTCCATCTGGACGAAGTACACGTTTCCATTCACTATATGCAGCTTCTGCATTTCTTAAAGTCCAAGTTACATTACGACTGACAATCAAATCAAAGCTTTCATCTTGAAAAGCTAAATTATGACTATCCATAACATAGAAATTTGGTTTAACTCCTGATTCCTGTGCATTTTTTTTAGCTTGTATAATCATTTCCTCTGTGCAATCTACTGCAGTAACCTTATGCCCTGCGAGTGATAAAATAATTGCAAAAAAACCAGGCCCTGTACCAACATCCAATATATTAAGTTTTTCTTTTTTAGGTGCATTCTCCAATATTATTTCTATCCATGCATTTCTTTTAAAACTATTAAGCTCCTTTTGTATATTATTGCTATAGTTTTCTGCAGCTTTACTCCAGTTATCTTCAACCATATTCTGTAAATTCATTATATCTCCCCTTTCATAGCATAATAAAAAATATCATATATAGTGTTTTTTTACTTTTTAGGCATATCTACTATATACAGCAAATTTCATGCCGAATATACTTATTAAGTTTTGAATAGTTAAAATTAAACAAAATAATGTCTTTTCCTACACATTAATTACCTTAATCATCAAAATTTTTTCAAATAAATCATATGTTATATAATCATTGCAAAATACGAAAAGGTTTCAAAACGACACTAAAATTATATCATTTTGAAACTTTCTCTCATTTTGGTACTATTGTAATATTAATATCATTGACTCATAACTTGTTTACGATACTTACATAATATGTAATTAGTTTAAATACACAAATTTTCTATATTGAATTTGTTAACAATTTTTGATATAATTCATATGTCGTTTATTAATTAAATGTAATAAATATACTACACAATTTAATGTATTAGCGGAAAGATAAGCCCGGAAAGTAATCTATTTCCGGGCTTTTGTATTTTTAAAAAAATTTATAAGTAAAGGCAAGGTTAAAATTATGTTTATGTATGTATTTTCAGTTGTACTTATAATTGCAGCAAATATCTTTTATAACATATGTCAAAAAGCAACACCACAAAAAGCAAACCCATTTATAGCTCTATTCGCCACCTATGCAATAGCATCAATAGTAACTTTAATTTTATTTCACTTTTCTAAAACAGATAAAGGATTTTTGGGATCAATTAAAGATTTAAATTGGACTAGCATAGTCCTTGCTTTTTGTATAGTAGGACTTGAATTTGGATATATCATGGCCTACAGATCTGGCTGGAGTATAAGTGTATGCCCTCTAGTAGCAAATAGCATTCTTGCAGTTCTGCTCATTCCCATTGGGATATTCATTTTTAAAGAAAATTTCGAATTAAATAAGCTATTTGGAATAATATTTTGTATTATAGGATTAGTACTAATAAATAGAAATTAAAATGACAAATATTGGTGGGCGTGATATAATTAACCTACTACTTAGTCATTATAGTACTCACTTAGATTATCTATATACTGAGATATATGGAGGTTAAAATAAGTGGTCTTTTTACAATTAGCTATTCTATCCCACTGCTTAGCAGATTTTATATTTCAAAGTAATGATATTGTACAATTAAGAAAAAGTTCTAATTTAAAGAAGTGTTTAAAAGGTAACATCATCCATGCCATAATCGTATTTAGCATATTATTTACCTTCCTAATTGTTGGATATAAATTTAAAACAACATTAGCTTATTCACTTCTAATAGGACTTTTTCATTTTACGATTGACTTAATTAAAAATTTACTTTCCCTAAAGATAAAATCTATCCATGATAGACCTATTTGTTATCAAAAAGCCTCTTTTCTTTATATTATTTTAAGTCCCCTTTTCCGATGGATTAATTCCTTAATTTTTATTACAGATCAAATCCTACATGTAGCAGTTATCGCTTTTATTTGGGGACAAACTAGCATACAAAGTAGTGAAAACATTATTAACTGTGTCTACCTAAGCAGAACTTCTACTATAGACATTCTAAGTTATTTAATTATATACCTGTATGTATGTTTTGGTGGAAGATTCTTTATAAATGTTGTTATATCTGAACTTTATCTTCAACCATATAAAAATAAGGCAATGAATGTTCAAATCATATCCCACTTAGAAAAGACTTCCGACAGTGACTATATAGGAATATTTGAAAGGTTTATTATAATCACCTTAGTTATCAATGGAGCATATCAGGCAATAGCATTTATATTCACAGCAAAGTCAATAGCAAGGTTCCGTGAATTAGAAGAAAAATACTTTGCTCAATATTACCTAGTAGGTACTCTATTTAGTACGTCTCTTGGCATCTTAGGTGGAATTTTATTGAAATATATAATCGATAAATAGTTGAATATTTTTTCTCACCAATTTTACTTACAAATCATAAAATATCACAAAAGATAATTTGTGCAAATATCACTTGAAAACGTGTTTTGATTTTTAACTAAACATTGTATGTGTTTTGATTAAAACCTAAACACGTATAATTTTATTTCACAAGATAACTATGTAACAAAAATAATGCAATGTAAGTATGATTGCATTCTAGGAGTGATATATTGAATTATTTAACTATGATTTGTGATTTAAGGAAGTCAAGAAAGCTTGTAAATCGAGAAAAAGTTCAATATCAGTTAATTGACCTGTTAAAGGAAACTAATAAAATATTTCAATCAATAATAGTTGTTCCTTTTATTATTACTATAGGTGATGAATGGGAAGGGTTGTTAAATTATGATTGTAATTACATGAAAATCTTAGATTTTTTTCATAAGGAATTAGAATCAGTTGACTTTTATTGTGGTATTGGCATAGGACCTGTTTCTATTAAGAATTTTCAATTAACTGTAAATCAATTAGATGGTCCATCATTTTACCTAGCTAGAGATGCCCTTATAGATGCCAAGAAGCAAAATCTATCTATTGTAGTAAAAACGTATTTATAATCCTATTACTTATTAAATAGAAATCAATAAATTTATTAATAGCTTTACCATTTCATGGTTTCGTTGAATAGTAAAATATTCAGCACTATTTAACTTTTGACTTATTCCTCCTATAGTCTCATTTAATTTATCTGCATTTTTTTCTATTATTTTTCTATAAGATTTATGTTTCATATATTCAATATATATTATCTTTTGCTTCCGTGTCAGCTTACTTTTTAGGATCTCATTATTTTCTATAACAACATTTATTATATCATCTAAAGAAATTAATTCATTACAATCTACTGCATCCACTGCAACTTCTTCATTAAAGGGAATGTTCCATTTTGTTTTAAAAAAATGATTTTGTACTGCTATGTGATTCATTATAGATTTTAAAAAAACCTTATTCGTTTTACTATAAATATATTTTGTCCTTTTTTTAGATGATTGTTTTGCAATATTTATAGCATCCCGGGCCATTATAAAGCATGACCCATCCATCCTTCGGGTATCTTCATAAATATCTGTCTTTAGTTCACCTATTCCAATTCCTGAATAAAATTTTACATCATCTTGCCAAAGCAGTCTTTGAAAATCATGAACAATATCATAGCAGTTTTCAGGCTTACTTGTAATAAGCTGCCACTCATCCCCAAGGGTAAAATTTATTTGAGAAACCAAGCTATCATAGTACTTTTCATATATTAAATCAAAATACCCTTTTAACTTTTGCTGCAGCATCTCACGATTTGGTATATTCCTAGAATCAACAATATCCATTGTCACTACACCATACAACTTCAACTTAGTTTTCTCCCTTCAACCTAAAAACAATTTTAACCATATTATACCACATAAATTCTCCAAATAGTAGAAAATAAAAAAACTATATAGAGTTTCTAAACGAAAAATCAACTTATACTCCGGATATCTTTTACAACCTTCAGCTCGATTAAATATTTTGATAAGGCTAAGGAAAAATTTTAAAAAATACTGAGAACTTTTGAAAACTCGTACCTCAAACAATTCAAAAGTTCTAGATTTTTAAAAAATTTTTTCTAAGCCTTATATGCAAAACATTTAAAAGAGCTTCATTATTGTATAAATATGCCTGCGTATAAGTTGATTTTTTAGTTAGAATATTCATATATAGATCGCAAATTTTAATTGTGAAGTCGCCTATCTATACGAGGATTTCTGCTTAAAATTTGAACTTATGCATAGAATATACTAACAAAATTGAAATCACATTTAAAAACTTTCTCATAAGTCTTAGTGAAGTATTTTAGAAAATCTTAGAAGCTTATATATGTCTGAGGCACGAGTTTATATAAGCTTCTTTAGATTTTCAAAATACTGAACTTTAGACTTATTAAAAGTTTTTAGTGTGATGAAATTTGTCAGTATATGGCTGGCATAATTCAACTTTCAAACTAGAAACTCTATTATTTATTCTGTTATAATCTTGTGGATCAAAACTGGTTTTTCTGCATGAGAACTGATAGTAATATTCTCGTAAATCTTAGCTTTTACATCTTCTACATCTTCACGGTCTGAGTAGATAGTCATAAGTGATTCACCTTTTTCTGCCTTATCTCCTACCTTTTTATTAAGAACTATTCCTACAGCTAAATCAATTTTATCTTCTTTTGTAGCTCTTCCTGCACCTAAAAGCATTGCTGCTATACCAATTTGGTCAGCTACCATATTTGAAACATATCCACTTTCCTTCGCAGGAACAGGAATTTTATATTTTGCTTGAGGTAATTTTTCAGGATTGTCCACAACTGATGGATCTCCACCTTGATTTTTAAGGAATTCCTTGAATTTTTCTAATGCTTTACCATTCTTTATTGCTTCAAGTAATTTCTCTCTTGCTTCTTCTAACGTCTTTGCCTTTTTACCAAGTACAACCATCTGGCTTCCAAGAGTTAAAACAAGTTCTGTTAAATCTTCTGGTCCTTCTCCTCTTAATGTATCAATAGCTTCTTTTACTTCAAGAGCATTTCCAATTGCAAATCCCAAAGGTTGAGACATATCAGAAATTATTGCCATAGTCTTTCTGCCTACATTATTACCTATTTTAACCATAGCATGTGCAAGTTTTTCTGAATCTTCTTCTGTCTTCATGAAAGCTCCTGCACCAGTTTTAACATCAAGTACTATTGCATCTGCTCCTGCTGCAATCTTCTTGCTCATTATTGAACTTGCAATTAGTGGAATTGAATTTACAGTCCCAGTTACATCACGAAGAGCATATAACTTCTTATCTGCTGGAGTCAAGTTACCAGTTTGGCCCATAACTGCAACTTTACTGTTGTTAACAAAATCAATAAATTGTTCTTTTGTAAGTTCAACATGGAATCCTTTTACTGATTCAAGTTTATCAATAGTTCCACCTGTATGTCCAAGTCCACGTCCTGACATCTTTGCAACAGGTACACCTAGAGATGCAACCATAGGTGCAAGAACAAGTGTTGTTGTATCTCCCACTCCACCTGTTGAATGTTTATCAACTTTTACACCATCAATTGCTGAAAGATCAATAGTTTCTCCAGAATGAACCATTGCCATAGTAAGATCTGCTCTCTCCCGATCAGTCATATCCTGAAAATAAATTGCCATTGCAAGAGCACTTGCTTGGTAATCAGGAATTGAGCCCTTAGTATAGCCTTCTATAAAAAATTTAATTTCTTCTGTAGTTAATTCTCCTCCTTCACGTTTCTTTTCAATTATATCTACCATTCTCATTTTTACATGCCACCCTTATGTTAATTTTTGCAAAAAGCTTTCACCATATTTAGGCATCTTAACTTTAAAGTTATCCGCAACTGTTGCACCTATATCTGAAAAAGTCCTGCGTATTCCAAGATCTTTTCCTTCTTCAAATCTCTTTGAATAAACAAGTAAAGGTACAAACTCCCGGGTATGATCTGTTCCCATATATGTTGGATCATTACCATGATCTGCTGTAATTATAAGCAAATCATCTTCTCTTAACTTCTCAAATACTTCAGTGAGTCTTTTATCAAATGATTCTATGGCATCTCCATATCCTATTGGATTACGTCTATGTCCATAAATTGCATCAAAATCAACTAAATTAGTAAAGCTGAGTCCATGGAAATCTTCATCAAGTACGGAAATAAACTTATCCATGCCATCCATATTTGATCTAGTTCTAATGGCTTTTGTAACTCCTTCGCCATCAAATATATCTCGGATTTTCCCAATAGCAATTGAATCCAAACCTGCATTCTTTAGGTAATTCATTACTGTTTCACCAAAAGGTTTTAATGCATAATCATGTCTATTTGAAGTTCTCTTAAATGTTTCCGCTGTTTTTCCAACATACGGTCTAGCAATTATTCTTCCTAATTTATATGGTTCATCTAGTGTTATATCACGGCAATATTGACATATTTTATATAACTCATCTAATGGTATAACTTCCTCATGTGCAGCAATTTGAAGTACAGAATCTGCAGATGTATATACTATAAGTTCTCCGGTCTTAAGCTGTCTTTCTCCAAGTTTCTTTATAATTTCCGTTCCACTAGCTGGCTTATTTGCTATAACTTTTCTTCCAGAAAAATCCTCAATCTTCTTAATTAATTCATCTGGAAAACCATTAGGAAAAACTCTAAATGGCTTGTCAATATAAAGCCCCATCATTTCCCAATGTCCTGTCATAGTATCTTTTCCACGAGAAGCTTCCTGCATTTTTGTAAAATAAGCTTTGGGATGGTGAGCCTTTTTTACTCCTTTAATTTCATATATATTAGATAATCCCATAGCTTCCATGTTAGGTATATTTAATCCGTTCTTTTTTTCTGCAATGTGCGCTAATGTATTAACACCAACATCACCAAATTTTTCTGAATCTGGTGCTTCGCCAATGCCAACAGAATCCATAACTATTACATGTATTCTCTTAAATTCATTCATAAAAATCACTCCTTACATATATATTATACGATTAATCCTACAATAGTTGTTGCAAATACACTTACTAGTGTTGCTCCATATAATAATTTTAATCCAAAACGCACAGCTGCATTATTCAGATACAATAGCAATACCTGCACTTGCACCTATACGGGTTGCACCTGCTTCAATCATATCTAAAGCCTCTTGTTTAGTATGGATACCACCAGATGCCTTAACTCCCATATCTTTTCCTACTGTTTTACGCATGAGTTTAACATCTTCCACTTTAGCTCCATAGTTTGAGAACCCCGTTGATGTTTTTACAAAATCTGCTCCTGCTTTTTTAGCTATCTTACAAGCTCTAACTTTCTCCTCGTGTGTTAAAAGACAAGTTTCTATAATAACTTTTACTAGTGTCTTTCCTTTTGCAGCTTCTACAACAGACTTTATATCATTTTCTATGTACACATCATTTTTATCCTTTAGTTCTCCAATATTAATGACCATATCAACTTCCTGTGCACCATTTTTGATTGCATCCTTTGCTTCAAATACTTTTGTTTCAGTTGTATTAGCTCCAAGAGGAAATCCAATAACCGTACATACCTTAACTTCACTATCATGTAACTTCTCACTTGCTAGTTTAACCCATGTCGGATTTACACAAACTGAAGCAAAGTTATACTTCTTTGCTTCTTCTGTCAATTTAATTATCTGGCTTTTTGTTGTTTCCGGTTTTAATAATGTATGGTCAATCATTTTAGCAATATTCATAGTAAATCTTCCTTTCATACAATAATTCACAATAAATTTTAACATCATTTATTTAAATCTTCTTTGGTAAAGGCTCCTGGTAATAATTCATTTAATGTTTTAACTATATATTCACCTTCACCTTTTCCAAGTATTATCTCTGCATCCTTTGAAGCAAACTCTGCTATAACCTGTCTGCAAACTCCACAAGGGTATGTATAATCGTTCTCTACTCCTACAATCGCAATCGCTTTTATAGCTCTATTTCCTTCCGATATAGCTTTAAATATTGCAGTCCTTTCTGCACAATTTGTTGCGCCATATGAAGCATTTTCTATATTACAGCCTGTATAAACCTTTCCATCTTCAGCAAGTACAGCTGCTCCAACTTTAAAATTGGAATAGGGAGCATAAGCATTTTTTCTTCCCTCAAAAGCTTTAGAAACTAAATTTTTATAATCCATTGAAATTACATCCTCCCCCTCAATTACTGCTTTACGCTGTCTATAAATTCACTCTCCCCGTACTCTAACTTTCTCCTAATCATATTATATAGCCTTTTTAAACAAATCAAAAAATTTTTATTCATATCTTAAAGCTTCAATAGGGTCCAGCTTAGCTGCCTTGCTTGCCGGGTATAGCCCAAAGAATATACCAATTGCTGATGAAAATGAAAATGCTATAAATATTATCTTAAATGATACTGGTACGGGCATCTTTAAGAAAGATCCTGCAATTTTACCTATTGTGATACCTAATATAGTTCCAATAGTTCCACCTATAAGGCACAGTATTATAGACTCCATTAAAAATTGTACTTTTATATCTCTAGTTTTTGCTCCAATAGCTTTTCTTATGCCTATTTCTCTAGTTCTCTCTGTCACAGATACAAGCATTATGTTCATAACACCTATACCACCAACTAAAAGCGATATAGCTGCAATAGCACCTAATACACCTGTTATAACAGATAATGACTTATTTAGATTTTCAAGCTCTTTAAATCCAGTTTGAGCTGTATACTTGTTTTTGTTTTGATGTTTATTTTCAAGAATTTTTACCATTTTGGAACTTATTTCTTCAGCTTTACTCATGTCGGATAACATTACTGACATATAACCAATATCGGTATTTGTGAGTATTCTATCAGCAATAGTTATAGGTATAAATATTGCACCGGGAGCATTATCTGACATAGATCCGAGATTGCCATTGGGATCTTTACATACTCCAACTATGTTTAAATCTATATCTTGGTCATCTGAACTTAATTTAATACTTTCTCCAAGAGCATCATTTGTATTGTGAAATAACTTTACGGCTGTTTTTTCATCTATAATTGCTGCAGTTGACCTTATCTCTACATCATGTTCTTTTAAAAACCTTCCATTAACCATTTTTATGTTTGAAAGTTTATCATAACCTTCTGTTGATGCCACAATTTGGACACGCTTGGATTTATTTTCATTCTTCAAGTTTCCATCTCCTCCAAGCGTAGGAACAACTGATGTAACTTCAGGTATTTTCTCCTTTATAAGGTCTATATCATCCATAGTAAAATAATCTCTTTTTTCTATAGCACTATCTGAAGACTGATTAAGCTGGAGATTAATTACATTGCTTCCCATACCCTCAAATTGTCCTGTAATATATTGTTTTGCTCCAGCACCCATAGACACTATAGTAATTACAGAAGATATTCCAATTATTATTCCCAGCATAGTTAAAAAAGATCTTAATTTATTTGATTTTATACTTTGTAGTGCAGATTGAAAGCTTTCTTCAACATTCATATTACTTCTGCCCCCCAACTATGGTTCTTTTTTCTACTGGATTATCTGAAATTATAGTTCCATCTTTAAAAACTATGGTTCTTTTTGTATGCATAGCTATGTCAGGTTCATGTGTAACCATAACAATAGTTACTCCTTCATCATTTAATTGCTGAAAAATCTCCATTATTTCTTCACTAGAAACACTATCTAAATTTCCTGTAGGTTCATCTGCAAGTATTATAGTTGGATCATTTACTAAAGCTCTTGCAATGGCTACCCTCTGTTTTTGTCCACCAGACATTTCATTAGGTTTATGATGAAGTCTATGAGATAATCCAACTCTATCTAGAGCCCATTTAGCTTTTCTCTCTCTCTCTTTTTTAGATACTCCTGCATACATCATAGGCAATTCCACATTAGCTATAGCTGTAAGCTTTGGAAGTAAATTAAATGCTTGAAATACAAAACCTATTTTCTTGTTTCTTATATCAGCTAAACTGTTATCATCTAATGATGATATATCTACACCATCTAAATAATATTTTCCATCTGTAAGTTTATCTAAACAGCCAAGCACATTCATAAGAGTAGACTTGCCTGATCCTGACGCTCCCATTATAGCTACATATTCTGTCTTTTCAATTTCTAAGTTAATTTTCTTTAGAGCTTTAAGCTTTACAGCACCAGTATCATATATCTTAACTAAATTCTCCAATTTAATTATCACTTATTGTTCCCTCCTGCTTGAGTCTCTACAATATCTCCATCTTTAAGAGTATCTGGAGGATTTGATACATATTTTTCTCCTTCATTAAGACCATCTATAACTTCCATATAATCATCTGTCTCTATACCTGTGCTTATATATCTTTTTGAAACCTTATTTTTGCTGTTCACTATGTAAACATATTTTTTCTTTGTACCTTTTTCTTCTTTCACACTATCAAATCCCATAGAAACTATATTTCTTTTTTCATTAAATATAATTTCTGCATCTGCCTCATAACCTACTTTTATACTATCATCTGCGTTATCTAGAGTTACTATCACATTTACTTTGGCTTCCTGGCTGGTAGCCTTAGCATCAGCCTTAACTTGAGCTATTTGTCCCACATCCGTAACTGAACCAGTATATTTTTTTTGATCATTACCTTTTATTTTAACAATGGCTTTTTGTCCTTTTGCAACTTTCATAGCATCATATTGACTCATAGCTATAGAAACTTTGTATTGTGAAATATCGTCTACTATAACCATATCTCCTGCTTTAGGAACTTGATTTTCCTTAGCATCAACTCTCATTACTCTTCCATCTACATTAGCTCTTACATTACTTTGTTCTATTTTGGCATTTAAATTGTCTATTTCAGCTTTAATAGAATCTGTTTGATTTCCTACATTATCTTTACTAGCCCCTGGTACTGCTTGCGATTGTGATACTGCATTTTGAGCATTCTTTAAATCAATCTTTAGCTTTTTTAGTTCACTATCATAGTCAGATGTATCCATTTGAACTAAAATATCTCCCTTTGTAACCTGTTGTCCTTCAGTTACTAAAACCTTCGCTACCTTCTGGGTATTATTTAAAGTTATATCATTGCTATATTTCGGTTCTATGCTTCCTGAAACCGTAGTACTTTGAACTATATTTCTTTTGATTACCTTAGATATAGTTACTTTCTTACCTTGTGATTTCCTCGACTTTACATAAGAAGATATTCCTATAGCTGTAATTATAAATATAACGGCTACTATAATTGCTAATTTTTTCTTGTCTTTTACAAAATTTAATTTAAGTTTCATTTATTTTCCTCCCCATTTTTTCTACAGTCTTACTAAAAATTATAAACTTTTTTCCAAACTATTCAAATAAAGATAAAACTGACACTGTACAAAAACAATGCCAGCTTATGTAGCTGCACAAAGTACTATTCAATTTCAATAATGTTTTTAAACTAAAACTATAACAACTACTGAAAGGATATAAATTATAGCAACTATAGCTGCTGATTTTTTCATATTCATTTTACATACAACAGAAGTACCAATTGCTGATAAAACTATACTCCATATATAGAAAAAGTTTATACATGAAAATAACTTATAAATTGTACTTTTCATATCTGTTGATGAACTTAAAACTAATGTGAGGCTAGTTGAAATATTTTTTATATTTTGTGGTTCTGTAAAAAGCATTATTATTCCAGTTAAAATTCCAGCTATTAAAACTGGAACATAAGCTAAAATATTTACACAATATAAATTTTTAAAGTTTCCGGTTTCTTTTAAAATAGAAGCTATAACTTTAATCAATACAGTACTTATTAATGTTACTAGTGCTGGCGTAAGCAATGCCCCAATTATCGTGGAAATTGTAATTCCAGTTTTCATAATTGGAATTGCAGCTTGAGAAAAGTTTGGCATTTCCTGAGCTTGTAAAATAGTATAGCTTGTAAGCTTTGGTAATTCTATTATAGCAACAATTAACTGAACTAGTGTTACAGGTATTAAGTATCTCCATACTTTAGGATTTTTATTGACCCTTTCCATTGTTTTTCTTGGTGAAATTATAGCACCAGTAATATTTTTTAAAATTCCATCTTTATTTTCCTCTGACATTTAACTTTCCCTCCTATTTTTAAATAATTCTCCCCTACATTCTACTTGCTAAAGCATGTTTATATTGTATATATACATTATATACAACGTAAACATAAAAATCAATTTATTCATTTAAACAGTAAGCATTAGTTCACCCATTTGTAAAGAATTATTTATATCCATTTTTACCTCACATATATCATTTAATAATATATCATTTAATGATATATGTGTCAACAGGGATAAAAATAGCTTTAACCTATTATTTTTTTGTGTATATATACAAAAATTAACTTTCTTTATTTAAAAAAGTCAGATTACCTTATCTGACTTTTCCATTCTACTATTTTAATTAATTTATCTATCTTTAACTGATTTAAACTTTCTTTTTTCTTTTCCAAAAGCCTTAAAGACTAAATTTTTGTAATACTATTAATTATTATTTCCATAAAGAAATTTTTTGATTTTATGGTACACATCTTCTTCACCTATTGCTAAAAAAATATCTCCTTCTTTAAATACAGCATAAGGTCCTGGAGAAAGTATTAAATTTCCTTCTCTACGTATACCTATTATAGTAGCATTTGTATTTTGCCAAAACCTACTTTCTCCTATTGTCTTTCCTATAATGCTGAGTCCCTTATATATTTTAAATTCAAAAGGCATGAATGGATTAATGTTTACAAACCTATTTGAGTAATCTAGGAGTTCATTAATTCTTTCTCCAATTTTTTTTTCAATTTCATTTCTCTCATTTAATAAGTCAAAAATTTGATTTTTAGATTTATTCATGGAACCTATGTCCTTAAATTTATTTATAAATTTCAAACAATTATCCACGGACTTAACAATAATTCCACTGCCCTTTATCACTTCTACAATATCCACTTCATTTAAAAGCATAATGGCTCTTCTTACAGTTTCAGGAGAAACATTATAATGACTTGAAAGAGATGATCTTCCATGAAGTTTATCCCCTATGGAAAAATCACCGTCTAATATTCTATTAGCTATATCAATTGCTATCTTCTGGTATACAGGTTTTGTAACATTTTGCGATGACATTTTAAATTTTACTTCAAATTATTTGTAACTTGAAGTAAAGCCTCCTTCCAATAAAATCCTTATAAACAGAGTTCTTGGTTTCAGATGGAGTTTTTTCTCCATCTGAAACTTAGAAATCGTTATCCAAGCGCGTAGCATTGCTTATCCCCCCACTTTGATAGAAGATGGGGGGTTAGAAATGGTAGCGATTGGATAAATCAACATTAAGTATAAATTATTATTTATACTATGTAAATAATAATTTAACAATTTGTTGGAATTAGTAATTAAAATTTCATATGAACCCTTGATCTTCACTAAAATAGAACTAATTCAAGTTATGTATAAATTATAAACACATATTAACTATTAATGACAAGTGACAACTTGTGTGATAGAATTAAGTTGTTACTAAATTTAAAATAGGATAAATAACAAAAATGACGTCAATACTTGAAACTTTTCTTGTAAGCGTCAAAAAGGAGGTAATTTATTTGATCAAAGTAGGTCTAATAGGTTTAGGTAAAACAGGAAAATATATTGCAGAAGGTGTTTTACAACAAAATAACATGAAAATAGTAGCTGCAATCTGCAGTCCTAACAGTGAAAAAAAGGGAATGAATTTAGGAGAGTTACTTAGCAATTCTAAAACAGATGTAAAAATAACTACTTCTGATGAACTCCAAGCTACTATTTTTAAAACGAAACCGGACGTTGTGGTAGACTTCTCAAATCCTCAAGCTGCCATAAAAAATGCAATCATACTATCAAAAATGAAAGTAAATGTAGTAATAGGTACAACAGGTTTTTCCAAAGAACATATTGAGAAACTTAAAAACATACCCTATAAGTTTAAAAACGGCATAGTTTATGCCCCAAATATCACTTTAGGAGTAAACGTTCTAATGTTACTAAGCAATATTGCAGCTACTATATTAAATAATTATGACTTTCAAATCGTAGAAATGCACTATAAAAACAAAAAAGACTCCCCATCAGGAACTGCATTAAAATTATACGATGAAATAGAGCATGGTCTTCAAATATCTGGAGTGAAAAATAAACCTATTCCAATAAATTCTGTACGTGCCGGAGGTATAGTAGGAAAACATTCCGTTCTTATAATTGGTGAACATGACAAAATAGAAATAAGTCATGAATCTTTTTCAAAAAAAGCTTTTTCACTAGGAGCCCTTAATGCCGTAAACTACATTTATAAAAAATCCGGATACTACGAGATGAAAGATGTATTAAATCTAAAAAAAATACTTCGTGAATACATTGACAGCCTAGACAATGAAGCAGTTAGTTCCCAAATTTAAAAATTAAACCATTTTACTGAGTCATATCTTTAATTCTAATTTATGACCACCCTTAAAATGGGTGGCCCGTTAAAAATCTCTATTTAGAATATTTGCTAATCCAGCTTACTATATCATCTATAATATACTTTGGTATATTACCCTTTCCATACTCCTCAGGAGTCATCTTGCCTTCTCCTTCTATAAAAAAGTGATTTAACTTATCATAAGAATTATATTCTATATTTTGTTTATCTTTTAACATACTTTTCCACTTTTCTAAATTAGAAGCAGCCACTTGATAATCTCTTTTACCTTGAAGAATAAGCAGTGGATCTTTTATATCTACTGCATCCTGTACTTGAGTTGAATTCTTAACACTCAACCAATAATAGGGATATGCATGAAAAATCATAGTATTTTCAGATATATTTTCAGGAAAATCTTTATTGTTTTTTACTAAGTCATATAAATTTTGTATATACTTTAGATTATCTTCATCCATATATCCTATTGAATTTAAATATTTACTTTGCTCTAAAAGTGTGTCTAAAAAATCTACCGGTCCTGCCATCATTATTCCACCAGCTGCACCGCTATTGCCGCAATCTTTTAATATGGTTGGCGTAAGCATTGCCCCCTGACTGTGTCCTAAAACAAAGACCTTGCTGGAATCAATTCCTTCAGTTTTCTTTAATAATTTCACTGCATCTACTGCATCATTTACTGTTTCCTTATTTAAATCAAGTTTTGTATCTATTGCAGTTAAGGATGGATATTCATTTGACCTCTTATTATAGCGAAGCACTGCAATTCCCTTTGAAGCAAGTCCTGCAGATATATCCTTAAATACCTTTGTGTCCCCATAGGTCTCGTCCATATCATTAGCGCCACTTCCATGGACAAGCACTACTGCCGGGAATGGTCCCTTTCCTTTAGGTATGCTCAATACTCCTGGGAGTTTATACTTTTCATCTCCTATAGCCACATTTTCTTCAGTAAAATTATCTGTATTTACATAAGTTGGAAGTTTGTAATTGCTTTCCCCCGGGGTAGCTTCAGATGTGAAATCATATACCTTTTCATCATTGTCATATTTTATTTTTATATCTACATTTGTAGGAAGTCCTTCTACTTTATAGGTTAACGTAACCATATTACCAAGAGGCAACTTTTCCTGCTTTATATCTAGAGGTTTTGTATCCATTCCTTTAAAGCTCATACTAGAAAAACAACTTTTCATTATGCTTTCTCCATATTCTGATTTTAAATCAGTGCTTAATCCTTTCACAGCCTCATCTATTTTTTTATTTAGTAAACATGTCATAAAATCCTGAGCTTTAGATTTCAAGCTTAGGGGATTCAAAATATCCTCTAAATTTTTAGAAATCATATTTTCTCCTCCAAGTATTACAATCTCATTCACCTTTTGATCCTGTATATAAGATTTAAGCTCCTCTACATTACTTTCATCAGTTATTACTATAGGCGCCTTAAATTTAGCTGAAAGAGCAATACCAGAAAGTGCATCTGGAAAGTTTTCCCCGCTTGCAACTACTAAGTTTTTCAAATCTTTATTGAAATATTTGCATATATTTATAGAAGTTTCATATCTATCTTTACCTTCTATTCTCACTACATTTTGTGATACTTCTTTCAATTTACTCTCTATATTGCTGCTTACAGAACTGATTCCTCCTATAACATATATATTAGAAGGTTTTATTTCCCTAATTTTTTCTTCTATCTCATTGGGCAGGTTTTCAGAAGGAGTTATAAAAACAGGATATCCTTTATAGGAAGCTATGCTTGCTATACTTAAAGCATCAGGAAAGTTGTCACCATTTGCTACAATTACTGGAGTTCCTTCCTTTAAATCTACTTTGCTTACTATTTTTACATTGGTTTCATATCTGTCTTTTCCACCTAATCTTATTATTTTATTAAACCCTTTTTCTTTAAAATACCGTTCAAATTCACTATTTACAGAAGCTTCCCCTCCTAAAATATATATAGTTCCTTCTTTTTTTAAATGATTTTCAATATAACCTAATGTTTTATCACTACTTTTTATATTTTTACCTACAAGCATTATAGGATAATTTCCTAATTTCTGTAGACATCCAGCTGAAAGTGCATCTGCAAATTGTTCTCCACTTGCAACTATTACACTGTCCAATTGTCCTTGCTGAAAATAATTAGCTATATTGCTGCAGGTCTCATATCTGTCACTGCCATATAACCTTTGTACACTAAAGTTGTCGTCTGCATAAGCAGGATAAGATAAAAAAGTACAAGTTGCTAAAGCTATCACAACACTTAATTTAGTATTTCTATTTAGCATAATGCTCCCCCTCTTTTATATACTATATTTGTTATAATTCTTATATTTGTTATATTTGTATTATAACAAATATAAATTAAAAAAACAACGGGTATAGTGTCTGGAGTTTGGTATATTACCCCTTAAATACATTTTGGCGTTAGATCATTCCAACTTTTGATGATTGATAACATATGATTGTATTATTATAATTTAATTAGGTTCTAATATTGAACGTTTTCAAAATATTCTTGAAAGGATGGAAAAAATGAAAAAAAGCTTAGCTAAAATTTTGCTTCCATTGATTGCATTTACCTCAGTGATGAGTGTACCTTTTTACAAAGTAAATGCAGCTTCACAAACTCCAATATCAAGAACTCAAGTTGAGCAAAGGGCCGCAAGCTTAATGGATTTAACTTGGACATACTCTGCAAATAAAAATAGTAATATATCTTCTCAATATGCATCAAGCGTTACACTCCCAAATCAGTTTAAAGGTGTAACAACAGCTACTTTTAAAGGTATACCTTATTCTTGGGGCGGTATTGACGGAATTAATACCAATTCTTACAACGCTCCGTGGACAAACTTTCTCGATGCAGTTAACAAAGGCGCCTTTACAGGAAACGTAAATACAGATGCAGGTCTAGGATATATACCTGGGACCGCAGGAATAGATTGCTCTGGTTTTGTACAAGCTTCTTTTAATATTTCAGACTATAAACAATCAACAAGCACCTTATTAAACAACTATTTTAAAAAAATTGATTTAAACAGTCTACAACACATGGATATCCTAGACAAGCCAGGTGATCACGTAGTTATTTTTGATAAATGGGGAACTTTAAATGGAGTACAAGGTGCTTTTACCTATGAATCAACACCTGATCAAACTTACGGTGGAATACAAGGTGCTAAAAGATATTTTATAAGCATGAACACAATTAACCAAGGATATATACCTGCACGTTATATAAATATAGTTGAAGATACAACATCAACTCCTAAATTCAAAGTTGGAGGGTACGCTCAGGTTTCTAATGTGACAAGTTATGCAAATTTGAGAACAAACCCCTCAACAAGTTATGCTATTTTAACCACTGTTCCAAAAGGTACTATTTTAAACTTAATCAATTACTCAAATGGATGGTATCAAGTTACCTACAACGGACAGACAGGATGGATCTGGGGAAACACCCTTGGTTCAGTACCAGCAAATCAATACGTAACTATTAGCGGTGTATACCAGTTAAATATAAGAGCAAATTCATCGTCTACATCACAAATAGTTGGGGTGCTCTCCCAAGGACAATATGCACAGAAAATTGGTCAAACTTCAGATGGTAGCTGGTATAAGATCCGTATAAATGGAATTGAAGGATGGTCTTCCTCAAAGTATTTAACCTATATTAAATAGTAAAAAAGATTGCACAAGTTTTACTTTACGTAACTTGATTGCAATCTTTTTATTTTTATGCAAATAATTTGATAAAATGTTATTATAATAATATATTGTTAGGTTTTATTACCTTAAGTAAATATCATATAAAGGAGATTTTAACTATGGAAATGATGAAAGCAATAGCAGTGCGTAAATCTACTCGTAATTATAAAAGCGAGCAAATTAGTGATGATTCTTTAAATATTGTACTTAATGCAGGTTGTGCTGCACCTGTAGGAATGGGTGCTTATGATTCAGTTCATTTAACAGTAATTCAAAATTCTACTTTACTAGATAAAATTACAAAAGCAACGGCAAACGCATTTGGCAGCCCAAATATGAAACCTTTTTATGGTGCTCCTACTTTAATTGTTGTTTCTGGTAAAGCAAATGATAAAGCACCTCACATTGAAATAGCTAATGCTGCTTGTGTTATCGAAAATATGGCTCTTGCTGCTACTGATATTGGTTTAGGTAGTGTGTATTTATGGGGATTTTTGGCTTCATTTTCGAAAGAGAAAGAATTATTAAAAGAACTTAATTTACCGGAAGGCTTCGTACCCGTTTCTGGTATTGCATTAGGCTATCCCACAGAGCCGCTGACCAAAGAGAAAGAATTAAAACAAACTATCAAAATCAATACTATAAAATAATACTTGAAACAAAAAGGCAAGGAATCCTAAAACTACATAGATTTCTTACCTTTTTATTACAAGTTAATGCTGTTTAACTTTTCTATAAACAGAGTTCTTGATTTCAAGTGGAGTTTTTTCTCCATCTGAAACTTAGAAATCGTTATCCAGGGGCGTAGCAGCCGTTATCCCCCCACTTTATAAGAAGATGGGGGGATTTTACGGCTGGTAGCCATCGGATAAAAAATTATCATAAGCACAACTGCAACAAGTGCCATGATAGCTGCATAATAAAATGGTGCTCTGTTATTTATATTATCATAAAGTACTCCTGCAATAACACTTGCAGAATGTCCAAAGTTTAAACTATTGATTTTTTAAGGTAATTGATTCTTATACTCTTGGTTACTTATTCTCTCTATAGGATCAACATATGTTTCATCCTCATCCACATATTCTTCAACTATATTTTTTCTTCTATTAAATTTGTTAACTGATTGGTAACTGTCTTCCATATCAAATTCAACCTGATCGTCGTCTCCATGGTATCCTCTATTCCAGGTGTCCTTGAGGACATCTTCTTCTGGAGGTCTGTTGTTCATTTCATCAGGTTTTGAATTGTCTATACTTTGTTGACAATGAATACAGCGCTGTGCATATGGAAGAAATTCTAATCTATTTAGATCTATTTCCTTACCACACATTTCACATATTCCATAAGTACCCTCTTCAATTTTCTTTAAGGCATCATCTACCTTTTCTATAATAAATTCTTCATTTTTCTGAAAAGCTAGCCCTCTTTCCTTGTCAAATATGCTGCTGGCATTATCTGCTGGGTGATTGTCATAAAAAGACAGTTCTGTAGATAGTTCTGCATTGGATTTTATCGTTTCATTCTTTTCCATCTGCTCTAATAAATCATAAGCTGCATCTTTTTGTGATTTCAATTTATCTTTAAACCTTTGTAATAATTTCTCATCCATAATTATTTACACCTCTCAATTATATTTCAGCATACATATATTTTAACTAAAAAAACGCCATTTATTCTATTACACCTATTTAGCCTTTTAATGGTTTTATGAATGCCAAATATATAATTAAAAATTAAGGACTTAACTTTAGCACATATAAAATTTTGACCTAATATAAGAAAATTACGACGCAAAGCTTTTGAAAATAACAAAGTTCAAATAACAAAGAACAGATAAAGATGATTTCCATCGTACCTCAGGAAATCTATAATTTTAATATTTCCTGACGTTAGGAAGAAAATTATCCTTATTTGATATTTGAACTTTGAACCTTGTTCTTTAAAAAATTGCTTCGCAAAGTTTTTAAACTGCGAAAGTTAAATTAAGAATTAATAGTTATGGATATCTGCTAATTTATTTCAACAAGTTCATATTTTTTACTACCCAAGCCTATTTTTTCTGCATAATCAAGAGTATACCTGCCCCTTTTAAATACAATTCTATCATTATTTTTATCAAGAACATCAAGGCATGCTTTATCAATAGCTACAGGATCCGTTGAAGCAAAAACTCCAATATCATTTGCTATTGATTTCATATTGTGTCCTTCACAGTCACAATTTTTAGTTATATTAAAAGCAAAGGTTATATAAATATTATTTTTTTCCTTTGCTGCAGCATAAGCATATTCTGCAAGTCTTTCATTAAAAGATTTGGTCATAGATCCAATCCAGCTGTGGTAAATAGCTCCCTGTGGACATATTGCCATACAAGAGGCACATCCAATACACTTGTCTTTATTGATCTTTGCCTTTCTATTTACAGTTATGGCATTTTGAGGGCACTTTTTTGCACAAGCGCTGCAGCCTTTACACTTAAAAAAGTTAATTTTAGGTGTAGAATTTGCATGCTGGGCAAGCTTTCCTCCTCTTGATGCACATCCCATTCCAAGTTGTTTTATGGCACCTCCAAAACCAGCAAGTATATGACCTTTAAAGTGACTTAGGACAATAAGCTGTTTTTTGTTTGCAATTTGTTTTCCTACCTTACATTTGTTAAAATTTTTTTTACTGATTTCAATCTCCTCAAAATCTTCTCCATGTTCACCATCGGCTATTATTATAGGGAGTTCCGTAAACCCATGATCTTTTGCTAGTTTCAAATGCTTTTCTCTTGTAGTTCTTTCACCTCTATAGAGAACATTCGTCTCTATAAATGCACTATCTATGTTATTTTCCTTTAAATAATTTATTATACCAACAAAATTTTTTGATTGTATAAAAGTATTATTACCCTTTTCTCCAAAATGAACCTTGAGAGGTATGAATTTTTCAAGACTTATATGCTCCTCTTCCACTACTTTTCTTAAGAGTTTGCCAGCAGCATCACTTATCTCTTCTGTTTTGGAGTATGAATCAATAGCCTTAAAATAAACTTTTTTCATAGAATAAACCTCCAGCAATAAATTAAATTTTTTATTCTACTAAAAATTATAGCATAGTTTACCCAGCAAATCCCATAATTCAATTTTTGACTCTATCTCTATTGACTTTGACATTATGGTAAAGTTTAAAATATAATTAATCACTTCGAAGGAAATAAATATTAGGAGGTTTTTATGTACACTATAGGACAATTTTCGAAAATTGGAAATGTTTCAACCAAAATGCTCAGATATTATGACAAAATTGGATTGATCAAACCAACTTTTGTTAATCCAGAAAATCAGTATAGATATTATGAAAAGCATCAAGTACAAGACATTCTGAAAATAAATAGGCTTAAAAAATATAAATTTTCATTAGATGAAATAAAACAAATTATTAAGGATAAAAGTAACAGCACTTTAGAAAAATTCTTATCAAAGCAAATAAGTTTATTCGAAACTGAAATACAACAAAGCAACGATATTTTACTTCATCTTAAACATTCAATGGATCAATTGCAGAAAGGCGAGGATATAATGAATTCTAAAAGAAATTTCCATGTTTTAATTGATACTTTAAAAGATACAACAGTTTTAAGCATAAGAGACACAATTTCAATGGACAATATAGGCAACTTAATAGGTAAAGTTTTTGAAAATATTTATAGAAATGGTCTTTCACCCTTCGGAAATATAAGAACTATTTACTACGACCAGGATTTTGATCAAAATTCTGACAATGACTTTGATCACAATAATGCAGATATAGAAGTTTGCATTCCAGTAAACAGACAGCTAAAAACAGATACTGTATCAACTAAAGTTTTAAAAGGCGGCTTATATGTACACACAACTTTTATAGGTCCTTATAGTGAAATCGGTGAAGCTTATGCTGAACTCCTTGACTGGATAAATAAAAATTCCTATAAAATAGCTGGACCTCCTCATGATGAATACATCAAAGGCCCTGATTCTAAATGCAGTCACAATGAATTTGTAACAGAAGTGTATTTTCCAATAAATAAAAAATAATACCTAAAAATATGATGTATAACTTAAATTATACATCATATTTTTCTTCTATCTTTCATCATTCTCTTTTTTTCATACATTCTTTTGTCAGCTATTTTTAAAAGTTCATTAACATCATCTGAATCATCTTTAAACTGAGAAAGCCCATAAGCAAAACTAATCTTTTTTTTGTCCCCATTTAAATTAAAAGGACAATCTTTAAGTGTCTGAGAAGCCCTACTTATAATATCAATAACACTATTCTTATCCTTATTTACAAATACTACGGCAAACTCATCTCCACCAACCCTGGCAAAAATGTCCTCTTCGGAAATTTCTTTTTTGAACATATTTGAAAACTTCGCTAGAATGTCATCACCTACAATGTGCCCATAGGTATCATTAATAACTTTAAGGTTATTTAGGTCTATTATGCATATAATAAAAATACTGCCTGAAATTCTTGCTTTATTCAAAATTTCATCCAACAATTTATTAAAATAGCTCCTGTTATACACTTTAGTTAAGCTATCGTATCTAGACATATATAGAATATTTTCCAGCAATTGAGCATTTTTAAAAGCTATGGCAATATCATAGGACAAATACTTCAGCAGTTTTTTATCATCCTCATTGAAACTTTCTTTCTCATCTGTATTAAATATATCAATAAATCCCTTAACACATCCATCAATACATATGCCACAAGTTAAGAGCTCATAAGGACATTTAACAAATAACTTTTTCCATGAGTTATATTTATCTTTTTCATTAAACAAACCTTTTTCTAGGTTACTTATAACTATAGGATTACATAATTCTTTAATATTCATATTGCGAATTTTATATTGATACAAATCCTTCAATTTATATCCTATTTCTTTTACTTTATCAGGGAAATATCCTTTAGTTGCCTTATAAACTAATTTATCATTTTTCATAAATAAAATGCTTCCCATAGTACCACTTGGAATTACGTCTAATGCCTTACAAAGTATCATTTCAAATAAGCTATCAATTTCACAGGAAGACAACATATGACTATTTATTTCCATAATAGCTTTTGTAGCATTATTCATCTGCTCTACTTTACATTTTTGTTTTTCTAACACATTATTAGCCTCCTGTAATTCCTTTGTAACTTGATTTACAAGATTAGTAAACACTTCAATTACGCCGACATCTTTTCCCTCAAAAAAGCTTTTTGAAGAGTTTTCATTTTCATTATTAGGCATCGGTGCATTTTTATAAAAAGTTTGGTTGCCTTCAGATATTCCCAGTATTGTCATTGTTGTATTTAAAAGTTCATTTGAACGGTTAAAAGTAAAAAATTCACCATAAGTAAAAAATCCAAAAGTTGGGGCAATACTATTTACAGCAGATGTTTCAATGCCAATTTTATTTTGCATAAAATTTCTTCTCACTGAACAGGAATAAATAAAAATTGCTTCAATATTCTTATTTTTTAATCTATTCGCCATTTCTAAAGCTTGAGATGTTATCATATTTACATTTCCATAACCAAACTGGACCTTATCGTTAACTTTAACATCTCCAAGAAAACTCAAAGATCCATCATCATAACACCCAAAAGCCACTCTTGCTAAATAGGTACCACTTCTCTTAATCATTAATGGAAATTCAGTTGCAGACATAGGCAAATCTTTAGCCACTTCATCTCCAAGATATTTTTTGTAAATATCAATTGCCTTAATATTATCTATTGTAAAAACTCTATTATCTAACGCTTTAGTAACAGTCATTACTTTTCCAATAGGTGACCATGAAAAACTTCGTTCTGTTATAATATTTAAACCTTTTCCAGTAAGAGAAGCTGCAGCCACACCATTTTCTGTAATGCCTTCCTTTGTAAATACAAAGGTTTTCTTTAAATATCCATTGTCGCCAGCTTTGCCACCACAAACAATAATCTTATTATTTGCTGATTCTATACCTTTAATAATCTCATGCCCATTTGTAATCAATCCATCAGAAAATAATATAATAGCTTTTGTATCATCTTCACTTAATTCTTTAACAATATTTACTCCTAGCTTATACTCATTCTTATCACTTAAAAGCTTTGCCTTAATTTTTACTTTTTCAAAAATAGAAAACGATATTATTGTAGTTTTACTAAGCACGTTTCCTTCATATATTTCTCCAGCAGTTGTTGCACCTATAATTTCTGCTCTAGGCAACATGGATGTTATTTTATCTGTGAGGTCCCTAATAAATTTCATTTCTATTACTGCTGTAAAAATCTGAATCAAAATATTATCACTATTATTGATATTATTACCGTAAATAAAATGCTGCATTTTTTCAAAATTCTCATATTTTAATTGATATTGTTTCACAGCACTACCCTCCTTATGGAAAAGGGCCAACTTATTATCGCCTACTTTAAATCCATATAAAATATATACTATATATTTTTATTATACTAAATAATATATATAAATTATATATTCTCTTTAAAAGATTTCTACATAATATAATAATTTAACTCAACTTTCGCACATACGAAATTTTTTTAAATAACAAAGTTCAAAGTTCAAATATCAAATAAGGATAATTTTCTTCCTAACGTCAGAAAATATTAAAATTATAGATTTCCTGAGGTACGAGAGAAATCATCTTTATTTGTTCTTTGTTATTTGAACTTTGTTATTTTTAAAAGCTTTGCTTCGCAAAGTTTTTAAACTGCGAAAGTTGAGTAATTTAATTTACTGTCTATGACATCTACTTTCCAAATCCACAATTAGGGAATGAACAAACATCACATGAAAGGCATAAGCCACCATGTCCTAGGCTTGCAAGATCTTCTAGAGTTATCTTATCATCTGCCATAACTCTTGGAAGAACTAGGTCAAAAATGGTACGTTTTGCATACATTACACAGCCTGGTAATCCTAAAATTGGAATTGTATTTTTGTAATATGATAGCAAAAACATTGCACCAGGAAGCACAGGAGCACCATAAGAAACAATTTTTGCACCTGTATTTTTTATTGCACTTGGTGTTGTATCATCAGGGTCAACACTCATTCCACCTGTGCATATTATTAATTCTGCTCCCTCATTAATAAAGTCCTTGATAGCTTGAGTAATTTCATTTGGGTTATCATTTAAAATCTTTTGTCCTAAAACTTCTGTATCATATTCCGCAAGTTTTTCTCTAATAACCGGACCAAAGGTATCCTTTATTCTTCCGTAAAAAACCTCACTGCCTGTAGTTACAATACCTACTTTTTTATGTTTAAATGGCATAATTTTTATAAGTGGCTTATCTCCTGCAACTTCAACAGCCTTATCCATTTTCTCTTGTTCAATTACAAGAGGAATAATACGTGTACCCGCTAATTTATCACCTTTTTTCACAGGAAAATTATTGTGACGGGTAGCAATCATCATTTCGCCAAGTGAATTGACTTTACAAAGCCTTTCAATGTCAACTTTAAGTACACCATCTTTTTCAGCAATTAACTCAATTTTTCCTTCCTTAATCTCAGAAGGACACATATAATCATTTTTACAAATATTATAAAGAATTTTTGCTGCTTCATTTTCGTGAAGCATTCCTTCTCGTTTTTCCCATATATAGAGGTTCTCTTTTCCTATTGATAATAAAACAGGAATATCTTCTTCAGTAACAATATGTCCTTTTTTAAATGCAACACCTTTTTTTACTCCTTTAATAATTTGTGTAATATCATGACAAAGTACATGACCTACAGCTTCTTTAGTTTTAATCTTTTTCATTGTAATTCAACTCCTCTCTAAATTACCTCTATTAATACCTCCATAGTTCCCCCACAAACCATTCCTTCAGATTCAGCAACATCTCCTGTCATATCCACATGCTCTATGAAAAAACTCCTTTCTCCTGTAGTTTTCCTCATCATTTCTCTTGCCTTTTGCAGCACAGAGGATTCACTGCATCCTCCACCTATAGTTCCGACACTCATACCATCAGGATAAGTGATCATTTTGGCTCCTGCTTTTCTAGGAACTGATCCCTTAGATGAGAGTATAGTTATACATGCTTTAGGTTTTGGTGATTTTTCAGATACATTTTTTAGTACTTCTTTATCAAACTCCGGAATAGCAAAATTTTTACCAAATTTGCTCATAGTTTCTTTATTCTTAAAGTTTATAAGCTGTGCTATTATAGAAATAGCTATTTCATCTGGAGTAATAGCGTTTATATCTATGCCGATTGGAGCATTAACTAATTCTAACTTTTCTTTGGAGAATCCCTCTTCCGATAGCTCCTTTTTCATAGCAGTTACCCTACGCCTTGAGCCTATCATTCCAACGTAACTAAGATCATACTTTAAGACTTTACGTAAAACAACTCCATCATATCTATGACCTCTTGTTACAATAACTATATAATCAGACTTTTCCAAATTAATTAAATCGAAGGATTTCTCAAAGCTTTCACAAATGACTTTTTCTGCTTCAGGAAATCTTGGTTTATTTGCAAAGAAAGGCCTATCATCTATAACTGTAACAGAAAATCCCACTCTTGATGCAAATTCTGTTACTGGCTTTGCTATGTGTCCACCACCAAAAACAACTAAACGTGGTTTAGGAACAAATGGTTCAATTAAAACATTCTTATTTTCTCCTATCTCAACCATTTCAAGTTTGCCGCTTTCTAAAGAATTGCATATTTTTTCATAAATATTATCATCAACTGGGAAAGACTTTTTTTCTATACTTTCTTTAGTTAGAATAACTTTTTTTATAATAGAACCTTCTTCTGTACTAAGTAAATCAATATAAGTTAATGTTACACATTGATGTCCCTTGTCTACTTCATTTACTAATTGTTTATATATGTCTTCAAACATTTTTTTACCTTCTATCTAAAAAAATTTTTAATAGCAAAATACGTTTACATCCCCTTGTAACTACATCTGCAATTCCCAATTTCAATCATATTCATACTGAGAATTACAGATGCTTTAATAATGGTGAAATATTTAATGTTATTATTTATTGTAAGCAATATGTATGCCACTGCCCAAAGTATCCAAATTAGGTAGTTTTTTTATGTCACTTATTATAAGTGTGTTCATTTTTAGATCAAAATAGTCAAAAAATAGTGTTCATTTTTTGACTATTGATCGTTTTTTGAACATGCTTTAAGTTTTTATATTTCTGTGAATTTATTAAACACTCAACTTTCACAGTTTAAAAACATTGCGAAGCAAAACGAGTAGTAAAAAGCTTAATCAAAGATTTTTTGTAGTGTAACGGGAAAAAATCCACATTAACTATTAATTCTTCATTCTTAACTATTAATTAGAAATATATTTTCTCCCACTGTAATGCATATGCCATGTATAGCCTAAAAATGCCTGGTTGACAATTGTACATCAATGCTTTATTATTAAAATGTTATAGCAAAATAGGTCGAATTTAGTAGCAAAATACGTCGAAAAGGAGGTTATTACATGGATTTACAAAATATGATAGAGCATGAAGGTAAAATGAGAATTATACAAGAAACTGTTCCAGGTAAACAAATTACCCTTGCACATATAATTGCTGGTCCTGACAATATTATATATAAAAAATTGGGCCTAAATCCTAATATTGATTATGGAAAAGCCGCTATTGGAATCATGACTATGACTCCTAGTGAAACTGCAATTATTGCGGCAGATATAGCTACTAAAACTGGCAACCTAGATTTAGGATTTGTAGACAGATTTAGTGGTACCTTAATTATAACAGGCGGAATTTCTGAAGTTGAGTCTGCTGTAAAATCAATTATTGACTATTGTAAAGAATTTCTTGGCTTTACAACATGTGAAATGACAAGAACGTAGGTGATCATACATGAAAAAATTAATTTTGTTTGGCAGGAGCGAATGCGGAAAAACTACTTTAACCCAAACTTTAAGAGGGCAAGAAATCTCTTACCACAAAACCCAATATATTAATAATTTTGATGTAATTATTGACACCCCAGGGGAATATGCAGAAAATAGATCGTTAGCAAGTGCTCTTGCTATATATTCTTATGAAGCAGATGTAGTAGGTCTATTGCTTAGTGCTATAGAACCTTATTCCATATATCCCCCTAATATTAGACCTCTTGTAAACCGTGAAGTTATAGGTATAGTAACGCAAATAGATCGACCTAATGCTAATCCAGATCGAGCAGAGGAATGGTTAAAACTTGCTGGATGTAAAACAATTTTTCGCATAAGTTCTTATACAAAAAAAGGAGTATGGAAAATTTTAAATTATCTTCGGGAGGACGGAGACATTTTACCCTGGGATAATGAGGATGATTTTATAGCTCAATTTACAGCCCAATAAAAAGTCATTTTCATAAATTTGAATGAACTCCCTTTCTATTTAATACATACACACAAACATATTTTTGTTTTTTAAGTTCCTGAAGCTAAGATTCAGGGTTAAAAATGGACGGCTATTATTTTTAGCCGTCCATTTAATAAGGCATTTGAAAGAAAATAACAAGTCAAAGATGCGACGAATATTTTTTTATCCGATGACTAACCCGCTCTAATACTCACACTTTCCCAAGTGTGAGTAAAGAGCGGCTATGTCCCTGGATAACAATTTCTAAGCATCAGGTGCCAAGAACTTTGTTTATCAGACAAGGAGACAGGTTCCGCAGATAGTGAATCCTATCTAAGGGTTCTACCGACGCAGTATGATAAAAAATGGGCTAGCATACTGACTAGTTACTTCTTTGAAAATGCCTAATGCCTTATAACTCCAAACCCTTTCTTTTACTTAATATATGTGCTTCAATATTATCAGCTGCCTCTTTTGGATTATCTCCTAATGCAACTTTACCTCCTGTTAAGCTCTCTACATCCTCAGTAAGAAGCTTTACAAGCTGTTCTGCGCCTGTTAGAAATGGAGTTGGAGATAAATGTGTATATGTCCCATAGGCTACTGCAAATAAACCATCTATAGTAGCTTTTTGTTCCATCCACTCAGGAGCCGTTACAGCAATAGGAAGATCTGGTATATCTACATCAAGGTAATTAGCAAGTTCTGTAACAAGCATGGATATTCTTCCCGTATCTGTACAAGTTCCAAAGCTTAGAACTGGAGGAATCTTTAGCATATTGCATACTTCTTTTAGTCCTTGGCCAGCCATGTTTATTGCATCTAGGTTGCACAGCCCTGCTACTTCAAGAGCATGATTGCCGCACCCACCAGCCACAACTAAAATATCCTTTTTAATCAATTCCTTTACCAGGTTAACTGTATTCCAATCTTGAGGACCATTTCTTAGAGTTGAACAATTTGCCAAAGCCACAATTCCTTTAATCTTCCCTGCCTTAATAACATCAACAAGTGGATCAAGCTTATTTCCTAAAGCTTTTAAAACTGCTTCAGTAGAAAACCCTGCTATTGCTTTCTGTGTTATTTTAGGAACCTTTGGTGTAATGTTATCCTTTCTCTTTTTAAAATTTTCAATGGCCAAATCAATCAATTTATCAGCCATTTCACCCACTTTTTCAGGATTATATGGAATCATATGATTTAACCCCGGAATACCTATAATAGTACTTACACCTACTAAAGTTACCTGATACTTTTCAGCATAATGATCTATTGCAGGTGGAGAACAGTTTTCTTCCATTGCAAGAACATCAACTGTACCTGTAGCAAGAAGTGGTTCTATAGATAGCCAATCTCCCATTAAACCTACAAATACATCATCTACCTCAAATCTTTGTAATAATTCCTGTCCTGTTTCAATTGACCCAACTATTCTAAGCCCTTTTGCACCAGCTGCCTTTGCTCTTTCCTGTATCTGCTGCATCTTTGCCTTTTGAATAGTAGCAACACCAGCCCAAGGTTGATGTCCATTAAATACAATATTTATATACTCTGGATCCATAATTCCTAAGTCCACATTTACCTCATGGGGTGTAGGCGTGCCAAAAAGTATATCCTGAGCCATTTCAAGTCCTATTTGTGCTGTATAGATAGTTGACAGACCTAGCCGCAGCGCTTTTTTAGCTAATGATACATAATCCCCATCAACATTTGTTAAACAACTTGCTACTGCATTTTGCTCTTCGTGAACTACTCCTGAAGGATAAATTCCAAGATCTTTCCAAACTTTTTTTCTCTTTCTTGGTGAAAACACATCTACCATAACACTAGGTTCTTCTACATCTTTACCCATCTCAGCTTCCAAAAAATTTGCCAGATTCACTGCCATTTTATTGGTATCTCCGCTTGTATTAATTCCGACTTTCTGGCACATCCATTTGAGTTTATCCACATCTTTAATTGTAAATGGAGTCTTGCCTTCTCCAGTTTCTCTTAATGTTCTAAAGGCTTCATATGCGTGATGGCTATATGTACCAGCTCCCATTATGTTTTTAAGTAACATATTTCGCATTGCCATGGCATCTGGGCCAATACCACAAACACCTTTTTTCTGTTCTCCTTTAAGATTAATTCTGCAGGGACCTTGAGAACACAATTGACAGCTTAATCCTTCTAGGCAAAACTTACATCTAATTTTTTCTTGAGAGGACCATCTGTCAAATACGTTTGACATACCATCTTCCCTGATTCTTTTAAGCATTTCTTCCACAGAATCGTGATAACTAACTCTCCCTTCTGTTCTTTCTCGTATAGTTTCATTTTTTTCTAGTGTAGTTTGACTCATATAAAGCTCCTCCTATTTTAATATTTGTGCTGATGGATATTATACAATATTCCATATCTTATCTTTTATAGTTTTTCTAGTAAAAAGATATTTATACATAACAAAAGCACCATCATGAATGATAATACCCATGATGGTGCTTGCATTATTTTGTTTATTTAGTTTCTAATTTCTCATCTTCAAATTCTTCTACTTTCAGAGGAGTCCGCTTGTTAATGCCAAAAACAAAATAGCCAATAGTAACGATGACGCAGAACACCGCACCAACAAGTAAGGACATCTGAGTATCGGAGTTAAAGCACATGCCAATTAAAACTAGGAAAAGATACCCTACTACAATGTAGTTAGCATATGGGAAAAACTTTGATTTAAAAGGATGCCCTGCCATTTCGGCTGCATGTTCTTCTCGAAATTTTATTTGACTAATGCACAAAACAATCCAAGGAACCATGCCCGGAAGAACGCTGGCACTATATATATAAACAAATAATTTAGAATTTGGACATATATAATTTAAAGCCACGCAGACGAGCAAACAAGCTAAAGTTACTTTAATAGCATTCGCTGGTACACCATCTTTAGTTACCTTACCAAGGAATTTAGGAGCTTGTCCATTTTTTGACAAGGTATAAAGCATACGACCGCAGCTGTAAATTCCACTGTTACAACCAGACATTGCTGCTGTTAGTACTACAAAATTGACGATTCCAGCAGCAGCAGAAATCCCAATCTTAGCAAAAGTCAGTACAAATGGACTGCCAAGAGCACTGATTTTATTCCATGGATAAATAGTTACGATTACAAATATAGCACCGATATAAAAAATCAATATACGCCAAATGATATTTTTCGTTGCTTTTCTTAATGTGTTTTTTGGGTCCTGTGCTTCTCCTGCTGTAATGCCGATAAGTTCTACACCCTGATAAGATGCCGTTACCAAGCATAAGGCAAATAACCAACCTTTCCAGCTGCCGGCAAAGAAGCCTCCGTTTGCTGTAAGGTTTGCTAACCCAATAGCTTGACCGTGGTTACCAAAACCAAAGAAAATCAATCCAAATCCGATTATAAGCATAGCTACAATCGTGACAATCTTAATTAAAGAAAACCAAAACTCAAATTCACCATAAAACTTAACTGAAGTCAGATTAGCAGCAGCAAGAATGGCCACACCGATTAAAGCTGGAATCCAGGCTGGTAAAGCTGGGAACCAATAATGCATATAAATGCCTAAAGCAGTAACTTCCGACATACCGACAGCTATCCACATAAACCAATAGCACCATGCTGTCATATATCCAGCCCAAGGACATATATATTTATTTGCATAATTTGCAAAAGAACCCGTCAATGGTTCAAGGTACAGCATTTCTCCCATAATTCTCATAACTATATACATGGCAATGCCGGCTACTCCATAAGCCAACAGTACCGATGGTCCGGCCCATTTGATCGTACTAGCTGATCCCATGAACAAGCCTACGCCAATTGTGCCACCTAAAGCAATTAATTCAATATGACGAGCTTTTAGTCCACGTGTTAATTCTTTTTCTTCCACTTGAAATATCCCCTTTCAAAAATGTGTACTAATAAATCAGTCCTTTTTTACTAGCGCCTATTTATTATTCTGCAAACAATATTTTATCATAGTTCTATGCTTTTTTTTAATTTGTCAAAATTTTTTTAATTTGTCAAAACTCCATCTGATGCCAAGAACTCTGTTTATTTATAAGCCTTGTTCATAAGCTTTGTGACTTCACATTAGACAAGTTTCATGATAAAATTGTATAGTTGGACTTTATAATTAACTTTAGGAGGAAATTTTTATGAAAGAACTACTAAACAAGTGGAATCAATTAAGCTTAGTAAAACGAATAATCATTGGCTTGATTATAGGTATTATATTAGCTATAACAATTCCACAACAAGCAAAACCCATCGTAATTTTAGGCTCCTTGTTTGTAGGCGCCTTAAAAGCCATAGCACCTATATTGGTATTTTTCTTAATTATGTCAGCCATCTCTCAACATAAGAGTGGCCATGAAACTAATATGAAATCCATTATATTCCTTTATCTTATAGGAACATTTTCAGCTGGACTCGTTGCAGTTATTATAAGTTTCATGTTTCCGGTTACCTTAACACTAGCAAAAAGTGCAGAGAACGTTTCTCCACCAGGTGGCGTTGTAGAAGTCCTTAAAACCCTATTGATGAATATTGTTGATAATCCTGTGAAAGCCCTTTCTACTGCCAATTACATAGGGATATTATCTTGGGCAATATTCTTTGGATTTGCTCTAAAAAATGCGTCTGATTCTACAAAAACTATAATTGCTAATTTTTCAGATGCAACATCAACAATAGTTAGATGGGTCATTAATCTTGCCCCACTTGGAATAATGGGTCTTGTATTTGATTCCATTTCTACAAATGGAATTACCACCCTACTCGGCTATGGAAAATTACTTATAATTCTAATTGGTTGTATGATATTTGTAGCCCTTGTTGTTAATCCACTCATAGTATTCTTAAATATTCATAGGAATCCATATCCACTTGTATTTAAATGCTTAAAAGAAAGTGGTATTACAGCATTCTTTACTAGAAGCTCAGCTGCAAACATTCCTGTAAATTTAGGCTTATGTGAAAGACTTGGATTGGATAAGGACACATATTCTGTATCTATTCCATTAGGTTCCACTATAAATATGGCAGGTGCTGCTGTTACCATTTCTGTTTTAACCCTAGCAGCAGTTCATACTCTTGGTATCACAGTTGATATAGGTACAGCATTTATCTTAAGTGTACTATCTGCTGTCTGCGCCTGTGGTGCTTCCGGTGTTGCTGGTGGTTCACTATTACTAATTCCTGTAGCATGCAGTTTATTTGGAATACCAAATGATATCGCTATGAAAGTAGTTGGCGTAGGATTTATAATAGGTGTTTTACAAGATTCTTGTGAAACAGCTCTCAACTCATCTACAGATGTACTTTTTACTGCCACAGCGGAATTTGCTAAAAGGCGTAAGGAAGAGAAAAAAGAACTTGTTGCTTACAAGTAGTATTTAAAATCTATTAAAGCCTGCTATAACAATATATTATCTGTATAGTAGGCTAATTTATTTCTGTTTTTTTCAGTAAAAGTTTCATTTTCTTTTCTATTAATTTTTTCAAAGTTCTCTCCTTCTAAATAAGGTTAGTTCTTCTCCTTCAAGTTTCAGTAAATCTTTGCCTCTCATCCTTATCTTTCCTAAGCTTGGATACGATAACATTTATTTTTTACAGTTTAAAATGGTGTTAAATGCACAAAAATGCTTAAAGCTTTATATCCTCAAATTATAATCTTGATTTTGACTACATTTAATGATGTTGATTACATTATTGAAGCATTAAATTATGGTGCTTCAGGTTATATATTAAAAGACATTGAAGGTGATGAACTTATAAAAGCAATAAATGATGCTTACAAAGGCTCAATGATGCTGCCTTCAACTCTAGCTAAAAAACTTGTTCAAAGTCTTTCGTCAAATCCAAAGTTTAAACCAATTGAAAAAAAGTTGTTGCTGATCTTTCAGAAAGAGAAACTGAAATCGCTAAAATGTTGTCTATGGGCTTTAATAATAAACAAAAATTAGCTGTTTCTATGGCAAGAAAGCTGAATTGTCGTCTTTGGTAAAAATTTTAAAATTGCCTTATTAAGTTATGGTATTTCTGTTATAACAGTTTTAAATTTATGCTATAATATGTATGGCTTTTTTAAGTCTTTTTATTGACATCTAAAAGGAGGACAAGTTTTGGATAATTACAAAGGAATAGCTTATGCACTTTTATCATCAACAGCATTTGGGATTATGCCTATTCTGGCTAGAATTGCATATTTCAATGGTTCTAATCCAACCACCGTACTACTATTTAGATTTTTAATTTCAACATTAATGTTATTTTTGTACTTAAACTGCAGCCACATCAATATTAACTTAAAAAAGGGACAGGTGCTGTTACTTATATCCATTGGTATTACTGGATATACTATAACAACTCAAGCTTTATTTATATCTTATAATTATTTAGGTGGGGGACTTGCAACTACTTTGCATTTTATATATCCAGTTGTAGTTTGCATAGCAGGTTTCATATTTTACAAAGATAAAATGAGTACTAAAAAAATTATATCCCTATTACTTGCTGCAACTGGTATTTACACATTAGTTGGTTTTAAAAATAATACTATAAATATCTTAGGAATTTCCTTAGCTCTATTTTCAGGTTTTTCCTACGGACTCACACTAATCGCCCTTAATTTAAAATCCATCAGGTCTTTAGATAATAGGATTACTACTATGTATCTTTGTCTAGGTTCAACAATAGGTACAGCTTTATGTGGACTGTTTAACAAAACTATAGCTTTAAACTTTAATCTTAAAATTGTAGTTTGCTATTTAGGGATTTCTGTAGTTTCAACTATATTATCAATAATTTTACTTCTAAAAGCTATAGAACTAATAGGAGTATCATCTTCATCCATACTAGGAACTTTCGAACCTATAGTTAGTGTATTTTTAGGTGTGTTGTTTCTTAATGAACAAATGTCATTTGCCATATTAGTTGGAAGTGCACTTATACTAATTTGTACAATTGTATTAGCAAAAGATAAATGCGTAAATTCTAATTAAAAATTAAAATTGTATATGAAAAAGACACCTATTAACAAAAATTGGTGCCTTTTTTACTTTGTATTTTACCCCTAGGATTTTGATTAACCTTAGGAACTCATCTTAGCCTCATGTCTTCATCAAGATCTAAAAAGTACTTTTTTCTCTGGACTTTGAAATATAGTAATCAATATTACTTCAAACTTCATACTTTCCTTAGTCTAAATTTTCCCAATATACTCTTCTAATCCAAGCTTCTTTAAAGTTTCTTCTGTAGGAACACCATTCTTATCCCATCCTCTTACTGAGTAATACTCAGGTACTAATTCATCTAATCTATGAACATGCCCTTTTGATGGCCCTTCTACAACTTCTTCCTCAAGCAATCTCTTTGGAAGAGTATCTTGTGAACTACCTACACCTGCTTTTAAGTTAAATATTTTTTCTAAAGTCCATACTCTATCTCCAGCTAACATTAAAGAATCTACATCATGTAATTCCCCCCCAACTACCGCATTGTACATATCAACATAATCTTGGGCACCAAGACCAAAAGTTGTAAAGATACATAATCCAAGGGAATCTATAACTGCTGTTAAATCATGGAATACTTTAGCATATGCTGGTTTTCCTTCTATTGAAAATCTATCAAGCTTTTCTGGATATCCAAGTATCTCAGGACTTATCATATATCCTTTAATATGACATCCCCCTCTATTGTTAACGGCATAGGTTAAACCATGTCCTTGAGCTCCTCTTGGATCGTATGCTGGAAGTTCCTGCTTCTTTACACTCATTGAATACTGAGGCACACCATAGGATTCACAAAGTCTATATGAACCATCTGCCATCTTGCCTCCAAATCCTTCTCTACGTCCCATTTTTTTTACCCATTCAACCATAGACTTAGCATCGCCCCATTTAAGTGATAATCCATCTGCAGCTATTTCTTCATCCTTAATATAACCTCTTTGATAAAGCTCCATAGCCGATGCAATAGTTGCTCCTGCTGAAATTGTATCTAACCCATATTCATTACATAACATATTAGCTTTATTTACAGCATTTAAATCATATACATCACAATCAGATCCAAATGACCATAATGTTTCATATTCTGGTCCCCCACATTCAGTTCCATCATCAAGTCTTACCCACCTTCCACAAGCAATTGGGCATCTATAGCAAGGATTTTTTCTAACCAAACACTCCTGAGTCATAGTTTCTCCACTAACCTTATCTGCTTCATCTGTATAAGATTCCTGAAAATTTCTTACGGGGTTTATTCCGTTTTCGTTAATTATATTAACAAGCACAGCTGTTCCGTACGTTGGAAGGCCTCCACCAGCTACTGGATCTTTTCTTAAAATATCTGATTTCTGAAGTGATACAGCTTTTACTTTTTCCTCATCAAATAATTTTACTTTTCCGCTTCCTTTAACTACGATAGCTTTTAAGTTTTTGGAACCCATAACAGCTCCAACACCACCACGACCTGCTGTTCTGTCGATATCATTCATAACTGCTGCCATAAGTGACAAATTTTCTCCAGCTGGTCCTATGCATAAAACTTTAGCCTTTGCATCAATTTCATTTTGAAGCATTTTTGTAGTTTCCTCTGTTAACTTTCCCCAAACATGAGAAGCATCCTTAAATTCTACTTTATCGTCTACTATATTTACATAAACTGGTTTATCTGATTTACCTTCAACGATTACCATATCGTATCCAGCTGTTTTTAACTCAGCTCCCCATTTTCCGCCTGAATTTGCAATACCAATAGTTCCTGTTAAAGGTGCTTTAGTAATTACCATAAATCTACCACTTGTTGGAACAGGTGCTCCTGTAAGTGGTCCTGTTGCGATAATAAATTTATTATCGGGTGATAATGGATCTATTTTGGGATCTATTTCATCAAGTAAAGTTTTTACACCTAGCCCCCTAGCTCCTATAAATTTTTTAGCTTCATCAATTTTCAATTCTTCAGCTTTATAAGTTTTATTACTTAAATTAATTCTTAATACTTTTCCACTATATCCGTACATAAAAAACCCCCTTAAATTAGAATAATCTTAATTAGTATTATACTTTCACAATAATGTGACTCTAATAAAATTGTTGATATTACTTATCTTGTAACTAAATCTAATATGAAATACTAGATTCATCTTCCTTATTATTAGCTATATTTTGATATTTCATACTCTCATCATAGATCATAACAATAATAAAAAAACTCAGTGCTTATTAATAAACCACCGAGTTTTTACAATTAATTATCTTCGTTTTAAGTTTTTTCAATTGTATAAAATTATATTGTATTTACAAAATAAAATTTATATTAAATCAAAATTTCGTATATTAAAAAGACACCTATTAACAAAAATTGGTGTCCTTTTATTTCATTTACGCTTCATGCTTCGAATAATCATTTTTGCATCTTGGCCAACTCTCAAGGACTCCACTATTTTTTGAAGTGCCTTATTATATGTAAAATTATCTAATGTATTATTTTTCAGATATTCCATTGTTTTTTCTGGGAATTTAATATAACAAGTAGAAATGGCCCAGGCAACAGCCATTTTAACATAATAACCTTTATGCTTTACTTTATCTAATGATTCCAGCACCTTATCAAGGTAATTCTCCTTTATATAAAAATCAAGAAGCATTACAACAAAGAAACGGACTTCAAATTCTTTTTCAGAAGATGCATAAGGCTGTAAATACTCCCATACACGCTGCATATTGGACTTTGTAAATTTTAATCCACTACAAAAGCTGTCACAAACACCCCAATTATCAATTTTAGGGACAAAATTTGTAATATATCTTAACCTTTCTTCAATATCAGTTCTCACACACCCAATTACTATTCCCTGAAGCATAACTTCTTCATAGTATTCATTCTGTGCAGTTTTTATATAAGTACGCCAATCTCCTTTAGCTATTTCTCTGGCAAGATCTCTTAAAAGTGGAAGTCTTACTCCTACAATATTGTCATTGTCAGGGCACAAATTTTCTTGAAATTTCTTATATTCATCATCCGCCAATTCAAAAATTTTTTCTCTTATCGTCTTTTTATACAAATCATTTTCACTCATACCAATTTCCCCCATTACTAGAAAAATAACTTGCAGAAGTTCATATAATTTCACAGTTAAAGAACTTCAACCTTAACTATCTGGAATTTTGCTTCTCTATTCCTAAAAGTTTTTCTTTTATATGTAAACCACCTGCATAGCCAACTAATTTGCCATTTGAACCTATAACACGGTGACATGGAATACATATGGGAATAGGGTTCTTATTGTTTGCCATGCCAACAGCACGACAAGCCTTTATATTTCCTATATTTCGGGCCACATCTTTATAACTAAATGTTTCACCGTAGGGAATCTCCTTCAGTGCATTCCATACTTTCTTTTGAAATTCCGTACCCTGTGGTTCCAGAGGCAAATCAAATTTTTTTCTTTTTCCATCCAAATATTCTTGGAGCTGATTACCTGCATTTTTCAATAAATATGTTTCATTTATATATACATCTTGAAAATTCATTTTTCCAAAACTTATATGAGTAATGGCCTTTCCATTTTCAACAATACCTATTTTACCAATTTTCGTTTCATAATAAAATCCATTATTCATGACACTTCCTCCATATTTTTTCTTCTCTTTAATAATATAACTTTATTATAAGTATTTTTAAAAACTATGTAAAACATATTAATTATTTCCTATATATCTACGATAATATATTTAATAACGTGGTTATCAATGAATCTTGCTTAGTGGGAAAAGCAAATATCCCAAATCTTTGATTTAAAGTGAATCGCTTTCACAACATACGTGGGAGTGTTCCAGTAGGTATCCATCAGATAAATATTCTCCAAGGGGTGAAGTATATGCATACTGTTCTACATATTGAAGAAAGTGAATTTTTTTGTAATATTGTAAAAAATACCTTAGTAAAAGGTAACTATTCCTATATATCCGCTGATAATTTCAATGAAGCTTATAAAATATTACAGGATTCCGATATAGATATTATTATAACATCTCTTTATGCAAAAGGAGGTTCTATAGAAAATTTTCTTAAGGATATAAATTACAGCAGTAAAAAAGATATCCCTATATTTGTTGTAACTAGTAATGCAATTGATGAAACAAAGAAAAAGCTTCTGAACTTAGGTGTAACTGATTATATTTTAAAAAAGGATTTAAATGAACAAATTGTTCAACGTATAGATTCCGTATTTCAATCAGATGAATATATGGAAGATTTAAAGGAAGCAAAAATTGCAATTATAGACGACAGTAGTTTCGATTCTTTAATTGAAAAAGACCTATTTAAAAGATATAACATAAATAATGTGGATTCCTATAAATCTAGTAAGGATTTACTGAAAAGCAATAAAAAATATGATATATATTTAGTTGATATTATATTAGAGAATGAGTTTGGCCAAAATTTAATCAGAGACATACGAAAGTCCAATCTAAAATCTTCTATAATAGCTGTTACATCCCTAGACAATCCTAAAACCCTTGCAGCTATTTTGAATTGTGGTGCTGATGATTTTATAACTAAACCTATAAACGAACAGTTGTTTATATCAAAATTGAAGTCTAATATTAAAACTTATACTCTTAATAAGCAAGTCAAAAATATATTTAAAGAAATGAAAAAATAGCCCAGCCAAAATATGGCTTCTACAATCTAAAAGACATGTAAATTATTTTATGTATTCTCTTTCCCTATATTTGCTGTCTTGTCATATAAAAAAACTATGTTAGGTTATAACCCTAACATAGTTTTTTAATTTAGAGCCATCATAGTTCTGATACATAAAAGCAATTATGTTTATCTAGAGCTACTACTAAAATTCTTTATACACTGTTGTAGTTTTTATTTCGTTTGTTAATTTTTGTATTGCTTTGTTAAAACTTTCAAAAGTAATAATACTATTTTTGCCTTCTTTCGGGTTTAACTTTTCTATTCTAGCACTTTCCCTAATTATATCTAAAACGTCTTTCTTACTTACCAGTTTTTTTTCTTGAATCTTATCACTTAACCAAATTATAAATTCTTTAGAATATTTAGTTGAGTCTATTCTTTTACAATATATCAAATTACTTCCCACAAGAATTTTAGACGAAGCATCATATATACTAAGTTTTTCTTTTTCAATAACATTTTTTACAATTTCATCGTTACTATAAATACCATTAGCATACTTTGAAATTTGTTGAAAAATTTGTCTTATATTATCGATTAATACATCCTGATTTAAATAACGCCATGATAAATTTAACATATTTGCTTTTACTGATTTTAAATCATCTTTATATTTTTCATATTCTTCTTCATTAAATACTAATTTAAATTGAAATTTGTCATTTAAGTTTAAAATTTCAATAATTATTAATACTAATTCAATTTTAATATTATCTGCTACTTTGCTAAATCTATATTTTAAAATGTCATTTATATTAATATTTAAATATATTCTTTTTACATTTGATTTTTCTTCAATTGAATCAAGTATACTGCGAAAATTAGTTACTATACTTTTCAAGTAGTCTTTTTCATTTTTAACCCCAACATCTAAACGTTGAAAATAGTTTTCAAAATCCATTTCTATATTATGCTCTTTTTGTGGTTCAATATAATTATTACAATTAACTGCTGCTATTGCCAAAATGTTAGTAATTGCAGTAATAAGTGGCTTATTACTATTCGATAGCATCATTAATTCAAAATCATAAACCTTAAACTCAAATAAATTCTCTTTATAACCACCTTCATTTACTATATCTTTTAGTTTAATCTTATTGTTTTTTACAATTATATAATTGCTTTTATTGTTAAATTTTGACTCATCATTTGTAAGTATTTTACTAAAGTACTTTCCTTGTTCTAAATCATCTAAAATTTTATCTGATTTTTCTTTGTTAATTCTTATCCAGTTAGCGTTGAACTTATTAACTTCATCTTCCAATATAAGTTCGCTTATACACTTAAACTTATTTAGCCTATCCTCTAAAGGATACTTAGTTGCTACTGCAACAGCAGAATCGTATTCTATACCTATAAATTCCTGTTCTATATTAATTTCATCAAAAAATTGTCTAGCCTTTCTCTTACCTTCATCTGTTACATCTATTCTTGAAAATACTACTGTACATTTTTTTCTATCCTCAATAATATCTAAAATTAAGTTAATGCCATTAACATTTTCTTTATTAGGATAAGCAAACAAAATTATTTCATCTGCAATTTCTCCAATTGACAATGCTCCCCAATTATTTATACCTGTTCTTGAATCTATTAATGCATATTCTATTCCATATTTATCTTGCAATTCATTTATTAAATTTTTTATATATTGATTTTCACTAATTCTTCTTTCCTTAAGAGATTCCAACATCTTTACATACTTCTTGTTTATATTACCAGCTGGTACAATATAAACATCACCTTTAGTATTTAATGAAAGTTTTGATACAATTGATGATACTTCTATTTTTTCTAAATTATATAATTTATTATATAAATAATTAACTAATCCATTTTCCGTTTGAATATCATCACTAAATATGTCATTAAAACTAGGTGCCTCTATATCCATATCTATTAGAGCTACTTTTTTTCCCTTAGCTGATAATAAATTCGCAGTTTGTACCAATGCAACAGTTCTTCCCACTCCACCTTTGTATGAATAAAATGATATTACTCTTGTCGCTTCTAATCTTTTATCATTTTTAACGCTATTTTCATTATTATCTATAATATCTCCAAAACTTGCTGTAACTTTACTCTTTTTATATGGCTTTTCTATTCCAAGAAAATCTGCCTCCTCTAGACTATAAATATTACAAAACCCAAGATATATTTTTTCAGCTTTACTTAAAGTTTCATTAAATGAATTTATATTATTTTTTATAAAGTTACTGCTCTCATCAGTTTTTTCATCTATAGAAGTAACTACGTCAACATCTATCCTATTTATATTTACCTTATCCACACTAACCCATTCATTTTCTTTATTTTTAACAAAATGCTTTTCTAAGATATCTTGGATTTTTTGTCTAATGTCTAATTTACTCATCCATCCTCACCTCGATATTTTTAGTGTTTTCTATTAACCATTTTAATAAACTTTTAAAACTTTCGTTCCATTCAATAAACAATTTATCTAACCTATCAACACTTTCTGGAGCTATATATCTTAGATCTATAAATCCATTTTTTGATTCCTTTCTAAGCGGATCTTCAACTACTTTTACATCTCTTAAAATCTTAATATTTGATGTAATTAATTCATTTAAAAAATCTATAGATCTAATTCCACCTTCAATTGCATGACCTGGATTTTCAGTACAAATATAATTTTTATATTTATTTTTACGCATATTTCCTTGTTTAATTGTATAATTAAATCCATCCATTGTATACCATAAATTTCCACTACTGTTACACTTCTTTGCACCACTAATTTGCACTAATATATGTTTTATGTATGTTTCAATCACAATTCCACCCCAATGCATTAGTAGTATTTTAGGTACGTCTTCTAATTTATTTATTTGCATATATTCTTTAAATCTGCTTTTATAAGCTAGATAAAAATTTTCTAAATCTTTAAATCCCTTATTATCCATCTCCATCTCCCGATACTATATGTATTTATAGTTAATTATAGCATATTGTATATGATATAAAAAAGGTATAAAAATAAGCTGTAGAGGATAAATGCAAAATCATCCGCAAGTTACAACTACATCTTTATTTGATTTTAAAGAAAGCGTATATGACACATATCTTGCAACTTCATCATCATTATGTCCTAAAAAAAACACAACTTACCACGTTATATCCAACGATAAAAGGGATTTCACGGGAGCATATAAAATATATTGCTTTGTATAAGTTATTTATAGATCTAATATTTAACTATTCTCGCCTATTTTCAGCTTTTTCTAATTATTGAATCGTTTCTTTTTTAAGTCTCCACATGGATAGAGCAAAGCTCCCGCAGCACATCACTGCAAATAATAAAATTACAGGTAAAATATCAAAAGCCCTAATTGTATCTCCAAATATTAATTTACGTAAAGCATTGATAACATGTGTAAATGGATTAAGCATTACAGTTATCCTAAGACTTTCTAAGGGAAAAAGAGCTGTACTCAAGAAAAAGATAGGCACTATAATTGCAGTCATTATTGTTTCATATATCACCTCATTCGCTAGAAAAAGACTAATTGAATAGGCAAGACCTGACAAAAAAATGCTGTCATGAATATTATAAGTATCACTTATAAATTAGATAAAATAATCTTTTCTTTAGTAAGCAGTAATGAAAAACTCCATACCAAAATCCACATGATAAATGTTACTCCTAAATAAATCAATGAAAAGCTCCAAGATACAAGATTAATAAAGCCAATTGTAGAACAAATGGGAATACCAATAATCAGACCAAATCCAATCAAATAGGAAGGTGCTATAGCTGCCTCCGGTGATTTAATCATAGATATCTGTATAGTAAATTTTGTTAGTTCATAACAAAACATGGGAGTTATCACAAATACAGAAAGCAAAAGAGTCATTGGAAAATAAAAAAACCATAGTTTGAAATAGTTAAACTAAAGTTCACTACTATCATAACTATAAGTGGTGATAAGATAGCTATAATAAAGCCGGGTAAAAAAATGGCAAAACTTTTTCCTTTTACAATTTCCTTTGGATTTAACGGAGTTGCCAAAAGATTTTCTATTGTTCCATTAGTTTTATCTCTCACTAAAGGTACGGTAGTGAAAAGAGGTATATTTACAATTGGTGGAATTAGAGCAAGCAATAAAAGGGTATTATTCAAAGTAAGTTCAAATGTATTACTATCTTGAGTAGATGACAGAAATCTTACACACGCTGCAATAGTGATAAGAATAAATACTACTAACAATATTAATCATTAGCGCAGCTATACCAGACACAAAAATGATACCAATAGCCCCAGCATCCATAACTTTCCCAATGAGGCCAACAAGGTTCATAAGTAAACTTAAGCAAAAATATACAATAGGTAAAGCAATATAAGTACATACAGTAATACATTGATTTAAAATAAATTCATAAAAGGTACTATAGCTAATTCCTGTAACAATAAATGCCGTACAATATCCGAGTATTCCAAGAACATAGCTATACATTTCTGAATTGATTTTCCCCGATTCAATAGCAGGGTCAATTACGGATTTAATTCCAATCATTCCAATTACTGCAGTACATATGAGCGCAATTCCAAAATAAATACTTACTAGTGATACTGACTGCAAATTGTTCTTTAGATTAGCATTTATTATTGAACATATTTTTTTCATAATAGCTATGCCTCCTTTACAATAGCCGAATACATTTCTTCCAGTGAAGCTTCATTTTTCGTAAACTTTTCGATTTCAACTTTCTCTTTAGATAGAACATCAATTATACGCTGTACTTTTATATTGGGAGTAGGAACAAAAAGGAGATTGTTTCCATTTCTCTCCTTAAGTCCTAACTCCTTGATATGTTTTATTTTTTTAAATATTACATCAGTAATTACACTGCTTGTCTGAACTACTACTGTGTCCTTTCCCATTTGTCTCTTAAGTTCATCTAATTTACCATAAAGCTTAATTTCGCCACTGTTGAGCAGAGCAATTCTGTTACAAATACGCTGTACTTCATCTAAATTGTGTGAGCTTAAAAATACTGTCTTGTGTTCATTCTGTGCGATATTCACCATGATATTTCTAAATTCTATCTGTGCAGAAGGATCAAGACCAGATGTAGGTTCGTCAAGTATGAGCACTTCAGGATCATGAACGAGTGCTCTTGCCAAGGCTAATTTCTGACGCATACCTTTGGAAAAGGTTCCTGCTTTATCCCTTGCCCTATCACTAAGTCCTACAAGCTCTAAAACTCTTGATATATGTTCTTTATTCACGGTCTTACCATATATTTTTAAATAGTATTCAAGATTCTCTTTGGCACTCATGCTATCATACAATCCAGTTCCATCAATCATAAATCCAATATTCTTTTTTGCTTCATCACTACCAACTCTAGATCCCATAATAGAAGCACTTCCTGAATCGGCATGGTAAAGTCCGAGTAATATCCTAATGGTTGTAGTTTTCCCGGCTCCATTGCGGCCTAGAAATCCAAAAATATCACCCTTTTCAACCTCAAAACTTATCCCCTTTAATATATCACGTCCTCCTAATGACTTCTTTACATCCTTAACCAAAATTGATGAATACATATTATCACCTTTCTTTATCTATTTTTATTAGATTTAATCTTTTGTTTACTTAGTTTATTATTGTAGTAAAAGTTATACTTGTTATACATATAATACTATGAAAAAATTAAACATTCAATAGATAAAAATCATACCTTTTTATAGTTATAATTATATGGTACTATTTTATCAAATGCACAACATATAACAAGGAGGCTATTTTATGATAAAAGAAATACTATTACTTGGAAATGATGCTTTATACAAAAAAAGTTTACCTGTAGAAAAAGAAGACATGGATTCAATAAAGGAAACTGTTTCAAATTTACATGATACCTTAATTGACTTTCGTAAAAAATACAATGCAGGCAGAGCAATCGCCGCTCCACAAATTGGAGTATTTAAAAGATTGATATATATGTATATTGACAAGCCTATAGTTTTTATTAATCCAGTACTTAAATTTGATAATAAAGAAATGATGGATGTAATGGATGACTGTATGTCCTTTCCAAATCTTTTAGTAAAAGTTAAACGCTATAAAGAATGCTCTATAATATACAAAGACATAAATTTTGTAGATAAAACATTGAATTTCAAAGGAGATCTATCAGAATTAATACAACATGAATATGATCATCTTGATGGCATACTGGCTACAATGAGGGCCATAGACAATAAATCTTTCTATATAAAAAGCAAATGATCAAACTCCACTGTAAAGCAGCATTGGCATACTCTTTAGAAAAATAATCATTATATAATCAACATTTACTTAAGGTTCATTTTACATCCATAGATTTGTAAAAACCTATGGATGTGAAATGAATTTAAATTATAGAAATAATCTTTTTCATTTTAACTATTATTTTTTCAATATCAGTTTTCTCCCTAGAAACTACTTCTTTTAAATACATAGCTTGTCTTTTAAATGCTTTTCTCAATTTCGCTATTTCTGCATCTACATCTGGATTTTTTTCGTTAAACTTACTTCTTAAAGATTGTGCCACTTCATATAAATCTTCATTTGGTTTTTCTACTAAACTATAACCCCAGGTATCATTATTTTCATGTGTTACACGCCTTGAAAAAAACTCATAGGTTCTTCTATCAAAATCATAGACATATTTGTTAAAATCAATAGGCTTTATATATTTATTAACAACTTCTTCTAGGATCTCTCTTCTATTTTTCAACGCTTTAATTGCCTTTTTTAATAAATCAACATTTTTTTCATAGTTTTCATGAGGAAATACAACATTTGCTTCCCAATTTAATCTTATAAAACTGTTCTGCATCATTTTGTACAATTGAAAAAGTTTTAAATTAAGATTAATATAATTAGCCTTTTCACCTGTCATGCTAGCATTTTTAAAATTTAACTTTTCTATTTTTAAAGATAATTCTTGTGCATAATGGCAAGCCTTTTTAATAGTTTTTACCAATGACTTTCCTACAATATTAGAGTTTATAGTTTCTCTCATTTTAAAGAAACGCTCATAAAAATCCATTGGCCTAATAGGCGTGGTATCTAAATCCAACAGTATTTTTCCATATAATATATGATTTAATTTATAGGTTTTAGTGTCAAATCCAAAAGCTTTGTTATCCATGGAACTATGATAAATATTAGTATAATATATGCTAGATGTCATAGAATCCCTTGCTGTAATACAAGGGATACCTGCCTTCGTATAACAAAATTCTTCACTACCGGTAGAAGTTGGTGATATAAATTCAAATTTATAATCTCTATGATGCAAAATAGGTCTCATACTTTTTTTAGTGTATTTTAATAATTCAGCGGATACCATTATTTGAAAATTTCTTTCATTAGGCACAGGAAAATTTCCATCAATATTAATAACAGCAAATGCTTTTTTTGCCCATTCTGGATGAATATGAGTAATTTCCTCATAAGCTCCCACTAACCAGTCATAATCTGAATTTTCTCTTCCCCATTCCTCAGCACCATGAGTAATAACTCGTATAGTTTTATTAGGTTTATATCCACTATCTATTATTGCCTTTGCTATACCTAATATCGTGGAAACTCCAGAGGCATCATCAAAGTAAGAATGATAATATCCATCATAATGAGCCATTAAATATATAACTTCATCAGTTTTTCCAGGTATTTCTCCCCATATATTATAAGAAGCTTTTTCTTGTTCAACGTAGGAATGTGCATTTAATTTAACTGTTATTTCCTTATCTGCAGATTTATTTATAAGATTTTTTAATATATCAAAGTCTCTTTTACTAATAGCAAGAGCTGGAGCATAGGATGGTCCTTCTACTGGCTGAGATATAAGGTAATCTTCGTGCCAAACTTTATATTTTGTAACAACAAGAACTGCTTTTGCCCCTTTTAAATAAGCCTGATACGCTGGATACGATATCCAAAAGTCATTGAATGGATCAATACTAATTAGCACTAATTTATTTGTAACATCTCCCAAAGATTTATAGTCACTTATTGTCCCACTTCCAGCATCTACAACTTTAAAAAAGTCATCCTTTGCTTCTATACTTGCAGCATAACCTCCTAAAACAATCTTCTGTTCTTGTCCACTTTCATCTTTGTATGAAATATTAGCACCTCTATAAGTCCAACCCCAACTGTAAAACTTGTCCCTATTTAGATTTTTCAACCCAATTCTTTCAAACTCTCTATAAAGATAATTTGCAGCTTCAGTACTTGCTTTCGACCCTGCAGAACGATTTCCAGTAGCTTTATCATCTCCAAAACTTGATAGGATATCTATAATTTTTTGAGAATTAACTATATCAACATGCTTTGAAAATTCTCTAAATCCTGCTTTCATAAATAATCCTCCCATTTATTCTACTTTAATAGTTTCTTTGCACTACATATTATTCTATATACTTCTAATTGTGTTAGATATACTATATAAAATAAAGGCATACTTTGACATAATAAATAAAATATGTTGATTTTCTAAAAGTATATTGGTAATATATAAACAGATTTCTAAGCATCAGATGGAGTTTTGACTCCACCTGATGCTTAGAAATCGTTATCCAGGGATGTAGCTGCTCTTTACTCACACTTGGAGAAAAGCAGATATCCCAAATCTTTGATTTGGTGATAGTCGCTTTCGCTGTGTGCGTGGGAGTATTAGAGCCGGTAGTCATCGGATAAATGCTATTTTGTATTTACTATAATTGGGAGGATGATTAAAATGCAAGATATAAAGAGCTGCACAATTTTAAATAATGGAGTAAAAATGCCCTGGATAGGCTTCGGTACTTATAAAGCTGATGGTCCTTCTGTTATTAACTCAGTAAAAGAAGCTCTCAAAGTTGGTTATGGTCATATAGATACTGCTGCTTTCTATAAAAATGAAGATGGAGTTGGTACTGGGATAAAGGAAAGTAAAGTACCTAGAGAAAAAATCTTTTTAACAAGTAAAGTTTGGATTTCCGATGAAGGTTATGAAAAAACTTTAAAAGCTTTTGAAGCCTCTATTAAAAAACTAAAAACAGATTACCTTGATCTATATTTAATTCATTGGCCTAATCCACTACATAATGAAACCTGGAGAGCTTTAGAAAAGCTCTATAAAGAGGGCTATGTGCGAGCAATAGGTGTTAGCAATTTTACCTCTGGTCATTTGAAAGACTTAATGTCAAATGCTGAAATTATGCCAATGGTGAATCAAGTAGAATTTCACCCTCTGCTAGTTCAAAATGAGCTAAGAGAGTTCTGCAAAAAAAATAGTATACAATTAGAAGCATGGTCTCCCTTAATGAGGGGTAAGGTATTTGAAATTTCCCTTCTAAAGGAGCTTGCAAAGAAATATAAAAAAACAGTATCTCAAATCGTGCTTAGATGGGATTTACAAATGGGAATTGTAACTATTCCAAAATCAACTACTCCATCAAGAATAAAAGAAAATACAGACATATTTGATTTTAAAATAAGTAAAGATGATATGGCTAAAATTCAGCAGCTTGATAAAGGAATAAGGACAGGTTCCGAACCTGATGAAGTTTATGCTAACTCAGATACATTAAAAAAATAATACTACTTAAAAAAGTATGTCTTTGGCATACTTTTTTAAATATTACTTGAATTACAACCTACATGTTAAAACTATTTGCCATTATTGTTTTGTATTTATGCCTATTGTATAATTTAATAGTACTTCATCTGATACCAAAAACTCTGTTTATATAAAGTAAAATCTAAAATTACAAATGCATTATTAGTTCATAGAATACTAGAGGAGGTAATATTTTAATGTATAAAATTGTTTTTATAGATATGGATGGAACTTTACTTAAAGACGACAAGTCAATATCCAATGAAAATAAACGAGCTATTGAAGCTGCTACAGAAAAAGGTGTTAAAATTGTTCTTTGTACTGGAAGACCAATAGATGGAATTAAACATCATCTCTCTGATCTGAATTTAATAGCAAATGATCAATACAGCGTAACTTGTACTGGCGCTAATGTACAAAACAATACTGAGGACAAAATTATTTTTCAGTCGCCTTTTAACAGCAAGGATCTAGAATATTTATATAACATGGCAGAAGACTTAAATCTAGACTTATGTTTTTATAACGATGGTACGTACTCAGTTTATAAGAACAACTTATATGGTAAATTAGAATCTGTTGCAAACAATACAAAATATGAGATAACTGAATTCAAAAACTTAATAAAACGTAACAACATACTAAAAGTAAACCTAATAAATGAAAACTCAGATGTTTTAGAGCACTATGTACATCACTTTGGATTTGACATGTCCCCTTACAGTGATTTTAAATTTAGAAGTATCTATGATAAAAATTTGCTGCTAGGCGATAGTTTACCACAACATTTTTATGAAAATTTTTCAGTGCTTAAAACATGTACTTATACCTTTGAAGTATTGAGTAAAAATACTAATAAAGGTACTGGTGTAAAAAAACTGTGCCAATACTTGGGCACACCTACTAAAGAAGTTATTTGTATTGGAGACTCTCCAAATGATTTGGACATGCTTAAATGTGCAGGTCTTCCTGTAGCCATGGGAAATGCTTCAGATGAAATAAAGCATACTGCTGACTATGTCACTTTAACAAATGAAAAAAATGGAGTAGCTAATGTTTTAGAAAAGTTCGTGCTGTAACCACTAACTATATTTTCTACTACAGCCTACGCATCCTTCATCTATGACCTTATGAAGGAATGCTGTAGCCTGCATAGAGTTTAATATTACCTTATCTTAGACTTAGTGTGGTACTTTAGATTTTCTACTTTAATAAACATCTGTAACCTTTGCAACATAGTCATCATATCCTGATTTAGCTAGCACCATAATAGGATGTTCCTGATTCAGTATTTGAACTCGATATGCCTGTGCTTCATCCTTATCAAAATATTCATCTCTATTAACATTTATTTTGCTTCTATCTGCAACCCCATAATCTTCTAGTATTTCTGTAACCCTATTTTCTAAGTCTCCCGTTGGGCATTCAAGCGTCCTAATTCTATCAATTGCCTCATCAATTTTTTTCATTCTATTAACCTCCCATAAGGCATTTTCAAAGAAATAGCTAGTCAGTATGATAAAAATATTTGTGGCATCTTTAACTTGTTATTTTTTTTAAATGCCTAAAATAGATTAGTTGTATTTTTATTATGTCCCCTTATTTTTTCTTAATTCTACTCATATCTTAACATTTTAAATTTATCTATTACTTATAATATTAAAAAATATATATTGGCAACAAGACAAGTAGCAAGTATAATATAATCAATGAGTTAGGGAATCCTAAACTTATGTACGAAGGAGATGACTAAAAATTAATAGTTTAAATTATTTTAATAACAGAGAAGATTGCAAAAAATTCTTGGATAGTTTTGATTTTAAATATTTTATACCTTATTTTTGTGATTGGGATGGTTATAATAGGTATACTGTCCAGCTTAATAAGGAATGTACAAAGATATTATACTGTTCTTTGGATTCTGTAAAAGATGGATTAGTTAAAGATTCTTTTTATTTTTTTAATGCTGAAAAACTCAAGGTTAAAAATAAAGAGGGCATATTAGTTGACGCTTTTCAACTTGCTGAAGCAGGAGAATCTATAAGAAGATATGTAAGAGGAAGGAAATATATGACAAAGTAAGATTACAGTATTAATTCTATTTTTTAAATGTAAAGGTTTAGAGATGAGTATAGATTTATGTAAAGTCCAAATCTATGCTCATTACCTATGAATTGAATCACAAATTCAACAATTCTTTTACCCCGCTGATAGCTAAATAGTAATTTTCAACACTACCAAAACCGTACTTTGCAAATATAAAAGGAATTTCAGCAAGTACCGTTGCCTCATAATCTCCCTGGGTATCTCCAACATATACTACATCATTCAAATTGTTTCTTTTTATAACAAGCTTTATATTTTCTCCTTTGCCCTTACCTGTATTTCCAAAGCATTCAAAGTCTGTAATGTACTTTTCAATTCCTGCTTTCTTCATAAATAATTCAATATAACCGCACTGACAATTACTCACAATAAACAAATGACATTTTTCTGATAATTTCCTAATGGTTTCTTTTACATCTGGAAACAGCAGGTTATTTGTATTTTCTCTCAAGGCATCCTGCTCATATTTACAATATCTATTAATTATCAGCTTTCTTTTACTCTCACTAGCATCATAGAACAAATCATCTGCTATTACATCCATAGTTTTTCCAAACTCTTTTTTTAACACAGAGGATGTTATAAGTGGAGCTGCTTTCCCTACTTCTGAAATTGCCCTGTTCCAGGCTTTTGCTACAATTTCTGTTGTATCCCATAATGTACCATCAACATCAAATATTATATTCTTTATGATAAAAACCTTCTTTCTAATTCTCACTCATGAGAATATAATATTAAACAATGATCATATAGTCAATACCTGGCGTTAATTATTAAAATTAGTCATAAATAAGTATAATCTACAAATGTAGATTTTTCCTAATCATTTAATAATAATTCAGTTTTAAATGTTATTACAGCATCTCCAGAAATCTTAACTTCTACTGGTTCTTTATCTTCTATCTTTACCTCAACTTCAATAATACCTGGCCTTTTTATAGCTTCACCCTGCATAGCCTTAAATTTAAAGAAAGAATTATTGTGGTGAATAAGGTTGTGATGAACAAGATATGCACCCAAAGGACCATTTGCATTGCCAGTAACAGGATCCTCATTAATACCTATTGCAGGTGCAAACATTCTACCATGTATTAAAATATCATTATCTTGTGTACCAACCGTAAAAACATAATATCCATTACATTTAATAACCTTGCTTAGCTTAGAAAGTGCACCATAATCTGGCTGCAGTGCATTTAAAGTTTCAATACTCTTTATACCAATCATAACTTTAGAATGACCCGTAGACACAATTTGAATTTTATAGTTTTCCAGTAGATCGCTATCTTTTATATTAAGTGCTGCTAAAAGTTCTTTTTTATTCATACCATCAATAATGGTACCAAATTCAATTTTGCCCTGCGTCATAATAATTTTATAATTCTCATTTTTCTTTACTATATCAACAGGTAAAATTCCAGCACCCGTCTTATGATAAACCCTTGACGTATCAAGTCCATTTTCTACAGCACGGACATAATGAGCAGCAATAGTAGCATGTCCGCAAATTGGCACTTCATTTGTTGGAGTAAAAAAACGTATATGAGCATCATACTCTCTGCTATTTGAAGAAAAAATAAAAGCTGTCTCAGAGTTATTAAGTTCTCTAGCAATTTTTTGCATCTCATAATCAGTTAACCCATCTGCATTTGTTATTACTCCTGCTGGATTTCCTGTGAACTTTTCTTTCGTAAATGAATCAATTTGATATAAATTGTACTTTCTTGTCATGACTTTCCTCCCCTAGGTATACTATACATTTACAAATTAAACACTATTTTATCCGATGGCTACCTACTGTAACACTCCCACGCACATATCGAAAGCGACTATACCAAATCAAAGATTTGGAATATCTCCTTTTCTATCAAAGTGGGAGATACTAGAACTCTTGAGCTTCAGCGATTTAGAGTTCTTATGCTGTGCATAACAGTAGCTACACCCCTGGATAATTCATCTAAACTTAGTGGGAGAAACCAAACTCCCACTAAGTAAGATTTATTGATTAATCCATAGCAATTAATATCTATGTATACTATAATAGTTTTGTTGGAGTACACATACAAGTACGCACTTTTTAATCAGATACTTACCATTTGGAAAGAAGGATAGGGTATGAATAGAGACATAATTAAAAAATTTCCAAATCAAAGGAAAAGGCAAAAGGATTTTAAATGTTCTATAGGATTTGCAATGACTGTAATTGGAAGTAAGTGGAGAGCAATAATATTATGGCATATATTGAAAACTGATCCTATAAGATATGGGGAGCTTAAAAAATCTATTCCTAATATAAGTCATAAGATACTATCTCAAGAATTAAAAAACTTGGAGATGGATGGTCTTATTGAAAGAATTGCTTATGCAACAATCCCACCTAAAGTAGAGTATATGCCTACAGATAGAGGAAAATCCTTAGAAAACATCTTAACTGAACTATGCCTTTGGGGTAAAAAATATATGAATCTATAATTAAAATAATACTGAAAAATATAAGCAAACTAATGCTATACTTACCCCATTACATTAACTTCAAATTATATTGTTCACTTTATACTACACTTCAAATCCAGTTCTATCTTCTTCTGTAATTTCTCGAATTACTTTACATGGTACACCAGCTGCAACTACATTTGCTGGAATATCTTTTGTAATAACACTACCCGATCCAATAATTGTATTATCTCCAATAACTACACCTTGATTTATATGAACGCCTGCTCCAATCCATACGTTATTGCCTATCTTTACAGGTTTTGCATAACAGGCTCCTGCTATTCGTTCTTTTGCATCTGCTGCATGATTAGAGGTATAGATTCCAACCCGCGGCCCAAATAGAACATTATTTCCTATGTCTATCCCCCCGCCATCTAACATTATACAATCGAAATTAGCATAAAAATTATCTCCTATTGTAATATTGAAACCAAATTCACATCGAAAATTTGGTTCAAAATGAACCCCTTTTCCGATACTTTTCAATAGTTTTTTTAATATTTCTTCCCTTTCATGCTGCGGCTTACCAAAACTATTATTATATTCATTTGTAAGAAATACCGTATTTTCTCTTGCTTGAATTAGTTCCTGGGTTAAATCATTATACATTTTACCCAATAAAATCAATTGTTTCTGCTCCTCTAAAGTCATAATATAACCTCCAAAACAACTCTGGTATTTTTTATCATAATATATAATTTATTTGCCTTTATATTTCATTTATAATTTAACATATAACATATATATTTTTTCATATCTATAAATTTATTCTATGTGGTAAATGCTTTTTTTAGTATACATTGTGTTATAGCAAATGAAATTCATAATTTTTTAACATATTTTGCTTAAACTTCTGATAAAAAGAATTTTGTTTATCAACTCAGTTCCCATCAAAAGCAAGCACTTTTTATCTGAATTTTAGGGCTAATTATAATTAATTTTTAAGTTTGACACATATATATATCTACCTTATAATTTAATTACGTAATTTGGAAAGGATAAGGAAGCGAAGATTAATATGATAAATATTATTAAAACTGCAATTGTAACTATAGTGATATCTTTTATATCAGGGTTACTATTAGATTATTACAAAAATTTAGCACCTAGGCTATTATGTAATATAAGAAGTGCTATGCCTACAAAAAATAATAAAAGAATTCGTGCATACATTATTACCATTAGTAATATATCTAGTAAAACAATCAATAAGTTAACCCTAAATATACAAAGCCAACAAAATCACTTAAATATTACAGATGCAAAAATAACAAGAGGATTAAAATTTGATTCTTCACTAAAAGATAACACTTTAGATGTCTACATTCCTTTTTTAAGTAAGAATGATAAATTTTCAGTTACAGTATATGGAGATGATCAACATGCAATGCGCAATAAGCCTGCTATTGTACTCAGATCACCTGAAAATTTTAAACAGATAGATTCTTTAAGACAAAATGGAATTTTAGCTTTATTGTTCAATATACCCAAAAGTATAAGTGAGACAATCTCAAATACAGTTAAAAAACCTGAAGCAATAGTTTCTGATGAAAAGGATGACTTTACAAAAGTTATGAGAAAACCGTTAGGCACTGAAGAAACAGCAAATAGAAGAAATAGGAAAGTACGCTATGGAAATAAGAACCCTGGTAATACTAAAAAGGCACTGATAATTGTTGTATCAATTATTTTGCTTGTATTTGCTGGAGTCTTAGGGAAATCTTATTTGAAAGGGGCATCTGCTAATACGCAAACCCCCGATGTAGAAACTGTCGTTCCAAATCAATCCACTGATGCTACAAATTCATCAAAAGGAACAACTAAAAATTCAAATTCAAAAGCTTCATCTGGACAAACAACTAGAAATTCAGGTTCAAAAGCTTCATCTGGACAAACAACTGAAAATCCAGGTTCAAAAGCTTCATCTGGACAAACAACTGAAAATCCAGGTTCAAAAGCTTCATCTGGACAAACAACCGAAAATCCAGGCTCAAAAACATCGTCTGGACAAACAACTCAAAATCCAGACTCAAAAACATCGTCTGGACAAACAACTGGAGGTTCAGATTCAAAATCCTCATCTGGACAAACAACTGGAAATTCGGATCCAAAGGCTTCATCTGGACAAACAACTGGAGGTTCAAATTCAGGAACATCATCTGGACAAACAACTCAGAGTTCAGGTAACTGACACAGTAAAATAATATACACCTTATGAAAAATAAGCAGCTATCGCCAATTGATAGCTGCTATTCTTATGCTTTCTTTAGTCTAAGCACCTGAAGGTATCCAAAACTTTTTCTTTTTATACTATATATTTTAAGTTATTTATTTTAGCATACTCTAATTACCAGTTAAAATGTAATATATTGCATTTATATTCTAATTATGCTATCATTTTCGTGTGCATTATGCTGCTTACATATATTGAAAAATCAATTACATATGTATTGCTTCTAATTGAATAAGGTATTATTTAAACATTTGAGGAGGGCTATTTATGAAAGAAAAGCTACGTTTTAATCAAAATTTATTAATAGGTTCATTACTATTTGGACTATTTTTTGGTGCAGGTAACTTAATTTTTCCGGTGCAAATGGGACAAGAAGCCGGAAATCATACTTTAACAGCAACTATTGGGTTTTTAATTACAGGTGTAGGATTGCCTATTTTAGGAATTGTTGCATCAGCACTTTCAAAAAGTGAAAGTTTGCTTGATATGGCAGGTCCAATTAGTTCACGTTATTCAAAAATATTTACCTGCTTATTATATTTAACAATTGGTCCACTGTTTGCAATTCCTCGTACTGCCACAGTTGCATTTGAGGTAGGAATTCATCCTTTTGTTTCTAGTGGAAATTTGAAACTTGGATTATTTATTTTCTCACTAATATTTTTTGTCTTTACCATTTATTTTTCATTAAAACCAGGACAAATTTTGGATTGGATAGGTAAATATCTTACTCCTATTTTTTTAGTACTTCTATCTGTTCTATTAATTGCTACCTTTGTAAAACCGATGGGACAAGTTAGCCAATATGCGGCTCAAGGTAAGTATGTTACTCAGCCATTATTTACTGGTTTATTAGATGGATATAATACTATGGATGCCTTAGCATCTTTAGCTTTTGCAATTATTATTATTTCTAATATACGAAAGTTAGGTATTAAAAATCCAAATTTGATTGCTGTTGAAACATGTAAATCGGGTTTAGTTAGTGTTGTTGGTATGGCTGTTATCTATGCATCATTAGCTTATATGGGAGCTACTAGCTTAGGTAGTATAAAGCGCGCTGATAATGGTGGAAGTATTTTATCTATGGTAAGTAATCATTATTTTGGCTTTGTTGGCAAGATGTTATTAGCAGCTATCGTGGCAGTTGCATGTGTAAAGACAGCTATTGGACTAATTACCTCTTGTTCTGAAATGTTTAGTGAAATGTTTCCAAGGTCCATTCCTTATAAAAAATATGCAATTTTATTTACAGTTTGTTCCTTTATAATTGCCAACTTTGGATTAAACAGCATAATTAAGTTATCCTTACCAGTACTTATGTTTTTATATCCATTAGCGATTACTTTAATTGTATTATCGCTATTAACTCCATTTATACATAAACAAAATGATATTTATAGATGGACAACTGTGCTGACAGGTATTGCAGCATTTTTTGACTTTTGTAAGGCACTACCTGATCCATTGGTAAAAAGTGAGATAGTAACACAGCTTGTTAATTTTGCTCATTTGTATTTACCTGGTTTTGATTATGGGTTTGGATGGTTATTACCAGCATTCTGCGGCTTTTTTATAGGATTAATTGTTTGGATTATTCGTGGAAAAAAAGCTAGTAACTTATAGTTAAGTTTTTGTTTCTGTCATATTTAATATATTTTTAATACTATACATGTATTTTTGTAGTTTGATAATTTTTACCACTTTTTTAATAACTTCTATAATCTCAAGTTCATTAATTGGTGTAGTAATATAATATTCAACTCCTGATAAATAAGCTTGGGCAATAATTGTTTTATCACTTATGTCAGAAACTACTATAATTTTTCCATTAAATTTAGAAATTAATTTATTAATAAAAGATATTGGTAAGCTTATAATAAGAATATCAATATCTTTTAAATTTAGCAGATAACTATCTGAAATAAATTTAGAACAGCTATATTCAATTATTTCTCCAAGATTATGGTCTTCAATAATTTTAGATAAAATAGAACTAGTAGATTGGTCTTCACTGACAATAAGAAATTTTATGATAATCACCTCTTAAACATATCATTTATAGCTAGTATTGTACTCACATTTAATTTTAGTTCCGCTCGAATATTTAAAATGTATGAAATATATGATAGGTAATATATAAAGATAAAATGCATAAGGCAAGTACCCTGTTGTGCTTACATTCATAGTTGATGTAGGGACTAATGCAGCTATATTCCATGGGATAAGTGCAGCAATTAAGATTCCCGAATTTTCTAGATCTAAGGCAAACTGATATTTGCTAGTAGTATCATAACAGTCCTCCATAATTTTATCTGTCATAACAGTAGCAATTGCTTGATTACAGCCAAATGCCGCAGACGCTATACTAACTATTGACGTAATGCCAAATAACTTATATTGAGTTAATGATAGTTTTAAAAGCAAACTTTTTAGTCCATCGAACATTTTTATACCTTCAAATATCCCTGCAATAGAGCAAGATACAAATATTACCAACGAGGGTTTTAGCATAGACATAATGCCGCCGCCTTTTATAATATTTTGCAAAGATGTATGGTTAGTTATTGTGAATCCTAAAAGAATATCAGAGACTACCCCTTTTAAGCTATAATTCTGAAAAAATATAGCTAGAATAGAAGCTAATAGAGTACTAACTAGCATAGAAATACTAACTTTAACTTTACACAACACCAATATGAGTATTAAAATGGCAGGTGTTAATATAATAAAATTAATTTTAAACATTTTTAAAAGTTCTACTGATAGAATATTATTTACAACTTTTAATGGCTGAAACATTGAAAATATATAATAAAAAATTAAGGATAGTATAAAGGGAATTAGGGCTGAACGCATCATATTTTTAATGTTAGTATATATGTTTGTTTTAGTTAAGTTAGCAACTAAGTTAGCACTTGACGACATTGGAGAACATCTATCTCCAAAGTAAGCACCTGCTATAATGGCACCTGCTATTACATTTAAGTTAACATTTCCACTTCTAGCTATTATCATTAAAGGTATTCCAACAGTACTTACCGTTCCTAAAGAAGTTCCTATTAGAAAAGATGTTATACAGCAAATTATAAATGTTGAAAGCACAAAGGTAGAAGGATTTATATACTTTATGCAGTAATATATTATACTTGCTATTGTACCTGAAGCCATCCATGAACCAATAACTGCACCAATTAGTACAAATATTTTTAGAACTACAAAAGATTGCTTACCTCCATTAAATGACATTTTAGCTATTTGATTTAAAGTATACCCTTTTTTTAAAGCTATTATTGTAAATAGGATCCAACAAACAATTAACGTATATCCAATAAATATGTTTTTTAATACACTGAAAACTAAAAGAAAAAAAGAAACAATTAAGCCCACATACATTTTATATTTTATACCTCGCTTGACTTTATTTATCATTTCATTTACCATTATAACAAATAAATATATATACTAAAAATACGTATAAATTATTATACTTATACAAAAATATGTATAAATCTAATACATGGAGTGATTACTTTTATGGATATTAAGCAGCTTACTTACTTTCTTGCAATTGCTGAAGAAAAAAGCGTAACCAAAGCATCTGAAAAATTACATATAGCTCAACCACATCTCAGCCAGCAATTAAAACTTCTAGAAGAAGAATTAAATGTTAAATTGATAGAAAGAACTACTCGGAAATTTCAAGTAACTGATGCAGGCAAAAGATTATGTCATAGGTCTAAGCAAATAATAGAATTAATGGACTCAACAGTTAAAGAGCTAAAGGACTTTAATGAAGGAATGGAAGGAACGCTATCAATCGGTACCATATCTTCTGCAGGAGATATACTTTTACCTCAGCGAATATATAGTTTTAATAAAAAATATCCAAAAATAAATTTTGAAATACGAGAATGCAGTACAAATGAAATCTTAGAATTGTTAAAAAGCGGCGTAATTGAAATTGGAATTATACGTACTCCTTTGAATTCGGAAATTTACGAATCAATAAGCTTACCTATTGAACCAATGGTGGCTGCAAGTAGTAACAGTTTCTATTGGAATAATAAAAGAAAGATATGTCTAAACGAACTTGCAGGTAAACCTCTGTTAGTACATCGCAGATATGAAAAAATGATAATAGAATTATGCAAACAGACAGGATTTAATCCAAGAATACTTTGTAAAATTGAGGATACTCGATCAATATTATTACTAGCAGATACAGGAATGGGTGTTGGCATTGTACCAAAGGACTGGATTGAACTCATTCCAAATACAAATTTAAATTACAAGGAAATTAATGAACCGTCATTAGATACGAATACTACTATAGTATGGATGAAAGATCAATATCTATCTTCTGCAGCGAAGCACTTTTTGCAAACTTTTAAAGTATAGACAAGACTTTTTTTTAATATACTATAAACAGAGTTCTTGGCATCAGATGGAGTTTTGACTCCACCTGATGCTTATTAACAAGCTTCTTAGTGCTTCAGCACTTAGAAGGCGTTATCCTTTAGGAGAAATCGTTATCTATGGACGTAGCTGCTCTTTACTCCCACTTGGAGAAAAGCAGATATCCCAAATCTTTGATTTGGTGACAGTCGCTTGCACAGAGTGCGTGGGAGTATTAGAGCAGGTAGTCATCGGATAAATAAAAAATATTCATATTTAAAATTAGTCAGATATTCATATATCTGACTAACAATTTTTTCTTAATTATTTACCGCTGGCACCATAATTTGATAATACCCTAGCACTAGGATCGTTTACGTTACAGCCTTCCCATTCTTTGTTTGGCATCCAAAAATCTACTATCATATCTGCTTGTCCTGGATAATATTTTTCAAAAATTTCTCTGTATAACAGTGATTCTTTTGTAAATGGTTCAACGTGATATTCATATTTTTTACATAGCTTTTCAAATTCTTCATCAGAATAATATGTTTCTGCATATTCCTTTAAATAATCTACCATAGAATGCCCTACAGCATCACTAAATGCTGCTTTTTCACGATACAAAATATCATGTGGCAAGTAATCGCCTTCAAAGGAATGTCTCAAAAGGTACTTACCCATGTTGTATTTGTTTAATTTCTTTTCTGGGTCAATTGACATAACATATTTTACAAAATCTAAATCACCAAATGGTACTCTTGCTTCTAAAGAATTTGAGCTAATGCAGCGGTCTGCACGAAGTACATCGTACATATAAAGCTCTCGAATTCTCTTTTGTGATTCCTTTTGAAATTCTTCTGCATTTGGAGCAAAATCAGTATATTTATAGCCAAATAATTCATCAGAAATTTCACCAGTGAGAAGCACTCTGACATCAGAAATCTCATGTATTTTCTTACAAATCAAATACATTCCCATACTTGCTCTTATTGTAGTAATATCGTATGTTCCCAGAATTTTAATAACCTCATCAAGTGATTCAATTACTTCTTCTTTTGTCATATAAACAACAGTATGATCACTATGAATGTAGTCTGCAACTTCTTTTGCATATTTTAAATCAATTGCATCTTCAGTCATACCTATAGCAAATGTTTTAATTGGTTTTTCAGGATTCATTTTTTGAGCAATTGCACATACGAGTGAACTATCTAAACCACCGCTTAGCAAGAATCCTACAGGAGCATCAGCATCCATACGTTTTTCTACGCCAGCTACCAATTTATCATGAATATTGCTGCAAATAGTTTCTAAGTCATCCTTGCAGTAATCGCTTTCTGTTGCTGCTATATCACAATAGCACGTAAATTTACCGTCAGCATAATAATGTCCTGGTGGAAATGACATGATCTTATATGTAAGACCAACTAAATTTTTAGCTTCACTTGCAAACATGATCTTACCTGATGAAGAGTAGCCATAAAATAAAGGACGAATTCCAATTGGATCTCGTGCTGCAATATATCTGTCCTTTTTTCCATCATATATAATAGTTGCAAATTCTGCATCTAACTTTGAAAACATATCCAGTCCATATTCATAATACATAGGAAGTAATATTTCGCAATCACTATCAGAAATAAACTTATGTCCTTTTTTTATTAGTTCTTCTTTAATTTTACGAAAGCCATAAATTTCACCATTACAGATAGCTGCATCTGTTTTCCTTGTGAATGGCTGCATTCCGCTAAAACTTAAATCCATAATAGAAAGTCTTTGAAAACCCAAAATACCAGATGGCAAAGTAAGAATTTCCGTCATATCCGGTCCTCTGGACTCAGTTCTCTGCAATGCCTCTGCAAATTTTTCATGCTTCATATCCGTTCCTGTATAGCACATAATTGTACACATATTAATATTCCTCCTTGGTTATAAAAACAGCATCAATTTATCCTAATAAAACAATAGGACGAATTGATGCTTATCCGCGGTGCCACCTAATTTACCATATAATAATGGTCTCCTTCCAGCTACTACTGGTATCCAAATAACGCATGGAATACGACGCTCCTACTTTAATTTGAACCTATCTCAAACATTTAGTTTAAGGTACAGTTTGCAAATATTTCAGTTTGCAACTCCGGAGTGTTATTCAAAAAAACTCTGCCACTGGATTCACACTATCTCCAGTTCACTGTTGGTGAAATATTTTTTTTACTTATCTCCATCATCACTTTTCTTTGATGAATTTAATTTTAAACTGTGTACATGCCTTTGTCAACACTTTTTTAATTTTTTCCTACTTTTTTTAAATAAATCATAATATTCAGATATAAATTATGCCATTTGTTTATAAAAGAGTACTACTTTTAAACTTTTTAACTTTCATCTCCCACTTGTTGAAATCATGCTATATATTAACTTTTCTTTGAAATCTTTTAAGGCTAAACTATCCTTTCTGGGCCAACTTTTGTACAAATGCCACAAAAGCCTTTGTACTAGGGCTTATATATTTTCTATTCGGGAGACAAAGACAAATGGTTCTACTGACCTTAGGTTCCAATTTCCTCCTAACTAGTCCCTCACATGAATAAGAATTTAATACCAGTTCCGGTAAAATACTGATACCACATTCACTTCGAACTAACGCAATAGTTGATTGATCGCTTAAAAATCTAGTATGTTCTAGTAACCTGCCCTTTGCTTGCCGCAAAATTCTTCCAATAGAATAATTAGTTCCTTCACTTGGAATAACAAAAGTTTCCCCTGCCAGTAGTTCCTTTGTAATTTTCTCATATCTACAAAGGGCATGGTGCTTAGACATTATTACATAATAAGGATCGGATATTAGTGGAATATCATTACCATTAGTCATTCCATTTTCTGCAGTAAAAGCACAATCAATTTCATCCTTGGAAAACCAGTCTTTAATCCATTCATAATTAATGGCATCACTTATCTGCAGCTCTACCAGTGGATATTCTTTGCGAAATTTCCTAATTATTTTAGGCATCCATTGCACCGCCACACTAGTAATGACTCCAATTCGTACATTTCCTCTGTATACTCCTTCCTGGCTAATAATTTGATGTATCCTCTCATCATTTATCACAATTTCCTTTGCCAAGCTTAAAATCTGTTCCCCTTCTTCTGTTACAGAAACTCCATTTCTTCCACGATACAGAAGTTTAACTCCTAGCTCATCTTCTAAAGAAGAAATCATATGACTGGCCGCAGTCTGGGTATAGCTTAATTGCATAGCAGCTCTTGTCAAATTTCCAATTTCAGCTGCTTTTACAAAAAGTGCATATTTATTTATATCCACAAACACATCCCTCTTTTCATCATAAATTAATGTATTACATGAAATTTCATCATGGTTCCATTGAATAATCTGCATTTTATTTTACTATTTTGATATGCTAAAGTGTAATTTGAAATTTAAATTACATTTTTATGTTACAGGAGGTAAGACTATGAAAATTGCAATCTTAGGAGCTGGTGCTATGGGGAGTCTATATGCTACCTATCTTTCTAGTATCCATGAAGTAACATTACTGGATAGTTATAAACCCCAAGTAGATGCCATCAATGCAAATGGTCTAACCAAGGTTGAAAAAGACAATACTGAATCAAATTATACCATTAAAGCTTCAATAAGTGGAACTGATATCGGAATTCAGGATTTATTGATTGTATTCGTAAAAAGTATCAACACTTTTGATGCAGTCAAAGAAAATCAAGCTATAATTGGCCCAAAAACCATTGTCATGACATTACAAAATGGTGCTGGTAACAATCACGACATTGCAAATTTTGTTAAAAAAGAACATATTATCGTTGGCACCAGCAGCCATAACAGTGTTAGTCTTGGTTTAGGTAAATTTTTTCACTCAGGCTGTGGCCCTACTAATATTGGTCCTGACTTTCCCTGCGATGAATCACAAAAAGCAGTGAAAATTATAGCACAATCCATGTGCCAGTGCAATCTAGACGTCAACATCATCAATAATATTCAAAAAGTACTATGGGGAAAATTATTTGTAAACTGTGGCGTAAATGCCCTATCCGCAATAATGGAGTGTAATCTAGGTAAAATTCATTCCAATCCTTATCTCTGGGGAATCTGTACAAAAGTAGTTCACGAATGTGTCCTTGTAGCTAAAGCTGATGGCACATGCTTTAACCAAGCAGAAGCTCTTGAAACTGTGCAACATGTATGCATAAGCGATGCTGCCGGTTACGCCAGCATGTATCAAGACCGTCAGCATAAACGCCGTACAGAAATTGATAAAATTAATGGTGTAGTCGCCAATCTTGGACAAACCTACTGTATTGATACTCCTTATAATGAAATGCTTGTAAATCAGATACATGCATTAGAACAGTCCTATTTATTATCTTAATAAATATTTTAAATCTAGTACATCGTTCTCTAAATAACTATAATCCTATTTGGAGAACAATGTAACATTTTCGAAAAGAAACTTCGTCTTTTACCCAATTTACAATATATTTTGCATCACACTTTTTATAAGGTCTTAACCTCAACATTTCAACACCTCTACAAATTTACTATTTATTAGACTATTGGATATTACTCTTTTTCTGATAATAAAAATCACAGCAAGGTCCACCTTTCGCTAAAGTATACTGCCGCATAAGCACTGAACCTCCTAGCTTCGCCATATCATAATCATAGGAACACATGGCTGGTGTTATTTCTGATATTCCAAGCTTTTGAAACAGATAACATATTCCACAAGTATCAAAATACATATAAAAACTATTTATATCAGGCCCAGCTTCATAACGAAATTCCCACATATAAGGATTAGTTTTACTTTGACTTACTTTTGCCTGTTGTGCTAATTTTGTTTGTGCTTCCTCGGAATATTTATTTTGCTTTTTCATGAAATGTTTCATTACTACACTTTCATTCATCGCCTTATGATAATACGTTGTAATATCATCAAGCTTTGGTTTTTCTTTAAGACTCATATATACAGCGGCTAACATAGCTGCATTTAAAATATTTGTAATGAATTTATCATTTTTATCAAACTCAGGAATCTCTTCTAAAATTGTTCGATAAACAATTTTTGCTTTCTTCATCACTATCTTTGGATCATCGCCTGTCATAATATGTAACTGTTTCTGAAATGAGCCGTGAAAAACAAACCACATCATCCTTGGGAAAAATCCATACTTCATTCTATTACCTTCCTTTTTTATATAAAATAATAACTATAAATTTATTTATCCTAAAAAATATAAATCAAATCCTTTTACTCTTCTAAATTATTAATAATCTTCCTAAATAATTTAAATAATTCTTGCTTTTCTTCATCAGTATCAAGGGCATCCAATAGTCTTCCATATACCATATATTCAAAATCCAAATGTTCTTTTTGAGCAAGATGACCTTCTTCAGTAAGTTTTAGTCCATAAGATCTTCTATCTCTTTTGCTAATAATTCTATTTATATAGTTTCGCTTTTCAAGTCTATTAATAGCATTTGTCAGCGTACTTTTTGGTATATCTAAAGCTAGAACTATTTCACCCAAAATTACATCAGAATTTTTCGAAACAATATTAATTATACTAATGTCAATAGTTGTTAATCCATTTAACCTCTGAAATTGATCTTCTACATTTCTAAAATTAGATTTTTTAATAATTTGATGCCAAAGTTCACTAAATTCTTCGATTTGCTTTTTATTTGACTTGCCCATTTTTTCCTTCTCCCTTAATTTAAATTGTTTATTATTCATATTGTTAAATAATAAACAATTTAATTATTTTCATCAATTAATGTTCAATTTACTTGCTAAACTTAGCAGTAACTATAAATGAATTATAATTAATTCTAGTCCATTCAACATCATCAAATCCACTCTCAAATAATAATTTACTTATTTCTGATTTTGAATATATTTTATAATCACCACTACTACTGTATTTTAATAACAAGTTAGTGACTTGCCTAAATGGTGTAATAATCCATGGATCCGCAATTATCATATGGCCGTTAGTATCAAGCACCCTTGCCATTTCTCTTAGTGCCTTTTTAGGTTCAGGATAATGATGAAATGAATCTGTGCATATGATAGCATCAAAAATGTTATTTTTCCAAGGTAATTGTTCTGAATCCCCAATTTTAAGTTCAATCTTATCGTCTAATTTTTGCTTTGCGACACTTAACATCTCCTCCGATAAATCCACTCCTGAAAGATTAATACCATTATTTTTCGATAATAATGAAAGTATTGTTCCTGTTCCACAGCCTACATCTAAAACCTTTTTACAATTAAAACTATTAACTTTACCAATTACACTTCTATACAACTTCCCTGCATGTTTACCATTATATGTCGACTCATAAATACTTGCTTGATTGCTAAATGTTTGTTTGGATTTTTGTTTATATAATTCTTTACTATTATTCATATTGTCCTCCTTTAGTATAGTACCATTATAGTACTATTCCTCATACGAATAATACATCTTGTAAAGTAACTTGTCAATCATTTTTTACCATAAAAAATAACAACCATAATAATTACTATGATTGTTTTTCACAAATAAACTATTTTTAAATATTTTAATGTACTAACATTATTTTGATTTTATTCAGTAATGCAAATTCAGAATTTACTTTATTCATTAGCCCACTTTCTACATTGTTGAATTTTGGGTTTTGGATCAAAACCTTCTGCAGCCCCCATAGTAGAAAGCATCTCACATGGAAACTCTGAGCATTCTCCACAGTGATTTAATTTCTTACCTTCACAACATTTTTTTACACCACATTCTCCACCCCAGAATGGTTTTTCCATATTAATACAACCTGTACAATTTACTTTTTCCTTTCTCTCGCATTCATTACAACACACTCCACATCTTGATTGAAACATAACATTCCCTCCAATTACTTTTTAATTGTTTGATAACATCCATATTGATTTTTAATATCAAAAAATAACTGTATTAAACTTTGATAATATGGAATAAATTCGCCACTATCTATCATAGAAAAAATCTCTTCTTTTGAAGCCCATTTTACTGATTTAACTTCTTCATACTGTAAAGTTAAATCAGCAATATCTATATCCTTTTGAATTAAATATATATCATCAAATCCATTATCAAAATTAATCGTAAGATGTGGTCTTATATCCTGCAGATTGATTTTGATTCCTAATTCCTCCATAAGTTCTCTTTCTGCAGCCATTTGGCTTGTGTCACCTTCAATCGCACTTCCCCCAACCGTAATATCACACATATTGGACCAACCTTCTTTAAATGGCTGTCTTTGTTGAATTAACATCTCACCCTTCGAATTGAATATGCAAATATGAACAACCATATGATAATCACCTTCCTTAAAATCTGTTCCTCTAACCATTGTCCTATTTGTTTTATTTCTTTCACTATCATATACATCCCATAATTCCATTGTAGCTTCTCCTCTTCAAATTTAGAATTTAAGTTCATTTCACAAAAGTAGTTACTTTATTTCTACTTTTTTTGCTTATATAAAGAGCTTTGTCTGCAAAATCTATCAATTTATCTATAGAATAAGCATCTTTTGGGTATTTAGCTGTGCCAATACTAACAGTACAACCATTTAAAGCTTCTTCACCTTTTAATCGAATTACTTCTGCAATGGCTAGCAATCTTTCATCTGAAACATTGCGAATTACAACAGCAAATTCATCTCCACCGAAACGAAATACAGACCTATCTCCAGCAGTAGATTTCATTATTTGAGTAAGTTTTTTAAGTATGTCATCTCCAGCTAAATGCCCTGATGTATCATTCAGTTCTTTAAAACGATCAATATCCAGTAAAAGAACTCCTAAACTCTCCAAACTGCAATTACTTATTTCTTGTTTTAAAATGCTTAAAAGGTTATTAAATGCACGTCTATTATAAGCACCTGTCAAAGAATCAATATCAGCAGCTTCTTCAAGGTCATTATATTCTTCTTCTAACCTTTCAATTGTATGGTTATAAACTCTAACCATTTCCTGAAACTCCTTACCATAATTATATGGATCAATCTTTTTGTATTTTCCAGCTTTCAAAGCATTAAATGAAAAAATTAGTTTGTCTAACGGTTTACTATATCGCTTTATTGTATATATACCAAGTAAAATAATCAAAATACCCACTATAACTGATCCTATAAATGTTTCATAAACTACAATGTTCCTACTTGTCATTATATCAGCCGTAGGAGTAATAACAATTACATACCAGTTCAAATTTGGAACTTTACTAAATCCAACAAACTGATCTTTCCCTGAATAATCTTTCATGATCTTTGAACCTGATTTTCCCTGCAATTTACCAAAAACTATAGATTTTTTACCAATTTCTCCTTTATCAGGATGATAAACAACATAACCATGACTGTCTAAAATGGAAATATAACCACTTCTTCCGAATTTTTTATTATCAAACATGGATGCTAAAGAAGTTCCTTGTAATTCAACAGTGCCAGCAACTACCCCATCAATGCTGCCATCTTTCACAATTGGAACTGATATTACAACTACCTTAGTTACACTAGCGCTTGTGAAAACATTACTGATATAAGTTTTACCATGAATTGCCTGATGAAAATAATCTGTGTATGCCAAATTTGAAACGCTAGGGCTATGTACATTGCCAGACATACGTAAAATGTCTCCCTTGGAATTAAGAATTGTTACTACATCTACTTCAGGTATAATTTCATTAAATTTATCAAGAAGTTCCTGATTTTCTCTAATTTCCTCATCTGATGCAACTGTTTTTACAAAATTCTGTATTTTATTAAAATTTTCCACAAGCTGCATACTAACATCTTTTGAGGCTTTTTCATTAGTACTCAATAACAAAGAATCAGTATTAGAAATAAAAAATTTATTAAACACAACAAATTGAACAAAGCAACTTAAAGCAATTAAAATTCCAAGCATTAATATAACTTTATATAAAAACTTCATTTAATCAATCCAATCCTTAATTTTCCTATTTAATCTAAATTTAAGATGTAGATTTATTTATTATATCATAATGCCAATTACCACTAATAGCCTAATTTTCTTCTACTTCTCAATGCTCACAAATTTGTTATCGTTCAGAACTTTTCAAAATTTAACCACAAAGTGTAAATAACTCTTCTACTGTAGTATTTAATAATTTAGCTAACCTCATTGCTAACTCTAACGTAGGATTATATTTACTATTTTCAATGGCATTTATAGTTTGTCTTGTTACATTTAAAGCATTTGCCACATCTTCCTGTCTAAGTCCAAGCTGTTTTCGTAAAACCTTTATATTATTTTTCATCTTTACCAAGCTTCCATTTCAAAAAATATTCAACTGCCATTAAAATAGCAGTCTGAGTTGTTATAAGAAAACTAATTATTCCAAATTCTTTTCCATGAATAACATTATATACCATCCAAATTGCCAAAAATATAATATTATAAGCCCAAGCAAATTTTATTGCCTTTAAGCTAATACTCATTTCCATTTCATCCATTTTCCTCACAATAATTGCACCTCACTTAAATTTAATACAAAAAACAAAAATGTAAAAAGCTTTTTACATTTTTATTTTAACAATTAGTAAAAGTAAATGTCAATAGTTTTTTACATTCTTATATACAGCATCAACATAATGTGAGTTTATTTAACAAATAAGTTTTGAGCAAACTCTTTTGCATTTTGAAAATCTTCATTATTGGGCCTGCCTTTTGCAATTCCTCCAAATATCTTAAGTGGTCCAAAGGTGTCGTAGCCTTTACAAGCAAAGCTTCCAACAACCTCAAAACCTTTTTCTTTCAATTTTTGTCCAATAGGGTTATTGTATTTATTCTTGCCTTGTCCACTGGTTGAAAAAATAAATGCTTTTTTACCAGACAAAGTTGGCAATTTATCAATTAGTTCAACAATATTTTTATGAAACTTCCCATAATATATTCCAGAACCAAAACCAATTAAATCATAGTCATTTATAATATTTATATTTACATCATCAGCTTTTACCAAATCAGCATTTAAGCACTCTGCTACCACTTTACCTATTTTTTCAGTGTTACCATGATGTATAGATTCATAAACTACTAACTTTTTCAACTTTCACTCCTCCTAAAATTGGTTACATTAAATCTTAAATTTTTCTTCACCGGGATAAAAACTCAATTAATGTTTTACAATAATAGCATACTAACACTTGCTTTGCAACTTTACAAACTGAAAATTTATCCTGCAAATATATCATTTGTACAATCATCATTCCATATATATTCAATATCATTAGCAATTTTTATAGCTTTATCTTTACCAAATCTATCCGAAATGAAACCCAATGTCATATCAATTCCAGCTGAAATACCTGATGATGTATAATACTTTCCATCAGCAACCCAACGCGCTTTTTCCACCCAGTTTACTTGGTCACTTACTGATTTCACCCATTTTAAGGCTTGTTTATTAGATGTAGCTTTTTTATTCTTTAAAACTCCACACCTTGCTAATACTGCTGAACCGGTGCATATAGATAAACAATATATAGATTTCTCTGCAATTGACTTTAATTTATTTAAAAAAGGTGTATTATTAATTAATTCTCTTGTACCCATTCCTCCTGGAATAACTAATATACCACTTTCATCTGCCAAACTAATAGGATCAGTTACAACTTTAAGATTTTGTGCATTAGTAATAACACCTCCAGCTTCTGAATAATAGTGTATCTGATAGTCTTTTATTTGTCCTAGTATTTCTATTGGTCCAAATATATCTAGAGTCTCAAAATTATTAAATAGTATAATATTAATATTCATTTATTCAACACTCCCTTGTCACAAGTATTCATAGTTCACAAACTCTATTTGAATAAGATAACATTATTTTCTATCTTATTCAAACCGCATTGCCCCATACAATTAAAATACTACACCTACTAAAACTGAAACTAGTAGTATAACATTTGTAGATACACGCCTTGATATTGCCAAGATAGAACTTATAGATGCAATGGCAATCGTCTCTACATCAATACCATTACTTACAAATATTTTAAATACAACTATTACACTAAAGCTAGCTATAACAATTACTACTCCATCAAGTAGTCCTTGTGTTGCTGAATACTTTGCAATACGAGTATAACAACGCTGAACGATTAGAATCAATAATGTCGGCAGAAGTAATGCAACACATGCCAATAGTGCTCCACGTAATCCAGCAACCAAATAACACAAACTGACAACCCAAAGTAGGTCCAGGAGTAATTTGTCCAATTGCTAGGGATTCAGTAAATTGTTTCTGGCCTGCCCATCCATAATTTATAAAATCAGAGTGCAAACTAGGTAAGGGACCGTAACCTCCCGAAGAAAATAAAACTGATTTAAGTAAAGTCCAAAAAAATATAACCCAGCTCATTTATTAACCCTCACCTCTTTTTTAGAAATATACCAATAAGCAGCAGCACCACATAATCCACCTAAAACATATAATAAAATTACAGATGGATTAAAAAATATATAAATAACTCCACTACCAATCATTATTGCAATTGTTACGCCAAAAATCATAGATCCCCTTTTATAATTTTTTATAATAATAGGTTGTACATTTCTCCAATTTGTAGCTAAAGCTATACCAAAAATAGCAGCAAATACTGCATGAAGTGCAGAATGTACTTTTGATGACTTGCTAATAGAAGTATAAATCGTAGTTAATGTAATTGTAACTGCTGCACTAGGCAAAATAAGTCCCACCAGGGATATAAATATTCCTATCCCGCCAGCCAACTTTTTTCCTATAAGTATTGTAGACGCAATAATATTCATACCAGGTGTTATTTGACACATTCCAATAATATTAGCATATTCTTCATCTGTTATCCATTTGTGCTTATAAATAAACTGTTCTTGAATAAGATATTGGGTAGTTGCACCACCACCAAATGAGGATTAAAAAAATAGGAAAAGATTTAGGTGCTGATTTACTTATCCGTTCTAAAAAAGGAGTCTTGTTTACTCCTTTAGGTGAAAGCATCATCCCGTATATTAGAACTGTAGTAAATACTTTAAACCAGATGCGTGAGCATGTATCCTCCAACCATAACTTTATAGGTGGAAATTTAACTGTTGGATTTTCCTTAAATTATGCACGATATCGCCTTCCTAAAGTTTTAAAAAGTTATACAGAAGCATTTCCAAACGTTGATGTCAATATATCTACTGATCACAGCAAAAATTTATATAATAGACTCAAAAATGATGAATTTTCTATAGTCATCATACGGGGAGAATACAAGTGGGACGAACTTACCATACTATTAGGTACTGAACCGATGTGCCTCATATGCAGTAATGAAAATGCAGCTCTCTCTTAATTCTTATTCATACATTGGCAGAACTACCGATCCCATTTCACAAGGAAAAATTCAGACTTGGCTTTTTGAAAATAACATATCTATTAACAATACAAAACTTTGGGTTGACAATATTGATACTTGTTTAGAAATGGCTAAACACGGGCTAGGATGGGGTATTCTTCCGAAAATTTGCTTAGAAAACTTTGACGGTTATGTTAAAGATCTATATTTTTCAGATGGAGTTCCATTTTGTCGCAGCACCTATATCTTATGTAAAAATTTTTATTACATGCTTCCCCAAGTTAAACTATTCATACAATATTTAAAATACAGTTTTTCTCTATAATACTGATATTCGATAAAGCATCAAAAAATAAGTTAGGTTTATCTACCATTGTCATATGTCCAGCACCAGGTATTAAATATAATTTTTTATATGGGGCATTAATTTTTTTAAAGTATTCTTCGGCAATAATATAAGGGGTTTGCCAATCATTTTTACCTAAAATATAATAAATTGGCACTTTATATTCTGCTGATTCTGATCTTATATCAAATTTACTCCAAAATTCCACTATTTCTTTATTTACTTTATCCATTTTCATCAGCGCAGAAATATCTGACAACCTAAAAATAGGACTTCTAATTAGGCCCATAATTGCAGAAAAGTTGCTGTTAACAGCTAAACCATATTTAGCTTGAACTTTACGTAGTTTTTCAGATTTTTTCTTAAAATTAATACCATGATTATTTCCTGGATAATCACCTAAAGCTTCAAGATCTTTTAGAGATTTTTTATCATTGGACTGCAAAGCTAATTCTTTAACTTTTTCATAGCCAACACGCTCATTTTGAAACATACTAATAACTTGCCCAACTCCAATATAATAAGCTACTTCATCTGGATATTTTTTTATAAATATACTTCCTAAAATAGTTCCCCAGGAATGCCCAAATAAAATTATTTTTTCTTTACTATATTTTATTTTTAAGTATTGAACAATTTCAAACAAATCCTCTAACATTAAATCAATTGTAGGACACTTATCTGGATTTTTAGTAAATGTTTTTCCAGCACCACGCTGGTCCCAGTGAACTATTGTAAAAATTTTCTCCCACTTTTCCTGAAAAATATGAGAAAGTGTTGATTCTGCGAAACCTGGCCCACCATGTAAAAACAACATCACTGGGTTATCATATTTTGTATCAGCATGAAACAAATATTGATCTATACCATTTATGTGTACATATTCTTCAAAATAAATTAATCTGTTAGATTTATTTTTCATAATTTTAAATCTTCCTTTATTATTTAAAAAAATTATTAATATCTATTCACTCTTGTTTCTTAATCTTTCAAATTCATTTAATGCTCTTATTTTGGAATCATTTTTAATTTCACCAATTTTATAGTCAACTTCTTCCTCAAAACCATTCTGTTCTTCACCATCAAAACTATATAATTTCTTTAATAAATTCCATAGTATTTCCATTTCTTGGATTGAAAGTTTTTTGGAAATATCAGCAAGAAACCTTATTGAATTTTCACCACAGCTTTTGATAATCTGTTTTCCGGTTTCTGTAATTCTAACGTTAACTGCACGCTTATCCAGCTGACTAGGTACAGAAATGATATAACCTTTGTTTTCTATAATAGATAGTACTCGCTTCATACTCTGTTTTGTTGTTCCTAATATTCTAGCAATATTATTAATGGTTGTTTCATTTTCTGGCAAATGAAGAATTGCTACTAAAGCCATAACTTGTCTACTTGTTAAATGTTCATAATATCCATCACCTTTTACTTGAAGTTTATTAGTGAGAGAAAAAATTGTTATACAAATTTGTTGCATTAAAAATAATGCGTTGTGGTTGTTCATAGATATCTCCTTTCATTTAGACATAATGCTGTCTAAATATTAACATAACACTAAAGTCTAGTCAATATTCTGTCTTTTGTTCATTTCAAATTTCTTTTTGCTATTGTAAAATCTTATTGCTGTTATAACAACTCCTATAGCACACAAAGTTCCTGCACATATATAAACTGACTTCATTCCATAAACAAATACGTCGTCTCTATCTTTTACATAGTCAATTACTCTATGCCCTATTTTATAACTCATTCTGTTATATAAAATAAGAGTAGCAAAGGATGTGCCAAGAGCAAATCCTAAATCTCTTACAAGTGCATTTACACCCCCTGCAATTCCAAGTTTATCTCTAGTAACTGTAGACATTATTAATGAATTATTAGGTGATTGGAATATCCCATTTCCTATTGTCATGATGAATATATAAACTAATAATACAACCACTAGAGATTTTTCATTTAAACCACTGATTAAAAATAATCCTATACTTGTAAGTGTAAGTCCTATAATTGTCAATACTTCTGATCCCATTTTGTCAGATAGATACCCACTAAATGGAGCAACCACAGATAGAATAATCGGAGATATCATCATAAGAAAACCTGTTGTTGCCGCTGAAAATTTTAAAGTATCCTGAAAATAAAATGGCAAAATTATATTTGATGCACTAATTGCAGTAAATGATATAAATCCACATATTATACTTATAGAAAATGAGCTGTTTGAAAATATTTTTAAATAAAGCAATGGTGAATTTATCTTTCTCTCAATTACTATAAATGTTATAAATGCTAATAATGCTAAAATAAATGCTGAAATTATTAATAAATTATTATAACCTACCGTCTGACCTTCTACTATTGCTCCAAATAAAAATACAACTGCAACTGTAAATAATACTGCTCCCTTTCCATCGAGTTTTTCATGGGTCACTTTATTAACTTTAAGAAATATTTTCATAGTAAGTCCAAAAACAATTATTCCTATAACAACATTTATTAAAAATATATATTTCCAACTTAGAGTCGATATAATTATGCCTCCAAGGGGTGGTCCTGCCATTGCACCTAATGCAACAGAAGTCCCTAAAAGCCCTAATGCTCTCCCTCTTTCATTTACCGGAAATACCTCCGTTATAATACCTTGACTATTAGCCATTTCAGCTGCTGCACCTATTGCTTGTATAACTCTAGATATCACAAGAATTAAAAGTGAATTTGTAATGCAACATAAAAAAGATCCAAGTGTAAAAAGCACAACTCCAAATTTAAACACTTTTGTTTTGCCTTTTATGTCTCCTATTCTTCCAAATATTAAAATAGTTGCTGCGACAGTTATTAAAAAGCTAGTGACAACCCATTCAACACTTGCCATAGTAACATGAAGCTTAGCCGACATATCTGGAAGTGCAATATTTACTATGCTTCCATCTAAATTAGACATAAAAGCAGCTGAAACAATTGTAAATAATATAATCCATCTCTTTTCATAGATTTTATTTTCTGATTTAGTCAATTATACTCATCCCTTCTATAATGGTTATAAAATACAAACTTCCAATCATAATGTTTCTTGCATTTGAAATAATTGCAATAACATTGTGGTTGGAATTAGACAATTTGTTTTATCTTTTTAATTTTTCATATATTGGAATTTGTATTGCCATGGGCTTATTTCTCAATATCAAAAAGTTCAGATATGCTCGACTTGTAGTGCAACTTGGTGTTGGACTATATATGTTAGTGTATTTAGGTTTGATCTGTCATGAAAATATGATGATTGAAGGATTTTGGTATTATTTATTTTTAGGAGTATTTCAATCAGCAGTTATACATTATATTGTGGCAAAAATATGTGGTCCTTTTATATTTGGACGAGGTTGGTGTGGGTATGCTTGTTGGATCGCAATGATACTTGATTTACTTCCGTACAAAATACCACAATCTTCACGCAAAAAACTTGGTTTTATAAAGTATATTTTATTTATACTTTCATTAACTTTTGTGGGAACAGTCTTTTTTTTACGGATACCAAATTTAGAAAAATTTATGTTTTGGAGTTTTATTATTGGTAATCTTTTGTATTATGCTGTAGGAATTATCTTAGCATTTTTATTTAAGGATAATCGTGCATTCTGTAAATACATTTGCCCAATAACAGTTTTTTTAAAACCAGCAAGTTATTTTTCAATGTTAAGAGTAAAATGTCACAAAGAAAAATGTATTAGTTGTGGTAAATGCAAAAAAATTTGTCCTATGAACGTGGATATGATTAATAATGATAGGAAGAGAATAAATGGAACAGAATGTATTTTATGTACCAATTGCATAGTAGAATGTCCCCAAAAGGCATTGTATATCTAACTACACAGTATGAATATAATTTAAATCTTTTTTAGACTATATTTCAACATCGTATTAAAACATAGCCTAAAAATGAATTTAAACTTTTTGGTATAATACCATAACAATTTTCAAGTATCACATATTCAAATTAACTTATAAGTAAATTATATCACTTTGTTACTTACCTACTTTGTCCACTTTATTTTCAACGCATCACATTTACATTGATTTAAACATTCCCCACATTTGATACACTCATTAGTATTCCATTTATTATTTTTAACCATATTAGCTACATCAAGACCCATCAAACAATGCTCAGTACATTTTCTGCATTGAGTACATTTATCACTTTCACTTACTATTTTCAAGGTAGGTAACTTAAAAAATCTTCCTATCTTAATTCCAATATAATTAAATATATACATTGGACAGATGCATCGACACCATGTCCTTTTGCCTGCTGCTATTGTTATCAAAATAATAGATATGGTTACTATATAGTATCGAATTACGTCATGTACGCTGCTTATGGAAATTTTAGTGTTTTGCATATGGTAAGGCAATATTATTCTTTGAAAACCACTCATTACTATGGGTGCTACTATTAAAACCAGGAAAACACCTCCTGTTAATAATTTCAAATTAGGTAGTTTACCTTTGGAACTAGTATTTGGCAGCAAATCTTGTAACGCACCAAAAGGGCATATATAACTACACCATGCTCCTCCAAAGAAAACTGCAAGTAAAATCATTAATCCAAATATAATGTGCATACTTGTAAGTGTCTTTTCAAAACTTCCTTGTACTATAAGAACTGGTGAAAAATAATTTAACGTAATTGGTAACAAAAAAAAGGATAAAAAACTGATTTTCTTTCTTAATTTCATATGTATACCTCGCTTATAATTTATTTTTAATCATACAAAAGCTTATTTAGAATAGCACATGCCTTCATAAATCATTAAAACATCAAAAATAAGCAAGTAACAATAGGCAAAAAACCCTTTATTGCATAAAAAATAAGGATAGGGAATACTCCCTATCCCTGAATTTACACAGTTTTTATACTCTTGACTAATGATTACTATGTTTAAATTTCTTGAATTCTAAAATCATCTGTTCTATACTATATATTGCATTTGAAAAAAAATTTACTCCATTAAATCTTTTCTCAAAGTAAAATGTAACGAAAGGACATCTTTTTATGAAAGATATTCATTTACTGTTTTGTATTATCTCATTATTTACAGGTGTATCATCTATTTCGATTTCCTATTTTATCTACAATAGTAATAAAAAGAAGTCTCTAAAATTTTTCATAGTCTTGAATCTATCTTTTTTTGCTATTCAAAATTCAATAACATTAGGACTATACTCAAAATATGTAATTCAAGTAAGTTCATTTATTCCATTTTTATCTAAATTTTTAGATATTGTTGGTACATCATTTAGTTCTTTATCAGGATTGTTCTTAATAAATTATCTTTTTGGTATACAAATAACAAATTTTAAGAAAACATTATTCATTTCTATTTTTGTATTTCAATTTATAGGAATAACAATATACTATTTATTTAGTGCTTACTATATTTTTAAGTTTGTAGTACGAGCTTCTATTATTGCTGTAATTGTATACGAGCTATTTATTGGACTAACAAATTATAAACAGGTTGTAAATAAGGATTTAAAACAAGCAATAAAATCTTTTATTTTATTAACTATAGTATTTCTGCCTTTAATAATATTCGAATCATATAGTTCTTACATTCATTTCATTAAAAATATGGATATTTTAAAAATAGCAGCACTTCCTTCTTATTTCCTTGCAATTAATATTTTTAATCTTAAGCTGGTTTTAAAATATTTTAACGCTCCAGCGCTTATTGCTGATAATAAACTTACGGATTACTTTAACCAAAAATATAATATTACAGAAAAACAAGGTGAGATTATAGAACTTATCCTGGAAGGAGTAACATATAAACAAATTGCTGAAAAACTTTTTATATCCCCTAAAACCGTTGATAATCATATACAAAATATTTATAAAAAATTAAATGTTAATAGCAAAATGCAGTTATCGAATTTTATACGTTCAAATGAAAAATAAAATTATTAAATCTCTTATCTATGCACAATTACATCAATTTGTTACGCAATTTTATATGCTTTAAAATACAATAATTCTCCCGCCTGCTTTTTAAGAGTTTCAAATGCTAAACCATACCTCACAAATAAATCCTTAATTTTTTCAGGTGTGGCTATTTTTTCATTAATTCTATACTTTTTCTTTCCATTATTTTGCGATATTGGAACACTACACAGATATTCTCCACCTTGCCGTAAAATACGGTATAGGCCATCAACGAAATCATCTATATTAATAAAATAGGTCATTGCCAGGTTGCAGATTATCAAATCAAAGTATTCAGCCTCAAACTTAAGATTACATGCATCGGCTATTTCAAATGCAATATTTTGAAAACCCATCTTTTTGAACTTTGTTTTTGCTATATTTAGCATTCTTATACTTACATCCGTTCCAATATAAGAATTGTCTATGGGCAGAACCTCTGCTGTGCTGCCAGTTCCTGCAGCCAACTCCAGCACTTTTTTGCCATGTATATCCTTCAACTCATTTTTTAATATACCCATATGTGTTTCTATTGTCGTATTAAAACATCTTGGAAACATGATTTTTCTCATAAAACAATCATATAGATTCACAAACAATTTTATATCATATATACTTTTCATTTACATACCCTCTTTTATAAATTAATCACCACAACCGCTATAAGATAAACATAAAAATCTAAGCTTATTATTCAGAAATGTTATTCCTGCTGATGATCCAAAAGACTCTAAAAATGGTTCTTCATTTGTTGTCTTTTGAAGGTTCTGCTGTTTTAATATTATTTAAATAATCTGTTAAATTGTATCTAACAGGAGTATATTCACTCTCTTTGCCCGGTACAAATACAGAAACAATATATCCTACTATTTCAGAATAGGCATTAACAGCTGAATTTGTATTACCTTTTGAATCAATATAAACAATACCATCTGTATTATATCCAAAACTTCGTTTACCAGAATAAAGAATACCATACTGCTTTTCAGGCCAGTTTCTCACTGTTTTCTTAAGTGGAATTACTTTCATTGTCTTAATTAATGGTTCTAAAAGTTTATCATCATTATAATTTGGATTTACATAACCTTTCAAATATATAGTTATATTCCCTGAATTTTTGCTGTTATAGCTAATTAAATAGCTTCCTAACTCACCTTTAGCATTTTTTCCATAAAGGAATGTATCAAAAGATGTAATTTGTCCATTAGAATGAAATTTAAGGCTAAAGTTATTTACAACATATAATTTTTCTGGCATATGAACTTTTTTATTAATATCTGCAAATATCCCTTCTATACCGCTTTCATATATATTATTATGTTCAAGCTTTACAGTTCTTTTATTTTTTAAATCACTTAAGAACCATGATAACTTTCCATTGTAATTTATTGCACTATGGTATATCTTCACTCCATAAAAACATGTTATAAGAACTATAACTATTATAATTGTACAAGTCCATATAGTTTTACAACGCGAATAGAACTTATATATATCTACATTTTGCTCAGGTACAGCTGCTGGTTTTTTCACAATTCTAATTATTAGAATTATAAACCAAGCCAAAAAGAATACCATACATCCCAATAATATAGTTATATTATTCTTAAATCGTCCAAATTTACATAAAGTATTTAATTCATAAAATGAAATCCAATATACTAATGTAAATATTGAGGAAGCTACTATTGATGAAATTAATCCTCTTTTTGTAATTTGCTTGTTCTTTCCCATTTTCCTCTACACTCCATCTTATTTTTATAGCGTTCATAATTTCTATATATTATACTGCAAATTTAAAGCTGCATTGAGGTTTATGCAGCTAAATTAGAATCTGTTTTAATATTTTTTATAATATTGGTGTGCAAATTTCGCAATAATGCTTATTTATCATCTGCATAGCATAACGTTCAAGGATAGGTCTTCTATTATCAAATTTATAATTTCTTTTTGATAACTCTGAAAATATCTCCATCCACGCTTTTTTCACAGCATCTACTGTATGATTTATTTTAAATACGCAATATTTACCGCCAATAGTTTTTCCAAATTTAATATACTTATCATCCACTTTAAATTTATCCGAAACAACTAAACATGTATCATAACGGCAATTTTTAGGTTCTATGAATTGAGGGTTATCTTGGACTATTCCTAATATAATTGAATTTTCATTAAATAAATTTTTTTCTCTAGCCCAACTTTTTAATTGTTCCATTATTGGGACATTTTCTGAACCATAAGGGCCTGTTCTTCGTATATAAGCAATTTTATATGATGGTATCATTTCAATATTAATATTCATAAATTTACCTTCTTTTTTAATAGATTACATCGATGTCTAAATTCATCATATAATGCTTTAAAATATATTTCAACTTATTTTTTAAAATTGTCAGATTACTATTTATCTGTATACTATACAAATAATTCTTAATTTACAATATATGAATATTCTGCAGCAACTAATCCTCAAGATATTTTGATTGAAATGGATATTTTGCATAGGCAGTTTTATGTTTTTTAAACCCCAATTTTTTATAAAATATCGATATAGAGAAGAATCCTTTATCATGCAGCATAGAAAATAGTTCCATATTAATATTTATCTATAATTTTCAAGATATCATCGCCATACTTATTCGCCTTTACCTCACCAAATCCAGCAACTTTCTGTAGTTCTTCTTTGTTTCTAGGCATCTTTAAAATTAAATTCTTTAATTGATTGTTATTATAAATGAAGTAAGGTTTTATTTTTTCTTCACGACTCTTATGTAAGCGGTATGCCTTTAATTCTTTAAAAATATCGGTTTCTTCTACTGTAACTTTTCCTGCTGTTATAGTGCTTCTCTCTGATACTGGAGTTGGTACTTCTTCATCTGATTTCTGTGATGTTATTATATTAATTTTATACTGTTCATATTTTCCAATATAATGATTCTCAATATCCTTATGTAAATCTAAGTAAGATTGAGCCCAATCTAACATTCTATCTTCTGAATTAGCTGCTACTTTAGAATTTTCGTACATTTTCTTTATATATTTAACCAACTGATCAGCACGGATAACTTTCTCCTTTACTTCTTTCTTTGCATACTTTGCATTAAGTACAGTCCTAGGATTAGCCAAAACTACTACTGATTTATTAAAATCTTCAAAGTATCTTCCAGCCATATATTTCATCAATATATTATTCTTGTTGTCTGTCCTAATTTTCTTCATTAATTCTAAATGTCGTTGATTCTGTGTGATAGGTGAATAAATGCCCTCTTTTCTCTTCCTACCACCAAATTCTATAGTACGAACAAAGTCACCTGTGCTATTAATTTCAATGTCTCCATAAAGATTTTTACATTCGATAACAAAGCAAATCTTCTTTGTAAACACAAGATAATCTATCTGAGCGCTCAAATCTCCATCCTTAAGATAAATATCATGCAAAATATACATTGGCATATGACTATTCTTTAATTCGAATTTAATATTCTTTTCTCCTGCAATTCCATATTCAAGGCATTTTATATCTTGTTTTATTATATTTTGCCCTTCTGCATTAAGTAAGGGTTCCAATGCTTTAAGCTTTTCTAATTGTACTTCTGCATCACTGCTTTCCTTAAGAAAAACCGGTTCTTTCATTCTATTAAATAATCCCATTCTATTGTTCACCTCACGTATGATATAAGCATATTGTACCATGTTTTACAAACATTTTATAATTATATTTTTCATCGCTTAATGGGTTACACAACAAAATCTTCATCATAATAAATATTGATATTTTCCCAATGTAGATAAGTTGTTACATAGAAATGAACAAAAACAGATTTTAATATACACCATATCACATCAATTTTTATTAATCATAAATAAACCCACAAAAAATTCTCATCATTTGTGGTAAGGTTCACCTTTCATTATCTTAAATCCCCTGTATATCTGCTCCAAAAGCATTACCCTAAAGAGCTGATGTGGAAAAGTCATCTTGGAAAAACACAGCTTGTAATCAGCCCTTTGCAAAATTTCCCTGGAAATACCTAGAGAACCGCCTATTATAAAGGCAATATTGCTCCTGCCCTGAAGTCCTAAATTTCCAATGAAATCAGAAAACTGTTCAGAAGTCATAGTATTTCCCTTTAAATCCATTGCCACTACATACATACTATCACTTATATGCTTTGATATTCTTGCTCCTTCTTTTTCCCTTATAATATCTTCATCTTTTTTAGAAGCATTTTCTGGAGTCTTTTCATCCTGAACTTCCACTATATTGATTTTACAATACCTAGACAGTCTTTTCGAATATTCCTCTACTGCATCTTTTAAATACCTTTCTTTCAATTTTCCTACAGTAATTATTGTTAAATTCATACTTTTCTCCATTTCTAAATAGTAACACGTATTATATCATAAAAATAGCACGAATTACTCGTGCTATTTCAGTTTATAAACTATAAAATTATTTTGCAAGTTCATATATTGCATGGGCATATATTTTAGCATTCATTACTAGATCCCCAATTTCAATATATTCATTAGCTTGATGATCAAGGTCTGGTTTCCCAGGGAATATTGGTCCAAATCCAATTATATTTGGAAGCTCCTTAGCATAAGTTCCTCCACCTATTCCATAAGCTTTTCCCTCTTGGCCGGTCTCATCATTATAAACCTTAAGAAGAGTTTTAACTAACTCACTATCTTCTGCAAAATAAAGAGGTTCATCAGCTTCTACTCTTTCTATTTTAGCACCACACTCTGCAAATTTCTTAGAAATGGTATTCATGATTTCTTCACCTTTCTTGGTAACAGGATATCTTATATCTAACCACAAATCTGCCATCTCTTCATTGATTTCAGCAACTCCTACATTTAACGATAACTTTCCTGATGGTTGATCTTCACAGGCTATTCCAAGTGAAGTACCTTCTGTTTCAAATCCAACATACTTATTAAAGAAATTTATATAGTCTGCAAGAGGACAAGATCCTTTTGCAATAGTTCCTAAAAAGTCAAAAGTCTGCATTACAGCATTTTTGCCTAGTTCAGGCATACTTCCATGAGCTCCTACTCCAAACGTATGTAAAACTAAATCGCCATTTACAATTTCAGTTTTCATATTGTATCCCTTTTTATTTGCAAATTCCTTTATTGCTTTAGCAATGCTTCCCGTATCTTTTGCAGCTATTACAGTTTCACATTTATCAGGAACCATGTTAGGTCTTATTCCACCTTTTAATGATTTAATTGCAATCCCACAGTTGCAGGAACTTAATTTTTTAACAACATGAAATCTTCTTATACCCTTTTCCGCATTTATAAGTGGATACATGGCATCTGGTGTAAATCCAGATACTGGAGCTTTTTCTTTTTTATTATAAACATGCATTTCAGAGCTTCCCGTCTCTTCATTTGTTCCAAAAATAACTCTGACTTTTTTTGAAAGCGGCATTTTAAGGTCCTTTATAGCCTTTAATCCAAAGAGCGCTGCCATTGTTGGTCCTTTATCATCCAATGTACCTCTTCCAAAAATCTTATCTTCATGGATTTCTGCTCCATAAGGTGGGTGAATCCAGTTATCTCCTTCTGGCACTATATCCATATGTCCCAGAACTGCTACATAATCTTCCCCTTCACCATATTCTGCATATCCATAATATCCTTCTTCTTCTTTATATGTATGAAATCCAAGTGCAGTTGCAATTTCAAGAGCCTTGTCAAGTGCTTTGTCTGGCCCTTCACCAAAAGGCATACCTGGTTTTTCTTCATCTTGAGTACTTTTAATTTTAACTACCTCTTGAGTTGCCTTAACCAACTCTTCTTTCATTTCATCAACTTTTTTGTTAAGTTCCATCTGTATTCCTCCTATTCTTAATGACCCTTACAAAGAGTAATCTAAATTTCAATATTTTTAAATATATAAACATTATATTATTTGTTTTTTTAACATAATTTATCTAATATGATTATTGTATACCGTTTTCTATGCTTTTTCAATACATATGAATTATTTATTGAATATTCTTATTTTAAGTGCTGAATTTTATTCAATTGTCGGGCAAAGCTTTTATTAAGGCAAAGCTTCAATGTTACTATATTTTAGATTTTAGGGAGTGTTAGCATAAGAAAATCATCCATAATTCTTAATTATATTTTATAAATTGAAGGTAAGCCCTAGTGATTCTAATTGAAATTTTAACTTATATATAAAATATACTAACAAAATAAAAATCACACTTAAAAACTTTTTTTATAAGTCTTAGTGAGGTATTTTAGAAAATCTTAGAAGCTTATATATGTCTGAGGTACGAGTTTATATAAGATTCTTTAGATTTTCTAAATACCTAACTTTAGACTTATAAAAAGTTTTTAGTGTGATGATTTTTGTTAGTATATGGCTAGTATAAGTTAACTTTCTACTTAGACTTACCAAAATATTTAACGAACTGAAGGTTGTAAAAATATCCGAAGTATAAGTTTATTTTTCGTTTATACACCCTATATAGGGTTTCTAACTAAAATATTAACTTATACAGAATAATTAAAATTCTTCTCCAAATACTAAATGTACGGAGAAAGGAGTTTTAATTATGGGAAGAAAATTATTTGAAATAGAATCACTGTATGATTATAAAATTGAAGATTTAATTGAGCTAAAAAACACTACGAATTCTAAATTTACTAGATTAGTATTAGCTGTGGTTACTATGAGATATCGAGGATGCTCAAAT
>NZ_LROS01000002.1 GCF_001675165.1 Clostridium ragsdalei P11
AAGATAGCTTAGTTGTGAGATTATAATAATTGATATGGTACTGAAAATCAGCACCATATCAAAAATGAAATTTTAAGAATTAGCTAGTATTTGAATGAATTATTCCCATTTGCGGGGGCCAATCCGAGAGTGAAGGTTGATTTTTAGCTATCGCAAAAAATCTTTAAACTTATATGAGCCAGCAATGTTTCACTTTAGTGAAACGAGTCTTCAAAAATTTAATTAAAGATTTTTTATAGTATAACGGAAAAAATCCACATTAACTCTCCACTTTCCATACTCAATTCTCAACTAATCAAATTGTGAAAGTTAAGTCCTATAATTTTAACGGAGGAAAATCATCTATAACTATTAATTTTTAGCACACTTTATGAATTAATAGTTAAGAGATTTTCATGTATAAGTTGAATTAAAATGAGGAATTATATAATAGATGCCAGAGAAATTATTGAATAAAGTAAAAAATTACAATTCAAAAAATATAAGCACATTTTCTAATAAGCATAAAATAACAAGGATTATTTTATAATGTTATAAAAAATACCTATTATTTTTTATAATAATTTTATTCAATAATATTGAATTATACAAAAAATGATGATATGATTAATAAAATATTCATTTTAAGAATAATTTATTATTTATTTTATTTATAAGGGGGAGATACTGTATGAAAAATATTTTTAGAACCAAACCCATTGAAAGTCTTTTAGCAGAGACTAAAGGAAAGGATGGTTTATCCAAAGTATTAGGCTCTTTTGAACTTACTATGCTAGGCATAGGCGCAATTATAGGTACGGGTATATTTGTATTAACAGGAATAGCAGCAGCAAATTATTCTGGGCCAGCACTTGTAATCTCATTTATTATAGCAGGACTTGCTTGTGGATTTGCAGCACTTTGCTATGCAGAGATAGCAGCTATGGTTCCGGTAGCAGGAAGTGCATACACTTATGGTTATGCGGCACTTGGAGAATTTTGGGCGTGGATTATAGGATGGGACTTAATTCTTGAATATGCTTTTGCAATTGGTACAGTTGCAATTGGATGGAGCGGCTATTTTACTAGTATTGTAGCTGATTTGGGCCTAAAACTTCCGACAGCTATTACAAAAGCACCTTTTGAAGGCGGACTAATAAACTTACCTGCAGTAGCTATACTTGTAGTAATAACAGGTATATTGGTAGCAGGCGTAAAACAAAGCGCAACTACAAATAATATAATAGTTGCTATAAAGTTAGCAGTAGTACTTTTATTCATAGTATTAGGTGTTAGCCATGTTAATACAGCAAATTGGCATCCATTTATGCCTTATGGATGGAAAGGAGTTTTCTCAGGAGCATCAGTAATATTCTTTGCTTATATAGGATTTGATGCAGTTTCCACTGCAGCAGAAGAAGTAAGAAATCCGCAGAAGGATTTACCTAGAGGAATTATAGCATCTTTGATAATTTGTACTGTATTATATATTGTAGTATCAGCTATATTAACAGGAATGGTTCCGTATCTGAAATTTAAAGAAACAGCAGCTCCAGTAGCTTTTGCACTTCAGCAGGTAGGAATAAATTGGGGATCAGCTTTAGTTTCAGTTGGTGCAATTTGTGGATTGACTTCAGTTCTAATTGTTATGATGTTTGGTCAAACTCGTATATTGTTTGCAATGTCAAGGGATGGACTTTTGCCTAGAGTATTTGGACACGTTGATCAAAGGTTCCATACACCTGTAAAAAGTACTTTACTTGTTGGTATTATAACTATGATTGTAGCTGGATTTACACCAATAGGTGTTGTTTCTGAATTGACTAACGTAGGTACACTAGCAGCATTTATAATAGTATCTGCATCAGTTATAGTTTTAAGAAAAAAGGAACCGGATAGACCTAGAACATTCAAAGTCCCTTTTTCACCGGTTACACCTATTCTTTCTATGGCAGCTTGTGCTTTCTTAATACTCAATCTGCAAAAGATAACTTTGGTAAGATTTGCAGTGTGGCTTGTTATAGGACTTGTATTATACTTTGCATATGGGTATAAACACAGCACTGTAAATGGAGATAATTCAGTCGATGAAAGTGCTATATAAAGAAATGTATAAAATTTAATACTAGGTGGAGTTTAGCTCCACCTAAAAAACTAGGTATGGTAAATTTACTATACCTAGTTTTTGCTGTTGTTATACAAACAATATACAACTAATAAAGAATATAAAAAATTCACAAACTGTATAGAAGAGTATAAAATAAATTTATTTTTTAAATATTCAGATAAATATAATTCATAAATAAATTGTATAATCCATGCATTTTGCATAATTGAATAAACAAAAAGTATACATTTCAATGTATAGATGCATATTAAATAATTATAAATATACACCCGCTAAAATTATTAAACATTAAAAAAATATATGTAAAAATCATAAAATCATATTGAATTGTATAAAAAATGGTGGTATTATTAATAATAAATTCATTTTTAGAAATGATACTGGCATAGCATTATAATAATGACAGCATTGTTTTTTAGTTAAATTTAGGGGGGCAATTGACGTATGAAAAATATTTTTAGAACAAAACCCATCGAAAGTCTTTTGGCAGAAACTAAGGGAAAGAATTCCTTAGAGAAATCATTGGGAGCTTTCGAACTTACTATGTTAGGTATAGGGGCAATAGTAGGTACAGGGATATTTGTACTGACAGGAATAGCAGCAGCAAAATATTCTGGACCAGCACTTGTAATTTCATTTATTATAGCAGGGCTTGCTTGTGGATTTGCAGCACTTTGTTATGCAGAGATAGCAGCTATGGTTCCGGTAGCAGGAAGTGCATACACTTATGGTTATGCGGCACTTGGAGAATTTTGGGCATGGATTATAGGATGGGATTTAATTCTTGAGTATGCTTTTTCGGTTGGTACAGTCGCAATTGGATGGAGTGGATATTTTGTTAGTATTTTAGGGGATTTGGGTATAAAACTTCCAAATATTATTACAAAAGCACCTTTTGAAGGCGGACTAGTAAATTTACCTGCAGTAGCTATACTTGTAGTAATAACAGGTATATTGGTAGCAGGTGTAAAACAAAGTGCAACTACAAATAATATAATAGTTGCTATAAAGTTAGCAGTAGTACTTTTATTTATAGTATTAGGCGTTAGACATGTTCATCCTGCAAACTGGCATCCATTTATGCCTTATGGATGGAAGGGAGTTTTCTCAGGAGCATCAGTAATATTCTTTGCTTATATAGGGTTTGATGCAGTTTCCACTGCAGCAGAAGAAGTAAAAGATCCAAAGAAGGATTTACCTAGAGGAATTATAGCATCTTTGATAATTTGTACTGTATTATATATTGCAGTATCAGCTATATTAACAGGAATGGTTCCATATCTGAAATTTAAAGATACAGCAGCTCCAGTAGCTTTTGCACTTCAGCAGGTAGGAATAAATTGGGGATCAGCTTTAGTTTCAGTTGGTGCAATTTGTGGACTAACTTCAGTTTTAATTGTTATGTTATTTGGTCAAACTCGTGTATTGTTTGCAATGTCAAGGGATGGACTTTTACCTAGAGTATTTGGACAGGTTAATCAAAGGTTCCATACACCTGTAAAAAGTACTTTACTTGTTGGTATTATAACTATGATAATAGCTGGATTTACACCAATAAGTGTTGTTTCTGAATTGACTAATATAGGTACACTAGCAGCATTTATAATAGTATCTGCATCAGTTATAGTTTTAAGAAAAAGAGAGCCAGACAGACCTAGATCATTTAAAGTTCCGTTTTCACCAGTTACACCTATTTTTGCTATGATAGCTTGTGCTTTCTTAATAATCAATCTGCAAAAGGTAACTTTGGTAAGATTTGCAGTATGGCTTGTTATTGGACTTGTAATATACTTTGCATATGGAAATAATCACAGTGTTATGAACGATGAAGATTTGGCAAGTACACAAGATGCAGCAAAATAATTTCTGCTTATTAGGTCATGTTTATATAGCATGGCCTAATTTCTTAGCAGCTTAGGGATTCATATATATTTTTGAATTTATTTTCTAAAAATTTAAAAAAGTTATTGACATTTAAAAAATAAGATAGTATTATTAAAACATATAGTAAATGTGAAAGTGTAATTAAATTGAAAATTAGATAGTAAAAATTAGGATAGGGAAGAGTAATTAGTGAAAGATTTCAAAGAGAATGAGGTTAGGTGAAAGCTCATAAATTATTAGCTAGTGAAAATCACCCTGGAGTTGTTTAACTGAAATATAAGTAAGTTATACCGGTAGAGCCGTTAATTGAATTAAGTAAAAAATTGGGTGGTACCGCGGACCAAACTTCTCGCCCCAGAGGGCAGAAGTTTGGTCTTTTTATATTATATAAATATAATATAAAAAGTGTGATTTTAACTTAAACAAGTAAATAAGTGTAAAAAAAGAATAAATAAGTATGTGAAAAAAATAACAAACAATTTATTTTTTAGTCTAAATAAGTATAAATTATTATATTATTTGATAAAATAATTGATTAATATATAAATAAAAGGGGGACTTAGATATGAAAATAAAGGGAGCTGAAGTACTATTAAAATGTATGATGGAGCAAGGTGTAGATACTGTATTCGGATATCCAGGAGGAGCTGTTTTACCTATTTATGATGCACTATATGCTGCTAAGGGGAAAATAACTCACATATCAACTTCACATGAACAAGGGGCTGCTCATGCTGCAGATGGATATGCAAGATCTACAGGAAAGGTAGGAGTTGTAATTGCAACATCAGGGCCGGGAGCTACTAATACGGTTACAGCAATTGCTACAGCTTATATGGATTCCGTACCTATTGTAGTATTTACAGGACAGGTTGCGAGAAGTCTTCTTGGAAAGGATTCTTTTCAAGAAGTAAATATTAAAGATATTACTGCATCCATAACTAAGAAAAGTTGCATTGTAGAAAAGGTAGAGGATTTAGCTGATACTGTAAGAGAGGCATTTCAAATTGCAGCTAGCGGAAGGCCAGGACCTGTAGTAGTAGATATACCTAAAGACATACAATCAGCTGAAGTTGAATATGAGCCTTCCAGAAGCAAACTTTATGAAATTAAAGAGAAGAAATATTTTAGTTTAGATGAGTATGGAGACAATTTTAATAAAGCAATAGATATGATAAATAGGAGTGAGAGACCTGTAATTTATTCAGGTGGAGGAACTGTCACATCAGGGGCTCAAAATGAATTGATGGAACTTGTAGAAAAGATAGATTCACCAATTACGTGTTCACTTATGGGAATAGGAGCTTTCCCTGGAGACAATGAATATTATATGGGTATGGTTGGAATGCATGGAAGCCGCTGTTCAAATTATGCAGTAAGTAATTGTGATTTATTAATAGCTATAGGAGCTAGGTTTAGCGATAGGGTTATAAGCAAGGTAAGTGCTTTTGCTCCAAAAGCAAGAATAATACACATAGACATTGATCCTAAAGAATTTGGTAAAAATGTGGATATAGATGTGGCAATAAAAGGAGATGTGAAAGAGGTACTTCAAAAACTTAATTGCAAGTTAAAAAAGACTGATCACAGAGATTGGATGGATAAAATAAAACAGTGGAAAAGTGAACAGCGTGAACCTTTTAAAGAATGTAAATTAAGTCCTAAGTTTATAATGGATACCTTGTATAATCTTACAGGAGGGGACTGTATAGTTACTACAGAAGTTGGCCAAAATCAAATTTGGACTGCACAATATTTTAAATTTTTGAAGCCAAGAACATTTGTATCTTCAGGGGGACTTGGAACTATGGGTTTCGGACTTGGAGCTTCTATAGGAGCATCTATGGGTAATCCAGGAAAAAAGGTAATAAATGTAGCAGGGGATGGAAGTTTTAAAATGAATTCTACAGAGCTTGCTACTGTTGCCAAATATAAACTTCCTATTGTACAATTGCTTTTAAATAATCGTGCATTAGGCATGGTATATCAATGGCAGGATATGTTCTATGGTAAGAGGTTTTCAAATACAGAACTTGGACCAGATGTTGATTTCATGAAACTTGGAGAAGCGTATGGTATAAAGACTTTTAAGATAGAAGACAATAGCCAGGTAGAGAAATGTTTAAAGGAAGCTCTTGACTTAAACGAACCTGTAATTATAGAATGTGATATAGATAGGAAAGAAAAGGTATTTCCTATTGTACCTCCAGGAGCAGCTATAGAGGATCTAGTAGAAGAGTAAACAGAGAAATAGAAAATGGGGTCATTTGCTTGACCCCATTTCTTTTATATTTTAAGCTTTTTTTACTACTCTACCTTGAAATAAACTATAACAGTACATAATCATACAGGTTATATAGGAATTTACTATAGTCATAAGAAGAGCTTCAATTATTCTAGGTACCCATAAGAACATAAAGCCTTTGGCCATGAGAGCAGGAGTAAATATGAGCAATATATAAGTATTTATAGTGCATATTAAAACTCCAGATATACCAATTGCAATTATTAATTTAAAATAATTGTTATTTACAAAATCATAGGATTTTACCATGCTTTTCTTAATAAATACATTTATTATGAATATAATAACGCCTATGGCACCTATTAACATAAGCCCGGTACTAAGGTATTGGGACTTTTTACCTAAAGATGATAGTAGTTGTCCTAAAGTAGTATGATATGCAAACTTCATTATGATAAAATTAAAAAAACCTACTACCAAGAGCAATCCAAAGAAAGCAATATAACAATTTCTTACTTTATATTCTTTAGTATTTTTAATATATCTCCATATAAGTGCAGGCAAAATACCAGCTGCTATATTAGTTATAGTAAACAAAGGGATGTATCCACCCATAGGTCTTATTATATAGCCAAGAATATCGATTAATCCACCTGAAATTCCTCCATATAATGGACCAAATAAGATACCGGGCATTATATAGCATATGGCATCAAAACTTATTCTCATAGTGAGTATGCCACCTGCAGCTATTGCTATAGAAAACGATCTCAAAACAACTGCAACTGCAACAAAAACAGCGGTAGTAACAAGAAATTTTGTATTCATTCTACTTTTCATACTTTTTACCCCCAGTGTTATAATATTAAATTAATTTACACAGAGCAAAAAATCTACATAGAAACACCTCTTTTCTCTTTAATGTAGTCACATTAAAGAGAAAAGAGGTAAGTACAAAATCTCTTTAATGTAACAGCGGAAGCAATATCATATCGTAAGCTTTAAATTATAAAGTAAAATTATTTAAGCTTTTCGTTTAGAGACAACCTCCCATTCTCTAACACTTTACGCATAATATTTACTCTGCTACCTTTGTCTTAATTATACAAAATAATTCCATTATTGTCTACATATTTTGTATAATTTCTAACTTTTCAAAATATTACTTTTATTCAATTAAATCCAATACATCTCTATAGACTAAGACATTGGATATACCAGCATAATATCTTATTATTCCATCGATTACTGTTATAGGTGGTTCAAATCCTTTTTTTATGGTATCCTCTACTTTTATAGATTCTTTATTTACAGGATTACTTGTGCCTAATTCTATAAAATGGATATCTACATTTTCTTTCATATGATTTATAGTTAGAAAATTTACTAGATTGTAATATAAGTCTAAAGTTTTTACCTGTATTGTTTTGCTGTCATTAGTAGATTTACAACCTGCACATTTTCCAGAACAAGAACTGTGTTTGTTATTGCAGCGATCACCAGTTATTATTGCATCCTTATTTCCATATATATTAATTTTAATTTTTGAACCCATAGTTTAAATTCCCTCCTATATATATACTTGATAAACAGAGTTCTTGGCATCAGGTGGAGTTTTGACTCCATCTGATGCTTATTAACAGGCTTCTTAGTGCTTTAGCACTTAGAAGGCGTTATCCTTTAGGAAAAATCGTTATCCAGGGACGTAGCTGCTCGCAACGTAAACTTGGAGAAGTGGGAGTATTAGAGCAGGTAGTCATCGGATAAAAATTATAATATCATAATTTAAGATTTTTATACAGTTAACTATGGTTGACAAAAGCAATATTTAAAAATATGATATAGTATATTATAGTATATCACTATGATTTCTACAGAAAAAGTACACTTTGATAGGAGAGGTAATAATGAAAAGAGAAATCTATATGGATTATGCAGCTACAACTTTTGTAAAACCAGAAGTAGCAGCAGAAATGCGTCCATATTTTACCGAGTATTTTGGCAATCCATCCTCTATTTATCACATATCTAGAAAAAATAAAATGGCTATAACTGAAGCTAGAGGAAAGATAGCAGATGCCATAAATGCAAATAGAGATGAAATATTTTTTACAAATGGAGGTTCTGAATCTGACAACTGGGCTATAAAGGGAATTGTATCTGCAAATTCAGGTAAAGGCAATCATATAATAACTACAGGTATAGAACATCATGCAGTTATAAATACCTGTAAGTATTTAGAGAAGCATGGCTTTAAAGTAACTTTTCTTCCTGTAAATGAATATGGAATAGTTAATTTAGGTGAAATTGAAAAAAGTATAACAGATAATACTATACTTATATCTGCTATGTTTGCAAATAATGAAATAGGTACAATAGAACCTATAAAAGAAATAGGAAGTCTTTGTAGAAAAAAGGGAATATTGTTTCACACGGATGCAGTTCAAGCAGTGGGAAATGTACCAATTGATGTTAAAGCTATGAATATAGATTTATTGTCTATGGCGTCCCATAAATTTTATGGACCTAAAGGTATGGGAGCTCTTTATATAAGAAAAGGAGTTAAGATAGATAGTTTAATTCACGGTGGAGCACAGGAAAGGGGAAGAAGAGCAGGAACGGAAAATATTGCAGGAATAGTTGGAATGGGAAAAGCTATTGAAATTGCTGTAAAAAATATGGATAGTGAAAGTAATAGGCTGAGTTATTTAAGAGATAAGTTAATTGAAGGACTTTTAAAAATACCTGGCTCTAAACTAAACGGTGATAAAAACAATAGATTGCCAGGCAACGTAAACATAACCTTTGATTCTATAGAGGGTGAGATTTTGGCCATGGCTTTAGATGGAGCTGGAATATGCGTGTCTACCGGAAGCGCCTGCTCAGCAGGGGCAATAGAACCATCTCATGTACTTACAGCTATAGGATTATCAAGAGATGCAGCAAAGGGTTCATTGAGACTTACTATAGGAGCAAATACTACAGAAGATGAAGTGAACTTTGTTGTAAATGAAATAGGTAATACGGTTTTAAAATTAAGAGAAAATAATAAAAAATGGCAGCAAATAAAAGATTGATTAAAAATACTTTGATTAGAATAGGTGATAAAATGAAGAAGAAAGTAGTAGTAGGTATGAGCGGTGGAGTTGATAGTTCTGTTGCAGCATACCTTTTAAAAGAGCAAGGGTATGAAGTTATAGGAGTTACAATGCAGGTATGGCAGGATGATAAATATTATGAAGGAATGGAAGGTGGGTGCTGTTCTTTAAGTGCTGTAGATGATGCAAGACTTGTAGCGTATAACCTAGGCATTCCATATTATGTTATGAATTTTAGAAATGAGTTCAAAAAGTGTGTAATAGATTATTTTATAGATGAATATATAAAGGGAAGAACTCCAAATCCCTGTGTAGCTTGTAATAAATACATAAAATTTGATGAACTTTTAAAAAGAGCTATGGATTTAGGGGCAGATTATGTGGCTACAGGACATTATGCTACAGTGGAAAAAGTAAATGATAGATATGTACTTAAAAAGTCAAAGGACAGTAAAAAAGATCAGACCTATGCATTATATAATTTAACCCAGTTTCAACTAGAACATACTTTGATGCCCTGTGGAATTTATAAAAAGGAACAAATAAGAGAAATAGCCAAGAAGATAGGTCTAGCAGTTCACAATAAAAAGGACAGTGAGGAAATATGCTTTATTCCAGATAATGACCATGGTTCCTATATAAAAAGAGTTGCTCCCAATAAGGTAAAACAAGGAAACTTTGTAGATAAACATGGTAAAGTCCTTGGAAAGCATAGAGGAATTACTTACTATACAATAGGACAGAGAAAAGGACTTGGAATAGCATTTGGAATTCCAATGTATGTCATAGATATAAATCCACTAAAAAATGAAGTTGTTCTTGGTGGAGAAAAAGATATTTTTAAAAACAAATTAATTGCAAAGGATCTAAATTTTATGCCTTTTGAAAAATTGGATAAACCTATGAGGATACAGGCAAAGATAAGATATTCAGCTAGGCCTGCTGATGCACTTATAAGTGCTATAGACGAAGACAGGGTTAAGGTTGAGTTTGATGAAAACCAAAGAGCTATTACAAAAGGACAGTCTGTAGTATTTTATGATGGAGATATCCTTGTTGGTGGAGGAGTTATAGACAGTTTACATTAGAGTTCGCAAGTTAAAAATTACTTTATCCTCTGGACATTTATTACAATTTTGAAATGTTAAATACTTAAATGTGCCTCATTGTTGTAAAAATATTTCTGCGAGTAAAGTAATTTTTAAACTATAAAACCCATATCGATAAATTAAGAAATGGCAGCTAGAAGTAAATTAGATATTAAATAAGCCAAGCTTTTTTTAATATCTGAATGCCTTCTTCAATTTGTATTTCGGTCAAACCACCAAAACCGAGTAAAATCATAGGAAATTCATTTGATACACATTGGTCATAATGAATTGAAGTTGGATAGACTTTTACTTTCATTTTATGAGCAGATTGAATTAATTCATGTTCTGTCATTCCATTTTTAACTTTTAATAAAATATGGAGTCCTGATTCTGATCCAATAATTTCGACTTTTCCTTTCATATACTTGTCAATTGCAGAAAGAAGTATTTCATGTTTCTTACGATATAATGTTCTCATCTTATTTATGTGCCTTGATAAATATCCTTCTTTCATAAATATATAGAGTGTATTTTGATGAAGCCTAGAGACTGTTTGTTTGTATATTTTAAAATGTTCTTGATATTTTCGAATTAATTTGGGGGGTAAAACTAAATAACTGATTCTAATTGAAGGAATTAGAGATTTTGAAAATGTACCCATATAAATAACATTTTCACTTCTGTCTAGTCCCTGTAAAGAAGGAACTGGTTTCCCTTTATATCTAAATTCACTATCATAATCATCTTCAATTATATAACCGTTTTTTTCTTCACACCATTTCAATAATTCTAATCTTCGAGAAATTGGCATAATCATTCCATAGGGAAATTGATGAGAAGGTGTAACATAAACCACTCTAGCAGAACTTTTCTTTAAATCGTTTATGCAAATACCATCTTTATCTATTGAGATAGGATGAATATCTATGCCCTGGTCTTTAAAAACGGTTCTTACCCTATTGTATCCAGGGTTTTCAATTGCATATGGATAATCTTTGCCTAGCAGCATACATAGCAATATAATTAAATATTGAGTACCTGCTCCAATAATAATTTGTTCTGGAGTGCATCTAACACTTCTTGATTGAAAAAGATATTTAGATATCTCTCTACGAAGAGACCTTTCCCCTTGAGGTTCACCTACTAATAAGAGGTTGCTTTGCTCCGAATATAAACATTTGTTTGTCAATTTTCTCCATGTGGAATATGGAAAATTGTTTAAATCAACATTTCCTGAACGAAAGTCAATTAGGCATTTAAAGTTATCGTTGTTATCCTTAAACTTTGTATTTTTATCATGTTTATCAATAAGTGGCAGATTGCATAGTAAGTTATCTTCTATTTTTGTTACAAATACACCTACACGAGGTTTGCTTTCTGTATATCCTTCTGCACATAGTTGCTCATAAGCAGTTTTAATAGTGTTTTGGCTAATTCCTAGATAAGTTGCTAATTTTCTTTTTGATGGTAATTTTGTTTCTGGTTTAATTGTTCCAATTTGTATTTCATTTTTGATATATTCATATAATTGCACATAAAGTGGAGTGTTTTTTGAATAATCCCAAATGGGCATGATTTCAATCATTTATTTACGTCCTCCAATAACTGATACCATAAAATATATTAAAACTGGTACTTTATATTATACCAGATTAAAAATATAATTAATAGAAAAAAGGGAGGGAGTTATAATGAATTTTTTGAAAAACGTAAAGGTTAAAACAAAATTAACCCTATTCTTTGCCATTATTGTTGTACTAATTAGCTTAACTGGTATCGTTAATATAACATCTTCAAAAACTATAGATAAAAATTCCCAGCAAATGTACAGCAATAACTTACAAAGTGTTTATATTTTGACTGATATGAAATATGTATTGACAGAAATAGAAGGGGATATTACAGATTTGGTTTATGTAAGAAATTCCCTACAGGAACCTGATTTGGAAAAGAGTATTAAAAATAATGCTAATGCCTATGAAAAATATATAGGATCTTATGAAAGATTATCTATGAGTGATGAAGAAAAGCAGCAGTGGCTAACATTAAAAAATCAGCTTCAGGAATATAGTATTTTAAGGGAAGATATAACAAAATCTATTGATTCAGGAAAATTTGATGAGGCAATTAATCAATTAAAGCAAATAACTGATTTAAAAAATTCAGTGACGGATAATCTTGATAAACTTATAGCTGCAAATATTAAAGATGCAGAGACAACAAATTTGAACAACCATTCTATATATATAAGGGAAAATAATGTTATGGTGTTACTGCTTTTTTTAGGAGTAGTAATTTCAATTATAGTTGGAGTGATTATGATAAATAGCATAAATACTCCATTAATGAATATGCTGAAAACTGCAGAAAACATGGCTAAATTTGATTTCTCAAACGATTATGAAACTAGCAGAAAAGATGAATTTGGTAGAACACTGAGTGCATTGATTACAGCTAAGAATAAAATTAAAGAATTTATTAGAATAATATTGACTAATTCAGAAAACTTGAATACATCCAGTAAAAAACTTTCTGTAATGGCAGAGAAACTTGCATTTGAAACCGAAGCAATAAATGATTCATTGGAAGATATAACTTCTGGAATTCAAGAAAGAAGTGCTATATCTGCAGAAATAACCGCATCCGTTGAGGAAGTAAATTCAAGTATTAACGAACTGTCTGAAAAAGCTGCAGAAGGGAGTGATAATGCAAGTAAATCTAAAGAAAAAGCTCTTCAAGTTGAAAAAAAGGGGACAAAGAGCATAGAAGAAGCAAGAAGTTTATATAAAGAAAAGAGAAAGAATATGCTGAAATCAATTGAAGAAGGTAAAATTGTAGGCAACATAAAAATTATGGCAGATACTATAGCGAGTATATCTGAGCAGACAAATCTGCTTGCATTAAATGCAGCTATTGAAGCAGCTAGAGCAGGCGAACATGGAAAAGGCTTTGCTATAGTTGCAGAAGAAGTAAGAGCACTTGCAGAGCAATCTTCAGAAGCAGTAACAAATATACAAGATACTATTATAAAAGTTCAAAATGCATTTAAAAATCTTTCTGAGAATGGCAGTGATGTATTAAAATTTATAAATGAAAGCGTTGATCCACAATTTGAGGAGTTTGGAAAGATGGGAAAACAATACTACAATGACTCTGATTTTGTAAGTAGAATGTCAGAAGAGTTAGCGTCTATGTCAGAGGAACTTACAGCCACAACTGGACAGGTAGGTGAAGCTGTACAAAGTATGTCAGAAACAATACAAAAATCATCAGAAAGTGCAAAACTAGTGGAAACAAAGATAAGTAAAACTACGAAGTCAATAACACAGCAGGTGGTTTTGACTGCAAAATGGCAATCAGAACTTACTCAAAATCTTAATGAAATAGTTAAGAAATTTAAGTTGTAACCTTTCAATAGTAGCTTTTTTTATCTCAATAACTCAGGATTTTTAATTAAAATCCTGCATAGTATGTTATTCTAGTTCCCAGGGCATAGAATGCTAGTCCAATTAGTGTTGTCATAATTACATATGTATATCCATGTAATTTATACTTTAATTGAAAAAGTTTAAAATCCTCGTACATAAAGGAAGAAAAGGTGGTATAGGCTCCCAAGAATCCGTCACACAAAAGAATATAGAAGTTTCTAGAAATGTGAGAACTGCTAAGTATTCCAAGCAGCAAGGCTCCTGTTATATTTATGATAAAAGTTCCCAGGGGAAATAGGGACTTAAATTTTTTATTTACCAAGTTTCCAAGACAAAATCTAGCTAAGCTTCCAATTATACCGCCAATTCCAACTATTAAAAAGTTCATTTTTACGTCCTCCTGTTATATTATATTTCAAATGGAATTTCCTTTATTTTTACAATCATTATTCTCTAATTCATTTAAATCAACAGAGTAGTTGAGGTTCAATTTTGAAACTAACTTTATGGAAGTAAATTCTCCAAGATAAGCAAAGGCAAGTCCCAAAATTAAAGAAATACAAATATAACATACAGCTAATATAAGGTGGTTTGAATTTATAAGTGATACAGTTTCTTTACATAAGGTAGAAAAGGTAGTATAAGCCCCTGCAAATCCCGTACATATTCCTAACTTTATATTTGAAGATACAACTGAAGTATAAACAGCAGCAGTGGTTACGAAAGCTAGAATAAAGGCTCCTGTTATATTTATAAATAAAGTATTTATAGGAATTAAGCTTAAATAGGTACTTACTTTTACATTTTCCAATGCAAATCTTAAAATTGCACCTAAAAAACCACCTATTCCTATGTAAATATATTTTTTCAATTTAATACCTCCTGTGAATTTGACTACAAAAAATGCTCCTACTTTTTGATTAAAGTAGGGGCTATCAGCTATAAGCAATTAAAGGTGAGCTCCATCACCTATAAAATAGATTTCTACAATATAATATATTTTTATTATACTACCTACAATATATATTTTGCAAATAAAAAATATATAAAAGCGTAACAACTGTTACAGATAATTTATATAGAGTAATGTATCATATTAATTGGGTAAGTTATATTTGTATCTTTTATATAGGGGGGAAAAAGGTTGAAAATACTTATAGTTTGTTCAAAAAAGAGTGGAAAGTTGCCTGAAAATGAATTTTACACAAAAACTGACAGCAGATTTGCAGGTACAAAATTTATACCACATATAAAAAATTACAAGGAAGCTTGTACTGTATGTGGTAAGAAATGTGTTTGGTGTAGAGGAAAATATGAGTTGAATTTTAAAAAGAGTGTAAGTGAAGTAATTGAACTTCCAGATATATATGAATTATTTGAAGATAATCCATTAAAGTATTTGCCACAAAAATTTAAGAAGCATGATACAGCTGTAATTATAGGAGTACATGAAGATATAATAATTGAATTGCCAAAGATTATAGCCGAAAGTGGTGGAAAGGCTATAATAGTTCCCTGTGAAAGTAGAAGCTGGGTATCAAAATGGACAAGGGAAAAACTTATTGAGGAATGTGAAAAATATAATCTACAGTATGCTTTTCCTAAACCTTTTTGCACATTGAAATATGGAAAATTTCCTCTCATAAATGAATTTATTGATTTCTTTAAAATAGGAAAGCCCCAATTTAGACTTTATGTAAATGATGAAGATGTAATAGAAAAAGCAGAAGTTATAATATCCGCACCTTGTGGAAATGGGTACAATATTGCAAGACATCTTCTGGGAAAAAAGTTAGGAGAGGAAGCAAAAAAATCTGTGGCAAAATTTTGGCACAGTTATCCATGTCTTGGAGATATGCATGTAGATCCAGAACTTGGCGATACTCCTCTTCATATAAGTGGATATACCCACTATGCAGCTCTTGAAAATGCACAAATAATTAGAAATAGCAAAGTTTAAGTAATTACCTCTGATTTTAGAATTAAAACTAAGGTCAGAGGTAATTTTATTTAAAATAATTTACCATATATATGATATAATAATACAAAATAGATATTTTTAGTATGAATATATTATTAAGATGTGGTAAATATATAGTTAGTAATTATTTTTAATGGAAAATAATATTTAATATGTATTTTTGTAGATAAAGTGAAATTGAAAAGGAGGTCAGGATATATGTTATCTTATGCTAATAGAGATACTAAAATTGATGAGGGAATTTTATTAAAAAAAGTTAATATTAATGGAAATTTATGTGCAGGGTATGGTGAGATATTTATAAATCAGATTTATCAAAATTGCAGCAATGAAAATATAGAAGGAGTTTACATTTTCCCGCTTCCAGCTGCAGCTATAATATCTGGTTTTGAAGCAGAAATAGGTGGAAGAACTTTAAAGGCAGTAGTTGAAGAAAAAGATAAGGCACTTCAGATTTATGAAAATGCAAAGCTTAGAGGAGACAGCACTTTTTCCTTAGAAGAATTCAGTCCCCACTTATTTAAAATAAGCATAGGAAAAATAATTTCCGGAGAAACTGTTAAAATAAAACTTTCCTACATAGAGGAACTAGATTATAAAGATAGTACATTTAAACTTACAATACCTGCAATTTCACAACCTAAGATAATAAGAAACAGATCTAAAATTGAAGAACTAAAGGATAACCTGGTAAATAAATTAGGTATAAGAAAAACTAAGGAAGAGAACTTTGAATTTAAGGTAAACATAATAGTGGAATCCTTGAGTAAAGTTGATTTTAGGTGTCCCTACCATAATATAAAGGTGGAGAGGGAAGGTGATACAGTAGCTAAAATAAGCTTAGAAGAAAACTACTATTTAACAGAGAAAGATTTTATATTGTTTATGAGGGAAAGAGAAACCTTAGAAGCAGATGGAATGATATATGAGTATAAGGAAAATGATGAGGAAAAAGGGATAGTTTATATGAGAATGATTCCTAAACTTGACCCCTATGAAGAAGATATTACAGAACATTATGTATTTTTAATTGATATTTCAGATACGATGAAAGGTGAAAAGTTAGAACAAGCTAAAAATGCACTTCAACTTTGTATAAGAAATCTATCAAAAGGAGATACCTTTGACATGATAGCCTTGGGGAATAAACTAATTAGCTTTTCTCAAAATGGACTGATAGAGTTTAATGCAGATTCACTAAGAGAAGCATCTAAGTGGATAGATAGTTTAAAAACGGAAAAAGATGCGGATATATTTGGAGGGATAAAATACAGCCTTGAAAATGAAGGATCTGAAAATACTATACTCCTTTTTACAGATGATTCGGTAGAGGATGAGGAAAAAATACTTTCCTATGTGAATGAAAATATTGGGGATAATAGAATATTTACTTTTGGAATAGATTCTTGTGCAAATAATTATTTTTTGAATAAGTTAGCCCATGAAAGTTATGGAAAAGCAGAATTTATAGATATAGGTCAAAGAATTGAAGATGTGATTTTAAGGCAGTTTAATAGAATACAAAGTCCTCAGGTAGATGGTATAGATATAGATTGGGGAAGGTTACAAGTTAACTCTACTTATCCAAGGACTATTGAATATATGTATGATAGAGAGCCTTTTTCTATATTTGCAAGTGTTACTGGGGAAGTAGAGGGACGAATAACTTTAAAAGGGTATGTGGATGGAAAAGAATATTTGAGAAGGATAGATATTGACAATTTTAGAACAGAGGAAAATGCCAGCTTACTTAGAAAGGTTTGGGCTAGAAAAAAGATGAAATCTTTAGAAATGAATATGAAAGCACAGAGGGGACAAGAGAAAGAAGAAATGAAAAGAAAGTTAATAGAACTTTCTAAAAAAAGTGGCTTCATAAGTCCTGAAACTACTTTTATATTGATGGAATTAAGAGAAGAACCAGTACTTGGCATTCAGCTTAAAAATATAATTCCAATAAAAGTAAATGAAAGCACTTTAGGTGAAAAAATAGATGAAAACTTAGAAAGTGGGTTCTTATATAGAAGTTTTACAAATGATAAAGAAGAGAAAGAATATGACAGTGACAATTTATATTTGGATAAAAAGTATACTAGAGAAAAGCTTATACGAATAATAGCTAAAAATCAATTTGCAGATGGAGCTTTTGTAGATTATGAAGATAGCAATTTAGAGGATAAAATAGAGACTACTTCCATGGTAATGCTGGCATTTATAATAGGAAGGGAAAACATAGACATATATACAAATCAATTAAATAAAGCTGCAACTTTTATATGTGACAGTTATGATCAGGTTGATTTTAATGTGAGAGATGATATTCTAGAGATGTCTATCCTGGCACTGAATAATATAAAGAAGAAGAAAATACTAAAGGACAAATATGTTTTAAAGGTTGATCATATAATAGAGAAATTGTGTGAAAATTTATATCCTAAAGAGGATACAAAGCACATATTAAAGAATTTAATGGATAATTCCTTTAAAAGAAATGTAGCATCTCTTTTTAAATCAAGCGAAGATGGAAAATATATAGAAGAAGAAATAACGATAGTTGAGGAGAGAAATTCCATATTTAATATGGCAAAACTGGCAGTACTTAAGGCACTAAAGAATTAGAAAGAATCATTAGGTGGTATCATATTGATATAATATATTTTGCATACATTTAAACCTAAGTTGTAGGAGAGAATATTAAGGCAAAATTCATATAGATAGTAATATTAGAAAAAATACTCCAGAAAGTATACCTGGAGTATTTTTCTTAATATTATATTAAATTTGTTAATAAATTATTGATATTTATAAAATATAAATATATAATTTACATTATGTATTCATATATGTATGAAATATTTAAGGTTTAAAGTGTTTAAACTTTAAACTTTAAATATTATGTAGGGTAGTAAAGGAGAATTTTAATGAACTGTGAAAAAGATAAATTATCGCTTATTGAAGATATAAAAAAAGGATTATATGATTTTGTTATCATAAGTAGATCTATAATGAATGAGATAAATTATGAAGAAAAACTTTCTATTTCGCAGCTGTTCCTTTTATATTTACTTGAAGAAAGTGAATCCTACAAAGTTAGTGAACTTGCTGAAAAACTTGGAATAACTCCTTCAGCTGTTACAAATTTAAGCAATAAATTAGTTGAAAGCCAATTTATAAATAGATTTAGACCAGAAGACAACAGGCGGGTAGTTATGATATCTTTGACAGATAAAGGAAAACAATTCCTAAAAAAAATGAGCGAAGTAAAATCTAGATTTTTGGCAGAATCACTTTCGGAGCTGAATAATGATGATTTAAAAAATATGAGTTTAAGCTTTTTAAAATTGAATTATGCTCTCCAAAAGTATAAAAATAGAAAATAATAGATTGCTATATTGTTATCTGATGGCTACCTACTGTAACACTCCAACGCACTCTGTGAAAGCGACTATCACCAAATCGAAGATTTGGGATATCTGCTTTTCTATCAAAGTGGGAGATAACAGTAGCTACGCCCCTAGATAATTCATCTAAACTTAGTAGGAGAAACAGAAACTCTAAAGAGAAAGCGACTATACCAAATCAAAGATTTGGAATATCTGCTTTTCCCACTAAGTAAGATTCATTGATAAAGGAGGAGAAAAATGAATTTAACTGAACTATCTGTAAAAAAGCCAGCTGCAATAACCATGGTTATATTGTTTTTGCTAGGGCTTGGTATATTTGGATATACACATCTTGGCGCAGATCTTATGCCTTCTATGGATATACCAGTAATTTCTATATCCACTAGTTATTCTGGTGCCAGTTCTGAAGATATAAGAAAGGATGTCGTAAAACCTATGGAGGATGCGGTTGCAGGCATAAGCGGCATCGATAGAATTAATTCTACAGCTAGAGAAGGAATGGGACAAACTACTATAATATTCAAATCCAGCGCAAATATGAATACAGCCTTTCTAGATGTACAAAAAGCTGTAGATAATGCACAAGGTAAACTTCCTAAAAATGCAGATAAGCCTATTTTATTTAAGTTAGATACAGGTGCTATGTCTGCTTTAATGTTATCTGTATCTGGAAACTTATCTTATGATGAACTTTACAATGAGGCAAATAATATAACTGAGGCTCTAAAAAAAGTTCAAGGTGTAGGAAATGTATCTCTTGAAGGAATACAAAAAAAGCAGTTGATAATAAAATTAAATAAATCTGCCATAGAATTTTATGGTATAAATTTAAATACTTTAACTTCTAAGCTGCAGTCAGATAATATAAATATGCCTGCAGGCCAGATAAAGCAGGACAAATTAAATCAATCTGTGAGAGTTATAAGTAAATTTGAAAGTGTAGATGAAGTAAAAAATTTGCTCATACCTACTTCAGGAAACAGTACTGTCCGTCTAGGAGATATAGCAGATGTAAATTTGGAATATCCTGAACAAGATCAACGTATTAGAATGAATGGAAAAAATACTATAGGAATAAGTATACAAAAGCAAAGTGATGCAAATGTAGTTGAAGTTGTAAACAATGTTAAAAAGGAAATTGCCGGGTTAAAAAAAGATATGCCATCTAATATTAGATTAGACACTGCATATGATAGTACTACGTTTATAAATTCTTCTATTTCTCAAATAAAGCATACTTTAATAGAGGGTGTAATAACAACTGCTTTAGTTTTACTAATATTCTTAAAAAGCTGGAGATCTTCACTTGTAATACTTGTAGCTATACCAACATCTCTTATTGCAACTTTTTTTATGATGTATGCTATGAAATTTACTATGAATATAATGTCTCTTATGGGATTATCTCTTTGTGTAGGTACACTTGTAGATGACTCAATTGTTGTATTAGATAACATACAGCGGCATCTGGCTATGAAAAAAGATCCACAATCTGCAGCTATAGATGGACGTAAAGAAATAGGACTTGCATCTATTGCCATAACTCTTTGTGATGTAGTTGTATATCTTCCTGTTTGCTTTATGACAGGTATGGTAGGAACTTACTTTAGGGAGTTCGGACTTACTATAGTTTTTGCCTCGTTATTTTCTTTATTTGTAGCATTTACTATAACTCCTATGCTGGCATCAAGACTTCTTAAAACAGAAGAAAATAGACAAGCAAAATCAAGAATGTTAAAAAGTAAATTTAAACGAAGCATATTTTATAGAATACTTAATGGAATTTCAAATTCTATGGATAGTATAACAGCTAACTATAAAAGATTTCTTATATGGTGCTTGGATCATAGAAAAAGGGTACTTGCCATCGGTGCAGTTGTATTAGTAGCAACTATTGCATTGATACCTATAGGTGCTATAGGTACGGAACTTATGCCAACTACAGATGAGAGTAATTTTAGTATAAGTATGAGTTTTGATTCTGGAACCAGTTTAAATGAAATGGATAAGAAAGTTAAACAAGTAGAAAACTATTTACATAGTGTACCTGAAATTAGTACATATTATTCCATGGTAGGATCTAGCAGCGGCAGCGTAATGATGGATAGTTCTTCAAATTCTGCAACTATGTATGTAACTCTTTATCCTAAAAATGATAGAAAAAGATCTCAAACTGAAGTGGCAAAACAAGTTAGAAAATGGGGAAATGCAACTTTAGCCGGAACAGATTTTTCTGTGAGTGAATCCGAAGCTGGAGGGTCAGGTTCAAGTAAGCCTATATCTATTGAAATATTAGGGGATAATACGGATACTGTAACTGAAATATCAAATAAGGTAGAGCAAATAGTAAAAGGCATTCCGGGAATTGCAGATGTAGGTAATTCTACAAATGCAAGTCAAAGCGAGCTTAGGGTTAAAATAGACAAGTTAGCAGCAGCGCAGTATGGTGTATCCATATCAGATATATCATCTACACTTAGGACAGCAATTCAAGGCTCTTCTGCTGGAACATATAGTACTAGTGATGACGATTATGATATAAAAGTAAAATTTCACGATGGTGATATAAAAACTCCTTCGGATATAAGTGGAATAAAAGTGCTAAATCAATCTGGACAATCTATACCAATAAGTGAAGTTGCATCTATAGTGAGGACTAATAGTCCGCAATCTATATCTAGAAAGGATAGGCAGGATGTAGCTACAGTTTCTGCAAATATTGAAGGAAGGTCTCTTGGAACTATAAGTCAGCAGATAGGTGAAAAATTAAAGTCACTATCTGTACCAGAAGGTTATAAAATCAAATTTGGCGGTGATCAGAAGAGTATGGGAGATAGCTTTACTTCTCTTGGAGAAGCACTGGGAGTATCATTAATACTTATTTACATGATACTTGTTGTGCTTTACGAATCCTTCTTAACGCCATTTATAAGAATGTTATCGCTGCCTTGTGCACTTGTTGGAGCTTTTGGAATACTTGCTATCACGGGTAAAACTTTAAATATGATGTCACTAATAGGACTTATTATGCTTGATGGATTAGCTTCTAAAAATGGTACTTTATTGATTGATTATACTAATACTCTCATAAAACGTGGATATAGTTTAAGGGAAGCATTAATTGAATCTGGTGAAAGAAGATTAAGACCTATAATGATGACTTCTTTAACCATGATTGTGGGTATGCTGCCAGCAGCTTTATCTATAGGCGAAGGTAGTGAATTGAAATCAAGTATGGCTGTCTTAGTTATTGGAGGAATGGTTGCATCAACTATTTTTACTCCTATAATATTACCTATAATTTACTTGATGATGGACAATTTGAAGAATCGTATATTTAAAAAAAGAAAAAAACAGCCAGAAATGCAGGAGGTGTAATTTATGAAATTTAACGTTTTAAAATCCAAAAAAAATATTGTGAAGATAGTAGTTGTTTTATTAGTAGTTTTAATGGTAGCTGCTATAGCTCATAACGTAATTAAAAATAAAAAAGTAGAGTCACAAAATAAAATTCAAAATGTAAATGTCGCTGAAGCAAAACTAGATTCTTTGACAACAACTGTAGATTATTCGGGAAAGTTAAATTCAGATAAAGATGTATCTATATCTCCTAAAACACCAGGCAAAGTTCAAGCTTTAAACGTAAAAGTAGGTAGTACTGTAAAAGCTGGAGATATACTTTTTACTCTTGATTCAACTTCGCTGCAAGCACAGCTTCAGCAGCAGCAGGCAAGCATACAATCTGCAAAAGCAAATCTAGATAAAACTCAAAGTTCTGGAGTTGAACAGCAGATTGTGCAGCAGCAGCAAGCATTAAATACGGCACAGATAAATTATAATGATGCTAAAAATAGTTATAATAGAGAGCAAAGCTTATATTCTGCTGGGGCTGTGCCAAAACAGGATTTAGACAATGCTACTACAAAATTAGAGAATGCAGAAGCTTCACTTTCTGCAGCACAGCAAAACTTAGACTTAACCAGGCAAAAAGTTGGACCTGAATCGGTTGAAGTAGCTCAGGCTCAAGTAAATCAGGCACAAGCTGGACTTAAATCAATTCAAAGCCAGGTTGATGATACTGTAATTAAATCACCTATTTCTGGTGTTGTATCTGCTGTAAATATACACCAAGGAGAAATTACTTCAGGTGCTCAGGCATCCGTAACCATAGTAGATTCAAGTTCAATTATGGCTGAAGTAAATGTGTCAGACACTATGCTTTCAAAAATTAAAGTTGGACAGTCTATACCTGTAACAATTCCTTCTCTTTCAGATAAAAAATTGACAGGAACTATAGATACTATAACACCTAATGCAGACAGCAAAACTCAGCAATATCTGATTAAAGTAAGAATACCTAATTCAGATGCAAGCTTAACATCAGGAATGTATTCAAAAGTGTCTTTTCCTGACCAGGTTAAAAATAATGTAATGACAGTACCTAATGAAACTGTAAAAGTTGAAAATGGAGTTCCATATTTGTTTGCAGTAAGAAGCAATAAAGTAAAGAAAGTAGCTGTAACTACAGGACTTTCAAATGATAAAGTTACTGAAATAACATCCTCTAACATAGAAGCTGGAGATAGAATAATAACTTCAGGACAAACGTTCTTAAATGACGGAGATAAAGTTAAAGTACTTAATTAATAAAAAAGGACTAACATGCTAATTTACTAGTATGTTAGTCCTTTAATTATATTTCTATATTTTTAAACATAGAGATTCCCTTTGAACATATAACTTTATACAGTATAAAGTTTGATGATATTATTATGCAAAGTCCCAAGACAGCAACTTCGTTTATGTAGCTGTAAAAATTAATCATTGAAAATATTAATATGCCTGTGAATATAAAGCTAATTATGTTATTTATAAAGGTATTGAAATTTTGTTTTACAGCTTTTACTTCATTATCCCAGTGCAGCTTTGGAAATCTCAAATCAATTAAAATTCCAGTCATGGAGGTAAGCAGTATTCCTATAAAACTAACTAAAAGTGAAATAACTGAGAAACATATAGGTAGTTTTACAAATAAAGTCAATCCTATTAAGATTAGAAATGTGCTTGTAATTGCAACGAGAACTCCAGAAATCACTTTTGCCATAATTTGAGTGCTGTAGGAAACGGGTAAGTATTTTTTTACAAATATATTTCCTCCTTCTCTTGATATACCTGTGGAAGTTATGGAATTAGAAGCTCCCAAAATTAATCCTGCAGCTAGAGATATTACGATGCAAGTCATTGTAGTAGTTGAGGTTACCTTAATATTTACTAGGACATTTAATTTGTGAAAAGACTCCGGTTGAACTAAAAGTGGTATAAAAAGTACAATAGGTAATATGATGTTCACTAAAATACAATTCGTAAAATATACAGGTGTCCTGAAAAGAGATTTCATTTCTTGAAGCAGTAGAGCTTTAAATTTGGAATTTGTAGAGGAAGTTTCATTTAATTTTGAATAATCCAGTTCTCTTCTCTTTGCAGAAATTTCACTGCCACCTTGAGCACCTTTAAAATATAAATGTTCACCAAGTATTGAAAATAGTAAAATTACAAGAATATTTAAAACTATAAATAAAATTAAGTTTCCAAATCCCCTAAAGCTTGAACTATATACTAGAGAACTTGCAGACAATGTACTCCCTGGAAAAAATCTGTTTGAAAGAGATACTAAAGAATTATTTCCTTCATTTATCATCTTAAATATGTTTTCATAATTTTGGGATGATACAGTCATTTTTTGAAGTACTATATTTAAACCTATTGCAAATAACATTGCAAAAATTCCACCTAAAATTTTTAAGATATCACGATGCTTACCTATATTTGTAAAACTCATTATTACCATATTTAAAATTGAAGCTGCAGCTATAGGTATAATAGGTACTATTAAAAATAGTAGTGCACTGTATATAAAATAAAGCGGATTAGAACTGCCTTTATACCCATAGATTAGCAAAACAGGAAGTAGTATAAAAACTTCAGTAAGGTATTCATATATGAGTATTACAGTGAATTTGGAAAGTAGAATTTCCCAAGGCTTTAAGGGCAGTGGCAGCAGAAGGTCTATATCTTTTGAAAAATACAGTACATTTATAGAATAAAATATGGCAAAGAAGAATATAAATACACTCGTAAAAGATATACCAAGAGATAAAATTAAGCCTTGCTGACCTATTTTGTAGAGATAGTCATAAGCTGAGAATATAAAAAGAGAAAATAGTTTTATAGTAGGTAAGAGAGCTAGTAAAATGATTATCCAAAGGGCTGCTTTTTTAATATTACTATTTTTTTTCATACCTGCAGAATTACTTCCGTTTTTCAACAATACTTTAGTTAAAACTATATAATTATTCATTACCAGTCATCTCCAAGAAAATATTTTCTAAGCTTTCATTTTCATTGAACTTATTTTTTAACTCTTGAAAAGTTCCGGAAAATGAGAGAGAGCCTTTATTTATAACTGCAAGTCTATCACATAATTTCTCTGCCACTTCTAAAACATGAGTTGAAAAAAATACGGTGTTTCCTGCACTTGCATGTTCTTTCATCATTTCTTTTAATGTATATGAGGATTTAGGATCAAGTCCTGTCATAGGTTCGTCTAATATCCAAACACTTGGATTGTGGATTAGAGCACCTATAATTATTATTTTTTGCCTCATGCCGTGGGAATAACTTTGAATCTGATCTCCTAAAGCATTTGATATCTCAAACCTATTGGATAAATTTTTAATTTTAGCTGTTCTTTCTTCAGATTTCACTCCATATATATCTGCCATGAAATTTAAGTATTCTATACCTTTAAGTCTTAAAAACATATCTGGGCTGTCAGGTACAAAACCAAATTGATATTTGGCCTCTATTGGTCTTTCATTTATATCTATGTTGTTTATTCTTACAGTTCCACTGTCTGCTTTTATTATTCCTGTTATCATTTTTATGGTGGTAGTTTTTCCAGCACCATTTGGACCTATAAATCCAAATATTTCTCCATCGGGTATACTTAGATTTAGATTGTCTACTGCCTTTGAAGATGAATTGTAGCTTTTGTTTACCCCTAATAATTCAATCATAACTTTCCTCCAATTATATTTAAGATATAGAGTTTTCAACTGAAATTTAAACTTATACTCTATTGTAGAAATATGTTTGCACATAAGCCAATGTTCAAGCTATAAACCTTGTAGTAAAGTGTTATATTAGTATTATATTTAATAATTTACTTAAAAGCAATTGAAGGTCAATCTGTATTTGGTTGAAATCAAATAATAGTTGGTGATACTCCAATAATTGAAATAGAAATATTATTAGGAAAGGAGAATAAAATATGCTCCATTTTATGGTACAATGAACATGAAATGCAGGAGTATGGCATTAGTAAATTATGTACATATTTAATTAGTTAGAAAGGAAAATGAAAAATCAGATGGAAATGAGTGATAAAAGAAATAAATATGAAGCGTTATTTAATGAAAATAGTTTTAAATTAAAAAGGATACTTGAAAGTATTATTGTTGGAATGTTAACAGGTGTTATAATATCTTTTTTGAGATTTTTAGTGGATAAATCAGGATACCTTTTAGCGAATACTTATAAAACAATCAGTTTAAAGCATTGGTTAATTCCAATTTGGATTATATTTTTAATTATAATAGGTTATATAATTGGCTTGATTGCAAAAAAGAATGCTGCAATTAGGGGTAGTGGTATTCCACAAGTTGAAGGTGTATTACTTGAAAAACTTGATATGACATGGTGGAAAGTAATATTGGGGAAATTTGTAGGGAGTTTTCTTGCTATTGGGACAGGCCTTTCACTTGGAATAGAAGGACCTTCTGTTCAATTGGGTGCAGCAGTTGGACAAGGCTTTTCAAAAATTTTAAAAAAAATTAAAATAGAAGAAAAATATCTTATTATAAGTGGTACTAGTGCTGGAATTGCTGCTGCGTTCAATGCTCCACTGGCTGGAACAATGTTTGCACTAGAGGAAATTTCAAAAAAACTGTCGCCTACAATTTTGATTTCAGCATTTTCTGCTGCAGCGGCTTCAAATTTTATTTCTTATCAACTTTTTGGGTTTAAGCCTGTTTTTGATTTTAGAAATGTACCCAGGTTGCCATTAAATTGTTATTTATTTATTATTGTATTTGGAATTATTATAGGTGTTTTAGGAGTTGTCTTTAATAAAGCATTAGTAAAAACACAAAATATATTTTCTATGCAAAAATGGATTCCTATACAGTTCAGACCAATGTTTTGTTTAGGAATATCAATCTTTATAGGTTTTTTGCTGCCTCAGATTTTAGGAGAAGGAAATATGCTTATAATGTCTCTTGCAAAAGGTAATATTGCAATAAAAATGCTTGTGATTTTGCTTGTTTGCAAATTTATTTTTTCAATGATATGTTGTGGTTCAGGAACTCCAGGAGGTATATTTCTACCATTATTTACTGTAGGAGCTTTAATAGGAGCTATATATGGAAGTGCTGCTACTTACTTATTTCATATTAATAGTTCTTACATTGGAATCTTTATAATTCTTGCTATGGCAGGATATTTTTCTTCAGTTATAAGGGCTCCTATGAGTGGCAGTATACTTGTTATAGAAATGACAGGATCTTTTAGCAATCTTTTACCTATTGCTATTATTTCAGTAGTTTCTTATTTAACTGCTTATATATTAAAGTCTAAACCAATATATGAAACTTTACTGGAAAAACTTTTAATTAATTAGGTGATGCTTATGGAAAACTATATAAAATTTATAGCTAAGGCCTGGAAAGATTTTATAGAAGAAGGATATTTAAATAGTGCAGTACGGCCTGAAATTGCTGACTCCTGGAAAAGGTGCAAAAATTATGAGGTAGATCCCTTAAATGGTAGAGGAAATAGCATTCTTACGGGCAGAAGCATTGCTTATCGACTGGAACAAAATGAAGATCTAATTTCTATTGCAAAACCTGTAGTAAAAAGTCTATGTGATATTGTAGCAGGTTCTGGATTTGTAATTATGCTAGTAGATAAAGAGGGATATGTTATAGAGGCACTAGGTGATACGGATATAATGAAAAGCGCAGATGAATTGAAATTTGTGGTAGGTTCTCTCTGGACGGAAAGGGAAGTAGGAACTAATGCTATAGGCACTGCTCTGTATTTAGATAAGCCGATACAAACTATTGGAGCAGAACACTATGGTGTAAAACAGCATTCATGGACATGTTCTGCAGCACCTATTCATAATGAAGATGGGGATGTAGTAGGGTGTATTAATATGTCAGGAAATTATTATGATGCACATTTGCATACTTTGGGTATTGTTACAGTAGCAGCTCAAGCAATAGAAACCCAATTTGATCTTACTATTTCAAATAAACTTATGAACACCACTTTTGACTCGGTAACAGAAGGTATGATTGTACTTGATAGTAAATTAAATATAAAGAAGATAAATGATAAGGCATTAAATATTCTAGATATGAAGAGTGAAAAAACAATAAAATTAAATATTACGAGTATTATACATAATGTAGATTTTAAAAATATACTAAACGGCAGGGCAGATAATTGTAATGATATAGAATGTGATTTTTATGTAGAAGGTAGTAGAATCAAATGCCTTATAAGTGTATTGGCAATGAAAGTGAAAAATAAAATAATGGGAATAGTTATAACTTTTAGGGAATGTAAATATTATCACAAACTTGTTAAAAAAGTTATGGGATATACTGCTTCCTATAATTTTGACAATATAGTTACTGTTAATTCTAAAATGAAAGAAATAATAAAATTTGCTAAAAAAGTAGCAAGAAGTGAATGTAATATTTTAATAGAGGGGGAAAGTGGTACTGGAAAAGAACTCTTAGCTCAATCTATTCACAATTATAGTGAAAGATGTGAAGGTCCTTTTGTAGCTATAAATTGTAGTTCTATACCTAGAGAACTTGTAGAAAGTGAGCTTTTTGGTTATGAAAAAGGAGCTTTTACAGGGGCTTTAAAGCAAGGAAAGCCTGGAAAATTTGAATTAGCAGATGGAGGAACTATTTTTTTAGATGAAGTAGGAGAGCTTCCTCTTGATATACAGTCAAAGCTTTTAAGGGTTCTTGATAATAATAAGATTACAAGAGTTGGAGGAACTTATGAAAAACAGTTAAATGTAAGGGTAATAGGAGCTACAAACAGAGTGCTCAAGGATGAAATTAAAAAGAAAAATTTTAGAAGTGACCTTTACTATAGATTGAGCGTAATGAATATAAAAACTGTACCGCTTAGGGAAAGAAAAGAAGATATAGAGCTTTTAATTAAATATTTTATGGAAGAATTAAATTCTAAAAGTTTATGTAAGAAGAAAGTAGTGGAAAAGGCATACATTGAAAAAATTAAAACTTACGATTGGCCAGGAAATGTTAGAGAACTTAGAAATGTAATAGAGAGGGATTACTATTTAAGTGAGGATAAGATGGTTCCTTTGGATTATTTAGAAAAAGAAATTTATGAAAAAAATGTCTCCTCTGATCCAGTAAATATTAGTGTACTTCCAATGGATGTTTTAGAAAAAGAAAACATTGAAAATGCACTTGAAAAGTGTAATGGAAATATATTAAAAGCCGCAAAATCTTTAAACATCAGTAGATCTACCATGTACAGAAAAATGAAAAAGTATGGAATAAAAAGTGTGTCAAAATGACCAGAAAAAAATGAAATTCTCAAAATAGGACACTAAATATGTGCCATAATGACACATAGTGCCTTTAAATGTATTTTTAACAAGTTCTTTGCTTTTGGTATGGCTTTTGCTTATAAAGTATAGTGAATATATTAACAGGTATATGTAAATTTTAATATTGCCATACTATTATAAAAAGGAGAGATAATTATGAAAGCTGTATTGTGGTATGATAAAAAAGATGTAAGAGTAGAGGAAATTGAAGAACCTAAGGTAAAAGAAAATGCTGTAAAAATTAAAGTGAAATGGTGTGGTATATGTGGTTCTGACTTACATGAATATTTAGGAGGACCTATATTTATTCCAGTAGGTACACCACATCCTTTAAGCAAGAGTACAGCACCAGTAGTTTTAGGACATGAGTTTTCAGGAGAAGTAGTAGAAATAGGCAGCAAGGTTACAAAATTTAAGGCAGGAGATAGAGTTATTGTAGAACCTATAGTTGCCTGTGGAAAGTGCCCTGCTTGTCTTGAAGGAAAATATAATTTATGTGAAGCCTTGGGATTTCATGGACTTTGTGGAAGCGGCGGTGGATTTGCTGAATACACAGTATTTCCTGAAGATTTTGTCCATAAGATACCAGATACTATGGACTATGAGAAGGCTGCACTTGTTGAGCCTATGGCAGTTGCCCTTCATTCTCTAAGAGTTGGAAACTTCACTACAGGAAATACTGCTTTGGTTTTAGGTGCAGGACCTATAGGACTTGCAACTATTCAGTGTTTAAAGGCAGCAGGGGCAAGAATTGTAATTGTATTTCAGAGAAAATCTGTAAGACAGGAATATGCTAAGAAATTTGGAGCAGATGTAGTTTTAGATCCAAATGAGGTAGATGTAATTGAAGAAATTAAAAAACTTACAGGCGGCGTAGGTGTAGATACATCTTTTGAAACAACAGGTGCAAATGTAGGGATTAATACGGCAATTCAAGCTTTAAAATATGAAGGTACTGCGGTAATAACCAGCGTATGGGAGAAAAATGCAGAAATCAATCCAAATGATCTTGTATTTACAGAAAAGAAGGTAGTTGGTACTCTTGCCTACAGACATGAATTTCCTTCTACAATAGCACTTATGAATGATGGAAGGATAAAGACAGACGGATATATTACAAAGAGAATAGCACTTGAGGACATTGTAAAGGAAGGATTTGAAACACTTACAGGACCTGAAAAGAAAAAACACGTAAAAATAATTGTAACTCCTGATAAATCATTATTATAAAAAGTACTCATAGAATTGATAAAAAAGTGAATTCAGCAAATTATGTGGCTGAATTCACTTTTTTTTGTTGTAAATTAACATTTATATAAAAATAATGGTATACTTAGATGTAATTGAAAGTTTTCAATTATATTGGGGAGGACAAAAATGAGCTTTAAGAAAAATGTATACGACACAATGAGGAAACTAATATCTGTGCCAAGCATATCTGGTACAAAAGAAGAGTGTGCGGCAGCAGAAAAAATATATGAAAAAATTTTGGAAATACCTTATTTTAAGGATAATCCTGAAAATCTAGGCATAGAGCAAATTGAAGATGATCCTCTAGGAAGAAGCTTTGTATGGGCAGTAGTAAATGGAAAGGAAAATTCATCAAATTCATTTATACTTTCAGGTCATTTGGATGTAGTTGGAGTAGAAGAATTCGGACATTTAAAATCTATGGCTTTTGATGTAGATGAATGTACTAAAAGAATTTCAGAATTGAATTTGGATGAAGATGCCATGGAGGATTTTAAATCAGGAGATTGGATATTTGGAAGGGGAACTGCAGACATGAAATTTGGAGTGGCCCTGAATATGGAACTTTTAAGAGAATTCAGTAAAGAGAGAAACTTTAAGGGAAACTTATTGCTTTTAGTAGTTCCTGGCGAAGAGAGTAACTCCGAAGGAATGATTGCTGCAGCTCCATTTCTTCTTAAATTAAAGGAAGAGAGGAAGTACAATTACTGTGGTATGATAATATCAGAGCCAAGCATACCTGAAAGAGGAGAAAAAGAAAGCAAGAGATTATACATAGGTAGTGTAGGTAAAATTATGCCTTTATTTTTTTGTGTGGGAAAAGAAACTCATGTAGGGGAATCTTTGAGAGGATTGAATCCCAATTTGCTAGTTTCAGAGATAAACAAATTAATGGAATGTAATCCAGATCTCTCAGACAGCGTTTATGATACTGTAACTCCGCCGCCTATGTGTTTAAAGCAAATGGATTTAAAGGAGATGTATTCCGTACAGAGCCCATTGTATTCCACCGCATATTATAATATATTGACTCTTCAGGTATCTTATGATGAAATACTATCTAATTTAAAAGAACTGGCTCAGAATGCCTTTGAGAATGTTTTAAAGGATATTTCAAAAAAGAGAGAAAAATTTGCAAAGAAATCCTCACAAAAATTGAAATTTGATAATATAGAAGCTTGTGTTATTACTTATAAAGAGATGTTACGTGAAGTTAAAAGTACACATAAGGATTTTGAAAAGTACATAGATGAAAAGGTAAAAGAATGGAAAAATGAGAAAATGGATAACCAAACTATAGCTATAAATATAGTAAAGGCAACTTATGAACTATATGAGAATAAAAGACCTATGATTATAATTTCATTTATTCCTCCTTATTATCCGCATAAATATTTAAAAGCTGAAAATAGTGAGGGTAGCAAATTTATAAATGCTGTAGATAGTACAATTAAGTATGCAGGAGAAAAATTTCAGGAAAGCATTATAAAAACTAATTATTTTATGGGTATATCTGATGCAAGTTATACAGGAATTGACTCAGATATACCACTTGCTGAATTGATTTCGAATATAGTTGGATATGACATAATATATAAACTTCCAGTAAAAGAACTGTCTAAGTTAAATATTCCTGTAGTGATTTTTGGTGGACAGGGAAAAGACTTGCACAAATATACTGAAAGACTAAATGTGCCTTATTCCTTTGAGGTGATACCTAAACTTTACAGGCATATGATTTATTATATGTTAAGATGATAAATATGTATTTCTCGTAAGGTAGGGGAGAGAAAATCTCCCCAAGTGTTTACCTTTTAGGTAAAATAGCAGCACAATACTACCTGTACATATTAATTAAGTATATATACAGTAACAGATCTTCTGCCCCAGTTTTCTGCTTCTGCCTCCGAATTTACGAATAAATCTATGATATTTCCCTTTATAGCTCCACCGATATCACAAGCTACGGCATATCCATATCCTTCTACATAGACTTTTGTTCCCAGTGGAATAACTCGAGGATCAACAGCTATAGTGCTGTATCCATTTGGATTCCTTACAGTTGCAGAACCTGATGCTGTGACACCATCTCCACAGTATGCAGTTGCCTCCATAGTAAGTACTTGTGAATATGAAAGTGAACCTGATCCACCACGAGATAAGGTAGGTGAAGAAGTTTTTATTTCAGGTATTTGAGGAGCCTTCTGAGCAGTCTGAAGAGCTATTAACTGCTGTTCCTTTGCGGTAGCCTGACTTAATAGTTCTTTTTGTTGTTGTATGTCAGTATTTAATTTTGACAAAGTAGATTCATTACTTATTTTTAAAGATTCTAACTTAGCATTTTCAGCACTTAAAGCTTTTTGCTGACTTTGTATAGCTTGTTCATTTCCTTTTAGTTTTGTAATAACTTGATTATCGAATTTCATTACTCTTGAGATTGAGTCAACTCTGGATATAAAATCACCTAAGTTGTTTGAAGATAAAAGTACCTGGAGATAACCGTTTGTACCAGTTGTGTACATAGCTTTTACTCTTTTTTTAAATAAATCATTTTGCGATTTTGAATCATCTTGTGCTTTTGACAATTTGATTTGTGTATTTTTAATGTTCTTAGCAATAGTATTCATATCTTTTTTATTGCTTTCAATTTTTCCGATTACTCCATCAATCTGCTTATTTAAAGTATCAACTTTTACCTGGAGTTCCTTTTTGTTATTTTGAGTTTGTGTTAATTCTTCAGACGTACTGGCTGAAGAAGCGAAAACATTGCTGAAAGTAGAACCTACTAACGCAAACGTTATAATAACAGATAAGGCTTTTTTATTCAATGTATTTTCCCCCTTAAAACATTATTAAGTTTAAAGAAAACTTACTAATGTTTTTTATTATACCATTAATGTATACAAAAACTCAAGTTTATATGAATTTTGTATGCAAATGGAGGATAGCTAAGAGTACACTATAAGCGAGATTGACTACTATAAAAAAATTTTATTTTTAGGCTATTGACAGTAACCAAAACTTATAGTAAACTCATCTTTAAAGATAAAAGCTATGATAGGATTAATTAGGTATGTTAATATTTTTTTACAGAGAGTGGGGTAAGGTGAAAACCCATAAATATACATGTTGAAACTCACCCTGGAGCTGTAGGCTGAATGTTTAGTAGGTCTAATCGGTTGTTTAACCGTTATGTTAATTAAGTAAAAAAAATGGGTGGTACCGCGGCAGACTTTTCGCCCCAGCGAAAAGAGCTGTTTTTTTTGTACGTTGAAATATATCAGTAAAGACAAGCTGATGTATTTTTTTTACTTATTTCATTCAATTGGGGCGCTGTAAGTGTAAAATATTATAAGATTTAATTAATTGACTAAAAGGCAAGATGAAAGAATTTGTCAAATAAAAAGGGGGAAATAACATTGAAGAGTGAAATAATTGAAAGTTTAAAAAGTATTGTGGGAGAAGATTGGATTACAGATGATTTGTCTAAGATGCAGAGATATCTCTACGATGAAACAGAACCTCTGCTTCGTCCAGAAGCATGCAAGGACTGTGTAGTAGTTAAACCTGGTTCTGCAGAAGAGATATCGGAGATATTAAAATATTCAAATAAGACTTTGACACCTGTAGTTGCAAGGGGCGGTGGTACAGGCGTAGTTGGAGGAGTCATTCCCACAGAATCCAGCATAATTTTGTCACTTGAAAGATTAAATAAAATTGTTGAACTTGATGAAAAAAACTTGATGATTACAATTGAAGCAGGAGCTACCCTGGCAGATTTACTAGAAGAACTAAATAAGCAGGACAAACTATTTTTTCCTATACATCCTGGTGATGAAGGAGCTCAAATTGGCGGTATGGTAGCAACAAATGCTGGCGGCACAAAAGCTGTAAAACATGGAATCATGAGAAATCATGTTAAAGCTTTGGAAGTAGTTTTACCCACAGGTGAAATAGTGAATGTAGGAGGAAAACTTATAAAAAACAATATGGGCTATGACCTTTTACATATGATGATTGGAAGTGAAGGAACTTTAGGTATAATTACAAAAGTAACATTAAAGCTTTATGCACAAAATAAGTATAATGGAACACTTTTGGTTTCATTTGATACAAGGCGTGAAGCTTGTGATGCAGTACCTTGTATACTTCAAGATGGAATTACACCACTTGCTGTGGAGTATATGGACAAAGTCATTGCACAAAATGCTGCACAGCAGCTTGGAACTAAGTGGCCTGCAAATAAAGGATCTGTAGATTTAATTTTCATGATTGATGAGCCTACAGAAGATGCACTTTATGCTAGCAGCGAAAAAATTGTAGAAATATGCGAAGAACACAATGCAGTGGATAGTATAATAGCGGAGACTACAAAGGAACAGAGAAATATTTTGGCAATAAGGAGCAATGCATATGGCCCTTATAAGGACAATATAGCAGATGCACTTGACATAGCAGTTCCACCTTCAACTGTACCGGATTTTTTTGATGACATAACGGCACTTGGAGAGAAATATGGAAATCATATTTTGTCTTTGGGACATATAGCAGATGGAAATATACACAATTTTATTATGGGGGATAACGGTAAACTCCCCTCCTATTATGAAGAGTTAAAAGAGGAAATGTACAAAACTGCATTAAAATATGGTGGTACAATAACAGCAGAACATGGTACAGGAAAAACAAGAAAGAAACACATGTCTCTGCAGTTTACAAAACGAGAGCTTGAAATTATGAAGGGTATACGAAAAGTATTTGATCCAAATGAGATTTTAAATCCAGGTACTATAATTGATTGAGTGTAAAAAAGTAAGGAGGCAAACCTCCTTACTTTTTTACACTATTTCATTTATTTCATCTATGGCATCTATATTCATAATTGATCTTTTATCAAGTACTGATGTAAGCATGAAGGTTACAAGACATACAAGCCATTCCATGAATATTACATGAGGAAATATTCTAAAAGAAGGTATTAACTGCCATAAAAATAGGGCTACTACTCCTGCTAGGGTAGTGAAAAAAGCAGAACTTTTTTTGCAAAGTTTAGGAGCAAACATGGTAAATAAAAATATAAGTGTAAATGCGGTAGAAAGACTTAAACCCATGGATATAGTTTTTAATATACCTGACATGGAAAGGGCAAGTATAAAAGTAAATATACCTAAAAGAACTACAGAGGATTTAGTCATTATTAAAAGCTTTTTGTCATTTACTTTAGGATTTATATATTTTTTGTATATGTCATTTGTAAATAAGGTAGAGGCACCTAAAAGTAAATTGCAGGCTGTAGAAACATCTGCTGCCCAGAGTGCTGCTAAAGTTATTCCTGCTGCTACAGGGTTTAATGACAAAATCATTTTAGGAAGTGCCATAGTAGCACTTACATGAGGAAAAGTAGTTCTTGCAGCCATACCTATAAGAGCACATAAAAAACCTATTGGAATCATAAGAAGACCAGCAAGTATAAAGCTCTTTTTTGCAGTCTTTGCATCTTTAGCGGCAAAGGCTAATTGTACAGGACCCTGCATAGACAAAACTTGTGTAGTCATAACAAGAATCCAACCTAAAATTACCCATGTACCAACTCCTTTAACCGGGCTGAAATAAGGTACACTTTGAGGTAGATGAAGTTTTATGTTCTGAATCCCTCCGCTTTTTGATACAGCTAGTATAGTGCATAATATAATTCCTGTATATTTTAAAGGAACGTTAAATGAATTACATAATCCGGCAGACCACATTCCTCCTATAAAGGTTATACCAACAAATACACAAGCGCTTACTATCATACCAGTTTTTATAGTGAATATGCCAGGCAATAGTGAAGATAAAATAGCTCCACCTGCAATGTATTGAAGAGACACAACTACAATGAGAATAATTATTTGGCATGCTACACAGACAGTAACACCCTTTTCATCATAGAATTTTGAAAACAATTCAGGAACAGTAGATACATTGAAATCCCTATATTTACTTGCAGCTGCAAGTCCCATAACTATAGCTGCAATTCCCCAGGCTGTGCAGTACCAACCTGCTGAAAGCCCTACATCGTAAGCTTGTTCAGCTACCCCTATAGTTGAAGCACCCCCAATAGCAAGTCCTATAAGTGAACAGGTTACAAGTGGAGTTGTAAGCTGTCTGCTGGCTAAAGTATAGCTTTCGCCGCCACCTTGAGCTCTTTTCTTTGCAATAAAACTTATTATAAATAACATGGATATATAACAGATAATGATTATTAAAGATACATTCATTTTAAAACCCCCTATTTATTTAATTCATAGTTCACAATTCACATCGAATAATGCACGCATTGTATAGTTTATAAGTTTCAATAGTAAGTTCCAGTTGCAAGTGCTTTCTATACAGTAATAATGTACAGAATTACAGTGTACACTGTAAAAGTATTTAGTGCTAAAGTGATGCGGTAAATATTAATTGAAATTACTTAAAAATTGTACAAAAAAACGCCCCTACACAAGGGACGAAAAAGTCGCGGTACCACCCTACTTGAGCAAAATAAATTTGAAAAATAAAAAAAAGCACCTGCGATTAAGGGACGAAATAATCGTGGTACCACCCTACTTGAACAAATAAATTTATTGCTCATCTCTTACTCTTAACGAGAGTTACCCGGATCAGCTTACTTTAAAAAATTTCAGCCTACAGCTCAGGAATGTATTTCATAAAGCACATCAGACAGTTTACACCAACCACTGACTCTCTTTGCAACGTACTTGATTACTTCTTTCCATCATAACTTGTAAGTTGTATTATAGATTGAATTTTATATAAATACAAAATCCAAAATAGATGTTTCTGGATAAATAGATTAAGTTTGCTATTAATAGCTAGCTATAGGTATTGGTTACGGACTATTTCAAAACAAAAATCATTATAGAGTTTCTATATGAAAAACTAACTTATACAAGTCATGTAATGACAAATTTCACCACCATAAAAACTTTTGACAAGTCTAAAGCTCGGTATTTAGAAAATCTAAGAACCTTAGCTAAACTCGTATCTCAAACATATCTAAGCTCCGAAGATTTTCTAAAATACTTCGCTAAGACTTATAAAAAAGTTTTTAAAGGTGCTTTCAATTTTGTCATTACATTTTATACATAAGTTCAAATTTCAATTGGAAACCCTACATATATTTTAAGTGGATGTAAGACATATGAATGATAAAAAATGATGTTAAATGGAGATGGAAGTTGTTATAATTAATCTAAATATATAAGTTTTGCAGTAAAATTAAAGAAGGCAGCAATTGAGATTTAATAATTGAAACTGATAAGATTTTATGTCGTCGACCCCCAGTAGTGCAAAAAACCCGGGAGGTCGACGCAAATTATTTTTGAGTGAAATCAATGCTTGACAGGAATTGCCCTAATAAGTGGAATATATTGACTTTTTGAAGAATGTAGGTGTATTCTATATTCGATGGGTTTTTAGAGTACCTATGAGGAATTGAAACTATCTAGGATACTGACCTTGCACCAAATCAACCAAAAGTTTTTAGAGTACCTATGAGGAATTGAAACAAGCAATAGTAAACAAAACTAAAATACCCCATCTAAGTTTTTAGAGTACCTATGAGGAATTGAAACCTCCTAATGGTGATATTGAAGCTGGAGGTGTAATTGGTTTTTAGAGTACCTATGAGGAATTGAAACACAGCATCAATAGTTTTAGCTCCAGTACCTTCAATAGTTTTTAGAGTACCTATGAGGAATTGAAACCATTATTTTCAACAGCAAAATCATAAAAATATTTAGGGTTTTTAGAGTACCTATGAGGAATTGAAACTTTTAACCGCCTTGTCAATAGCATCTGGAATAGTATAGTTTTTAGAGTACCTATGAGGAATTGAAACCGGAGGGTGTTAGTATGATGACTTTGGTTTCTAATGCGTTTTTAGAGTACCTATGAGGAATTGAAACTAGCACCAGTAGAAGTTTGTTCAAACGCATATTTGCCGTTTTTAGAGTACCTATGAGGAATTGAAACCTAACCCAGTCCTGTACCTTAGACCTAATAGAAGAAGCGTTTTTAGAGTACCTATGAGGAATTGAAACTAATAGAAGCTTCACTATCTGCATATCTAAGACCCAAGTTTTTAGAGTACCTATGAGGAATTGAAACCTTTATTGTGGGTAAGTAAAAGAAAAAAAATAGCAGTTTTTAGAGTACCTATGAGGAATTGAAACTTATTTAATAGCTTTTATCCAACGCATAACAAACTGAGTTTTTAGAGTACCTATGAGGAATTGAAACGCATCTGTAGAGCCATCTGTTAAGTTTTGTGCTGTGTTTTTAGAGTACCTATGAGGAATTGAAACCCAGATATAGAACCCTCTAAACCACCAAAATCTCCAGGTTTTTAGAGTACCTATGAGGAATTGAAACTGATAAAACTTTAAAGTAGTTGTGCTACCTTGTGCATGTTTTTAGAGTACCTATGAGGAATTGAAACACGCCATACTTCCAAACAATGAAAGCACCTAAAATAGTTTTTAGAGTACCTATGAGGAATTGAAACAATAATAAGGAGTGTTTTTATGATATATCTTTATGTTTTTAGAGTACCTATGAGGAATTGAAACACAAAACATAAGAAAACAAAAACACAACAAGTCCAAGTTTTTAGAGTACCTATGAGGAATTGAAACAATCATGGGTAAATCAAGCAGTAGAACAAGAAAAACGTTTTTAGAGTACCTATGAGGAATTGAAACTCATTTGACGTGTCTATAGTTACGGTTCTTTCATCGTTTTTAGAGTACCTATGAGGAATTGAAACCGAATAGTAATATAATTTCCTCTATCCAGATGAATTCCGTTTTTAGAGTACCTATGAGGAATTGAAACTCAAACTGAGTAACAAAAACAACGGTATAACCTAAAGTTTTTAGAGTACCTATGAGGAATTGAAACAATGAATATAGTAGCATTAGTAATGCTAACATTTATAGTTTTTAGAGTACCTATGAGGAATTGAAACGGAGAAAAAGACACAGAACTTAGTAAAGATGGTAAAGGTTTTTAGAGTACCTATGAGGAATTGAAACCAAATGTACTGTATGTGGTGAAGTAATTTACTTAGACGTTTTTAGAGTACCTATGAGGAATTGAAACATCGGTGAGCAAGTTTCACTCGAAATTAAAGCAACCGTTTTTAGAGTACCTATAAGGAATTGAAACTTTATTTTATCTTGGACTGCTTGAATTCTATTTTCAAGTTTTTAGAATACCTATGAGGAATTAAGAAGTTAGTGGTAAGTTAAAAGTGATAAGTATAAAATTAAGAGTTGATAGTGAAAAATTAATAGTTGAGGAAAGTATAGAGTTGAAATAACGAAGAATAAACAATAATTGATATTTAGACTTTGAACTTTGTTATTTATTTTTAAATAGTCAAGAATTAGATTTTTAAAGTATCATAATCTATTAGTTACAATGGATTGGGGTACTTTTTATTTTATTTCTGTATGCAATAGAAAAGAACATAAGTTTGTATAGAATTGTAATTCATGGCAAAACTAATACTAAATTTTATATTTTAGTGGAAAGAGATGATTGCTGTGGATTATAATAAAATTGAAGACGCAGTACTTAAAAAAGTACTTGGTATATTTGAGCAGAGCACAGTGAATTTTTTAACATATATACTAAAATAATTGCCCCTGCGGAGACGAAAATAAAGAATATAGAAATAAACTAAAAGAAAATCAGATATGATTATGAGACCATTAGTTAAAAAGTTTAAAAAAGTTCCTCAGGAGTATATTTACAGGATAAAGTCTCTTCCAGATAAAACACTTGAATGTATAGCAACTGATATATTTGATATGGAAAGCGTGGAGGACTTGAAAAAATATTTTTAGAAGTTGTATAATTTTTTTCGTCGACCCCAGGGAGTGTAAAAATCCCCTGGGGGTCGACAATTTTTATGTTTGCAGGAAATTAGTGGTTTGAGATTGATTTTTACGATTTTTACGGAAATTTTCTCAAATATTACGTTTTTAGAGTACCTATGAGAAATTGAAATTTAAATAAAAATAAAGGATTTTGCTTTCTTTTGCAGAAATATTTAACAAAGAAATATAAAAATATTGGAGGAAAAATGAGAATAATAATAACTTTTGAATTTAATAAACCGCTTGTGCTTAACATACAATACAATCACATAATACAAGCTGTACTCCTTAACTGGCTAAATGATGAAAATTATCAAAGATTTATCCATGACACTGGATATGAAGTTGGTAATAGAAGATATAAATTATATACATTTTCGAGACTTCAGGGAAGGTTCCATATAGATCCTGGTCAAGGAACAATTACCTATTATGACGAAGCAAAACTTGAAGTTGCATCCCAGGATGATAAATTTTTAAACTATCTTGTAAATGGAGTTATTATAAAAGATAATGTCAAGATTGGCAATAATATTGTACATATAAAAAATATAAGATGTATAAATTATATTTTAGATTCTGGCTCAAAGGTATATACTAAATCTCCTATTACGGTATATAGTACCTTTAAAATTTCAGATAAAAAGAAAACTTATTATTATAGTCCTTTTGAAAACGAATTTTCAAAACTTATAAGAGAAAACCTTATAAAAAAATATGAAGCTATGTATAATAAATATCCTGCAGATGACAGTTTTGAAATAAATTATATTAAAAATTCTAAATTAAAAGAAAAAGTTGTGATTTATAAAGATACAGTTATAAAGGGATGGGTTGGTGAATTTGTTTTAAATGGTTCAAAGGAACTCATAAATATTGGATACAATTCTGGACTTGGCTCAAAAAATTCCCAGGGGTTTGGCTGCATAGCAAAGTGCAAAAATATGGAGGCGAAAGTAAATGCTTGAAGGGATAATTCAAATAGGAAATTCCATGCTTTCTTCTGGTGGAGATATGATTTCTAATCTAGTCAAAGATGTACCATCCCAAAATAGAAAAGGAAAGCAAATGCATGTGCTGAAATTTTGCTTTAATACGCAAAAAGACGAATTTAAATTAGATGCCAGAGAAGAAATTGACAGTGGTACAGCTTTAAAATATGCATTTATAGGTTCTGCAGATGGTCCTGCATCTCCCCAATGGTTTGCAACCAGTAGTTCATATTTGTATCATATAACTGAAACTTTAAGTAATTTGACTAAAGTGGATCTGGGAGACGAATTAAATAAAAAATTAAAAGCTATATTTGAAAATTATTATGTTGACCTGGGAGATGGATTTAAACCTAAAAATAGATATATTTTAAATTACAAAAAGTATGGAGTTGGAGAGGAAGATGTCTTGGAAACATTAGATAAAGTTGAAGAAGAAGAAACTGAAAAAGATGAAAAACAAAGGTATAAAAATATAACATCATCATTAAAAAAAGCTTATTCTAGGGAATTTGAAAATTATGTTAAAACTGAATTTGATATAAAAAAGGATGAAATAGGTCTTTATACTATTTTAGTAGATGGCACACCATTGAGTGATTTCAAAGAATATAGACAAGCAATTTTAAAAAGTAAACAAGGAAACAAAAGCAGTAAGAAAATCAAAGGCTTCTGCAGTATGTGTGGAAGCAGTGAAAATTTAACGTCAGACTTATCTAGGATGAAAATAAAATATTACACTACAAACCAGATCATATTTGCAAGTGAACTTAAAAGTTATGATAAAAATATGCTTTTATGTAGCAATTGTCTCAATAAACTCACATCAGGAGAAAATTATATAAAAAATAAATTAAATACAAGACTTGTAGGATTTACAGTTTATTTAATTCCTCATTTCATAGTTGGAAGTCCCATGAATAAAAAAGATTTGGATAAAGTATCTGATAATATTCAGTATTCTTTTAATACGGTAAAGAATTTAACTGGAGTAGATGATTTAAAAACTGAAATTCAAAATATAGTGGATATGAGAAATGGAGATACGTATTTTTTAATAAATATAATGTTTTATAAAAAATCCAATCAGGCAACAAAAATTCAAAAGCTGATTAAAGATGTAAATCCGTCAGTATTTCAGAAAATCATGGATAATTATTATACTGTTGCTAAGTTAGGTAGAAAAATCATGGGAATAAACTATAAACTCAACATAGACTTGCAAACGTTTTACTTTATGACACCTGTCAGACTCAAAAATTCTGAGCCTATGAATTACAGAAAACTTCTCCAGATGTATGATGCTATTTTGACACAAAGGAGTTTGAAACTGGATGAATTTATAAGGGGAGTTATTTCATGTGCTAAAATTGAATTTTTTGACGAAGAGGGTTACAACGTAAATGGAAAATCAGGTATATATAACACTATACTTAAAGCTAATTTTTGTATAAAGTTTTTAGAATATATGGGATGTATAGAGGAAGGAGAAAAAATGGATATTTCTAATTTGAAGGTTAAAGATGATTTGAAAGTTTATATTTTAAATATGGGATATGATGAACAGCAAAGTGCCATGTTTTTACTTGGATGCCTTATAGGTGAAATAGGAAATGCACAGTATAAAAGGATGGGGGAAGACAGAAAGCCGATTTTGAATAAACTTAATTTTGGTGGAGTTGATAAGAACAAAGTTATAAGACTTACCAATGAAGTTTTCAACAAACTTATTCAGGAAAAAATAAGGAAATACAATGAAGTTACTTTTTCAGAGTGCAAAAGACTCATGGATGCAAACAAAAATTTATGGAAATTAAATAAACATGAGAATTTGTTTTATATATTATCTGGTTATAGTTATGATACTACAAAAGCAATGTTAAATAAGGGAGGAAAAGAAAATGAACAATAGTGAAATATTATATCTATATGATGCAAAGCTTACAAATCCAAATGGAGATCCTGATGAAGAAAATAGGCCACGTATGGATTATGAAAGGGATATAAATCTTGTTTCTGATTTGAGAATTAAAAGGTACATAAGGGATTACCTGCTGGATAAAGGTTATGAGTTGTTTGTTTCAAAAGTTGATGATAAAGCAGTAACTGCAAAAGTAAGGATAGATAAACTTGGAAGTAGTGATGTTGATACAATATTGGACAAACTTATAGATGTAAGGCTTTTCGGGGCAACTATTCCTATAAAAAATGATAATAAAAATTTTATAGGACCTGTACAATTCAATTGGGGGTATTCACTCAATAAAGTAGAAGTGCTGGAGGCAAGTATAACATCACATTTTGCATCAGGAGAAGGGAATAAGCAGGGTGCTATAGGAAAAGACTATAGAGTTAAATATTCATTCATTGCCTTTAGTGGAGTTATAAGTGGAAAGAGGGCAGAGCATACAAAATTAAAAGAAGAAGATGTTGCAGTTTTAGATAAGGCTATGAGGTATGCCATACCGGAACTTGCTACAAGGAGTAAAATAGGACAGTATCCAAGACTTTATCTGAGGGCTGAATATAAAGATAATGAAACTATACTTGGAGACTTGAGAGACTATTTAAAATTTTCTTCTGAAGATGAAAGTGTAAGGGATATAAAAGAAATAACTTTGGATATAACAGAACTTGTAGAATTTCTTAATAAAAACAAAGATAGAATTTTCAAGCTGCATTATTTTGCAGATGAAAAATTAAAACTTATACTCAATGGAAAAACGGTTAATTTCAAGGAGGCATTTAGTAGTTTCCCACTAAATGAAGTAAAGTAAGGTGAAAAATATGGATTTATTGATATTAAAATTGAAAGGAAAATTTGCACACTTTAGAAAATTTTATACCAATTCATCTTCACTTTCCTATTCTGTACCTCCGAGGACGACTGTGGTAGGTCTCATAGCAGCTGTCCTAGGTTATGAAAGGAACAGCTATTATGAGCTTTTTTCTAAAAATAATTTTAATGTATCCATAAAAAAAGATGGCTGCATAAGAAAGATAATGCAAAGTGTAAATTATATTAAAGCTACAAGTCCAAAGAATATATTTTGTCCCAAAGATCATACCCAGATTCCTGTAGAAATTTTAACTGGAGATGATGGAGTCAAGTATACTATTTATATAAACTGTGAAGATAAAAGCTTGATGGATGAATTGGAACGTAGAGTAAAGGATAACAAATATGTTTATTCTCCATATTTAGGAGCTGCACCATTTAATTGCAGTTTTGAATTTTGCAATAGACTTGATGTACAACTTGAAAAGAGCAATGAATCGGTACAGGTATCCACGCTTGTAAATTCAAAATACATTGCTCCTGGAAGCATAGACATATTTGAAGATGACAATCTTAAGCTTTTAAAAGAAAGAATGCCTGTGGAATTTTTAAAGGATAGGGAAATAGGAGATATGGCTTCCTATATTTATGACGAAAATGGACATCCTCTGAAATTAAAACTTAACACTGAATTTGTAAAGCTCGAAGATGAAAACATAGTATTTATGTAGGAGATGGTAGTATGAAATTTTATTCACATCCAGATAAATTGATTCTAACTCATCTTATGGAGGTTAATAAAATATCCCGGGCTTATTGTGATAAAAAATATAAAAAAGCAGAAGAAATATTGAGTTTTACCCATGATTTTGGCAAGTATACAACTTTTTTTCAAAGATACATTTTAAGTAAAGATAAAACTAAAAATGATTTGAACAGCCATGGCTTTATTTCTGCTTTATTCGGGGTATTTATTGCCCTCGATTTTTATGATGACAATGCAATACCCGTTTTTATATACAATTGTATACTCCATCATCATGGCAGTATAAAAAATGTCGATATGAATCTGCCTAAGAATTTTAGAAGTCATAGAATAGATAAACCTGAACTTAGAGAAAAAGTGGATATTGCCTATGAACAAATAGAAGATATGGAAAAAAATAAAGAATTTATAAAAAGTGATTATAAAACAATTGGATATGATAAGTATTTTGATGAATTTATATCTCAAAAACCTATTGAAAAAATTTTAAACAGGCTAAAAAAGCTCCAGTATAAATTTGAATATTACAACGAAAGTGGGGAAGATTATTTTATAAGTCAGATGTTATATAGTTCACTTATTGCAGCTGACAAAATCAGCGCTTCAAATATAGAACTCCCGGAAATAAAATTTGCAAATTTCAATATACTAAATGAAACTAAAAATAAAAAATTCAAAAATGACTCTAGAAATGATATGAATTTAATTAGAAGCCAAATATTTGATGAAGTTCAAGAGCAAATCAAAAGCGTTTACGAAAATAATAAAATATTTTCCATAACAGCACCTACAGGGACAGGTAAAACCTATTGCGGATTTTTTGCAGCTTTAAAACTTAAAGAACTTTTGGGAGAAGACAGAAAAATAATATATTCGCTTCCGTTTACATCTATAATAAATCAAAACTATTCTTCAATATATTCACTTTTTAAGAATATACCTAATTTTGAAAATGAAAGCAGTGAGTATATAATAAAACATCACAGCCTTGCAGACATCGAATACAGTAGTGAACATGAGGATTATACAAAAATCAAAGCTGAAATGTTAATAGAAAATTGGAACAGCGGAATAGTAATTACAACTTTTGTCCAGCTCCTTGAAACTTTAATAGGCAATAAAAACAGGATGCTTAAAAAATTCAATGCACTATATAAATCAATAATTATTTTAGATGAGGTACAAGCTATAGATATAAAATATTTAAAGCTCGTAGAATTTATTCTTACTGCAGCCAGCAAATATCTTGATTGTAGGATAATAATGATGACTGCAACTAAACCACTTATACTTTCAGATGCAGCGGAACTTTTAAGTGATAATAAAAAATATTTTAATATGTTTAATAGAACTTCTATTATTCCAAGGCTTGAACCAATTAAGATAGAAAATTTTATAGAAGAATTTTACGACAACATGGAAGATAAATCCTACCTTATAATATGCAATACCATAGCACAATCATTAAAAATTTATAAAGAACTTAAAAACAGCGGCAGAAAAGTTTTGTATTTGTCAACTAATATTTTGCCATGTCATAGGAAGAAAAGGATAGATGAAGTAACAAAGATGCTGGAAAATAATGAAAAAATAATACTTGTTTCAACCCAGGTTGTAGAAGCGGGAGTTGACTTTGATTTTGACGTTGTAATAAGGGACATAGCGCCTATTGATTCAATAATACAAGCGGCAGGTAGATGCAACAGAAATGGGAAAAAGAAAGGTGGAAATGTGTTTGTTTATTCCATGATTGATAATAGTGGTTCATATTATGGTACCAGAGTTTACGGACATACCTTAATAGATATAAGTAAAGGCATTTTATATGATAAAAAGTGCATAGAGGAAAGAGAATATTTTGATCTTATCGGAAAGTATTTTATTGAAGTTGATAAAAATAAATCGCATGAGGTTTCTGAAAAATTTAAAGAATCAATTATAAAAATGTATTTTAGTGATAAAGACTATAGTATAGATAAATTTTCGCTTATAAATGAAAATGACAATTATGTGGATGTATTTTTTAGAATTAATGATGAAGCTGAAGAAATATACAATAAGCTTTTAAAGGCTATAAGTATTAAAGAAATTGAAGCTAAGAGTGAAAAAATGCTTGAAATAAAAAACAAAGTTAGAGAATACACTTTATCTATTCCTCTTAAATATGTTGATAGAGTAAATGACAAAAATGATATTATATTGAATTTACCTAAAAGTGCATGTGAAGTATATTATGACGATATGACAGGCTATAAGAGAGAAGAGGAAGAAGATTTTTTTGTTATGTAGGGGTGGTATTATGGATATCAATGGAACAATGCTTTGGTATTACAATGTATGCAAACGTGAAGTCTGGCTTATGTCAAGATCAATAGTTCCTGACCAGCACGATGAAAATGTGGATATAGGGCGTTTTATACATGAACGTACATACAAGAGGAATAATAAGGAAATCAGTTTTGGAAATGTTAAATTTGATGTGATTTTTAAATCTAAAAAACAGATAACAATTGGAGAAACGAAAAAGACTTCAAAATATGCTGAAGCTTCAAAATGGCAGCTTATGTATTATTTAAATCAGTTGAAAGATGCAGGTATAAATGCAAAAGGAGTTTTACTTTATCCAGAGGAAAAAAAGAGGACAGAAATAGAGCTAACTGATGAATCTCAGGAAAAGCTCCAAAGAATGTGTTTGGATATAGAAAAAATATGTGCACTTAAACGTCCCCCTTCTGTTAAAAAGGTACCATTTTGTAAAAAGTGTGCTTATAGGCAATATTGTTATTCATAGGAGGCAGAGATGAAAAAGGATATTTATATTTTTAATGATGGAGATTTAAAAAGGAAAGATAATACCGTATATTTTGAAAGTAGCGGCAAGAAAAAGTATTTACCTGTAGAGGAACTCAATAATATTTGGGTGTTTGGTGAAATTAATTTGAATAAGAAATTTCTCGATTTTGTTTCTCAAAAAGAAATATGTATACATTTTTTTAATTATTATGGATATTATACAGGAACCTTCTACCCGAGAGAACACTTAAACTCTGGTTATGTGATATTAAAGCAGGCAGAAAATTATCTCGATTATGAAAAGAGACTTAAAATAGCTAAAATGATAATAGAAACTGCAGCAGAAAATATAATTGTAATTTTAAAATATTATAATGGCAGGGGAGTAGATACTGAATTAGAACTTAAGGATATAGTGGAGAAGAAAAAACTTATGGAATGTTGTAAAACCATAGAAGAACTTATGGCAGTTGAAGGTAATATGAGACAGGAGTATTATGAATGTTTTTCAAAAATAATAAAAAATCCTGAATTTGCATTTAAAGTAAGAAGCAAGCGGCCTCCAAGGGATAAGATAAATGCATTGATCAGCTTTGGAAACTCTATGATGTACACAACTGTTTTAGGGGAAATATATCAAACACAACTAGATCCAAGAATAGGATATCTTCATTCTACAAATATGAGGCGATTTTCACTTAATCTTGACATAGCTGAAATATTTAAACCTATAATAGTGGATAGAACTATTTTCACTATTTTGAATAGAAATGAGTTGACAGAGAAGGATTTTGAATCTGATCTCAATGGTATAATGTTAAATGATAAAGGAAGAAAGAAGTTTATAGAGGAATATAATAATAAACTTTTAAGAACAATAAAGCATCCTAAAATAGGAACGAATGTTAGTTACAAACGTATAATAAGGCTTGAATTGTATAAACTTCAAAAATGTATAACTGAAGATGAGCCGTATGATGGTTTTGTTGCGAGGTGGTAGGCGTTGTTTGTAATACTTGTTTATGATTTTGGAGAGAAACGTGTTGGACGTGCTCTCAAAAAATGCAGAAAATATTTAACCTGGGTTCAAAATTCTGTTTTTGAAGGGGACATAAGTGCAGCTAATTTAAAAAAGATAAAGTGTGAGCTTTCTGATATTATGGTAAAAGGTGAGGATTCGATAATAATATATAGTTTTAAAAGTACCAGGTATTCTAATAGAGAGGTACTTGGAGTGTCAAAAAATCAACAGGATATATTTTTATAAAATGTATTGGTTAGTTTTATGTTGTCGACCCTGAATAGTGCAAAAAACTCCGGGGGTCGACGATTTTTATGTTTCCAGGTAATTAGCGGTTTCAGATTGATTTTTATCATTTTTACAAAAGTTTTCTCAAATATTGCATTTTTATAAATGCTGATGTATTCTATATTCGATGGTTTTTAGAATACCTATGAGGAATTGAAACATATATATGGCAAATACATCGGTGTTTACAAAAGAGGTTTTTAGAATACCTATGAGGAATTAAGAAGTTAATTAGTGGTAAGTTAAAAGTGATAGGTATAAAATTAATAGTTAATAGTTGAGGAAAGTATAGAGTTGAAATAGCTGAAAATCAATAATATTTGAAATTTGAACTTTATTATTTGTAAATGGTGAGGGGTTAAATAATATGAATATTAAAGAGGTTAATATGGACATTGACTCTAAATTAAGCAAGCTTATTTTTTTGATGATTACGCTAGTTGCTACCCCAATTCATGAATTTGGACATTTTATAGGTTTTGAGTTAAGTGGAATACCTGCGAAATTTGTTTTTAGTTACACAGAGCCTAAAAATGGTTTGGAAAACTTGTGGGGATGTCTTGGAGGACCGGCGATTAATTTAATATTAGCAGTAATTGGATGCATCATTGTTTATATCCTTAAAAATAGGAAAAAAGTGTACATAGGAGTGTATTTTGCTATAACTATGTGCCTTACAAGGTTAATTGCATATCTATTATTTATAATTATAAATCCTGATAATATGTTTGCAATTAATGACGAAGGTTTGATTGCAAAATTTTTGAATGTACCAATATGGCAGGTATATGTTTTTTTTATAGCTGCATTTATTTTTGTATTGGTAATTTTAAGGTCAATAAAAAAAGACTATTTTTATAAGTGTTTTAAATATGCTTTCGTATTTTACTTCTTTATAGATATATTATTTACAATTAGAATTTATTAGAAAGAAAGGCTGTATGAAAGATCATGATAATAAACAGAGTTCTTGACATCAGGTTGAGTTTTGACTCCACCTGATGTTTAGAAATCGTTATCCAGGCGCGTAGCAGTGCTTATCCCCAACTTTGATAGAAGATGGGGTATTAGCAATGGTAGCGATCGGATAAATAACTCTGAAGTTATTGCAATAGCTTCAGAGTAAGAAAAATTAGAAGATAATGCTCATGCCTTTTTCTTTAAACTCATTTAGAGTGTTTATATGTTCAGTTTCATCTACGTATCCAAGACCATTTGCAAGAATAGTCACGTTGAATCCATTTTTCACGAGATCAAGTATTGTTTCTTTAACACAGTACTCGCTGGCAATTCCACATATTATAATGTTTTTGTCAAGTACCTCGTGAAGTCTTTTATTTTTATTATTTATTGCATTGTAGGCTGAATACTCTTCAACATCATCGTTCATACCTTTTCTAAAGATAACTTCAGGATTTTGTGAAGATTTATTTTTATCCTTTATTCCAAGAGTGAATTTTTCAGAAAGTAAAGCTCCTTCAGTACCTTCTACGCAGTGAATGGGCCACATTCCACCATTTTTTTGAAATGACTTATTTGTCATTTCGTGAGAGTCACAGGAATAGAATACATTAAGATCAGGATTTTTACTTATAAAATCTATAATATGCAGTATAGCATTTTCTGAATTTTTACATGCAAGACTGCCAGTTATAAAATCATTTTGACAATCGATGACTAATAAAGATTTTTTACTCATAATATTTACCTCCAATTAACGTTTAATTATTACCAATCTACTGTTTAATTATAAGTTCATCAAATTTATTTTGCTCAATTTGAAGTTTATTGATCAAAATAAATATGTAAAATGTACAATTTTCTTCAAATTTCATAGCTTTTAGTTTAAAATTGGGTTGTATTTACTTATAATACATTATTATATTTTGGAATACTGCTTTTTTAGTAGTTGTATTTTTATAGGAGTGGGGCTTATTTCCCATAAATTTAATAGAATTTCCTTTTTGCAGTGTAAAACTATTGTCATTTATGATTAACTCCATTGTACCTTCTGTAACAATAATATATTCTTCCACATCATCATTATGTGGGGTAGATGCATGGTTACATCCTGGTTCTAATTCTATAGTAAATATCTCAAATCCTTTATTATTATCAAATGGAAATATTGAATATAATTTCATTCTATTATTGTCTTCTAATAAGGGAACAATGTCATCTTGATGTATTACTTTTAAGTCATCTTCTTTTTCATTGATAAAGGATGAAAAAGATACTTTTAATCCAGTTGAGATTTTCCACAAAGTAGATACGGTTGGATTTGATAGACCTCTTTCTATTTGACCTAACATTCCTTTGCTTACCCCAGTTAGCCTTGATACATCATCTAAACTCAAATTTCTCCTAAGGCGTATATTTTTAAGCTTAGTGCCTATAATTAAATTCAAATTTTTCATGAGTTTAACTCCTTATATAACGATTTTTACATTATAACATCTATAATTCTATAATAATTTTTGAATTAAGTAAAATATTATCAATAACATATTGTACAAAATAACATACATATGTATAATATATTATATAAAAATTATAGATGGGAAGTAATAGTAGTGAAAAGAGCAATTATACTTGGCATAATAGCTTCATTCTTTTTTGCGTTTACTTTTGTACTTAATCAACAAATGAATTTTCATGGTGGAAGTTGGATATGGAGTTCTTCATTAAGATACATTTTCACGCTTCCAATTTTATTTGTTATCATGATTGTTAAAAATGAGTTATCTGAAGTGGTAAGTGATATAATTAAAAAACCTATGAAGTGGATTGTCTGGAGTACAGTAGGATTTGGATTATTTTATGCACCTTTAAGTTTTGCTTCAATATATGGTCCTTCATGGTTAGTTGCTGGAACATGGCAAATAACTATAATTGCAGGGGGTCTTCTTTCTCCTTTATTTTTTAAAACTGTAAAAAAGAATAATAAAGTTTTAAAAGTAAGAAATAAAATTCCTAAAAAAGTGTTATCTATTTCGCTGCTAATTTTATTTGGAATATTTTTAATGCAGTTTCAGCAGATACAGGAAATATCCAGTATAAAACCTTTAATAGGAATTATTCCTGTAATTATAGCAGCTTTTTCATATCCTTTAGGCAATCGAAAGATGATAGAAGTTTGTGAAAATAAATTTACCACATTTCAAAGAGTATTTGGTATGACTTTGTGCAGTATGCCTTTTTGGATAATATTGTCCATATGTGGTCTTATGTCTGTGGGAGTGCCAAGTAGGGGACAGGCAGTGCAGTCTCTTGTAGTTGCTATTTGTTCTGGAATTATTGCTACGATACTGTTCTTTAAGGCAACGGATATAGTTAGCAGTGATACGCGTAAGTTGGCGGCAGTGGAATGTACCCAATCAGGTGAAGTTATATTTACTCTTTTAGGGGGAGTGTTTGTGTTTCATGATAAAATACCAACGGGAGTGGACTTAATTGGAATACTGCTTATTGTTGTTGGTATGATTTTAAATAGCTGTATTGTTGACAAGAGAGAAGAAAAAGAAGAAGCCTATGAAGATATAGTATAATTTAATTCATTTTTTATAGCTTTGTTATGAAGAATTTGGTGTAATTTCTTGACAGTACCAATTTTAGGTGATAAACTGAATATATAAAAAATTTAGAAAACGTTTGTTTCACATTTTAATTAAAAATTAATATTTTTGTCACTCTGAAGCGAAGGTGTCCTGAGATAAAGAGCGGGCAGTAAAAAATTAGTATATTATGTGTTGCTTATCTGAACTTAGTGGGAGAAACAAACTTCACTAAGTAAGATTAATTGATATATTATGACCGCATTTAAGCTCTTCCCAAACTCGGGAGGAGTTTTTTTACGTAAGAAGATAAAAATGAAATACTATAGGGGGTTAAAAAATGCTGAAAATAGCTATATACGGAAAAGGCGGTATTGGGAAATCTACAATTACCAGTAATTTGTCAGCAGCCTTTGCCAAGCTCGGAAAAAAAGTTATTCAGATAGGATGTGATCCTAAAGCAGATTCCAATAGTAATTTGCTTGCAGGAAAAACATTAATGCCTGTAATGAATTATATGAGAGAATTTGATGCAGATCCAGAAAAAATTGAAGATATTTCAAAAGTAGGTTTTGGCGGCGTTCTGTGTATAGAGACTGGCGGCCCTACACCAGGACTTGGTTGTGCAGGTAGAGGAATTATTACTACATTTAATTTATTAGAGGATTTAAATCTTTTTGAAGAGTACAAGCCAGATGTTGTACTTTATGATGTTTTAGGTGATGTAGTTTGCGGTGGATTTGCAGCACCTATTCGTGAAGGATATGCTGAAAAAGTACTTATTGTTACTTCTGGTGAAAAAATGGCCCTCTATGCAGCAAATAACATAAATAGTGCAGTTAAAAATTTTGCAGATAGGGGTTATGCAAAGGTGTTTGGTATCGTATTCAATCATAGAAATATTGAAAATGAAGAAGAAAAAGTAAAAGATTTTGCCAGCAAGGAACATCTTCCTATTGTAGGTGATATCCCAAGAGACAATAATATCAATCATTTTGAGGAGATGGGTAAAACAGTTATTGAAGGAGACCCTAACCTTCCAATAAGTAAGTGCTTTTTCAATTTAGCCAAATTATTGATTAAAAGTGAGGAAATGAAATGAAAAAAGAGTCATATTATATTACAGCAGAAAACTTAGCCGCAGTAGGTAAAGATAATATTCCTGCAGAACTTATTTCAAATACTCATTTGATTTACAGTTCACCAGCAACTCTTTCTTTTAATTCACCTGGTGCGCAGGGGTTTGGAGTTAAGCGTGCAGGACTAGCAATACCAGGGTCAGTTATGCTTTTAGTAGCTCCAGGATGCTGCGGAAGGAATACGACAACATTAAGTGAACAGGGTGGATACAGTGAGAGAATGTCCTACTTGGTAATGGATGAAACTGATATTGTTACTGGAGCTCATTTGAAGAATATTCCACAGGCAGTTGAAGAAATTTGTAAGTGTACGCCAAGTATGCCATCAGTGGTTATGATTTGTATTACATGTGTTGATGCACTTCTCGGAACAGACATGGAGCGTGTTTGCAGAAAAGCTATGGATAAGGTAAATATTCCTGTTCTGCCCTGTTATATGTATGCATTAACAAGAGAAGGTCGTAAGCCTCCTATGGTACATGTAAGGCAGTCCATTTATTCACTTCTTAAACCAATGGAAAAAAAGCTGGATACAGTTAATATACTGGGATATTTTGCTCCACTTATGGAAAACTCAGAGCTATATGATTTGCTGCACCATATTGGCATGAAGAAAATAAATGAGATCTCACGCTGTAAAGATTTTGATGAATATATGCATATGGGAGAGGCAAATTTTAATCTTGTATTGAATCCAGAAGCAAGATTTGCAGCAGATGATATTATGAAACGACTGAATATTCCATCAGCAGAGCTTATACGACTGTACCAGATAGATAAAGTACAGAATCAATACAAAATTTTTACCAGTGCTCTTGGTACAAGCTTTGATGATCAAAAATACTATGATGAAGCAAAAAAGGCCATAGATGAATTGAAAGCAGCTTATCCTAATATAACCTTTGCAGTAGGTGAAGCAATGAATGCTAATTCTTTTGAGCTTTCCTTGGCACTTTTAAGATATGGATTTAAAGTAGCTGAAATATATGCTAGTCTTACAGTTGAAGACTTTGTTTATATCAGAAAAATTGCAAAATTGAGTCCTAAGACTAAGATTTATTCCAATCTTGAACCTACCATGATTTATTATGACTGCAGTGAAGAAGAGATTGATATAACCATTGGCAAGGATGCAGAGTACTACCATCCTGATTGTGTAAATGTACCTTGGAATGAGGACATTCAGCCCTTTGGGTATGCTGGTGTAAAAAAATTATTTGAGGAATTGAAACATTCGTTGGATTGTTTTGGTAAGGAGGCATAGATGAAAGGATTAAGAAAATATATACCACCTTTTGCACCAGATCAGTCTGGTGCAGCATCTGTTCTTTATAAGCTTGGAGGAATTATAGTTATCTGTGATGCAGGGGGATGTGCTGGTAACGTATGTGGATTCGATGAGCCTAGATGGGCTGCAGAAAAAAGTGCCATTTTCAGTGCTGGTCTTCGTGATATGGATGCTATACTGGGACGTGATGATAGGCTTGTGGCAAAACTTGCAGATGCTGCTAAAAAAGTAGAAGCAAAATTTGCAGCAATTATCGGAACTCCTGTACCCTCAGTTATTGCTACTGATTACAAAGCAATAAAGAAAATGTCAGAAAAGAAACTTGATGTGCCAGTCATTACCATAGAAACTACTGGTATGGAATTATATGATGTGGGGGCTGAAAAAGCTTATCTTAAAATGTTTGAGACTTTTGCAAAAGATGGCCTCACAGTAGATAAAGAAAGCATTGGTGTAATTGGTACAATCCCACTTGATGTAAGTGATTTAAAGGCAGCAGATAAAATAGAAATGACACTAAAGTCTGAGGACTTCAAAAATGTTTACTGTTATGGTATGGAATCGGATTTGTCAAAGGTAGAGGCTGCAGGGAGTGTATTTAAAAATATAGTAGTATCACCTGCTGGATTAAAAGCTGCACAGTATTTAAAAGAGAGATTTGGAACACCTTATGAAGTTTATTATCCGCTGGTAGGAGATATATTAAAGGATGATATAAAAGAACAGTTCAAATATTTTGAAGGTAAGAAGGTTTTAGTAATACACCAGCAGGTTATAGCAAATTCTATCAGAGATAAAATAAACGAAAATGTGAATTCAGACGTAACAGTTGCTTCCTGGTTTATGCTAAAGGACGAGCTTAAAGAAGCAAAGGATATTTCTCTTACAGAAGAGGATCAGTTTGTAGAACTTATAGAACAAGAAAATTACGATGTAATTGTAGGTGATAATATATTGAAACGTGCAATACCTAACTTCAAGGGAAGGTATGTGGGTACACCACATTTTGCAGTTTCAGGAAAGATGTGTATGATATGAAAGATTATAAAACTTTGTCAATTAGAGTCTATGGTATTGTACAGGGAGTTGGATTTAGACCTACAGTAAGCCGGCATGCAGATAAAAATCATATATGTGGAAGTGTATGCAATAAAGGACCTTATGTGGAAATATGGGCTCAGGGCAGTGAAAGTGAATTAGAAGGTTTTTTGTACGATTTGGAACACAATCCTCCAAAGCGTTCATCAATATTAAAAATTGATGTGCATAAAGAGGAAGAGTCAGAAAAATTTCAGAACTTTCAAATTATTGAAAGTGAACATGTACAAGGTGAGATTTTTGTATCTCCTGATATTGCCATCTGTCCAGAGTGTAAAAGAGAACTTTTTGATAAGAATAACAGACGATATCTTCATCCCTTTATAAACTGTACGTGCTGCGGACCAAGACTTACTATTTTAGATTCCATGCCTTATGACCGTGTACGTACTAGTATGGGCGAATTTCCAATGTGCCCAGAGTGTGAATATGAATATACTCATGCAGAAACTCGAAGATATGATGCACAGCCGGTATGCTGCAATGAATGCGGCCCGGAGGTTTACTTAATTGGAAGAGGCGAGCGGGGCAGGGCTGCAATTACTTATACAAGACAAGTAATCCATGATGGAGGGATTGCAGCTATAAAGGGAATTGGAGGTTTCCATCTTTGTTGTGATGCCACAAATCAGGAAGCTGTAAAGAGGCTTAGAAAATTAAAGACAAGACCTGCAAAGCCCTTTGCAGTTATGATGCGGGATATGGAAACTGTAGAACGTGAATGTGAAGTTACAAAAGTTCAAAAAGAAGTATTAGATGGGCATCAGAAACCAATCATACTTCTGAAAAGAAAGAAAAGTGAAATGGTGTGTGATGCTGTGGCACCTGATAATCCCAAGGTTGGGGTGATGCTTCCCTATGCTCCTGTTCAACTTTTGATATTTACATATGATGATGATATAGTTATGCCAGATTGCCTGGTTATGACAAGTGGTAATACATCAGGTGCACCAATATGTAGAGATGACAATGATGCAATAACAGAATTATCAAAGATGTGTGATGTTATCTTATCACATAACCGAATGATTCGTATTCGTGCAGATGACTCGGTTATGGATTTCTTTGAAGAAAAACCTTATATGATAAGGCGTTCCAGAGGATATGCGCCGCTGCCGTTTATGGTTTCAAACGGATTTAAAGGAGAAGTACTGGCAGTTGGTGGTGAACTCAAGAATACTTTTTGTATAGGTAAAAATGATTTGTTTTATCAGTCTCCATATGTTGGTGACATGGAAGATTTGAGAACAGTAAAAGCATTGAAAGAGTCTATTACAAGATTGGAAACTCTGCTTGAGACGACGCCAACAATTGTGGCATGCGATATGCATCCAAAGTATAATACTACTTACATGGCACAGGAAATAGGAATTCCTGTACTGCAGGTTCAACATCATTATGCACATATTCTATCCTGTATGGCTGAAAATGATTATTCTGATCCAGTTATAGGCGTTTCATTTGATGGAACAGGATATGGAACAGATGCAACCATTTGGGGTGGAGAGCTATTAGAAGTTACTTATGATGGATTTGAAAGGCTTGGCAGCATAAAACCTTTTGTTCAGATTGGTGGTGACATGTCAGCTAAAGAGGGCTGGCGAATTGCAGTATCCATGATTTACAGCATATACAAAGATAAAGCAAAAGCAAATGAAGTTGTAAGACAGCTTAAATTATGTGATGAGAAGAACTGCGATGTTCAGTTTATGATGGCTGATAATAAAATAAACAGCATAACATCTACAAGTGCAGGGCGTTTGTTTGATGCTGTAAGTGCTATCTTGAATATCAGAAAACAATCATCTTTTGAAGGGGAAGCTTCTACTACCCTTGAATTTGCAGCAGAGGCTTATGAAGAAAAACATGCAGTCCATAATAGTGGCAGCAAAATTTATGATGAGGATAGTATTGAATTTTCAAATCTTGTTTATAAAAATTCAGATGGACAGCTAATTTTGGCAACAGATGTTTTAGTAAAGAAAATCATAGAGGAAACTTTAGTTGGGAAAGATGCAGCGATGCTTGCTTACTTTTTCCATGAAAAATTGTCAGATATGATTGCAGCTGGATGTATACAAGCTTCTAGAAACACTGGAATCAAAACTATAGCATTAAGCGGAGGAGTATATCAAAACCAATTATTATTAAAAATGAGCCTAGACCGTTTGAGAAAACTTGGATTTAAAGTTTTAATTCATAGTTTGCTGCCGCCAAATGATGGTGGAATAGCACTAGGTCAGGCAGTAGCAGCAATGGAACATATAAATAAATTGAAAAAAGGGGAGGAGAATAACTATGTGTGTAGGTTTACCAGCAAGAGTTGTAAAGATTAAAGAAGGAATGGCTCTAATTGATGCCTCAGGAGCAAAAAGAGAGGTATCTGCAGAATTAATCGATGAATTGGAACCAGGCGATTACGTTATGGTTCATGCAGGAATCGCCATTTCAAAAATTACAAATGATGATCAGAGTGAAACAGATAAAATCATGGAGGAATTATAATGGCTGAGAACATAAAAAAAACTGCAAAGGAGATTATTGAATCCTATGACGGACCAAAGATCCGTATTATGGAGGTTTGTGGAACGCATACCCATGAGATATTCAGACTTGGAATCAGAAATATAATACCAGAAAATATTGAACTCATATCAGGACCAGGGTGTCCGGTTTGTGTTACGCCCGTTGGCTTTATTGATGAAGCTATTATGCTAGCCCTTGACCATAATGCCACCATATGTACCTTTGGAGATTTAGTAAGAGTGCCTGGTTCAGAAATGAACCTTGCTGGAGCCAGATCAAAAGGCGCCAAAGTTCAAATAGTATATTCACCTATTGATGCTTATGAGTATGCTAGAGACCACCTTGATGAGCAGGTAGTATTCTTATCAGTAGGATTTGAGACAACCACACCTGCCAGCTGTCTGGCTGTAAAAAAGGCAAAAGGTGCAGAACTTAAGAATTTTGCATTACTTACGGCAAACAAAACCATGCCGGGAGTATACAAAACACTAAAAAATAGCGCAGATGCGTTTTTATATCCTGGCCATGTACATGCTATTACAGGTACGGAGTTATGTGAGTCTTTAGTTAACGAAGGTGTTAGCGGAGTAATAACAGGTTTTACTGCAAATGAAATCATGACAGCACTTGCTGTAGTAATCACAAAATTACAAGAAGGAGAAAGCTTTTTTAAAAACTGTTATCCGAGAGTTGTAACGAATGAAGGCAGTAAAGCGGCTCAGACTATTGTATCTGAAGTCATGGAGGACTGTGATTCTGAATGGAGAGGTCTTGGCATTATCAAAAATTCAGGTCTTAAATTGAAGGAAGCTTATAAAGAGTTTGATGCCAGAGATAAATTTCATTTAGGAAAAGTAGAAGGAAGAAGCAATCCAGCATGCCGATGTGGTGATGTTTTGCAAGGAAAATGCAAGCCGTCAGATTGCAAAGTATTTGGCAAAGGGTGTACGCCACTACATCCTGTTGGAGCTTGTATGGTATCTAATGAAGGAGCATGTTCAGCATATTATCAGTATGGAGGAAAAATAAATGGATAAAACAGTTACACTAGCTCATGGAGCTGGAGGAAGACAAACATCAGAATTAATAGATCAGGTTTTTAGAGCTCATTTTTCGAATCCTGACCTGACAGCAGATGATGCTGCAGTATTGAATATTAAGGGAGGAAAACTAGCTTTTACAACAGATGGATTTATTGTTTCTCCATCGGAATTTCCAGGTGGAAATATTGGTAAATTAAGCATTTGTGGTACAGTAAATGACTTATCCTGTATGGGAGCGAAACCTCTGTATTTATCCTGTGCTTTTGTTATTGAAGAGGGCTTTCCAATGGACAAGTTAGAGAAAATTGCAGCAGCTATGGAAAAGACTGCAAAGGAAGCAGGGGTAAAAATAGCCGCAGGAGATACAAAGGTTGCTGGAAAAGGACAAGTTGATGGAGTATTTATAACAACAACAGGTATAGGACAGATTATGGATGATGCTAATACCTCTGGTTTTAATGCAAAACCAGGTGATGCAATTATTGTAACCGGTGATATAGGACGACATGGATGTACTGTTTTACTGGCACGAGATGAGTTTGGAATTGAAGCAGATGTAACCAGTGATTGTGCACCATTATGGGGTACAGTAAAAGCTATGTTTGATACGTCAAAAGACATTCATGTAATCAGAGATGCTACACGTGGAGGTGTCGGCACGGTATTATATGAAATTGCCGAGCAGAGCAAAGTCGGAATTAGATTAGATTCAAAGAGTATACCGGTAGCAGATGGTGTAAAAGGTGTATGTGGCATGCTCGGATTGGAACCACTATATCTTGCATGTGAAGGAAGACTTGTAGTTTTTGCTCCAAAAGAAATTGCTCCAAAACTTGTGGACACATTACATAAAGGTAAATATTCAAAAGATGCGGCAATTATTGGTGAGGTCACTTGTGATATGCCGGGACGTGTTATTGTAAAAACAGAAATCGGTGCTGAAACATTGCTGCCACCTCCAGGAGGAGAATTACTTCCAAGAATATGCTAATATAATAAAGTTATAATAGATGAATTCTAGTAAATTAGAATATGGAGGAAACACATTATGATAAAAATTGCAGTGTATGGAAAAGGCGGCATTGGAAAATCTACAACAGTTTCTAACATATCAGCTGCACTTTCTGATAAAGGAATAAGGGTTATGCAGATAGGATGCGACCCTAAAGCTGATTCTACAGTTTCACTTCATGAAAAAAGAAACGTGAATACGGTGCTTGAACTTGTAAGGGAAAAGAAGAATAATTTTGATTTAGAAGATATGGTCACTGTTGGTTATAATGGTGTTATATGTGTGGAAGCAGGTGGACCTAATCCAGGCCTTGGATGTGCAGGCAGGGGAATTATAGCAGCACTTGAAAAATTGAAGGAAAAAGGTGCGTATGAGATATATAAACCAGATGTGGTAATATATGATGTATTGGGTGATGTGGTATGCGGAGGTTTTTCTATGCCAATGCGTAAGGGCTACGCAGATAAAGTATTTATTATAACCTCAGGTGAAAACATGGCTATTCATGCAGCCGCCAATATTGCAATGGCTATAGAAAATTTTAAAAACAGAGGTTATGCTGGTCTTGGAGGTCTTATTCTTAACAGAAAAGATGTGAAAAATGAATATGAAAAAGTGGACGAATTGGCAGAGGATATTCATTCAGAAATAGTTGGCACTCTGGACAGAAGTGAAGTCGTTCAGGAAGCAGAAACCTTGAATAAGACAGTAATAGAAGCATTTCCTGAAAGTGATATGGCAAAACAGTATAGAAAGCTGGCAGAGATTATCATGAGGATATGTGGAAAGGAGATATCATGCTTATAAATGTATCTGGACACGTTGATGACACTGGCACCTGTACTTTGATAAAAGATGCTGCATTTCCTGAGCCATTTGTATCTGGCCTGCAATATAACGCTCCTGCTAGGGGAGTATGGAATATAGTTCATGTTGGAATGCTTATTCCAAAGTCGCATCAGATATATGTATGTGCAGCAAACTGTTTAAGAGGAGTTGTTCTTACAGCAGCAGAAATGGGCACATTGGACAGATTCTCAACTATAGCTGTGCAAGAAAATAATGTACTTGAAGGTGATATGGAGGAACTTATCATTGAGGGTGTATCGGATATACTCAATAAACTTCCACAAAAACCTCCGGCAGTTCTAATATTTACTGCCTGCATACATTATTTTATGGGATGTGATTTGGAGCTAGTTTACACAGAATTACGAAAAAGATATCCGGATGTGGCTTTCACGGATTGTTATATGGATCCAATTATGAGAAAAAGTGGCCTGACTCCAGATGAGAAAATGAAACGTCAATTATACAGTATCCTTCAACCAATGGAAATTAATAAAAAAAGCATTAATATCATTGGTAACAATATTCCTACGGATGAAAGCAGTGAACTTATACGGACCATTCGTGAAAATGGATATGAACTGAAAGATATTACTTTTTGCAAAACCTATGATGAATACCTTAAAATGGCTGAAAGTTGTGCTAATATATCCTATCTGCCTGTTGCAATACCAGGTGGAGACTATTTGCAAGAAAAGTTGGGACAGAAGCACCTACATTTGCCTCTATGTTATGGATTTGATGAAATAGTAAAAAATTTAAATATATTGAATGAATATTTGGAATTACCAAAGAAAGAATACGCAGATGAAAAGTCAGCAGCTTTAAATGCTTTGAAAGAAGCAAAAGAAGTCATTGGTGGCGCAAAGGTTTCCATAGATTATACAGCTGTTCCGAGACCAGCAGGACTTGCTCGATTACTTGTGGAAAATGGATTTAATGTGGACAGGCTGTATGTAGATTCATTTACAAAATGGGACAAGACAGATTTTGACTGGCTTGTAAAAAACAAACCTGAGATTAAAGTGTATGCTACAGTACATGCAAAGATGGGTGTTCTGGATAGAAAATGTAGTGAAAAGAGCCTTGCAATAGGACAAAAGGCTGCTTATTTTACAGGAAGTGAATATTTTGTAAATGTAGTAGAAGGCGGCGGCATGTACGGTTTTGATGGAATTGTGAGACTTGCTGGACTTATGAAAGAAGCTTTTACATGTCCTAAAGATGTACGAAAGCTTATACAAATCAAAGGATGGAGGTGTGGTTGCTTACTATGAAACAGGCATCAGCATTTATTTCAACATATACGGCAGATGTGTCAGGTGTTTGTTCCGCACTATATGAATTAGGCGGGATGACTGTAATGCATGATGCATCAGGGTGCAATTCAACATATACTACTCATGACGAACCACGTTGGTATGATATGGACAGCATGATCTATATTACAGGACTTTCTGAAATGGAAGCTATCATGGGTGATGATGAAAAATTAATACATGATATTGTGGCAGCTGCAAATGAGCTACATCCTAAATTTATAGCTATTGCAGGTACACCTATTCCAATGATGATAGGCACAGATTTTCCAGCTATTGCAGAAGTGATTGAAAATGAAACTAAAATTCCTACGTTTGCTATTCAAACAAATGGAATGCACTCTTACATATGTGGAGCAGAACAGGCTCTTGCTGAAATAGTAAAACGATTTACTCTAACTAGTATACCTAAAAGAACAAAAAGTGTAAATGTACTTGGAGCTACTCCTCTGGATTATTCAGTAAACAGCAGTATAGACAGCATTAAAAGACGATTAACTGAAGCTGATTTTCAGGTTTTATCTGTATGGGCAATGGGAAGTACATTGGAGCAAATGAAACAAGCTGGAGCTGCAGAAGTAAACTTAGTTGTTTCTTCTACTGGACTTTTAGCAGCAAAAGAATTACAGAAGAAGTTTGGAACACCATATGTTGTAGGCGTTCCAATGGGAGATCAGTTTGCAGATGTAGTAATGAAATCACTGGATAGGGCAATTAGTACAGGAAAATCCCAAATTGCATATGATAAACGAGCTATGTGTGGTGGTGACACAGTTATTATAGGAGAAAGCATTTATTCGGAATCATTAGCTGCAGCACTTGCACTTGAAAGGAATATGAAAGTTAAAGTCTTATGCCCTTTGGAAACGGAAGCTGATTTGTTATTATCAGAAGATATTTTGGCAGAAGATGAAGATAGTATTATGACATATTTGAAGGGTGCAAAAGCTGTTATTGCAGATCCTATTTATCGCAGGATTATTCAGCCTGGCACTAAATTTATATCACTTCCACATGAAGCTTTTTCAGGAAGAATTTATAGAAAAGATATTCCAGATTTAGTTGATAATATAGATATAATACGGTAAATTGATATAAGATTATATACAAATTTTCACTGTTTAAAAATATTGCGAAGAAATTTTTTAAAAGAACAAAGAACAAAGTTCAAATATCAGATAAGGATAATTTTCTTCCTAAGGTCAGAAAATATTAAGATTATAGATTTCCTGAGGTACGAGGGAAATCATCTTTATCTGTTCTTTGTTATTTGAACTTTGTTATTTTTAAAAGCTTTGCTTCGCAATTTTTTTATATTAAGTCAAAATTTTATATGTTTAACTCTCTTCTAGGTATCCTAAATTTTATACCTCTTTCTATTTCTTCTAAAGTCCTTTTATCTTTTGGATCTACAAATAGACAAGTACAGCCTTTTTCACCGGCCCTTCCTGTTCTACCAATACGATGTATATATGACTCTACATTTTCTGGAATATCATAATTATATATATGAGTAACTCCACTTATATCTAGTCCTCTAGCGGCCACATCTGTAGCTATCAAATACTGAATATCTGCATTTCTAAAAGATTTCATTATTCTTTCACGTTTTGATTGAGGTATATCACTATGAAGCTTTTTACAATTGTATCCACGCTGATATAGTGCAATTTCAAGATCATCTACTCTTCTTTTAGTTCTGCAAAATATAATAGCCATAAATGGATTATCTTGATCCATAATATTACACAAGGCATCTTGCTTTTTTTTATCAGTAGTTTCTATTACATATTGTTTAATATTATTAAGTGTAACTTCTTCCTTTTTAATGGAAACCACTAAAGGATCAGTCATGTATCTATAAGCTAATTTTTTAACTTCAGAATTCATAGTTGCAGAGAAACACAATGTTTGACGTTTTTTAGAGATTTCCTTTATAATGTCTTCTACATCATTTTTAAATCCCATAAGCAGCATTTGATCTGCTTCATCTAATACTAATGTTTTTAATTTGCTAAGATCTATAGTCTTTCTATGAAGATGATCTAAAAGCCTACCTGGAGTTGCAATAATTAGATGAATGTTTCTCTTTAGTTTTTTTAACTGAGAACCTATATCTTTCCCACCATATGCAGCTAAAATATTTATATCTTTAGCTTTTTTTAGTTTTAGAACTTCTTCAGTTATTTGAATAGCAAGTTCTCTTGTAGGAGTTACAATCAGTGCTTGAGTTGAATTTACATTAGGTGATATATTTTCAAAAATAGGAATCAAAAAAGCAAGAGTTTTTCCAGTACCCGTTTGTGATTCAGCTATAACATCTTTTCCTTCTCTAATAAATTTAATACTCTCTTGTTGAATTGGTGTTGGTTTAGTAATACCCATGTGTTTTAATTCAGTTATTATATTTTCACTAATTTCTAGTTCCTTAAAATTCATTTTTTCATACCTTTCATTATTAAGGCATTTTCAAAGAAATATCCATCGCATCTTTGACTTGTTATTTTCTTTCAAATGCCTAATGTGTATTTTTATTTAGTTAAGTCAATTAATAATAGCATATTACTGCAATTAATACTAATGTTGCCCTTAAGTTTTTACATTATGATAGTACAATGGTATATTTTTATATGGGAACTTATTATTCATGATTATTATTGTATAAATTTATTACAAATAAAGTTAAAGACATAAACTTTGGAGGTATTAACTAAATTGAAGTCACTTATTATAGCTGAAAAACCAAGTCTGGCAATGAGTATTGTCAAGAGTATTGGTAATATGGAAAGAAATAATGGATATTTTGAAAATAAAAATTATATAGTTACTTTTGCCTATGGTCACTTGCTTCAACTTTACGATGTAGATGATTATTTTGGAAGAGAAAAAACAAAGTGGACTTTGAAAGAATTACCCTTTGTACCAAAAGAATTTAAATTTAGATTACGAAAAGACGAAGGAGTAAAAAAGCAATATGAAATAATAAAATCACTAATAGAAAGAAATGATGTACAGGAGATAGTGAATTGTGGTGATGCAGATAGAGAAGGGGAAGTAATTGTAAATAATATAATATTTAGAGCTTTTAAAGAAGAACATGTTACTAAACCTGTTAAAAGATTATGGCTGCCAGAACAAACAAGACAAACAATTATACAAAGTTTAAAAGATTTAAGAGATGATATAGAATACAAAAATCTATATGACGAAGGATTGGCAAGAACATATTTAGACTGGAGTTATGGAATAAATTTAACCAGGTATTTAAGTATAAAATCAGGTTCATTTTTACCTGTAGGACGTGTTTTAATTCCTATTGTGAAATATGTATATGATAGAGATGAAAAAATTGAAAATTTTAAGCCAGAAACTTATTTTGAGATAGGGGCTGTCATAAATAAAGATAACTTACATATAAAAGCTAAATTAAAGGATAGAAAGTTTGCAGCAAATGAAAGAGATAAAGCTGAAAAACTATTGGATAATTTGAAAGATAAAAAGGCTATAGTTGATAAAGTTGAAAAGAAAAAAGTTAAAAAGCAGCCGCCTAAGCTTTTTTCATTGGATACTTTACAAAATAAAATGTTTAAGGAAGAAAAAATGTCTTTGGATGATACTTTAAAAAATTTGCAGAAACTATATGAAGATGGATATACTACATATCCAAGGACTAATACAGAGTACCTGGCGGAAAATGAAAAAGATAGAATAAAAAGTGTAATTGCAGCAGTAAAGGAAAATTTTAATGCAGATATATCTTTTAAAGATAACAAGAAAATTTTTAATAGTAAAAAAGTAGAAAGTCATAGTGCAATCACTCCAACCATAAAAATTCCATCAAAGGAAAAATTATCGGAAGGTGAGAAAAAGGTTTATACTGCAATAAAGAATAGATTTATAAGTAATTTTTTAAATGAAGAAACAATAATAGAAGAAACAAGTGTATTAATAAAAATAGATGATGAAATTATTCAATTAAAGGGAAATATTATAAAAAGTCCTGGCTTTTTAAAATACGAAAAATCTAAAAGGGAAAATGAATTGCCTCAATTTGTAGAAGGGGAGGAATTAGACACTAAATTATCAGTAGATCAGAAAGAAACCCAAAAGCCTGGTAGAGTAACAGAATCAGAACTAAACAATTTCCTTAAAAATCCTTTTAAAAAGCAAGAAGTAGAAGATTTACAAGGTGAAAATGATGATGAAGAATATAAATTGATACTTGAAGGCTGTGAGATAGGTACTGTTGCAACAAGGGCAGGAATAATTAAAAATGCAAAAAAATATGAGTATATAAAAGAGCTGAAAGGTCACTTAGAGTGTGAGAATAAAGGTAAAAAACTTATAGAAGCACTTGAAAAATTAAAGATTGATTTAAATAAAGAAAAAACAGTTGAATTTGGCAGGCAGCTTAAAAAAGTTTATAAAGAGGAAATAGGAATAAATGAAATAATAGATAAAGTAAAAGATGAATTAAATAGCATTGTCCAAAATGGTAATAAAATTAAAATAGAAAAGCTGTATCTATATAACAATAAATCAGATAGTAAAATTAAGATAGAAAGCATTGGAAAGTGCCCTGTATGTCATGAAGGAGAGGTTGTTGAAAATAAATCAGGGTATGGCTGTAATAGATGGAAAGAAGGTTGCAAGTTTTTTGTAGGCAATGAAATAGCAGGAAAAGAGATTTTAAAAACCCATGTAAAAAAGCTTATTAAAGATTGTAAAACTAATGTCATAAAAGGATTTAAGAGTAAAAGCGGAAAGAAATTTAATGCCTCCTTGGTAATTGATAAAGAAGGAAAAATTGTATTTAATTTTGAAAATGAAGTCTTAGGAAAATGTCCATGCTGCGGACACGATATTGTAGAAGGTAAAAATGCTTTTGGATGTAGCAACTGGAAAGAGGGATGTAAGTTTACTATATGGAAGAATGATAAGTATTTGGCTTGTATGGGCAAAAAACCTACTAAAACTATGGTTAGAGAGCTTCTCAAAAATGGTAAAGTTAAAATTAAAGGTTTAAAAGGCAAAGATGGAAATATTTTTGATGCCTATTTTATGTTAATAAAAAATGGAAATGAAAATAAGGATAAATATCCATATAAGTGGAAAATGCAAATAACAAAATAGTAATTTTATATAACAAAAAGGAGGAAAACATGGTTATTTATAGAATAGTAAAAGTAAAATGATTGACTATGTTCCTATATTATTTGAAGATATAGGAATATAGTGAGAAGCAAAAAGGGTATATGAAGGAGGAAAGATTATGGATAGGGGAAATTTCCATCTAAAGGGCGACATTAAAAGTTATGTAGAAAAAATGGAATACGACCAAGAAGAAATAGCTATGTTTTTATTAGGGTATCTTATGGGAGAAATGAGAAATGCACAATGGAAAGATATCCATAAAAATTCTCAAAAAAGTTCAATTAACTCAGAAGATAAGGAATCTATATTTAATAAACTCAATTACACTGGCATAAACGAAATCAAAATTATAGGGCTTACTAAAGAAATTTTTGAAAAGATGGAACAAGGAAAAGTGAGAGGATATACTAGGGCAATTTCTAATGAGCTAAAGAGGATTGTGGATTTAAATATTAAAAAGTGGAATATGAATAAGCAGGAAAATTTGTTTTATGTATTGTCCGGTTATGTATACAATACTGCAAGCATCATGTTAAGTGATAAAAAGGGGAAGAGGGCAGTTTGACATTTAAGTTTTTAGATCTACAGCTCTACAGGCAATGAAATTACAATTTGCCCACCGCCCGTATATGTATCATTTTGTATATGAAGAGTGCCATTATGAGCCCTAATTACTTTATCTGCAAAAGTTAATCCAATACCATAATGACCTGTTTGACTTCGGCTTTTATTATCAGTATAAAATAGTTCTGCAGCTTTTTTGAGTGCTTCAGGTGAAAAGCCATTTCCAGAGTCAGTAAATACAAAAGAAGCTAAATTGTTTTTCAAATGGACCTGTAAGCTTAATGATGTTTCATCTGGAGTATGCTCAAGTGCATTTATAATGATGTTCATAAATGCTCGTTTCATTGAGGAAAAGTCAATGTTCCACATTAGTTCTTTTGGAATACTGATGTCAAGTACAAAATGAATATGATGGTTTCCAATAGAGGATAGTGTATCCTTCTCAATTACATGTAGAAATTTATTTACATTGCTTTTTTCTTTGTGCAGGGCAATGGACTGATCATTTTTAGAAGTTTCAATTAAAAGCTCAGTATAATGTTCTATTTCACCTGCTGCTTCCATGATTTCATTTGTATAATCTAATGCATTTTCGTCTTTTTGTGTAAGACTTAATAATTCTGCATTTCCTTTAATGACAGTAATGGGTATTTTGATGTCATGAGCCAATGCGCTAATTTGTTCACCTTTGTTTTTTTCTTGCTCAAATTGGCAGGTTAAGGATTTTTTAAGGCTGCGGCGCAAACTATCTAAGGAATCCATAACTTTTTGATGTTCTACAAAGTAAGAATTTTGCACCTCAAAATCTAAATCTTTATCTTCAATTTTTTGAGTAATGAAGCTAAATTTGTTTAATTCTCTTTTTATCTTATTTGAAAACTGCAGGGAAAGAAAATACAGTGTAATTAACAAAATAATGGTAAAAAGCAAAGCAATAGCTAATCCAGGATAAGGCATCAGATTTCGAAGGGTTGGGTTTGCAAATTGCATGATCAATTTGTAATGAATTACGCAGTATTCTTTTGGGCGCTCGATTATAGCATAAGCATTTCCGAAAAAATCAGCTCCTGTAAATTGGTGGTTTTTAATACGTAATTTTGCTTTTTTAATTTGGGACTTATTCATGGTACTTTTTTTTTACATCTAAAGTTTGTTTGTCTAAAATTGTATATTTTAAATTTTTAGGTATTAATTCAGAAGTCACTTCTTTAGCACTTTTTATACTTGGCGTTACTTTTTCCACTAATTGTTCTGAATATTTAGATGGCAGCAGCATTTTGTTATTATAGATATAACTAAAAACAAAAAGTAAAGCAAGTAAAAGTATAATAAAAGAAAACCCCACTTTTAAGATAAATTTAATAATGTACATTTGAAAGGATGTTTTTTTTACTTCCACATGTATCCAACTCCCCACACTGTTTCTATAGGAAAACAGTTATATCCTTTAAATTTATTACGGATTAATCTTATATATTCAGTGATTACTGAAAATTGAGTGTCACTGTCCAAATCGTAAATTGCCTCAAAGATTGCCTGTTTTGTAAATACTTTACCTCGATTAAGTGCTAAAAATTCGCAAATATTATATTCATTTTTAGTAAAAGCAATGACATTATTATTGACCAGTATTTCCTTCTTATCAAAATCAATTGTAATATCACCATATACTAATTTTTTTGTTGACTTGCCGCGATTTTCACGTCTAAGGTATGCTTCAACACGAGCATTTAATTCCATTACTCCAAAAGGTTTTGCTATATAATCATCTCCGCCAAAGGCTAACCCTTTTACGATTGCTGATTCGTCTGTTTTTGCTGTTAAAAAAATAATTGGAGAATCTACTGCACTGCGTATTTTCTGACAAAGTTCAAAGCCATCTATCCCTGGCATCATTACATCCAGCAAAATCAGATCATATCCACAAAAATCTTCTATAGGAATATTTTCTGGATTTTGCAGTGTAATTACTTCATGATGGTTTAATTTCAAAGCATTTTTTATCAATTTTAAAATTCGCCTGTCATCATCTACAGCTAAAATTTTTGCCATGTTCTACCCCCCATTATTTACATGATACTTTTATTGATTATTTTTGTCTACCCTCCCAAAAGTGAAAGGAAAGTATATAGAATATAATACAGCAAATTGTCATTATTATCATAGATGTTAGTCCTGTATTTAGCCCATTTTGGGTATATGAGAAAAAAATTTCTTTTGGGGGAATTTTACCTTGAAGCTTGTATTGAGACATAACTATAAAGTTTATAAACCGTATGGGCCACACCCAGGGCAAGAACATCCAAACACTGTCTCCCTGTGCTGTAGAGGCTACAGCACAAATTATGACCCCGGCAAATCCAGTTATATTACAAACAGCTGTATTAAAATGATAAGCTAAAATTAAGTATAAACTATAGAGGAAAATAACACATAAAAATATGAAAGCCCCTGTTTTAAAATACAAAAGATAGTTTATGCTGTTTATATGCAATATGAGTTTCATGGATATGAAAAATAGTAATATAGCAAAAAATATAGCTCCTAAGCACATTGTAAGTAACATGCACAGTTGACTTACAAAAGAAGTTGTTTTATGGGAAAGTTTGCTAAGCATTATTTGACAATGCCCAGCTTGCTTTTCTTGATCAGCAATTAGCGCGCAAAGTACTGCAGCAAGTAATGAAAAGGCAAATCCCATCAGTTTAAAGAAGTTACTAAATATCCCCAAATCACTTGATTTACCAAGCCTTGTAAAAGTCATAAGACAAACTAAGAGAAAAGGCAGCACAATATGTGCCCGGAGAAAAATACTGTGTTTATTTTTAAAAAATTCTGCTTTGTAGCTGTGCCAAAGTTCACTCATATTAATGTACCTCACTTTTTTTAAACGAATAAGTGGTAAAAGTTATTAGAACTAAAAATAGAAAAACTCCTATTAAAATACCAACTGGAATAACTGACGGATTCAATAAGCTGCTTCCTGGTTCTAGGGGTAGTCCATTTGGATGATGATGCAATATTGGACACTGCAGTCTAAGGGGAAAGGTCCATGGAGATAGCCACCACAAAGAGGATGGGGCATAAGCTGCACCGAGCTCTAAATTAGCTGCACAGGTTGCAAGTAATAAGACAAAGAAATTTATCTTTTTACTTAACCATAGGCATAGAGGAATCTGCCAGAGGGATGTAAGCCAGCCTATGATAGCGGCTATAAGACAATAGTAAAATGGTACACTATTTGCTTGTGTCCTAGTAAAGATCATATTTAATATAGTAAGAATTACACATAAAAAAATAGAGGATATCAATGTAAATGATGATAAAATTGTAATTTTAGATATCCAGGTTTTCTTTAAATCAATAGGAAAAGAAAAAATCGTCTTATAACCTGTGCTGTTTTGTTCAAGTTTGTGAAACATACTTGTAGTTAAAGCAATTAAAGCTGGCATCCATAATAAAGACCAATGATTTATAGAAGTAAAAACAGAGTCAGAAGTGAAATATCCAAAGCCTAAATAATCAAAAGTAAAGCTAAGAATAGTACATAATATAGGCATAAAAATAAGTATTTTACGAAGCATAGTTCTTTTTGTTTTAAAATTTTCAGCAATTAGATACTTGTTCATCTGGCAATCCTTCTTCCTCTAGTAGTTTTTTCTGCAACACTCATAAATAGTTCTTCTAAATTTTCACCTGGGTTAACTTTTCCTTGATAACCTAATATGCCGTGACTCATAATTCCCACATAATCTACGATCTGTTCTACTTCTGCTAAGATGTGGCTGGATAGTATTACAGTCATCCCTTCCTCAGGAAAGGATTTTATGAGTTTTCGTAAGTCTTGAATACCAATAGGATCTAACCCATTAGTTGGTTCGTCTAGTATGAGTAACTTAGGATGATTTAAGATTGCAGTGGCAATTCCTAAACGTTGTTTCATTCCCATGGAGAAATTTTTAGCTTCCTTTTTACCTGTATCTGTTAAGTCTACAATTTTTAATACTTCTTTAATACGTTTGTTAGGTAACCCTAAAAGGGTGGTGTGAACTTTTAGATTTTCCTCTGCAGTTAAATTTCCATAAATAGGAGGCTGCTCAATTAAGGCACCAATATTTCTTAAATCCTTACGGGTCCATGTATGACCATCAAAATTGATTTTACCTGAAGTTGGTTTTAGCAGTCCTGTTAACATTTTTAATGTAGTAGATTTTCCTGCACCATTAGCACCAAGAAGTCCGTAAATATGATTTCTTGGAATTGAAATGTTAAGGCCATTTACAGCACAATCCCTTTTAAATATTTTTGTTAATTTTTGAGTTTCCAATAAATAATCTTTTCCCATAATAAATACTCCTTCCTTATGTATAAGAAGAGAATATCAAATAAAAATCAAGATTTTAACAAAATGCTGCTTGGATAAATAAGAAAGTCATTTAGACGAAAAATGTAATACAATAATAATTGATAAAGAGTTCCAGAAATATATCGAATATTAAACTGGGGTATTAAACTGTGAAGGGAGAAGAATTTTAATGAAACAGTGGTTTAGCAATTTAAAAATGGTTCAAAAAATAATGTCATTATCTATTTTAACATCTTTATTTATAATAATAGTAGGCATAATTGGAGGCATCTATATAGGACAGATAGGTAAAAATGCAGCTGACATGCATAATGACAATTTAGCTGGTATAAATGCTATTAGAGCTTTAAAGGACAATCAAACGGAAATTAGGGCAGACCTACTTTCTCTTGTATACAAAAGGGATAAAAATGAATTTAATGATATAAAAAAAGAAATAGCTAATTTAAAAGAAGATAATACTAAAATTATGAATACTTATGAAAGTTCTATTACGAAGGATGAAGATAGAAAGCTATTTGAAGAACTAAAAAAGTCAGTAAATGAGTATAGAGACATTCGTGAGCAACTTATAAAGCTTGTTAGTGAAAATAACTATGATGAAGCACTTAAAGTTTACCCTAAAGTTAGTATTGTAAGGAAAAAAATGAATAGTCAAATAGATAATATGATTAATCTCAATGTTAAGTGGGCTGATGATAAGGATGATGTTAATGACAAGATGACGGCCAGTGCTTTTATTTTTATTGTAATTGTAACTGTTTTAGGGTTGGTTGTTTCTGTCTTACTAGGAATACTAATAGCTAAACTGATGTCGGAGAAAGTAAAAAAGATATTGCAATTGGGAGAAGCTATTGGAAGTGGGGACTTAACACAAAAAATAGATGTTAAGAGTAAGGACGAAATTGGCAAGCTTGCTGAAGCTTTAAATAAGTCAATGGAGAATATAAGAAATTTAATTTTACAAATTAGTAATAGTTCTACAGATATAAGTGCTTCTAGTGAAGAACTATCTGCAACAACAGAAGAAGTTTATGCTAGTATAGAAACTGTAAATGAGTCCACTGAACAAATAGCAAAGGGAAATGAAAGTTTAAGTGCTGTAACGGAAGAAGTAGATGCTGCTGTTCAGGAAATAAACTCAACTACAGCTGAACTTTCAAATAAAGCTGATAATGCATCATCTTCAGTAAAAGAAATAAAAACACGGGCAGCTGAGGTTAAAACTAAGGCTAAAGCAGATATAGAAAATGGAGATAAAATTTATAGTGAAAAGCATGAGAACATTATAAAGGCCATAGAAGCAGGAAAAGTTGTTGATAAGGTAAAAGTAATGGCTGATTCCATAGGAGATATAGCAGAACAGACAAATTTATTGGCTTTAAATGCAGCTATAGAAGCAGCTAGTGCTGGAGAACACGGCAAAGGATTTGCAGTAGTGGCAGAGGAAGTAAGGGGACTGTCAGAGGAATCAGCAAAGGCTGTTACGCAAATTCAGAGTATGGTAGTACAAGTTCAAGATGCTTTTAATAATTTATCTAACAGTGCAAAAGATATACTGGAGTATATAAATAATAATGTAAAACCAAGCCAGAAACTGCTTCTGGAAACAGGTATGGCATATGATAGGGATTCTGAATTTATGAATAATATGGCTAGAGATATAGCATCAGCTGCAAATAAAATGAGTCAAACTGTAGATCAAGTAACAGCAGCTATTGATAATATATCCTCAACTACACAAGAATCTGCATCAGGGTCTGAAGAAATATTAGGTAGTGTAACTGAAGTTTCCACTGCAATACAGGATATAGCAAAATCTGCACAAACTCAATCGGAACTTGCACAAAATCTTGATGAAATGATTCATAAATTTACTGTATAGATATTTAAAAATTTATTTTATAAGTTCTAAGTATTATAGAAAACATGCGAACCTAATCGCATGTTTTTTTTATCCGAAGAATTACTTGATTTAGGATACTGTGTTTAATTAGAGTTTACCATTTCGTATGAATTCATTTAATCTTTTGTTTTTTATAAGTTTTATAAAAAAATACATAATAATTATAAATCCTACTATTTCAGTTAGGTAGTAGGAGGGATCTGTAAGAAGTCTTTGAAGCGTTCCTTGTGACCAATTTCCTTCTGGTCTTTCAGGGAATTTAAATCCTAAAAATGGCCAAAAAAGTATTCCTTTATATAACTGCATACTGTCAAGTATTAGATGGATTGAAGTTGAAACCCCAAGTGTGAAAATACGGTTTCCTTTATTTCTTTTAATACGACCTATGCCTATTGATAAAAGTATAAGTGAAAATAAAAGAGTATGCCCGAATATACGACTATTATGGAAGGTATTTCTAAATAGAAATGCTCCTATGGGCTTATCTATGAGGTCAGGAAGAATTGCCCCAACAAGAACAAATCTATAGTCAATTGTCTCCTTTTTATGTATCTTTTCATAAAGTTTAAAAGCTGCTGTTGTGGGGCCAAGGTGTCCAAAAAAAACCATATAATTTATCTCCTAACCTAATTATTTATTTTAATCATTTGTCTTTTGTGGTTCATCATATTCTTTGCCAAAAGTATCTATGGTTACATTTTTCATCTTTTGGTCTTCATAAGGCTTATCATTGTAATCTCTTTCTTGTGCTACAATTTCATCTACTGTATCAATTCCTTCTACAACTTTTCCAAAAGCAGCATACTGACCATCGAGATGAGGTGCATTATCTGTCATTATAAAAAATTGAGAGCCTGCAGAATTAGGAGCCATAGTTCTAGCCATAGATATTACACCTTTTTCATGTTTCAAATTATTTTCAAAATTATTTGATGAAAATTCACCCTTAATTGAGTAACCTGGGCCGCCCATTCCTGTGCCTTCAGGATCTCCTCCTTGAATCATGAATCCTGGTATAATCCTGTGAAAAATTGTACCATTATAAAATCCCTTTTTAACTAATGATATAAAATTATTTACTGTATTTGGCGCGGTGTCGGGATAAAGTTCTATTTTTATTAATTTACCATTTTCCATTTCAATTGTAACTATAGGATTTTTCATTTATCTTCCTTCTTTCATTAAATTTGTATGTATTTATACAATAAGTTTTATTACAGCTTCTGTCAAGTAAGTAATATTGAAATAAAATAAACAATTAATAAGTGAAAAGAGGAACGTGCCTAGATTTAATTTACACTGATCTAGGCACGTTCCATTTTAGATATATTCTATTATTTTTACATCTTAAACGTATTTATATCTGAGCCTAATTTTACAGCCATATTAGATAAATTCTCTGATACTTCTGCTACTTCTTTCATAATAGCCATTTGTTCCTCGGAGGAAGCTGCTATACTTTGTATACTTTCTGATGATTCCTTAGAAATATCTGATATTTTGTTTACTGAATTAACCATATCCTGTATGGAAATTGTAATTTGGTGTACTCCCTTAGCTACATATTGTATTTGATCAGAAACACTACTTATATCTTTTAATATTTCACTAAAAGAAGTCCCTGTATTTTTAACTAAATTAATACCCACTTTAACTGATTTGCTGCTTTCTTGCATGGAAGTTACTGCTTTTTGAATTTCATTTTGTATTTCTTTAATAAGTACATTAATTTGAGTAGATGAATTAGATGACTGTTCTGCTAATACTCTGACTTCTTCTGCTACAACGGCAAATCCCTTTCCATGTTCTCCAGCTCTGGCAGCTTCTATAGCTGCATTTAAGGCAAGTAAATTAGTTTGTTCCGATACATCTATAATAATAGAACTTATATTTCCGATTTCTCCTGATTTACTATTTAGTATATTTACAACTTTTGATAATACTGTAGTATTATTATCTATGATTTCCATCTGTTCTACAGCATTATTTACCACACTTGTACCTTCTTCGGCTTTTTTATAAGTTTCAACAGAATGATTTGTAACGTCCTGTACCTTTTCGGATATTTTATCTATATCTCCATAAATATTGGTCATACTATTTACTGTTTTATCTGCATCTGCTACCTGGTTGTTGCTGCCTTCAGCTATATGAGATACAGATGTTGCTATTTGACTTGCAGTGGTTTCTGTCTGCTCAGAACTAGCAGCTAATTCCTCTGAAATAGAAACTATCTGCTCTATACTTTCAGAAACCCCTGAAATCATATTTTTTAAGCCTGCAGTCATACTATTTAAATTTTTACTCATAATATTTAACTCATCTTTTGTGTTTATTTCTAATGTTTTTGTTAAATCTCCCTTAGAAACAGCATGTACTAATTCGTTAACTTTTGATATGTTATTCCTAATTTGTCTACTAAACCAGATTGCTACAAGTACGCTTAGTGCAATAATTATCAAAAATGTAAGTATTGTTTTAAAAAGAAAAGACTTAAGTGGAGCATATAATTCTGATTGAGAAACAGTTATGGCTATTGTCCAACCTGTTTCTGGGACTGTAGTATAATATACTCTATATTTATCATTATTTTGGTAGAAAGTGTTTTCACCACTTTTCTGTTTTACAATGTCATTTCCAATAGCTGCTAAACTACTATTACTGTCATTTGAAATTTTAACTTTCATAATTTTGCTTTTATCTGGGGCTGATATATATGTCCCATCACTACTTAAAAGGAAGGCTCTACCACTTGTACCAAACTTCATGTCTTGTATAGCTTTTTGTAGACTAGTTAAATCCATGTCTGCTGTAGTAGCACCAATAAACTGTTTGTTTTGATCATAAAAAGGTGATGCTGCAGTAACCATGGTAACTTTACTAGTATCATCATAATAAGGTATAGACCAAACTAAGCTCTTATTTGCATTTTTGGCGTTTTTATACCAATCATACTTGAAATAATTATAAGTTTCATTACTATACTCATCTGTATATTCTACATTACCGTTATTTTTATATGCATAGGGTCCATAGTACTTTTGACTTGCATTATATTTATTTGGTTCATACCAGACTCCTGAACCATATGTTTCCTCATTAGTTTTTACAAAGTTCTCCAATAAGGATTTATAAGCATCTGGGCTTAAAGTGCCTCCTGAAGTCTCGGCTACTTTGGCCAAAGTTTCAGCTACTTTACCATCCTTTAATAAAAGTTTTTGAATATTTTCTACAGACTCATGTAACTTATAGTCCATTTTTTCATCAATTTGAGCATTGATCATGTTTTTAGAATTAGTATATCCAATAAAGGATACTATAGATGTTCCTAGTAAAACTAATGGTAAGATACATGCTAAAATTTTTCCTTGCATATTTCTTAATTTCAACTAAATTACCCCTTTTCAAGTGTTATTATATGGATTCTTTAATATTAATGTGGATTGCGTATATTATTTATGTTTTGTACATATAAAAGTGCAATTAGTTTAGTATTATAAAAATCCCCTTTCTACCATATCATAAGGGAAATTTTAACTCAATTATATTTGAAAAGAAGTATATATTCTCAAATATATTGTGACAATTATTCTATACTTGTTAACATTTTCTTAAATTTAGTCATGAAAATTATTTATTCTATTATTTATTGGGGGTTTTTCTAAAATAAGAGATGCTATTAAATGCATAAAGTCAAATATTTAGAGCAAAATAAAATGTAGACATAAAAGTTTTAAGGAGGGTTTAGATTATGAATTCAACTTTAATGGCTCCAAATGCTCAGTATCAATCATGTATTGATTCTTGTAATAAATGTATGCAATTATGTGAGGAATGTTTCAGAATGTGCCTGTCAGAACCAGATGTAAAGGCAAGAGAACATTGTATAGTTGATTTAGTTGATTGTGCAGAAATTTGTAGAACAGCTGCAACTACCATGGCTAGAAGAGGATATCATGTAAATGATATTTGCAATTTGTGTGCAACAACTTGTGATGAATGTGCATCCGAATGCAGCAAATTCAATGATGAACACTGTAGAATGTGTGCAGATGCATGTCGTCAATGTGCTGATGAGTGCAGAAGAATGAGGACTATGTAAAAAAAGTATAGTGATAAAAGTATAATGACAAAAAGAAACCTCTTTGTGTTTTCACGAAGAGGTTTTTGCAGTATTTTTATTAGATATTGGAACCTTGTCCCTATTAATGAGTATTATATAATAGCAAAATAAAAATTTCAAACAATTAAATATCGTTAAATTTGGGGATGAGAATATGGAACATGATTCAAAAGGAAAAATAAAAACTCACTCACAAAGGGAAGTTAGTTCAGTATCTAAAAAGGAAGGAATTATACTAGACTTAAGTGATTTGCACTATACAACAGACATCGATGAAAAAAATGAAGCATACCTTTTAATAAGTGACTTAAAAAAGGTTTACTTTGATAATCCTGAAAGCAGTATAAAGCTAACTGATATTGATTATGTAGTAATTAGTGGAGATTTTGTTGAACGTGGCGATTCAGAATCATCCTTTGAAAAAGCATTCAAGTTTATAGATATATTGAGTAAAGAACTTAATGTACCTTATCAAAAAATAGTTATAGTACCTGGAAACCATGATTTAAGTTGGAGTGTTACTATGAGCAGCTATCATTTAACTATTGGTACTCCCGGACCTAACGATAAAGTAGTTACTAATGTTGGAACTGATTTGTTTTATTTAAAAAGAAATGATGCAGAATGGTATAAAAAATTTACAAACTACAGCAGATATTTGTATGAGATGTTATATAAAGTTCCTTTTCCAGATAATCCTAAAGAACAGCTTAAAGTTATATTGGGGGATTTTATAGATAATGAAAAAGTAGCATTCTTCATGTTAAATACTGCTGCTGAAATTGACCAGTTCAATCGTGAAGTAACTTATTTTGATACGGATGGATTAATAAAGGTTTCAAGACAGCTGCCTCAGGACAATATAATAAAAATAGCAGTAGGACATCATCCTGTAGATCTTACAAATAGCTATGGAAATGATATTCCCTTTGCAAATGCACTTCAAAATGAAAATTTTAAAATTTACTTGCATGGCCATGTTCATAGGAGCATAAGTTTGGATTATCTAAACCCTCAAAATATAAATCCTAACATGGTTATGATTGGAGCTGGAGCCTTAAGCGTTGGGAAAAGTGGCTTATGGCCTGGTGTTCCTGAAAGGTACAATGTAATAAAAATATCCAAAACAGATAAACCTGATAAAATACTTGTATCAGTAAATACCCGTCAGCGGGAGTATATAGGAAGTTACTGGCAGCCAGCATATATATACTATAAAGATGACGGAAAAAAGCTGACGAATATATGGAGAAATGTTATATAAATTAATAACGCAACTTTTGCACATATGAAATTTTGACTTAATATAAAAATATTGTGAGACAAAGCTTTTGAAAATAACAAAGTTCAAATAACAAAGAACAGGCAAAGATGATTTCCCTCATACCTCAGGAAATCTATAATTTTAATATTTTCTGACGTTAGGAAGAAAATTATCCTTATTTGATATTTGAACTTTGTACTTTGTTATTTAAAAAAATTGTTTCGCAATTTTTTTAAATAACATTATACTGGGAAATATGCTGATAAATTGAAATCAAACTTATCAGCATATTTCTCAGTGTAAATAAATGTCATATAAAATATATACAAATTATTTGTAAAATTGAAATACAAATGATGCTTTTATATGAGCACTATTTTTACAAAGTAAAAGTAATCTGGAGTATTTACCATAGTACCTTGAAATTAGCACATTTGTAGTATGGGGATTAACTAAAACTTTTGTATCGGTAATCCAGTTCATTAAATTACCACTAACTTGTACTGCCGCAGCAACTGGATAATTACTTTCATTGGTAACGAAAAAAGTACCTTCATTGATGTCTTCAATATTTACTACTTCAGAAACTGTACTTTTATACAAATCAAAAGTCCAGTGATACTCTTTTACTCCCATAAAACGTTTGATTGTTTTAGGTTGCTTATCACAGCAGGTAATTAATAATTTAGGACTTAATTTATCATCTTCCGTGGAATTTGAGCTAAATATAAAGAGTGATTTTTCTTTTTCATCGGAACTTAACATAAATAGTTTGTTCTTTATAATATCAAAATTATTATTATAAAATAGATCCATTATATTTATATCAATAGATCCATGAGAATCTTTATTTACTGTATAGGATATTTGAGTTTGTGGATTACTACATTCATTTAATTCACAAATATTCTTGTCCACTTCTGATATATATAGATTAGGACTCAGAGACAATGTCTTTAACTCTTTTAAATATAGCCTCAAAATTATAGAATTAATATGAAAATCCTTTAACCAATTAGAAATATCAAAAAAGATATAACCTTTATAATCTTTATCAGACTCAAGTCCAGTAAAAAGTGTGTTTAGTATAATATTTTTAGGGTTTAAGTTAGTAGCGGTGAAACATTTTGAAGCAGGTATTTCTATAGAGGTATCTTCCATAATATATCACTTCCTTTTTATTGTAAGTAACAGGTGCATAACATAATAATTTAATAGAAGTAATATAAGGTATATTTTATAAACAAATTCAATGCCCATAGTATCAGTATAGAAAATTTAATTGAAAAGTTGACTTATATTTTAGATATTTTTACTATTATAACTGCTTCAATATAGTATATAATGGAAGTATATAAGAATGAAAACTGTGGTAAATATGATTTGAGGGGTATATGATAGATTACAATTTTAATGATATAAGTGATTAAAAAAACTGGGTTATAAAATATTATGTTTTAGGATGGTGTTTAAGATTAAAAATTTAAAAAATCACAAGGGTATAGGATACTTCCTAGTGGCCTTTGGAATAATCAACATATTATATTTTATTAGCTGCTTCATAGTATTTAGCAGGTTTGTGAATTTTTCAGAGTTTTTTGTTATGTTAGGAATTGCTTGCGTGATTTTAGGAATTTATAAAATAAAGTTTCATGAAAATAACTTTAATAAAGTAATGAAAAAGTTTTTGACAGTTTTAAAAGTTTTTATATCCATAATTGCTATTTCATTTATTTTTGTTGAAGGATGCATTTTTGTAAGTGCTAATGAAAGTCATAATAAGAAACCTGATTACATTATGATTTTAGGTGGTGGGATTAGCGGAAGAAATATGCTTCTAGTTCAACTTCAGAGGACTCAAGAAGCACTTAAATATATAAAACAAAATCCAGGTATAAAAGTCATTGCTTCAGGGGGACAAGGACCTGGAGAAGATATATCAGAAGCAGAAGCTATGAGGATATACCTTGCTGAGCATGGAGTAAAGAATGAAGACATAATAAAGGAAGAAAAATCCAAAAATACTTTGGGAAATATGAAATATACTAGAGAGATTTTGAAGAAAATAGATGGTAGGGAAAATATACAGCTAGCTGTTGTTACAAGTAATTTTCATGTTTTTAGAGCTAAATTTTTGGCTAAAAGATATGGATTTCAAGTTGAAGGTGTTCCTGCATCTGTAAACTATTTGCTGTTGCCTAATTATTGTGTAAGAGAATATTTTGGGGTTGTTAAATCTTTTATTTTTGATAGATAGAAGAAATTAAACAAATTGGTTTAAAAAATCATATAATTATCTTGACAAATTTTATAAGATGTTTTAGTATTATTACATAATATAAATATTACGAAGTAAGGAAGAAAATACACTATGATAAAAGATGAGGATATTAGAATTGTTGATAAAGCTATACATGAACTCGTATATAAAATGATTAACAGCAAATTTTTAAATGATTATTCAGATAAAACAAAAAAAATGTCTATGCTTGATTTTAGAGTATTAAGAGTAGTAGCAGAAAATCCAGGAAAACAGATAAAGGATTTACTTAATATATTGCAAATTCCTAATAGTACACTTACAAGTGTTATAAATCGTCTTGAAAAGCGTGGAATTGTAAAGAGAGTTATAAGTCCAGAGGATAGACGCTCATTTAATCTTGAAATCACTGATGAAGGCAAAGCTATTCAAGAAGAACATATGAAGTTTGATTATGAAATTGCTAAAAAATACTTGGAAGCAACAGAAAATGATCAGGGAAAAGAATTTCTTATTAAATTTTTAAGGAGATTAGCAAAGTCTTTATGATATAAATTTGTTTGAATTCAAACAAATTTTTTTTGATAAATTATTACGAACTACAAAATATTTATACTTTAAAAATTTTATTAATCGGAGGTATTGAAATGAAAGTAAAAGTATATCGATTTGAACCAACAGTAGAAGAAGCTGAACATTATGACTGTTTTGATATTCCAGTAATTTTTGAAGAAAAGTGGACTGTAATGAATGTTCTCGATTATATCCAGGAACATTGTGATAGCAGTTTGAGCTATTACAAACACAGTGCCTGCGGCCATGGAATTTGTGGAAGATGCACTCTTATGGTTGATGGTATTCCTTCTCTTGCATGCACACATGTAATAGAGAAGGGCGATGAAATTGTCCTTGAGCCTTTAAAAGGAAGAAAAAAAGTAAAAGATTTGGTTACTATATAAAGATTATAGGGGGAGGTAAATAAAATGAGTAATTTAAAAAGTAGTGAGGAACCAGCAGTTAAATTTGCAAAGCTTATGGCTGAACTGTATTATTTTATGGCACAGGAAATGGTTGAAAGAATGGGAGAAGAAAATGGAAAAGATGCAATTTCATCTGCAGTTAAGAAGTTTGGGAAGGCAAGGGTAGATGCGATGAAAGCTGAAGCAAAAGAAAAAGGTTTGGATTTAAACAATCCTAGAACTTATGCTGCCGTTAGAGACATGCCTTCAAATGCTTGGAAATATTCAGATAATGATCAATCAGAAATTACTTATTGTCCTATGGGGGATATATGGTCACAATATGGAAAAGCTGGTATGGAATTAGGACATCTATATTGTGAAATAGATCATATTTTGTTTGAAGCTTTTGGTATGAAGCTGGAAAGACCCTATTGCATTGCAAAAGGTGATAAAGTTTGTAAATTTAATCTAAAAATGTTATAAAATTAGGAGGCTGTTAAAATGCAAATAGATAAGATAATTGATACTGACATATTAGTTGTTGGAGGCTCTGGAGCAGGGTCAATGGCAGCTGTAACAGCTGCTGAAAAAGGAGCAAAAGTACTGCTTGCATTAAAAGGAAAGCTTGGGAAAAGTGGTAATGCTATTATGGCAGGAGCAGGATTTTCTATGGATGGAGAAACTGCATATTATAAATATGGACTCAAGGAAGCAGATCCTAGAAATACGAAGGAAAAATTATTTGAACAAATTGTAAAGCAGTCTTTTTATCTAAGTGATCAAAATATGGTTGAGCAGTTTGTTAATGATTGTGGTGAATGCTGCTGGAAACTTAAACAGTGGATTGAAAAAGCAGGACATAAGGTTGCATTCTTTGGAGAAGAAGGATATATAACATCAGGTAAAGCTGTTGCAGATGGATGCCGATATGGAGTTTCTGAGGCAGGCAGCATTGATGTTATACAAGATTTTATGGTTGCAGATGTTTTGATGGAAGATGGAAGAGCTGTAGGTGCAGTTGGAATAGATATATATTCAGGAGAGATTATTGAAATTAGATCAAAGTCAGTTATTTTAGCTACTGGCGGATATCAGCCCTATTCCTTTAAATGCACTGTTTCCGATATGACTGGCGATGGAATGGCTATGGCGTACCGTGCAGGAGTCAAGCTTGCAGATATGGAATTTTTATTATATATACCAGCAGTTGCCCTTTCACCATCAGTATATAAAGGTTCAATTTATCCTTTCTTACATTCCAGTATGCTTATGCCCATTGTTAAAAATGGCAAAGGAGAATCAATTTTAGACAATATACCTGAAACTTTACTTAAAATGGCCAAGGAAAGTGAAATGGGAAAGCTTATATTTACGTATTATTATGGAGATCAAATTGCAAAAGGAAAAGCAACTCCAAATGGAGGAGTATATTTTGATTATTCCAATGTACCTTTTGATATTTATGAAAAAGCCTTAAAAAAATCTGAGCCATTAATGAACATGTGGTATAGAAAAGGATTCTATCAAGGAAACAACTTGGATACTTTTGTTGAAAATATAAGAAAGGGCATTCCATGGGAAGTAGGTATTGGCTCAGAATACAGCATGGGTGGCATTGAAGTAGACGAAAATATGTACACTGGAGTACCAGGACTTTATGCAGCTGGTGAGACTACAAGTGGTGTATTTGGAGCTATGAGGGTTGCAGACGGACTTATTGAAATGCTTGTACATGGTTATAGAGCAGCATTGTCCGCTTGCAAATATATACAAAATGTAAATGAGCCAAGTATGAAAAATACTAATATTGATAGTATAATTAAAGATATTTTTTCACCTCTTGAAAGAAAAGAAGGGATAAGTCCTATAAAAATACACAGAAATATAGAAAAGACAGCTGATGCTGGATTCAACTTTAGAAGAAATGAAGAGGGACTTACAAAAGCTTTAGATGATATTTTAAAAATACACAAATATGACATAAGCGCAATGAGTACTAAAAGTAAAAATAGAGTTTATAACTATGAATGGATAGAATCAGTACAGGTTCGAAATCTTTTAACTTGCACAGAAGCAGGTGTAAGAGCTGCCCTTATGAGAAAAGAAAGTAGGGGTACACATATACGTGATGATTATGAATTTGTAGATAATGATAACTGGCTTTTAAGGATTATGAGTTTAAAAAGTGAAGACGGAACTATGAAATTATCAACCAGAAAGCCTAAAGTAACAACAATGGAACTCCCAAATGGTAAAAATAAGAATATTCCTGATTATATGCTTTCAATGTTAAAGTAAGATAAGACATACTTTTTGAGTGAATTTTTACTCAAAAAGTATGTCTTATTAAAAATAAGTATAAAAACTATTAGATATAAGGTTTTCCTGTAGTAGATACAGGGTTTTGACCCATTGATCTGGCAATAGACAATCCTACCTTTCTAGCAGCAATTACCGATTGTCTTACAGCACCTGGATCGCCTGTGACAGTTATGATAACTTCGTTTGAATGGGCAGTTCCTTGGCTTGGACTTAAATAACTAACAAGCTCAACATTTGCAGTTTTAAGTGCGGTATCTGCCATTACTACACCAATTCCCGCTGGAGCACCTACAATTATTCCAAAAGCTTTTCCAATAGGGGCACCAAAACCTTTGTTTAAAGCAAGACTTGCCCTTGCAGTGTAATGTAATTCAATATGACCTGCATCAAATCCATAAACATCTCCGAAATTTCTTTCTGTTTTACTAAGGGCGATTTCTACTGCCCTTCTTACATCAGATACATCTTCTGCTGCGAGTACGATCAAACAACCATGTCCTGCCCCACCTTTTGTATCTCTTGGAAGTTCAACACTTGCAACTTCCGTATTAGTAGCCTTTACTGCTTCATCAGCAGCCATGATTTGAGAACCTGCTCCTGTCCTGTTACTTATAATTCCTATTGAACGATGTCTTTTATCTAATCCCATCTTCTCATGCAAAGAACTATCCACATTTGCTATAACAAGACCTACTGTATCTCCATATTTTACTGTTCCCACAAATTCAGTTATTGATGATGGTACGCTCATTACATATGTCTCCTTTTGAGGTCGATACTTTCTTGTGCTTTTTTACCTCTGTTAAATTTTTATATGTCGATTTTATAATTTTACTAATTTATTTCTTCAGAGTCAAATTTTTTTAAAATTACTCTATATAAAGTTTAGCTTGTTAAGATAATTTGTATATGAAGTATATAAATAGTATAATTATATTTATTATTAGATGTAATCTAATACAGGAGGCGATCTAATGAACAATTTAAAGCAGTGTCCATGTAAAGGCAGCAATTTGGATAAAATGATTCAGCCTGCTATACTTGCAGCTCTTGTAAAAGAAGAATTACACGGTTATAAGATTATCCAGAGAATTGCACAAACAGCCATGTTCAATGGAAATAAACCTGACCCCACAGGAGTATATCGTCATTTAAAAACTATGGAAAGTAATGGACTCATTATATCAACTTGGGATACAAATAATTCTGGTCCAGCTAAAAAAATTTTTAAAATTACTGAAGATGGCTATCAATGCTTATGTACATGGATTTCAACATTAGAAGACTATAAAAATACAATTGACACATTTCTTAATGAAGTAAAAAGTGTTATTAGTAACGACAAGTCAGCCCAGTAAAAATATATCATTTTGTATTACAAAGTGATTGTTTTATTAGTACAAATTATTTTAATGATTGGAGGTATCTATATGACTATCGATAGAATCCTTAATGATGCTAAAAGTGGCAAATTACTTAATAAAGAAGAGGCAATATCATTGCTAAATGTAAAAAACAATTCCAGTGACTTTTATAAAATTATATCACTTGCAAACGAAATGACGCGTTCTGAATTTAATAACAAGGCTTTTATATTTGCTCAAATAGGATTGAACGCAGAACCGTGCCCTGTAAACTGTAAGTTTTGTTCCATGGGTAAAAACCATTATACTATGGAAAGTACATGGAGAAAGGACATGGGCTCTATATTATCTGAAACTAAAACTATTGTTAATGAAGGTATCAATGATCTATTCCTAATGACAACTGCTGACTATCCAATAAATGATTTCTTAAATATATCAAAGAATGTAAGAAACATTTTACCTAAAAATGTAAGATTAGTAGCTAATATTGGAGACTTTGACTATGATACAGCACTTAAATTAAAAGAAGTGGGCTTTACTGGAGCATATCACATTAAGCGTTTAAGGGAAGGAATAGACACAACTATTAAACCTGAAGCTAGAATTGAAACTCTCGATTCAATAAAAAAAGCAGGATTGGAATTATACTATTGTGTAGAACCTATTGGTCCAGAGCACAGTTATGAGGAAATAGTTGATGAAATGTTAAGAGCTAGAGATTATAATGTAGGAGTTATGGCTGCCATGAGAAGAATACCGGTTAAAGGCACTCCTTTGTATGAAAAGGGCCAAATTTCATCGGTTGAGCTTTCTAAAATTGCGGCAGTTACAAGAATAGTTACACGACCTCATAGGGCTATGAATGCACATGAGACCATTCAGATGAGTTTAATCTGTGGAGTAAATCAGTTGTATGCTGAAGCAGGTGCTAATCCCAGAGATAGTATATCCAATACTGAAAAAAGCCGTGGATTATCAGTAAAAAATATAAAAAAATTATTTGAAGATGCAGAATATGAAATATCAAGGGATTATTAGCTTTAAATATGGGAGTATCTATAGATTTGTATAAAAATAGAATAAGCTTTCTATGATTTTATCATAGAAAGCTTATTCTATTTTGCACACTTTTTCTCATAGAATCTCACTTGGCAAAAATTTTAAAGCTATGGTTTATAATTTAAAATATCCTAGGAATCCTAAAATACGAAAAGAAAGGCTAATATGAAATACGACATTACTGTCTTTTAAATCAATTTCTAAAACATCTTCAATCTTTTGAAGACGGTATTTTATAGTATTATAGTGTACATTCATAAAATATGATGTTTTTTGTATATCAAAGTTATTTTGAATATAAGTATAAAGACTGAGGGCATAAGATGTCCCATTTTCTTTATCATCATTAATCAATTTTAAAATAGAAGGATCACAAAATTCCTCAAGTTTTTCTTTAAAAGAGCAGGCTTCAAATAAATGATAGACAGCATAGTCATTGTAAAAATAGAGATTATCTTCCTTATTTAACTTGTATCCTAGTTTGGCAGCTTTAATTGACTGTATATGAAATTTGAAAATTTCCATTATATTGTGAAAACATCGGCTTACACCTGCAACAACTTGATTATCTAATAATAATTTTATAAAAGAATTATGCAGGTAACTATCTATTACCGGCTCCTTAGTATTTTTTTTAGTAACTAGTGTAACTATATGATCATTATATATAACTGTGTGGTAGTGGTGAAAAATGCTGTTTATTAATCCTTTCATATGGTATAATTTTAGGGTTAAGTCAGGAATATCATTTTTTACATAAAAACTTAAAATGTAGTAAGTAGTATACTGATTAGCGATGAATTGATTTTGTATTTCTTCAATAGAAATTTCTGAAATCATATCTCCCTTTAACAAATGTATCATTAATGTTTCAATAGGAGATTCAGGTATAAAAAAACTGTATTTGCTTTTTTCTACTGCTAGTGCTAGAGTGTTACAAATTATAGGGATAATCATTATATCACTTTTCGTGATTTCTTTGTTATATTCCAATATTTTGAGATAAGCAATTAAAGTGTTATTTAAACGTATTCTTCCAATAATTTGTTTGTGTTTTAAAGTACTAGTATTCCACATAATGTCTGGAGCTATTCTGTTCTGTACTGTCAAGTTTAAATTTCGCTGATTTATGTATTCTAATGGTATATGTCCAGTTGTAATATAATTCTTCCATACGGGCTCATCTATACTATCATCAAAACCTGAATAGTTAATTAAATATAAGAATGAATCTGCTAAAAGCACTGGATTTCCAAGAATTTCTGCACAAATATTCAAAATTTGTTGGACATCTCTTCCTTCGTTTAAAGCATTAAACAGTTTTTCAGCACAATTTGTTTTATATTCATGGTGGAAAAATAAATCCTGAAGCTCATTAAAGATTTTTGTTTTGCTTATATCTTGATTAACTGCAATATAATTTACCATAGGTTTGTCCTTCAAATATTTAGGTACATCTTCATTGGTGAAAAATAGTAAATTCACAATTTTGTTAGAAGAAATGTTTGGGGGCAGATTAGAGATATTTGCTAAATATATATCTTTTGAGTCTAATGGTAAATCATTGTTATTAAGAAACTTACAGCATCTCACATAGGAGTCGCGTTTAACTCTAAAAGCAGGGTTGTATTTCCCTAAGTTATTAACAATTTCACTCATCAAAACTGACATAATTATCTCCCTTATGTAAAGAATTCAATTTAATTATAGTTCATATGTATGATTTTAACAACATTGTAACTGTAAAACTTTACAACAGTTTGATTGTTTTTTCTCAAATTGTAACATTGTAGCAATATTGGGATTTTGATAGCATTGATATGAAAGGAAACTGAAGTGAGTTTATATTTTTACTAATTTATGTGGGGGTGTTATTAGTATGAAAAGTAATAAGGAATTGTATAATGAACATGTGGAAAGGATCAAGAAGAATATTGCAATGCAAAAAACGGACAGAACGCCTATTATGCTTCACGCAGGAGCATTTTTACTAAGATATGCAGGTGGAAAGCTGTGCGAATTTGTAACAGACAATGAGGCAGCAGAAGATAAAGTAGTGAATTCATTGAAATCCATAGGGGATATAGATTGTGTCATTACTCCAGTTCGTTTGCCAACAACAAGTGGACTAGCTTATCTTTCAGCTTCAAGGGTACCCGGGCGTGAGCTTAAAGATGATGCACAGTGGCAGATAGATGAAATTGGTAAAATGACTGAAGAAGATTATGACATCATCATTGACAAAGGTTGGAATTACTTTTTTAAAGACTTTTGCGAAAGAAATCTGAAAAGTTCATTTGATGATATGAAATATTACGGCACTATTGCCGATAAAATTGCAAAAAAATATACAGATGCAGGTTGTGTCATGCTAACAACTGCAGTAGCAGGAGGGCCGTTTACTGTTTTTAGTGGAGCACGTACCATACCTAAATTGATGAGGGACATGCATAGGATACCTGAGAAAGTTGAAGCGGCATTTGATGCATTTATGGTGGATAAGTTAAATGATTTAAGAAAACAAATACGTGAGAAAAAACCGCTTGCTGTATTTGTAGGCGGAGGCCGTGGAGCAGGAGATTTTTTATCTATGAAAGATTTTGACCGCTATATGTGGAAATACATGAAGCAGAATATAGATGTAATTCTTGAGGAAGGATCCAATATTTATTTTCATTTAGATCTGGATTGGAGCCGTTTTCTGGACTATTTCCTTGATGTTCCTAAGGGCAGAGCAATTTTCCATCCTGACAGTTCAACTGATATATTTAAGGCTAAAGAACTTCTTGGAGGACGTATGGCTTTTATGGGGGATGTTGCACCATCACTTCTATCATTAGGAACACCGGATGAAGTATACGATTACAGTAAAAAACTTGTAGATGAATTCTCACCACAGGGATTCTTTATGGCTGCAGGCTGCTGTGTACCTCCTAATTCAAAACCTGAAAACGTTAAAGCCATGATTGCAGCTGCAATGGGTAAGTAAGAATATAAAACACTTTATATAACAGGAGTTTGATAATTTTTAAAATTATTATACAAAAAAGGAGCAAAAGAGTATGAGTGAAAAAAAATACGGTTTAACAGTAAAAATTGCTGTGTTAACTTTGGCAGCCATGTTATATACAACAAGTATGACCACACCAGCACTTGGCGAAATAGCAAAGGCATTTCCTAATGTAAGCGCCACTGAAGTTAAACAGATTTCGACTATACCGTCTTTGATGATGATTATATTTTCCTTGGTACCTGGTCAACTTGAGCGATTTATGTCCAAAAAGGCGGTAATATATTTATCGTTTATTCTAATGTTTATTGGAATCCTGCCTGCTTTCTTTGGGGGTATGACTTTAATATTATTTACTAGGGTTTTGTTTGGCGCTGGCCATGGAATGTTATTTCCTTATGCTGCATCTATGATAGCTTATTTATTTGAAGGCGAAGAAAGAGATGCACTAATGGGATATAAGACATCTGTAGGAGCTGTTTCTGGTATAATATTTCAGGTAGTTGGCGGTATTTTAGCCGTGTACAGTTGGAGATATGCTTTTCTTGGATTTTTGCTTATGATACCATCATATTTAATGGTAATGTTTATGCTTCCGGAACCAGAAAAAAAATCCGCTCAAACTGAAACATCAGTTTCAAAAGGAAAGGCGACGGTCAATACTTATATAATTGCGATATTAAATATGATATTAAATATGATGACATTTTCCTTTATGACAAATGTATCTATAGTTATGGTATCAGGTAAGATAGGAAATGCTGCTCAAGCTGGTTTTGTGCTTACATTATTTACTGTTGGTTCTTTTATTGCATCTATGATGTATGGCAGAATTATAACAAAAATATTTAAGAAATTCACTATTGTTCTTGGAGTTGGATTCCTAGGGTTATCATTTCTTTTACTAGTAAACGTAAACACATATTCAATGTTTTGTGTCGCAGGCGTTATTTATGGACTTGGTTTTGGAACTTTTAATCCGGAAATTGTTCTTAAAGTTATCAAAAGTTCATCAGCACCAGCAGCAATTTCAACAGGTATTCTTTTTGCACTTCAGGGTTTTGGACAATTTTTATCTCCGTTTGTGTTAACAGCTGTTACCAGAATGTTTGGAATTACTGGTCCAAAGGCAGCATGGCATATTGCTGCAGTAGGTGTTTTAGGTATTGCTGTAATTCTTTGTCTAGTATTAGTTTTTACAAAAACGGAGGAAAGATCATTTGCTGAAAAAAGGTAATAAATAGAACTATTTTAAAATAAATTTATATTTAAATTTGGGGGTGCAATAAAATGGTTCCACAAGAAATGACTGAAATATGTAACAAAAGAATGATGGCTGCTCTGAATATGGAAAAGCCAGATAGAATTCCAATATTGTTTTCTGGACACTGCTATTATAATTTTATAGATCCAACAATGGTTATGGCTGATTTCTGGAGAAGACCCAAGTTGGTAGATGAAAATCTTATAAAGGCTGCAGAGCTTCCTATACTGAAAGAAATAGATTCACCACCAATGGTTTCCCTTGGAATGCCAGCGGAAACTAAACATCAAAGTTTCGCAGCTAAGTGGTTTGCAAAAATGAAAGTACCTGGCCGTGAATTGCCCGAAAATGCACTCTGGCAAATTAGTGAACAGGGACCGATGACTGAAGAAGACTATGATACTATCATAAATAAAGGCTGGAATTATTTGAAACAGGAACTATTAAAAAGAATTGGATTTGATCCTGATGCACTGCCAAAACCAGATATAGATTATGGTAAAAAGCTGCAAGTAAAAGTAGCAGCTCTTGGTAAACAAAACATTGGCAGGGCAGGGGGAATGTTACCTTTCCCACCTTTTGAGGTGCTAAGTGGTGCGCGTAAATTGCCTAAGTTTTTTAGAGATTTGTATCGCATTCCAGATAAAGTAAGAGCTGCTTTAGATATCGTAGAGGATGAATGTGTAGAAGAATCGGCTAAATTGATAGATGCCATACCTGGTGAATATGGTTTCATTGGCGGAACTCGTGCTGGTTGTGACTTTATATCATCAAAGGTTTTTGAAAAATTCTACTTTCCATATTACAGAAAATTGGTACCTATGATGCATAAAAAGAATGTAAAAGCCTGGCTGCACATGGATGGAAATTGGGAATTGTTTCTACACTATTTTGCAGAATTTCCTAAGGCTTCATGTGTATGGGATCCTGACCATATAACCGACATTCGAAAAATTAAAGAAATACTAGGAGATAAAATGTGTATTACAGGCAACGTACCTCCGGCGCTTACGTCTGTTGGTACACCTGAAGATTGTTACAATTATGCCAGGGATCTTGTAGAATTATTTAAAGATGATGGTGGTTTTATTATGAATTCAGGCTGCAGTGTTCCACCAAATGCAAAGCGCGAGAATGTAGAAGCTGTTGTATTAGCAACATTAGGTAAATAGAGAAGGTTATAGAGTAAAGTATAAGTTGCATTATTATGTGATTTATACTTTACGTGTAATAAGAGTATCGGTGAATGCTTCTCTTATATAGGGAATCCTATTTATCCGATGACTACCCGCTCTAATACTCCAACGCATTCTGTTTATAATATCTTAGGAGGGGTATATTATGGAAAAAAAGAAGTCGGTTTATACTGTCAAATCTTTGCGTTATGGTGTAACAAATGGTTTTACAACAATGATGACAATGGTAACTACTACTTACTGGGCAATATTTTTAACTTCTGCAGTTGGGGTTGAAACAGCAATAATGGCAACAATTTTAACTTTTAGCAGTATTGTTGATATGATTTCAATACCTATATGCGGTATAGTACTTCAAAAAGGCAGGTTAAGGGGCGGCAAATTCCGTCCGTGGTTAATTATTGGCGGTGTACTTGCTGCTTTATTCCGCTGGTTAAGCTTCACAGATTTAGGTCTTACTGCATCAGGTAGGGCAATATGGTTTGCTGGTACTTACATTCTTGGATATGTATTTTTCAATTTGGCTTACTCGGCCTTTATGGGTATATTACCTCTTATGGCTAAGACTCCTGATGATAGAGTTTCATATTCAGCTTGTCGTGTAATGTGCAATTCAGCTGGGAAATTTTTATTTAGTTTAACTAGTGTTGGATTGATAGCGTTTTTTGGGAGAAATAGTGAGTCCACAGGTTATTCCATGTTTGCATTATTACTAAGTGTCATGGCTTTTTTAGGCTTTTTTCAGCTGTTCTTTGCGGCAAAAGAGTATGATGTTATTACCCCATTAGAAGATAAATCTGGAAAAGTTAAAGATCAATATGATGCATCAATATGGGAAATGATAAAATATACAATTTCAAAGCCTTTCCTTCTTTATCTTCTTGGTGCATCATGCAAAGGCACAATTTACTTCATTATTACAGGACTTGCGGCATATTATTATACGTATGTAACTGGTAGTAAATTAATGCTTACTACATTTTTATCTTTAAGCACATTTCTAATGATTTTTGGTTCCTTCATTACACCTTTTATAAGTAGACTAGCAAAAGGTTCACGTAATATGTACATTTTGGGTATGGCGATATATGGATTGTGCCTTGGATCTGCATACTTCTTTGGCAAAACAGCTGTATCTTTTACAGTTCTTATGTGCCTTGGATATATAGGCTATTCATTTTCACATGCAAGTGAATCAGCTTTATACTCAAATATTGTAGACTATACTAAGTGGAAAACTGGCAAGGATTTGAAGCCTTTCATGATGACATTGTTTTCACTTGTACCAAAGATAGGTACAACTGTAGGGAGTGCTGTTCTTGGTTTTGGACTTGTTGCGGTTGGTTTTCAAAAAAGTAATGTAACACCTCATGCAGTTAATGGAATTAGATTATTAATGAGTGGCATACCTGCTGTCTTATCAGTTATATGTATTATAGCACTGTTGTTATTTCCTCTTACAGATAAAAAGGTTATAGAGATGCAGGCTGATATGGTAAAGAAATAAGATTTTTAATAACCAGTGTAGTATTGTATGATATATAATTATCAATGAATCTTACTTAGTGGGAGTTCAGTTTCTCCCACTAAGTTTAGATGAATTATCTAGAGGCGTAGCTACTGTTATCTCCCACTTTTATAGAAAAGCAGATATCCCAAATCTTTGATTTGGTGATAGTCGCTTTCACAGAGTGCGTGGGAGTGTTACAGTAGGTAGCCATCAGATAAAAATACTTCAGCACAGTGGATTAGATGTGCTGAAGTATTTTTGTTTAGAAATAAATCCTAATTTATTAAAGGCTCATAATGGAACTAAGTCTCAATATGATGTAAAATTTTGTATCAAAATAGGAATAGTTATTATTTTTAAAAAAAATTACCATAAAGATTTCGTATATATTGGTTAACTTATGACATGAATAATCAATATGATATGAAATATTTTTATTTAAACAAATTGACATTGGCATAAAAAATGCTCTAAAAAACTAAATATATATAATTAAATATACAAGATTGTTATTAAATTGAAAAAGTGGCGGGAGAATTAGTAGAAAGGAGTAATTTTATGAGTGTATTTAAGCGGGTAGTTTATCCTTTTACTGCTATTATTGGACAAGAAAAAATGAAGAAAGCTCTGATTTTGAATGCCATTAATACAAACGTAGGTGGGGTTTTGATTTTTGGTGAAAAAGGTACAGCTAAATCTACTACAGTTAGATCACTGGCAGCATTATTGCCTGAAATAAATGTAGTAAAAGATTGCTTTTATAATTGTAATCCAGAAGATAAAAAACATCTTTGTGATAATTGTAAGGAGCATATAAATAATGGAGAGCTTCTTAAAACAGTGTCGAGAAAAATTCCAATTATAGAATTGCCTATTTCCACTACAGAAGATAGATTAATAGGAAGTTTAGATTTTGAGTATGCCATTAAAAATGGCAAGTGTAAATTTAGTCCTGGAATTTTAGGTGAAGCTAATAATGGAATTATATACATAGATGAAGTAAATTTATTAGATGATCGAATTGTAGATTTACTTTTAGATGCAGCAGCTATGGGAATAAATGTAGTAGAGAGAGAAAATATTTCATTTTCACATCCAGCACATTTTATACTCATAGGGACTATGAATCCTGAAGAAGGTGATTTAAGACCACAGTTGTTAGATCGTTTTGGAATTTGTGTGGAAGTAAAAGGAATTAAAGATCCTTTTGAGAGAATAAAAGTTATTAAAAATAGGGAGGCTTTTGATAAAGATCCTATAAGATTTAATGAAAAATATGTAAACGAAGAACAAGAATTAAGAGAAAAAATTATACAAGCTAAAAATTTTATTAATAAAGTTGTAATTTCAGATAAAATATTAAAGTTTATAGCTGAACTCTGTATGAAAGCTTTTGTTCAGGGACATAGAGCTGATATTTTTATGGAAGAGACAAGCCGTACGATTGCGGCATATTATGGGCATAAAGAAGTAACAGAAGAAGATGTAAAAGAAGCTTCTGAATTGGTATTATTACATAGAATAAAAAAGCCCTCTCAATCACAAAAGCAGCAAAAAAAGTCAGATAAAAATGATGATCATAAAAAAAATAAAGAAAATCAAGATCTTAAAAAGAATCGAGATGGCAATAAAAAAACATCATCTAGTAACAAAAACAATAAAACAAATCCTAATATAGATAATAAATTTTTTGATGGCAGTGACTTAGACCAAGATGGACAAGAATCTCAATCGTCCAGTGGAGATAAAAAGTTTGTTTTTTCTATAGGAAATCCTTTTCAAGTTAAATCCATAGCAAATGTCAGAGATAGAGTTATACGAAAAGGATCAGGAAGGCGTTCTTATACAAAGACATCTTCTAAGGTTGGTAGATATATAAAAAGTACAATTACTGACAATAATGATTTAGCAATAGATGCTACATTAAGGGCATCGGCACCCTATCAAATTTACAGATTTCATAAAGATGCCGCTGTAGCCATTGAATCCCATGATATAAGGTATAAACTTCGTGAAAAACATATAGGTAATTTTATATTATTTGTAGTAGATGCCAGTGGTTCAATGGGTGTACAAAAACGAATGATAGAAACTAAAGGCGCTATTTTATCGCTGCTTTTAGATACATATCAAAAAAGGGACAAAATAGGAATGATTGTTTTTAAAGATGATTCTGCAGAGGTTATTCTACCGCCTACAAGCAGTGTAGAATTAGCATATAAACTTTTAGAAAAAATGCCAACTGGGGGCAAAACACCATTATCTGCAGGACTTTATAAAGCATATAAATTATCTAAATTTGAGATCCTAAAAGACCCAGATATTTCACCTATCTTAGTAGTTATATCTGATGGAAAAGGAAATGTAAGTATGGGTGAAGACAAGCCACTTAATGAGGTGGAGAAGATTGCAGCTGATATAAAAGAAGATGAGAGAATTACTACTTTAGTCATAGATGTAGAAAAAGAAAATTTAGTAACCTTTGGATTGGCTAAAAAGTTATCACAAAATATTGGAGGAAAGTATTTCAAAATTGAGGACCTTAAGGCTAATAACTTGATTGAAGTTTTAAAAGAAAATATATGTTAGTTCAAAAATGAAAATAAGAAGGAGAAAATAAAAAATGAAAGATAAAAGAAATATATACCCTTTTTCTGCAATTGTAGGCCAGGATGAAATGAAAAAGGGATTGATTTTAAATGCCATTAATCCTAAGTTATCTGGAATATTAGTTCGAGGAGAAAAGGGAACTGCAAAGTCTACAGCAGTAAGGGCATTGGCAGATGTTCTTCCTGAAATTAGTGTAGTTGAAGATTGTCCTTTTAGCTGCGATCCTGATGATATTGCAAATATGTGTCCCAAATGCAGAGAACGTTTAAAAAAAGGTGAAGTTTTACCCGTAGTAAAAAGAAAAATGAGAGTTGTAGATTTACCTATATCTGCTACGGAAGATAAAGTAGTAGGTACTTTAGATATTGAAAAAGCTATTAAAAAAGGGGAAAAACATTTTGAACCGGGATTATTAGCTAAGGCCAATAGAGCTATTTTATATGTAGATGAAGTGAATTTGTTAGATGACCATATTGTAGATATACTTTTGGATTCAGCAGCTATGGGAGTTAATACTGTAGAAAGAGAAGGAGTTTCCTTTACCCACCCTGCTAATTTCATTTTAGTTGGTACAATGAATCCAGAAGAAGGAGAATTAAGGCCGCAGCTTTTAGACAGATTTGGATTTTGTGTAAATATTACAGGAATTAAAGATGTTGATTCGAGAATTGAAATAATAAAAAGAAGGTCAGCTTTTGAAGAAAATCCAGAAGAATTTGCTTTAAAGTGGAAAAATCAGCAGGATGAAATAAGGAAGAAAGTTATTGATGCCAGAAAATTACTCCCTAAAATACATATACCTGATGAAATACTTTATTTAATTGTTTCAATTTCCATAGAGATGGGAGTAGATGGTCATAGAGCGGATTTAATTATGATGAAGGCAGCTAAAACTATGGCAGCATTAAATGGTAGGGAAAAAATTACTCAAGAAGATGTACATAAATCAGCGGAGTTAACTTTGCGTCATAGAATGCGACGCAAACCTTTTGAAAAAGTAGGAATGGATGAAAATAAGCTGGAAGATGTGCTTGGAAAATTTACACATAATCGTGTACATATTCACAATTAAATAAGTTTCAGAAAAGGTGGGGGAATATGCATATAAAAAGAATTACTGTAATAATGTGGCATACTTATGCTAATGTTATGAAAAAAGCCAGGTTAAATGTCAATGACTTATTGGATATTAAGGTGTATTCAGCTAGGCTTTTAAATGAAGAAAAGGAAGATTTAACACAGGCACTTAAAGATATGGAAGAATCAGACTTAATTATGTTATATAGATCTTCTGAGCAAGTATGGGATGAAATAGAGCAAAAAATTAAAAATATTGATGTTCCTGTTATATGTAATGCTAGTGATTCAATACTTTGGTCACTTTCAAATGTGGATATGAAAATAGTAGCTAAATGTCAGACTTACATAGTTTATGGTGGAACAGAAAATTTTGTCAGAATGATTTATTATGTATGTTCTAAAGTGTTAGGTTTGAATTTAAAATATGAGGAGCCACTTAAGCTTCCATGGGAGGGAATTTATCATCCTGATGCAAAAAGATTTTTTTCCAATTTGAATGATTATTTTAAATGGTACTACAAAATTAAAGATGCGCCTACAATAGGAATGATTATATCTAGAGGCAACTGGGTAAATAATAATATAAATACGGAAAATAAAATCATAAGGCTTTTAGAAGCGAAAGGATATAATGTAATTCCTGCATTTTGTTATTCACTAAAAGATACTGAACTTGGTACTAGGAATGCAGGAGAGGTAGTAAAAGATTACTTTTTCGATGAAGAAGGCCATCCTATTATTGATGGTTTAGTAAAGATGACCTCTTTCTTTTTGACGTCCAGATCTAAAAGCAGTGATTATATTAGAGAAGAAGTTGCTTCAGAAGGAGTAAATTTATTAAAAAAATTAGATGTACCTGTTTTTCAGCCTGTAATATCATTTTATAACACTATAAAGGAGTGGGAGGAAAGTGAGCAGGGTTTAGATAGGGATGTTTCATGGTGTATATCCATGCCTGAATTTGAAGGGGTTATTGAACCAATTATTGTTGCAGCAGGAAAACAGGATGGCGACATTGAAACTAGAGAACCTATTTTAGAAAGGTGCAGCCACCTTGTAGATAGAATAGATAAGTGGATAAAGTTGTCGAAAAAGCCAGCTTCAGAAAGAAAAGTTGCCTTTATACTGCATAACAATCCCTGTGCTTCTGTAGAAGCTACTGTAGGATGCGGTTCGAATCTGGATACTTTAGAAAGTGTAGCTAGGATTATGCGGAGTATGAAAGACAATGATTATGAAGTATATCCTCCAGAAAACGGTAAAGAACTCATACATACAATTATGGACAGAAAAGCCATTTCTGAATTTAGATGGACTACAGCAGATGAAATTGTAAAAAAGGGTGGGGTACTGAAACTTGTGCCTGAATCAGAATATGAAAAGTGGTTTGATACATGGCCTGAAAACGTTAAACAAAAATTAATTGAAGCCTGGGGTAAGCCACCTGGAGAAAAAGTTAACGAAATACCTGCAGCTATGTTGTATGAAGGAAATATTATTGTTACAGGAATAAGTTATGGAAATGCTGTAGTTTGTGTACAGCCTAAAAGAGGATGTGCAGGCACAAGATGTGATGGACAGGTTTGTAAGATACTCCATGACCCTGATGTACCTCCAACACACCAGTATTTAGCCACATATAAATACCTTGAAAAAGATTTTGGGGCAGATGTTATGGTACATGTAGGAACTCATGGGAATCTTGAATTCTTACCTGGCAAAGGAGTGGGATTGTCTAACAGCTGTTATCCAGATATTGCAGTTGGAAATATTCCTCACCTGTATATATATAATTCAGATAACTCACCTGAAGGAACAATTGCTAAAAGACGCAGTTATGCAGTTTTGGTAGATCACATGCAGACTGTTACAATGCAGAGCGGACTTTATGACAAATTAGCACAGCTTGATAGTTATTTAGGAGAATATGAAAAGGCTAAAATAGGAGATCCTATGAGAACTCATATTTTGGAGCATAGTATTATTGAAGAAATTAAAAAATTAAATTTAGATAAACAAATAGATATAAATAATTATAAATCTTTCAGAGAAGTTATAGAGCAATCTCATGAAGTACTGACCATTATAAGGAATAGTTCTATAGAAGATGGACAGCATATTTTTGGAGAAGTGCCTGAAGGTGACAGAAGGGTAAAATTTATAAACTCCATATTGAAATTTGACAATGAAAATGATACTTCAATGCGTAAAGCAGTGACAAAAGTGATGGGATTAAATCTGGATTTTTTAAAAACTGATAAGAAAGGTTTTTGTGAGAAATATGGAAAATCAAATGGTGCGATTTTAGAAGAAATAAATTCTGTATGTATGGATTTTATAAAATTACTTCTTGGTGGACATAAGGTTGACGAAGTTTACGCAAAGAAAATCCTTAAAGATAAATTTATATGCAGTGAGGCTTTAGATGAAGTGAATATGCTTCTACCTAAGATTACAGATTTGAATAAAAGAATAGAAGAAAGCAGGGAAATTGAATCACTTTTATCAGGGGTTGATGGCAGGTATATACCTTCAGGACCTGCAGGACTTATAAATAGGGGTAGAGATGATGTACTTCCTACAGGAAGAAATTTTTATTCTCTTGATCCTTATAGAGTTCCTACAAAAGCCTCTTTTAAGGTAGGTATAAAGCTGACCGAAAAGGTAATAGAGAAGTATATGGAAGAAGAAGGACGTTATCCTGAGAATATAGCTGTTCAGTGGATGAGTAATGATATTATGTGGGCTGATGGTGAAGGATTATCTCAAATGCTTTATCTTATAGGAACTAAGCCAAAATGGAGTTTGAATGGGCGTGTGTGTGGTTTTGAAATAATACCTCTTGAAAAATTAAAAAGGCCTAGGATTGATTTAACTGTAAGAACATCTGGAATTATACGGGATAATTTTTCAAATTCTATAGAACTTTTAGATGAGGCTGTACAAGAAGTAGCTGCACTGGAAGAACCTGCTCAAAAAAATTTTGTACGAAAGCACACTCTTGAAAAATTAAATGGGAAATCAGATAAAGATTCATTTAGAAATGCTACTTTGCGTATATTTGCTTCTAAGCCAGGTACCTATGGTTCTGGAGTTAGTTTGGCTATTTATGCCTCAGCGTGGAAAGATGAAAAAGACCTGGCAGATGTTTTTGAATACTGGAATGGATATGCATACGGTAAGGAGTTTTTTGGCAAAGAAGCCTTTGGGCAGTTGAAGTCCAGTTTAAAATCGGTAGATATAACCTATAATAAAGTCGTTTCAGATGACCATGATCTTTTTGGATGCTGCTGCTACTTTGGCAATCAAGGAGGAATGACCGCAGCTGCAAAGATTGAATCAGGAAAAGATGTAAAGGCTTATTATGGAGATACTAGAGATCCTGAATATGTTGATGTGCGTACTCTAGCTGATGAAATAAGGAGAGTTGTAAGAAGTAAAATTTTAAATCCTAAATGGATTGAAGGACAAAAACGCCATGGATACAAAGGAGCTTCAGATATTTCAAAACGTATAGGAAAAATTTATGGATGGGAAGCAACCACAGGGCAGGTAGATGACTGGATTTTTGACGATATAACAAAAACTTTTATTTCTAATGAGGAAAATAGAGAATTCTTTAAAGAAAATAACCCCTGGGCTCTAGAAGAAATCGGACGCAGATTATTAGAAGCTGAAAATAGAGGCCTTTGGAAGTCAGATCCTAAAATGCTTAAAGATTTAAAAGAATACTATATAGAAATAGAAGGATGGATGGAAGAAAAAATGGGAGATGTTGAAGGTGATTTTCAAGGAGGTTCTGTTGATATATTTACTGCGGAAGAAGTAGGTGATTGGAAAGCTAAAATGGATGAAATAAAAGAAAAATTAAAATAGATGATCATACTAATTTGTTGAAATTATATAACAGACGGAGGGAAAATTACACATGAGAAAAAATACAAAAGTACTTGCAAGTGCTGCACTTATGTCCTTAGTTTTAACTACTGTACTATCAACTGTACATGTTAAAGCAGCAGCAGGACAAGTTACAAGAATAGGCGAAGCTAACAGATATGCAACTGCAGTTAAAGTTGCTGCAGCAAACTGGACAACTAGTGACAACGTAGTATTAGTATCAGGTGAAGGCTATGCAGATGCAGTAAATGCATCTGCACTGGCAAAAAAATTGAATGCACCAATACTTTTAACTACATCAAGGTCATTAAATACTGATGCAGAAAGTGCACTAAGCACGCTAAAGGTTAAAAATGTATATGTAGTTGGTGGAAAGGCATCAGTTTCACAATCTGTAAGGGATGCGTTAAAAGCTAAATATACTTTAATAGAACTTGGTGGGGCTAATAGATATGAAACTAACGCGGCTGTAGCTGAAAAACTAGTTGAACTTGGAGTGAATCCAACTAATGTAATGATGGTTGGTGGCGAAGGGTTCTCAGATGCTATTTCAGTATCCCCAATTGCAGCCGCAAAAGGAGAAATTCTTTTATTAGGGAACAATAACGCTGACAGTATCAAACCTGTCCTGAATTTTATAAACAAAAACAAATCAAAGGTCACTGTAGTTGGAAATAAAAATGTTATAAACGATGAGGTATTAAACTCTGTTAATGGAACACGGGTTGATGGAGGAAAGAATAGATGGGATACTAATTTTAAAATTTTATCTGCATTTAAAGATGCTGTTAAAACAGATAAAGTATATATTGCATCTTCAAGCTGTAATGCAAAAGATGATGGATATGCAGATGCTTTAGTTGCATCCGCCTTAGCTGGAAAAACAGATTCACCTTTGGTGTTAATTGGCAGAGAAGGAACAGATGCTGAGAATAATGCTCTGGCATATATAAAAGCTAATGTAAGTAAAGCGGCAGATATAAATGTTATAGGTGGAACTAATGTTATTTCACAAACAATAGTAGATGATATAAATAAAACAGTAAGTACCAGTGAAGTTGAGACGGGGGAACCAACAGTTAAATCCATAGAAGCAGTTAGTCTCAACCAAATTGCGGTTCACTTTAATACAGCTGTCAACAGCGATTCAGTTGAAGATGTAACAAATTATAAAATAGATGGAGTGCAGTTAACTCGGGCAGATGATTATGGAAAGGCAGTAGATGAAAATAGTGCAGTAGCTACAGCTCCTGATGGTAAAACAGTTTTGATAACACTGGCAGCTCCAAGAAAACAAAATGACAACATAAAAGTTTCAGTTAAAAAAGGCATTTTAACTTCAGATAAGAAAAATAGTATAGCTGATTTTGCGCAGAATGTGACATTTTATGATACCCAGGCACCTGTATTAAAATCAGTAACAGCCCAGGGAAATGATCAAATAACTGTAGAGTTTTCAGAGCCTATTAATATGGGAAATATTAATAGGATAGCAAGTAAATTTCAAATTGATGGGAAAAATATAGAAGGCTATGGATTAGATAATAGTTCATCCTTAACTAAAATTAAGATTCCAATGATAGTAGGAGATAAAAACTGGTCAAAAAAAGTCGTATTCTATTTTGATTCTCCAATTGTAAGTGGAAAACATACACTAAAGGTTTCAGATGGAGATGGGGATGGACTTTTAAGCGATGCTGCAGGGTTTCCACTGAAAGAATCCAGAATGGATTTTCAAATAGATACAAATACAACTAAACCATCGATTAAATCTGTGAAAGAAACCGCAAATGGAGAAGTTTCCATTACATTTGATAGATCAATGGATTTAAAAACAGCTAAAGATAAATCAAATTATGAAATAAACGGTAAAAAGCTTTCTGATATAAAGGGATCATCCACTACAACCAGCAGTAAGGATACTATAGTAAAATTAAAAAAGATAACTGACGGTACAATTACAAATGGTTCAAATGTAGTGTATATAAACAGCAGTGTTAAAGATGTTTATGGAAATAAAGTTAGCGATGATACTAGAGTAAGCTTTGAACATGTTAGGGATAAAACAAAACCCCAGGTCATAAGTGTAAGCCCAATTGACAATAAAACTATCCGGGTACAATTTAATAAAAATGTAAAGTATTCTTATGCCACAAGTATATCAAATTACAAATTGAAAGACAGCAGAGGCATAAATATAACAGACCATATTGAAGGTATATATAATTCTAAAGACAAGACATATACAACTGATACAGATATCTATGATATCAAACTGAAAAAAAACAACCCAAATGATGCTAAGGATGATTGGAGATTGACAGCTTCAACATACAGCTTGACAATTAAAAATATTATAGATACAGAGTATAATCCAAATACGATGGATGATTACACGGTTTCTATGGTAGGGATTGACGATACAGCACCTAAGGTAACAGGAGTATACTACAAACAAAATAGTTCTGCAGGAAAAAATGAAGCAGTTGTTTACTTTAGTGAAGCTATGGATTCAGGGACTATTACAAATAAAGACAATTATAAATTCGTAAATGGAAAAGGTGATAATAAGACACTTCCGGGAAGCACAACTATATCCGCAGGAGGAGACAACAAAAGTGCTATAATAGAATTCCCATCAAATTATAAGGTAAAAACAGCTGATGTTGGGGATAGTATTAGTAATACTGGTATAGATACTGATGTACTTAAAATAATAGTTTCTAATGTAAAAGATGAAAGTGAAAATCCATTAGATATAGCGTATACAGGTGTAATATCGGAAAATTCAGCTGCAGCACAGGTAAAACCAAATACAATTAAGCTTTACTATGATGGAGATGACTTAAAGGCGGATGTTTATTTTGATAAATCTGTAGATAACATAAATGTAGGCGATTTTACTTTGGGTGGAGCAGCACCAACTAGTATAAGTGCTTCTGATGATAAAGTAACACTTACATTTGAAAAGGGGGATTTAGCTTCGGATAGTGAAAAAAATTCAGCTCCAGAAATAACTTTTTCTAATGGAAAAATAAATAAGAATCAAAATACAACTAAAATAGACCTTATAAAAGCTCAAGGACAAAAAGCATACCTTGGAATAAAATCAGGTGCTAAAACAACAGATGAAGCTGGCACCCCTATATCCAGCTTGCAGAATACATCAGGTACAAGCCAAAATACAATATATGATTATGAAGCTGCACCTAAGACTGCTGCAAATTACTGGACAGCAACAAAAGATAAAAATGGAGGAAATATTTATTTAACATTTGATACAGTACTTTGTAAAAACAGCGGTGTGAAGACAGATGATTTTATATTTATTGCTGAAGATGGAACAAATTTAGAAGCGGATTCGGTATCTGTAAATGGAAATACTGTTGAATTTACATTCAACAAGGATAATAAAAATATAGTATCGTTTTCTAATACAATTAAGGTATTACCTAAGAGTACAGTATCAATTGAAACTGAGAAGGATGCTGACGGTAATTATGCTAAATATGTACCATCAAGTGATGATTTAAAAGAGATAACTATAAATATAACAGCTCAATAATTATATGGTATATATGCATCGTAAAAATAAATGAGTTTTGAGGAGATACTATGATTAAATCTACTGTTAGCAAAAGTGCAAATTCCTATGAAAAAACTTTAATGAAAAAGAGAGCTGTACTTTTTATACTTTCTATAATACTTGTTATATTGTTAATGTTAACTACAGTAATGGGTACAGCTTCTATAAGTCCAGTAAAGGTATGTAAAATAATAATATTGTCACTATTTAATAAAACTTCAGAAGGAGTAAATAATATTGTAATTATGAATGTGAGATTGCCAAGAGTGATCTGTGCAGCAATTGTAGGTGCATCACTTGCAGGATGTGGCGCTGTTATGCAGGGTGTACTCAAAAATCCGCTTGTAAGTGAATATACTCTTGGGTTGTCATCAGGGGCTGCTTTTGGTGCTGGTATTGCCATAGTTATAGGGGATAAACTATTTAAAACAAGTTTTATGCTAGTTGATAAATATGCAGAGGTTGGATGTGCTTTTATTTTTGGTATGCTTACTATGATTGTGGTGTATTTTATTGCAAGAATAAAAAGGACAAGCTCAAGCACTCTTATTTTAGCAGGAGTTGCTTTAAGTTATCTTTTTTCAGCACTTTTAGCTCTTTTACAATATGCATCTAATGATGAACAGTTAAGAGATATCATATTTTGGCTCATGGGTGGGTTCTGGCTCTCAAATTGGAAAGCAGTTTTTATATTATTACCTATTACTTTAATTTGCCTTATATTTATGATGAGATATGCATGGGATTTAAATGTATTGGGGTCAGGAGAAGAAATTGCAACGAGCCTTGGTATCAATGTGGAAAGAGTACAGTTTATTTGCCTTTTAATATCTGCATTTGCAGCATCCAGCTGTGTTGCATTTACAGGAATTATAGGTTTTATAGGACTTGTTGCACCACATATAAGCAGAATGATAATAGGAAGTGACCACCGCTTTTTAATTCCATGTTCTGCTTTAATGGGGAGCATTATTTTACTTGCAGCTGATACTTTATCCCGAACCGTAATAAGTCCTACGGAGCTTCCTATAAGTATTATAACTTCATTTATTGGTGTCCCATTCTTTATTTATCTACTTTTAAAAGGAAGGAGATGTTATTGGAAATGAAGATTGGTGCTGTAAATGTAACTTTCAGCTATGGTACTAAGGAAGTACTTAAAGGAATAAGTTTTGAGGCACATGAGAGTGAAGTTTTAAGTATAATTGGACCAAATGGTTCAGGCAAAAGTACATTAATAAAATGTATAGATGGTATATTAAAAAACAATAGTGGTGATATATATTTAGATGGAGAAAATATAAAAAATATACCTCTTAAAGAGCGTGCAAAGTTTATTGCATATGTTCCACAGTCTTCATGTGAAGCTTTTCCGCAAAAAGTATTTGAAACAGTACTTATGGGAAGAAAACCTCATTTAGGATGGTCTGTGGAAAGAAAAGATCTAAAAGTAGTTGAGAATATACTTGAATATATGAAGCTTTCTGAAATATCAAATTGCTATCTTGATGAATTGAGTGGAGGTCAAAAGCAGAAGGTACTTATTGCAAGGGCTCTTGCACAGGAACCTTCAATACTTCTTCTCGACGAACCTACAAGCAGTCTTGATATAAAGCATCAGTTTGAGGTCTTAAATATAATAAAGAACATAAGCAGGCACCGTAAAACTTCAGTAATAATGGTAATACATGATTTAAATATGGCTTCTAGATTTTCAGATGAACTGCTTCTTTTAAAGGATGGAAAAATATTTTCATCGGGTAAAGCTGATACAGTTCTTACAAAAGATAATATAAAAAGCGTATATGAGATTGAAGTTTCTGCAGTTAATATAAAAAATTATACATGTTTTATACCTACTAAAATGGTTGATGAAAAAATACAACTTGGAAATGAGATCATAATATAACATTATAAATAAATTAATTGTAATTTTACCAGGGAGGAAAAAATAAAATGAAAAAATTTAGTACATTATTTTTAACATTAATACTTACATTAGTGTTTGCACTGAGCGGATGTGGACAAGCATCTTCAAATTCAGGGACTGGTTCAAGTTCCAGTTCATCTCAAAAACCTAAAACAATAACTGTAAAAGATTCAAAAGGTAAATCAGTGATAGTACCTTTTGAACCAAAAAGAGTAGTTGTAATGAATAATGCTGTAGCAGAGATAATTTATGTATTAGGTGGAAAAAATAAGATCGTTGGGGTATCAAATGATTTGAAGTTCCCAGAAGATTTAGCTAAAAAACCTAAGGTAGGTAAGGCTTTCACCCCAGATATAGAAAAAGTTATGGAGATGAAGCCGGATCTTGTATTTGGATATGGACAGTATGTAAAAAAGGAACAGATAGATAAGTTAAAGGCTGCTGGTATAACATTTATATCAATAGATGGTTTTAAAATTAAATCTCTTGATGCCGATATAGAAACAATAGGTAAAATATTAAATAAACAGGATAAAGCTAAACAATATGTAAGTTTTATAGATAAATATCTTAATTTGGTAAAAGGTAGAACATCTAAATTGAAACCTGAAGAAAAAGTATCAGCATATTGGGAAGGATATTCTGACTATACTTCTGTTTCAAAAGGGGCAAGTGGAGATGAAATGCTAAGTATTGCTGGTATAAATAATATTGCTAAAGATCAGTCTATTGCTTATCCTAAAGTAAGTAATGAGTGGATACTGGAAAAAAGCCCTCAATATATAATAAAAGTGCCTAGTACTAAAATACCATTTGGTTATAAAATTAATGATTTAAAAGCTATGGATCAATTTTATAATAAATTTATAAGTAGAACCGGATGGGAAAAAATTGATGCAGTTAAAAATAAAAAGGTGTATATGATGTCAGATGAAATTGGCACATCAGCTCGAAGTGTTGTAGGAATATGTTATCTTGCAAAATTGTGCTATCCAAATTTATTTAAAGATTTAAATCCTGAAAATGTACATAAAAAAATGTTAAAACAGTTTTATAATATAGATTATAATGGAAATTGGGTATATCCTAAACAATAGAAGAATGAAAAGATATATAAAAATACTTCAGCACAGTGGATTAGATGTGCTGAAGTATTTTTAATTAGAAATAACATTTAAGGGTTTAAGTGTTTAAGGGTTATTAAAATGTTTTTTCAAACATATATTCACTATTTTAATATAAGCATTTTTTATGCCAATTAAGTATGCTTGAAATGTCAACATATTATTTTGATTTATTATCATAATGATAAAAAATATGGTATCATTATGATAATAAACTGATATTTTATCACAATGATACCAACGTATTTGACCTGTTATCAAAATGTGATATCTTTAAATAAACTCAATATTTGCATAAATTTTTTACTATTATTTTTACAAAAGTAGGCCATGTAGTTTTATCGAAAAGTCCTGCAATTTCAATAAAAAAGCTAGCAAATTTCTTTTGAAATTGAGTTATATTCTGAAATATAGATATTACAAAATTTTACTACAAATATGGTTTTATATGGTAATTTAACAATTAAGTGAACTTATTTCAAAAGTTGGCATAAAAATTGCTTTGTTTAATAATATTATAACTATTAATGGGGGTTTTAAAATGACAAAGAATAAAGATGTAGTACAATTAGTAAGAGCTGCGGTACTTGTAGCAATAGCGTTGATATTACCATATTTTTTTCATGGTATAAATAATGCAGGAAGTATTTTTCTTCCAATGCACATTCCGGTCTTAATTGCAGGCTTTTTACTTGAACCTAAATATTCAGTTATGGTAGGAATAGTATCTCCAGTGTTGAGTTCACTGTTTACAGGCATGCCCCCAATACCGTACTTATATGTGATGATAGTGGAGCTAGCTGCATATGCATTTTTAATATCTGTTTTATATAATAAATTTAAATTTAAAATATATACATCCTTAATTTTAGGGATGATAGGCGGTAGAATAGTAAGCATGATAGGAACTTTTTTAATACTTCATATTATTATGACCAGGCCCTTCAATTTTATATCTGTAGTTTCAGGACTATTTATTACAGGAATTCCGGGAATAATAATACAGTTTATATTTATACCAATTATAGTTAATATACTTGAAAAAAATGTTGGTAAGGTGGGAATGAAAAATGCAAGATAAAGAATTTTTTAATGAAGTAGCTGAAAAATGGGATACGATGTGCTGCCATCCAAGAGAAAAGGTGGATCACGTAATTGAAAGCATAGGTCTTACTGAAGGAAAAAAAGTATTGGATATAGGAAGCGGAACAGGAATAGTAATACCTTATCTGGAGAAAAAAGTAGGAAAGAGTGGCAGCATAACTGCACTTGATATTGCAGGAAATATGATACAAGTTTCTAAAAGAAAGAATAAGTACCCCAATTTAAATTTCCAGGTAGCTGATTTTTTCGAATATGAGAGCAGCAAAAGTTATGATTGTATAGTCGCTTATTCATGCTATCCTCACTTTAAAAATAAGGAAAAGTTCTTTGAAAAATCTTATAGCTTATTAAAAACAGCAGGAAAGCTTGTCATAGCCCATATAGAAAGTAAAGACGTAATAAATTTACGCCACAGTAAAATAGAAGACAAGTTAGATTCCAATGCACTTGTAGAGGTAGAAAAATTAGCTGAGTTTGCACAGAAAAGAGGATTTGTTTCTAGTTATACACAAGATGATAGTGAATTTTACATATATGTGGGTAAGAAGTCTTAATTTTTGTGATAAAATTTTGTAAAAATAATTCAGCACAGTGGATTAGATGTGCTGAATTATTTTTAATTAGAAATAGTGTTTAAAGAGTTTTAGTTTTAGGGCTATTAAAATGGTTTTCAAACATATATTCATTGTTTTATTAAAGCATTTTTTATGCCAGTTAATTATTATTGAGATATCAGTAAACTATTTAAAAACAGTATCATTATGATAAAATATTAGTATCATTATAATAATAATGGGACTTTTATATCATAATAATACTAGTTTCTTTAACTTATTATCAAAGTTTTAAATACTGGAAGGGGAGTTCATAAATTGGAAGACACAGACTTTTTAGAAGATGTAAATAACATGTGCAGAATTGATATGGACAGTATACTAGAATACGATATATCATCTTTTGTGCTTCAGGCTATATTTGACTGCTGTTATGATGGCCTCATAATTACGGATGAAAATCTTTTAATAAAAAAAGTAAACATAACAACCGTTAAGATATTGGGAGTAAAAGAAGAAATATTATATACAACTTATTTAAATGATATATTAAAGGATGATTTATTGAAAACTGTAGTGCTTACTGGTGAAAGTAAACAAGCCCAGGATTGCAGCTTTTATATAAATAGTAATAAGATAAGATGTGTTATAAATTTGGTTCCTGTAAAATTGAGAGGGAGAATTATAGGATTAGTACTTGCACTTAGAGATACTAAAGATCTACATAAAATGGTAAACAATGTAGTTGGATATAAAGCTTCTTTTACTTTTGATGATGTTATTACTAAAAATGAAAGAGAACAAACTGTTATAAAACTGGCTAAAAAAGCGGCAAAAACAAACTGCAATATACTTATAGAAGGTGAAAGCGGTACGGGAAAAGAAGTATTTGCTCAATCTATTCATAATTACAGTAATAGAAGCAGAGGACCTTTTGTAGCTGTAAACTGTGCTGCAATACCTAGAGAATTAGTGGAAAGTGAACTATTTGGATATGAAAAGGGTGCCTTTACAGGTGCATCAAAAGGAGGAAACCCGGGGAAATTTGAATTAGCAGATGGAGGTACAATATTTTTAGATGAAATAGGAGAACTTCCCCTGGATATTCAGTCCAAGCTTTTGAGAGTACTGGACAATCTTAAAATAGTTAGAGTAGGTGGTAATTATGAAAAGTCTATTGATGTAAGGGTGATTGCAGCAACGAATAGAACACTTAAAGATGAGGTGAAAAACAAAAATTTTAGAGGGGATCTTTATTACAGGCTTAATGTTATGAATATTCATCTTATTCCTTTAAGAGATAGAAAGGAAGATATAGAACTTTTAGCACAGTATTTTGTAAGCCAGCTTAATGCTAAAAATCCGTGTGATCCCAAGTATATAAATCTATCCTACATAGAAAAGTTGAGGATGTATAATTTTGAGGGAAATACAAGAGAACTTAGAAATGTTGTGGAAAGGTCGTATTATCTCTGTGAGGAAACTATGATAACTTCAAAGTATCTTATGGGCAAGAGCGTGAAGGTTGAAGCACCAATAAATAATGATTCTCCAAAGCAAATATTGCCTTTAGAAGTAGTAGAAGAGAAGTGTATACGAAATGCACTTCAATATTGTAAGGGAAATGCTATGAAGGCGTCTAAATTATTACAAATAGGCAAGGCTACTATATATAGAAAAATAAGCAAGTATGGCATAGATTTGAATTTGTACAGCAGTAAAATTGAAAATTAAACATAACTTGAGTACACTTTATCACAATGAAACTATAATATCATTATGGAACAAAATAATATCATAATGATATTATAGTTTATTTTTTGGGTATTGTTTTTGGGGATGTTTATTGGCATAAGTATGGATTTTGTCTAGAAAACTGTATTATTTGACGATATTTTCACCTATAGCAAAAATATTACTTCATAGTGTCAATTTGGCATAAATATTGCTGGTTAATTTAATGTGACAAATTAACCAATATTACTATAATTTAGGGGGGATAAGGTTGAAAAAATACTTAGGAATAGTAGTTTGTTTTATAATGCTTATAACTACAGTCTTTACAGGCTGTGGAAATTCAACAGCTACTTCAAATCGATCTAACGAAGAAAAAGGGAAGACACTTGTTTATGGAGCTGAATTTGAAGATGAAAAAATAAATTCAGTATTAACAGCATCACATGCTTTTGCTACAGATTTAGTTTTTAGGGGACTTATGAAATTTGATGAAAATAATGTCCCAAAACCTGAAATCGCTAAATCTTATACAATATCTAAGGATAAGTTAACTTATGATTTTATACTTAAAAAAGGACTTAAATTTCAAGATGGAACAGAAATTAAGGCAGATGACGTGGTATTTACTATAAAAACCATATTAAATGACAAAGTAAATTCAGAATTGAAGCCTGAATTTGAAGATGTAAAAGATATTCAGAAAGTTAATGATTATGAAGTTAAGATAACTCTTTCAAAAGTTTTTCCAGCATTTTTGGATAAAATGACAGTAGGATTGGTTCCAAAACATTGTTTGGAAGGAAAAGATGTAAATACTGCAGATTTTAATGTAAAACCTATAGGAGCAGGTCCTTTTAAAGTTGAGAAATGGAATAAAGGAAGCAACTTGATTTTATCAAAATCTAAATACTATTATGGAAAAACTGGAAATATAGATAAGATAATATTTAAGTTTTTGCCGGATGCTAATGTAAGAGCTATGCAGCTTCAAACAGGAGAAGTTAATATAGCTCCAGTTGCACCTTCTGAAGTTGCAAAACTTGAAAAAAGCAGTAAAGTAACAATTTGTAAAGCACCTACTGCAGATTATAGAGGCATAATGTTTAATTTTAGGACAAAACCTATGTTTAAAGATGTAAATGTTAGAAAGGCACTTAATTACGCTACAGATAAACAAAGCATAGTAAAAGGGATACTCCTAGGATATGGTGAAGCAGCATATTCACCAATTCAATTAAATAAATACAACAATCCTAATGTAGAAAAGTATGAGTATAATTTGGATAAAGCAAATCAACTTTTAGAGCAGTCAGGATGGAAAAAAGGAGCAGATGGAATAAGAGAAAAAGATGGTCAGAAGCTTCAATTTACTTTATTTGCAAGAAATAATGATGAAGTTAGAGTTAAAGTTGCAGAATATGTATCCTCACAAGCTAAAAAAGCTGGATTTGATATAAAAGTCGATGCAAGAGATCCTAAGGCTGAAAAAATAAAAGATACAGAAGCGTTTGTAGTAGGATGGGGAAGTCCTTTTGATGCAGATGATCATACGTATAAAATATTTAGATCAGATCAATTTGAAAAGGGAAGCGGATTTAATTTTGGAGATTATTCAAATCCTCAAGTAGATGATTTACTTGAAAAGGCAAGAACTACTTCTGATGATAGTCAGAGAAAAGAATATTATGATGAGTTTCAAAAGGTAGTAGCAGAAGATCCAGCATTTAGTATGGATGCATATTTAACTGCACTTTATGGCATTGACAAAAATATATCTGGATATACACCTAAAAGAGTTTTAGGACATCATGGAGAAGGATTCTTGTGGAATGTTGAGGAGTGGAATATGAAATGATATCTAGGTTTGTAGTTAGAAGGATAATTCAGGGTTTTTTGGTTATATTCTGCCTTAGTATAATAAGCTTTGCTATTATAAATGTTGCACCGGGAGACCCGGCAGAAGCTTTGTATGGTGATTTGGCTGATAGGTTAACTACAGAAGAGAGAAATAGGATAAATGAAAACTATGGAGCAGATAAACCTGTAACTGAAAGATATATTAAATGGGTTAAGGGGGTAGCCAAGGGAAACCTTGGTGTATCCTATCTTGAAGGAAGAGAAGTAACTGCAATATTAAAAGAGAAAATACCCAATACACTTAAATTAGTTTCATGGACCATAAGCCTTATACTTGTATGTTCCCTTTTACTAGGGTTAAAGGCTGGATTTAATGAAAATTCTTTTTGGGACAAATTTGTAAGTGGTATGAGTGTGTTTTTTTACTCAATACCTTCCTTCTGGCTTGCTCTTGTATTTATAATTTTCTTTTCTGTATGTTTGGGGTGGCTGCCCTCTGCAGGAAATAAAAATATAAGTGGTAGTGGAGGATTATTTTCTAATTTAAAGTATTATATTATGCCTGTATCAGTACTTGTAATTGCCCATGCAGGAGCTTATGCCAGGTTTATACAAGAAAAAGTTAAAGAAGAAGTAAACAGCCATTATGTAATAGCAGCAAAAGCAAATGGGATGGATGACAGAAAAATAATGAAAGGTATAGTAAAAAATGCGCTGGTACCATTTATGAATTATTTAGGAATAACTATACCAAGTTTTTTTGGCGGATCTGTTGTAATAGAAACCGTGTTTTCCTGGCCGGGACTTGGAATGTTGAATGTTAAAGCAGCTAATTCAAAGGATTATCCGCTTCTCATGGGTGCTATATTTATGACAGGTATACTTGTAGTTATATCCATAATGATTACAGATATACTTCAGCTAGTTGTAAATCCTTCCCTCAGAAAGCAGGTGTAATACATGAAGAAAAATAAAAGGTATCTAATATGGGTTATCCTCCTCTGCATCATAGTATTAGCCTCCATATTTGCTCCACTTATATCAAAGTACAATCCTGTAGAAGTGAAACTTGGCAATGTACTGCAAAGACCGGGAGCTGGTCATATAATGGGAACGGATGCCATGGGAAGAGATGTGTTCTCAAGGATACTTTATGGTGGAAGAGTATCCCTCAGTGTAGGTTTTATATCAGTAATTATATCCACTATTATAGGAATTATATATGGAGGAATAAGTGGATATTCAGGTGGTAAAATTGATAATTTTATGATGAGAATTTTAGATATATTTTTAGCTGTACCAACTCTTATCATAATGCTAGCATTACAGACAATAATAAGGGGAGGAATTGTGAGTATTATACTTGTAATTGGATGTACTGCATGGATTCCTACTGCTAGAATAGTAAGGTCACAGTTTATAGAACTCAGAGATAAAAACTTTGTAAAGTCTGCCGTAGTAATGTCTACACCACTTTGGAAAATAATCATAAAACATATGCTTTTAAATAGTATGCCTGCAATTATAGTAATAGCCACCTTAACTTGCGCACAGTCCATATTTATGGAAGTTTCGATGAGTTTTCTTGGTATAGGAGTGCCTCCAGGAACTCCATCCTGGGGAAATATGTTAAACAATGCTCAAAATGACATAATGACAGGAGCCTGGTGGGTAGCTGTATTCCCGGGTATTACTATAGTAATTTCAATGCTTTGCATTAATTTTATTGGTGAACATTTAAAAAAGAAAGTTACTTATGTGTAGAGAAAAATATAGGGACATAGAACAGTGAAATGTGAAATAGTCTAACTTCATCAGCTAATTAGCTAATGAATTCTGGGGGTATCAAATGGATAATATTTTAGAAGTTAAAAACTTGAAAGTTGCATTTAAAACTAAAAATAGTATAAAAGAAGTTGTAAAAGGAATTGACTTTCAAGTAAAAAGGGGTAAAGTTACTTGTATTGTAGGTGAAAGTGGAAGCGGAAAAACCATGACAGTAATGTCAATTATAAATGTATTACCTAAAAATGCCTTTATAGAAGATGGCAGCATAATATTTAACAATGGGAATATATCCAAATTAAATAATAGTGAAATGAAAAAAATAAGGGGAAAAAAGATTTTTTCAATATTTCAAAATCCAATAAATTGTTTTAACCAATCCATAACTATGGGAAATCAACTATATGATTTAATATCTAGCAATATGGATATTACAAAAGGAGAATTCAATGACAAGATTTGTACTATAATTGAAAGCTTAAATTTAAAAAATCCAAAGGTTATATTAAATCAGTATCCTTTTCAGTTAAGTGGGGGTATGCTGCAAAGAATGATGATAGCTGCAGCTATTTTTATGGAACCGGATATTATAATAGCAGATGAGCCTACAACAGCTCTTGATGTTACTACTCAAAAGGAAATATTGAAACAGTTCAAATTAATTCAGAAAAAATTCAATACTACTATACTCATTATTACACATGATTTCGGAGTTGTAGCAGAAATTGCAGATTATGTATTTGTAATGCAAAAAGGTGATTTGGTTGAAAAAGGAAATGTGTTTGAAATATTTAATAATCCTAAACATAAATATACAATATCCCTTATAAAGGCTACCTTTGATAGAAAGGAATTAGAAGTATGTTAATAGAGGCAAGAAATCTATCTAAGATATATAAAACCAAATTATTCCTTGTAAAAAGTAAAAATGAAACCATAAAGGCCGTAAATGATGTTTCCTTTTCAGTAGATTCAAATCAAATTGTAGGACTTGTGGGAGAAAGTGGATGCGGCAAGAGTACACTTTCCAGACTTCTTATAAGACTTGAAAAGCCTACAGAGGGTGTTATTAAGTTCAATGAAGAGGATATATGGAAGTACAATAGGCACAGCTTAAAGGAGTTTAGAAGAAAAAGCCAGATAATATTCCAAGATACTCTTACTTCCTTAAATCCCAACATGAAAATTTTAGATTCCCTTATGGAACCTTTAGATAATCATTTTAATATATCACGCAGGGAAAAGTTAATTAAAATAGATGATATAATTTCTTTTGTAAATTTAGAGGAGGAATTGTTATATAAATATCCAGGAGCTTTAAGTGGAGGGGAGAGACAGAGAATTAATATATGTAGGGCACTTCTTTTAAATCCTCAGTTTCTAATATGTGATGAGATAATATCCAGCTTAGATGTGTGCACTCAAGCTTGTATACTCAATTTAATAAAAAAGTTGAATGATTTAGAAGGTACTGGAATACTTTTTATTTCCCATGATATAAGTGCAGTAAAATATATATGCAGCAAAATTCTTGTCATGTACAGGGGAAGTATAGTTGAAGTGATAGACAATACAAATGAAAATTATAAAATAAAACATCCTTATACCAAAAGCTTATTGAATTCAGTTCCTATAGACAATCCAAACAAGAGAAATATAATTTAGGTTACAAGTAAGTACTAAAATAGTTTCATATAGGGTTTCTAACTAAAATATTAACTTATACAGAATAATTAAAATTCTTCTCCAAATACTAAATGTACGGAGAAAGGAGTTTTAATTATGGGAAGAAAATCATTTGAAATAGAATCACTGTATG
>NZ_LROS01000003.1 GCF_001675165.1 Clostridium ragsdalei P11
ATGGGAATTAGTATCAGATATTAAAATTCTTTTTGACGAACTTAATTCTAATTTTGCTAAGATTCATTCATTAGCTTATGCTAGAAGTTTCCTAGTATAAGTTAAATTATCACTTAGAAACCCTATAGTTCTCCTCCTCAAATTCACAAATTAATTTATCATCATCACCATCATATTTAACTTTATTTATAAAACACTCACGATTATCTTCATCATAAAGTTTAAAACCAGTTTTGTTTAAAGCCTGTATCTGTGCGTTTAAACTGTCCATAAGTGTTGTAAATGCTGGATTAGCCATTATGCCTGTGCCTCCAGCTCCTTAATCGTGTTTTTAAGTTCAAAATAATTCTTAATTTTATCCTTATATTCAGATTTTAGATTTACACTAATTCCAGAATCAGAATCTTTATATCTTTCCTTTACATATTTTTCTGCTGCATTAGATCCGTCTAGTGGAGGCGATACTTTCTTAACTATGCAGTTTTCCCAAAAATCCTTTTCCGCACTTACAATCATTTCTATAAGCTCCTCATCCCTATCTACTTCTTTATAAAGGAACTTTTGCCCGCCTATTAAAACAGCTATAAATGCTTTTTCATATCCTGTTACTGCTAGATAGTGCATGACTTGTACTAAGTAACTTGCCGGTATCTCTTCGGAGTCCCACTCTTTAGCTCCAAAAGTATTTACTGTTTTACATTCAAGTAATGCCTTTTCCCCCACTATCTCTCTATCTAAATTAGCTGTCATAAAAGGATATTTAATACTTTGAAGTATGGCGTTTCTCCTTCTGACCTTTTTACCTGTTCTCTTTGAAAATTCTCTTGCAACAAGATCCTCAAGTTCAGTTCCCCAGTAAGCAGCTTCACTCTGCTCACTAGGTTCATTTATTTCTTGAGTTTTATCCATATATACCTGAAATGGTGTTCTCTATTTATTTACTCCAAGAATTGCTCCAGCATCAGATCCGCCAATACCCTGCTGTCTGCTTTTTAACCATTCTAATTCGGTCATATCTTTAGTCTTTGCTAATACTTTATACAATCTCCATCCCTCCATATTTGATTTATTTTCCGTTCCAATTGTGAAAAAGTATATTTTATAAAAATCAATTTGGTATAATAAACTTAAGTTCACTAATTGTGAAAGGAAGTTAACAAAATGAAAAACTATACATTAGGTAATAGAATACGAAATCTGCGTGAAGAAAAATCAATAAGTCAATTAGAATTAGCTAAGATACTTAATATAGGCAACACTACATTATCTCAATATGAATCAGATAAAAGAGTTCCTAGTGATACTGTTAAGAAAAAAATAGCTGAATATTTTGGTATTTCTCTTGATTATTTAATGGGACTTACTGATACCAAAGAACCTAAAATTAATATTCCACAAGAATACTCAGATAAATATAAAGTCACCAAAAAAGATATAGAGCAACATAATGAAGTGATAAAACACGCTCAAGCTTTTATGATGGATGACGAAGTTGGTGAAGAAGATAAAGAAAAATTAGTTACAGTAATAAATAAGCTATACTGGGATGCAAAAGCTAAAAACAAAGAAAAATTTGGAAGGAAAAAGAAAAAATGATAGAGGTGTTTTTTTATGATAAACATTCATGCAAGAGTAAAACACCTTATTCAAAGATATAACACAAAAGATCCTGAAAGAATAATTAAATATTTAGGAATAGATTTAAGGTATGAAGATATAGGGGAAAATACTAAGGGGTTTTACATTAGTCTAATAACAAATAAATATATAGTAATAAACTCTAAATTAAACGAAATTGAAAAAGTTATTGTATTGGCACATGAATTAGGACATGCTCTGCTTCACTACCATAGATCCACTTGCTTTATAAGAGAATATACGTTATTTCCCCCAGGGGAAGAATTGAAAATGAAGCAAACAAGTTTGCAGCTGAACTTTTAATTGACGAAAAAGACATTGACAAATATTCTTTAGAAAATATGTGTAAAAGCCAAATTGCATCATATTTTGGAGTTAACGAGAAATTAGTTGAATATAAATTTAATAAATAGGGCAATTGATTTATTGAGAAAGGAATTTTTTTATGGAACAGAATGAAGGAGAAAATAAAAAAAGTTATAATTATTTAGCTGTTGGAATAAGTTTAGGAATTGTATTTGGGACATCATTCCATAATCTTGCTTTAGGAATATCAATTGGTGCTGCTTTAGGAATAGCTTTGAGTAACAATAAAACAAAATAGTATTACATATAGGATTTGGACATGTAATGTACTTATATGGTACAAGCTACTTATGTTATGGCATACATGTTTGATGTGTATGAGAAAAGGAGAGCTATAATGAGTGATATACGTAATTGGGGTTTGATTGGATATGAAATGCTTTCTGTTTTAATTCCGTTTTTTATCACATATGTGATTCTATATGCAGTATTTAAAAAAGATAAAATGAGAAATAAAAAAAGAAATTTAATTTGGAATTTTATTTTTGCAGTTTATATTTTTGGAGTTCTACATTTTACGGGTGCTGGAACATTATATAATATTAAAATGTATGGATTGAAAATAAACCCAAATGAAATTAATTTAATACCCTTTTCTGGAAATATAGATATAGTAGAGTATGTTTTAAATATCATATTGTTTATTCCTCTTGGATTTTTAATTCCACTAATTTGGACAAGTTGGGACAAATGGAAGTCCCTAATTATTGGAAGTTATTTTTCTATATTAATAGAATTAAGTCAGCTTTTCAATACTCGATGTACGGATATTGATGATTTCATACTGAATACTTTGGGAGCAATAGTAGGTTATTGTTTATATAAGATGCTTAATAGAGTGCAAAAGAAAGATATAAAGACAAGTTATTTGGAAATAGAACCTTTTATATTTATTTGTGCTATGTTTTTAGGACGTTTCTTTATATTTAATGAATTTGGTTTGGCTAAAATTCTTTATAAATTTTAATCAATGTTAAAATGAACGTTTATATGTATAAAAATAGATCACATGCTGGAATTAATATCTTGATGTGGCCTTAGTTAGTAAACAATATAAGAAAATACGTATCAATTTTTATTTTCTTTTTCATCCTCTTTATTGCTTATATAACCTAAAATTATCATTAAAATGCCGCCTAAAGCTCCTATTACAAATGGAGTTATATCTGAATCCATAAGAAGTAACCTCCTTTTTAGTTTCTTATACAATAAATTACAACTGTGAATTTCTCTTTAATCCATTGTCTTTATATAAATAACAGAATGAATTACAAATTATGTCTAAAATATATTATATCATAGGGCTTGGACACGCAGTATATGTATAAGAATAGAATTGTGGTAGATGAGTTATATAATGGCCATGTATCATAAATGGAGTTATATTGGTTATAGATCCATTTTTATTATTTACTCTCAACCGAAATTGTAATTAACGTACTATTTTTTTCAACTCATAAAGTTCTAAGTTAAAACCCTCTTCCCAATTTCGTGGATGCCAAGGATTTTTACTTGATATAAATCGCATAGCATAAACTTTCTTTTTAGTTTCACTTAACTTATCTGAAAGAATCTTTGTAATACTTTTATAACTTTGTTCACACTTTTTCCCTTTACTGCTAGTTCCCCAAGCAACAATTACTTCATCTGTCTTTTTCAATAATGTATCTAAAACTTGAAGATTTTTTTTCATTTTTTCACCATATGATTCTAGTTCTATAAAATATTTCAAATTATTAGGATTAGATGTGCAGTATGGGTATAAATTAGCAATATAAACTCCGTCATATTTATTATAACAAAAATTAAGCACATTATTAATAGATTTATCTGATATAGTTTTATTTGCTTCACTAGGGTTTTTCATTATTACAATAACATATTTATTGTTTCTAGCTTCTTTAAATGGTATAAATAATGAATATCTATAACCTTGCTCTTTACTTATTAAAATTCCTTCTATATCAACATAATCTTTGTACTTATAAATTTGTTTTTTGCTCATCTATATCATCCTCACTGTTTAAGTTCATAAAATATGTATCTTTTTTATAATATATAAAATCAACTTATATTTATTCTCTAATATGCAAACAAAGGCATTGAAACATGGTGTATCCATACTTTTTAATTGTTCCAATTTAAATACTCTTAATTTATCTTCTACACCTATCACCCCTAATTTTTTAACAAAATATTATTTACCTATTTTATCATTTTTTATATTTACTAATTTCATTTTTATAATATAAAAAATACTTAGTATCCTTAAAATATTCATTATCAGCTAACATTAATAGTATTCTTAATGCTCCTACCTGGGTAAGAAATATAATTCTTCTACCAGACGTAAATAGATTTCTTTCTATTTCAAATATCGTATCTTTGTATTTATTGTAAAACTTAGTTAACATCGGAATATTGATTTTATATCTGTTAAGCTCAGAAACTGTTACACTTACACCTCTAACATTTCCTTTTCTATCGCTAAAATAACAATCTAAAAATGCTTGCAAGTTATCAAGATTTACTTCATCACTTGACTCAGATAGATCAATATTATTTTTTTCAGCATCTAATATTTTCTCCTTATATTTATTTCTATAATCTGTAATATCATCCTTTAAAGACTCAAATTGTTCATCGGCTTCTTCAAGCTTTGCGCTTAAAAATGAGAACTTCCTTTTAAATTCTTTAGGAATATCTTCTTCTTTTTTATACTCTAATTTATGCTCTATTTCAGCCCATGTATGCATTAAGTTAGTTCTTACTTGTATTTCTGCTTTTAAATCACCTAGTCCCTTATAATTAGGAGTACACAACCACTCATCTTTTATTTTAACTATAAAATGATATGACCTATATCCAAACTGATCTGGCTTTAATAATTCTTCTTTATCTTGAGATTCTAAGACTTTAAATTCTTTGTTTATTATTTGACATATTTTATCTATATCGCTTTTATAATAACAAATAACTCTAATTCCACAAATATCTTCAATTTGTTCAAAAGGTTTTAAATAATTTTTTCTTTCAATTTTTTCAATAAATGAGTTAGTATCTTTAATTCTATAACATACTGTAAGATAACTAATACCTGCCTCATCTAGTAATATCTTTAAGGCTTGTACAAGGTTAAATCCTAGTTTTTTGTAATTTTTACTTTTAGATATATATAATTTTTTAATTTTCTCACTCTTTAAGTATTCCAACTTTTATCCTTCCTTTTAAATAATATTTTACCACATATTTACTTATTTTTCTACATAATCATTTTACTCCTACTCATAGCATTTTTTTATAATTTTGAAGGAATTAGAAAATTTATGTAGAACTTAGTTAGCATAGATCTAATAAATATTAACAATATTACACTATGAAGGAGGGCTATATTATGTCAGAAAGTTTTTCTTACGAATACTTTGCAAGTATAAATTTAAATGATCCATTTTTTGATTCATTAAAAAATGATTATAAGGAATTTATAGATTGGTTCCATAGAAAAACATTGCAAAATCAAAAAGCATATATTCAAAAAATCAATAACAAAATTGAAGGATTTTTATATCTAAAGATAGAAAAAGGACCTATAAAAGATGTTGATCCTATCTTAAATGTTCAATCAGCAATCAAAATCGGTACATTAAAAATTAACCCACATGGAACTAGATTAGGAGAAAGATTTATTAAAAAAAGTATTGATTATGCAATAGATGTTAAAGCTAATACAATTTATGTAACTGTTTTTGAAAGTCATCCCGAACTTATTAAGCTTTTAGAAAAATATGGTTTTTATAAATATGGTAAAAAAACAACTTCAAATGGAATAGAATTTGTCTTAGTAAAAGACCTAGAATCAATAAATAATGATACACTTTTAGATTATCCTAGAATAAATCCAAATACTAACAATATATATTTATTAGGCATTTATCCAAAATACCATACTAATTTATTTCCAGATTCTAAGCTAAATAACGAACCTTTTGACATAGTTAAAGATGTATCTCATACAAATAGCATAGAAAAAATATATATTTGTAAAATGCGACAGGTGGCCTCTTTAAGGAAAAACGACTTACTATTAATCTATAGAACTTCAGATAAACCAGGACTTGCAAAATTTCGCTCTGTTGCTACTAGTATATGTACTGTTGAAGATGTTAAATCTACTAAAACATTTAATAACTTTATGGACTTTAAAAAGTATTGTAAAAATTATAGCGTTTTTCCTGATGATAGGTTAGAAAAAATATTCTATTCAAAGCACGGTTATTATATAATAAAAATGACATATAATGTTGCATTAAAAAAACGTATAATTAACAAAGATTTAATTGAAAATGTAGGATTAGATTCATCCTCATATTGGGGATTCTTTAAATTAAATTCTAATCAGCTAAAAAAAATAATTGAAATAGGTGAAGTAAATGAAGGCTATATTATCCATTAAACCTGAATTTGTAAATAAAATTCTATCAGGCGAAAAAAAGTATGAATTTCGAAAAAAAGTTTTTAAACAAAATATTGAATCCGTTATAATATATTCTACAAAACCTGCAGGTGTCTTTATAGGTGAATTTAAAGTAAATAAAATTGTATCAGGTGATGTAGATAAAGTTTGGTCAAAAACTAATAAAAAAGCTGGCATAACATACAAATACTACAAGGAATACTTCAAAAATAATTCTGTAGCATACGCATTAAAAATAGATGACTTATGGATATATGATCATCCTATAGATCCATCAAGCATATTACCGGACTTCAAGGCCCCTCAATCTTTCTGTTATCTAAGAAATTAGAGTCTTTAAACAGTTAGTAAAATTTGTTTTTGAACATATGTTCCTTTTATGCTATAATCATTTATTAATTATATATTGGAGGAATACATATGGTTCATACCATGAGATTACAAGAAAAATATTTTGATCTTATTAGATTAAATCGCAAAATAATCGAAGTTAGACTAAACGATACAAAAAGAAAATCTTTATCAATAAATGATATTATCATATTTTTTAAAATGTCCAATCACAGTGAATCTATTAAAGTATCTGTAGATAAAATAACTAAATTTTCTTCTTTTAAATGTTTATTATCTCAAATTGACATTAAAGACTTGGGGATCAGTAAAAAAGATAAAAATGTCTTTTTACAGGAGTTATCTTCTATCTATTCGTCTGCAGATGAAAAACAACTCGGTGTGTTAGGCATAAAATTCCATATTTTAGATTAACTATATATACCAGGAGGTTATAAATCAATTTGTGAATAACCTCTTATATACTTTTTTTATGTAATTTGGATTTCATATTTTTATAATCATAAAATTTTTCAGTATCACTATTTTCTAAGAGCTTATTGTTTAAGAGATGTTTTAACTCTTTATATGCATCTATGTTTTCTTTTCTAACATCACTGTTACGTTTACGCTCTTTAAATTCAAAGTCAAAATTATAAACAAGATCATACAATCTGTAAATGACTTGTACATCTGATGACTCTAAGAAATTACAATTAGCAACTATATGTTGCCAATCTTCAAAATATCTTATATCCACAGATCCCCTTTCATTATTTATATAGTCTTCAATACTTACCAGATCATAATATAACACTGAAGCATAATGTTTTTCTTTTTTTTCATCATCAATTATTCTAAAATATTTTTGAGATAAATAAGTAACACCGCCACCAACTAGTGCACCAACAATAGCTCCTAATAAGGAATTCATAATTTTAGGCTCAACTCCTTTCAAAATAAAGATAAGTATAATAATACTCACTATCAAAATTATCATTCTCAGAAAAAACTTATTATTTCTAATTTTTTCATCAGCAATTTCTAATTTTTCATCATTAAATTTACTATTTTCCACATCATCAATTATTTCTAGGCACAATTGATAAAAACTTAATCTTCTAGATTCACTTATTTCCTTAATATCATTTGCTATTATTTCTGCAGTAATTCCAACCATGATAACTATAACTAGATAAATCAAAGTTTGAATCTTAGTATTATCATCTATTCTTTTAAATGTACTTGTATTTAAAATTGCTGTTCCAATAGATACAGCAATAGTTATCAATGAGCATATCCAAGGTATTATTGAAACTTTAGTATTATTTAAATTATTAATAATATTTTTAATTTGTAGTTTATCTGATATAATTAATTTTTTTTCTTTTCTCTCCCCATATATTTTTATAATTTCTGATATAAGTTCATTCGCATTATTTATTGATATATCAATGTCTTTTAAGGCACTTATACACATAACATATTTTTCATAATGTTTTAGATAATAATTCATAATATCATATATATTCATATTCTTATACCATTTAAAAATTGCCTCATAACAAGTATAGACTATTATTATTATAAATGACCATTTCACTATAGCATCTATTAAATTCATGTCTCTCCTCCTTTTAATGGTAACCATTTTATTGGCAATCGTAATACAATGGGAATTCATAATTTAGATACTAACCAAGATGATTGTTAAATAAATAATATCAAGACTGAACATATAAGAACATTCTATACAGATACTTTATCTCAAACTCATCTACAGGGTTATGATAATTGTACACATTGTATTGGTAGTTGTCAGCACTAATTCCGAACGTAGTCAGTGGCTATTTATTTTCCCTGACTATATTTCAGATTTAAATAACATAATATGTTTTTGGCTTAGATACAATTTGATAATTCCTCCCTGTAGAGTAATGAGGATATGCCTTTATTATATTTTTAACAGTATGTTTTCGAGTTGAACATTCATCAAACATTGAAATATCTTCACAAAGAATAACTGAGTCTTCATTTTCAACAACAAAAATCAATAATTCCTTTTCTGTATAACTTTTACCTATTTCTAATTTTTCTGGTACATCATCTTCAAAATAATTACTCATAATAAATACCCCCCTTTATCAACATATATTCTCCAATAATTTATATATTCCTGCTAATTTTTACAAAAAAATAAAACTTAAAACAAATCCACTGCTCTAGGCCTTATTTGTAATATCCTTACTATTTCAAAAATTTCATTAAATATGATCTCCTTTTACGTACTCTTAATTCCTTGCCAATATGTATAATATATATATTGGTTCCATTCATATTTATTTTGAGACATCAAGAGTACCCTACAATTCATTCTACTAATTTTTCCAACTCTGAAATTTTATCTTTTACTGTTTGCTTAATTTCATTATATTTTTCATCAAAATTAAATTTACTTGCATCTCCTTTTTTTGATTCAACCTTAACTCTTTCCCACTCAGTCTTTAAATATACTTGAGTTAATAGCATTATTAATTGTGAACTATACTTTACTTTTTTAACACATTTTTTTATATCATTATTAATATAACTAGCCAATTCATTACATATATCAAAACCCAATTTACCAAAGTCTTCTTTTTGAACAATATCTTTAATATATTGTTTAAATTCTTTTTCACTCTTAAAAATAATTTTATTCTTTATTAATACATTAGCTAACGTCTTCTTTGTCATTTCCAAATCTTTATCCTTATAAAAATAGAACTGAATAAGTTTTTTGCGTCCTTCAAATTTCTTTTTTTCATGATTGCTGTAAATATTATACTTTTTTAGTTGTAGAAATGTTTCTAAAGACTTATTTAATTCTTGAATTATATTTATAATTTTTTTATCTTGCTTTCCTTTAAAATTTAAATGTAATTCAATTTTTGCAGTTATATTTCCCAAGTCACCAAAGTACTCATTAAGATTTTCAGGAAAAGTCGTATCATAAAAATATCTAACTTTACTTAAGTATTCAGATATATAATCTTTAAGTTTTTGCATCCATTCAACTCTATTACTTGTTATAATTTCAGCAGTCCTTTGCTTCTTAGACTGGCTAATTACAATAAAAATATTTATAAATGCACTTATAAGAGAAATTCCTGCAGCTATTATAGCACCTATTACAGCTCCATTTCCTGGTTCAATTTTCAGAAACACTTTTACTCACCTCTTAAAAATTAATATTCAGTATATAAAAATAATTTTTCTATTTTAAGGTTATCTTTTATTCACCAAATTCTATACTCATATATAATGTTACCTACATCAACTCTTTAGATAATATTTCTACAATATGAATCAATATCCTTTAACTTTCGTTCGTCAACATATGACTTGTTTTTTAATATCATTGTATTTATATATCTTTATATTGTTCTAATTTTTACCTAAAATAAATGTCTGCTTATTCTTCAAATAACTTTAGGCGTAGTCATTTTGACCACACCTAACTCTAATATGTAATTTATAACTTCTTTTCTTATCCTGTAAGCAATACTTCTAAGCACTCCATACATTTCATTGGCTTCCAATTAACATTTTAATTATTTTTCTATATTACTTTATATGCTTATCAAAACACACTGTTATATATAAAAGGTAAGGCTTTATATATAACTTTCCCACATAATCTGTTTTGACATACAAACATGTGTTTGCTAGAATTAACTTATTAAATACTAATATTGGGGGTATTTAATAATGAAAGTAGCAATATATAGCAGGAAATCAAAGTTCACTAGTAAAGGTGAATCTATAGAAAATTAAATTGAAATGTGTAAATAATACTGCAATAAAAATTTTGATGAACAAATTGAATTTATAATTTATGAAGATGAAGGCTTTAGTGGTGGAAATATAGACAGGCCTCAGTTTCAACAAATGATAAAAGATGCGAAGAATGAGAAATTTGATGCTTTAGTCTGTTATAGACTTGACCGTGTAAGTAGAAAATGTTGCTGACTTTTCTAGCACCCTTGAATTACTACAGCAACATGATATATCTTTTATAAGCATAAAGGAACAATTTGACACAAGTACTCCTATGGGTAAGTAAGGGCCTCTGTATTCGCACAATTAGAGCGTGAAACCATCGCTGAACGTGTACGTGATAATATGATTGAACTGGCAAAAACAGGCCGTTGGTTAGGTGGACCTCCTCCTATGGGATTTAAATCAGAAAAGGTGATCTACTATGACGCTGAAATAAAACAAAAATCCATGCATAAGTAAAAATCTTATCAGGAGCAATGTCTCCTATATATTTTTTAATTTTATATCGAACAAAAATTCTATCAAGGAGGTATTTAAATGGCAACAAAAACAAACTTTATTTCTAATGGGAAAAAGTATTATAGAATAAACTATGATATTGGTATAGATGCTGATGGAAAAAGAATTAGGAAACAATTTGTTGGTAAAAGCAGAAAAGAAGCTGAAAAAAAGAAACTAGACTACATAAATAACATGAATGCTGGTTTAAAAGATACAAAAAATATGTGGCTTGCACAAACATTAAAAAGTTGGTTATTTGAAGTTGTAAAAATGTCTGGTAATATAAAACCAACTACATTTGCAAGATATGAAGGATTATATAGAAATTACATAGAAAATTCTCCTATAGGATGTATGAGTTTAGATAAATTGGAGTCAATACAAATACAGAGATATTATAATAAGCTATTTAGGCAAGGCAAAAGCAGCAATCAAATTAACTATGTAAATAAATTTTTAAAACAATTTTTAAATTATGCGGTTGACTGTGGGTATATTCTCAAGAACCCATGTGGTGGGAAAAAGATTGCTATTCCAAAAGAGAACTCAGATAAAGTATCTGAAAGGCATATACCTGTATTCAATAATGAAGATCTAGCAAAAATCGTTAAAGCTGAAAGCTCTAAAATTAAATACATTGCTCTATTTTCTTTATCAACAGGAATGAGACGTGGAGAAATAATTGGCTTAAAAGAAAATGACATTGACTATAAGTTAAAAGAAATTCATATTAGAAGAACTGTGGCAACTACTACAATTTTTGATGATAACAATAAAAGAAGTAAACAAACTATAGTTCAAGAACCAAAAAGCAAAAACTCTAAAAGAACAATTCCACTTCCAGCATCATTAGTAGAAATAGTCAAAGCTTCAATTAAAATTAAAAAATCAGAAAAATTAAAAGCTGGTAGTAGCTACTGCAAAGACAACTTAGACTACATATTTCTAAGTGAACAAGGTAACTTAATTAACGCTGGAAACTTAGACAAAACATGGTCAAAATTCTTAAGGTCCTTAAATATTCCTCACAAAAAATTTCATGCTTTAAGACATACGTATACCACTAAGCAATTTGAACATAATATACCTTTAAAAACTATTTCTATGCTATTAGGTCACAGCAGTATTGAAATAACTGCCAATATTTATACTCATGTTTTAAAAAAAGAAAAGGAGAAATCAGCAGACATTTTAGCTGATATTAAAACTATGGTGTAAAAATGGTGTAAAATTTTAAAAAAGCACACCTTAAATCAAAAAATAAAAGTGGCTCAACTATTGTAGCTGAGCCATTCTTTGATCTTTGGTAGTCCCTAGGAGAATCGAACTCCTGATTTCACCGTGAGAGGGTGACGTCTTAACCGCTTGACCAAGGGACCATATTTAATTTTCGCAATCAACATTTAATATTATATATCCTGATCAGCAATTAGTCAACACTTTTTTCATTTTTTATTCAATATTTTTTCTAAAAACTTTATTTTAGATAGCATCCATTCTAGATACACAATTAAAAACATTAAAGATTGAATTAGAAATTAATATTTTAGTTGCAACTAGTTCGCAACTAGTTATATAATAGTATATGTCGGTCTTATATGTACTGCACCTATCGTGTACATTTAATATAAATGGAGGAAATCATTAATGATAGAAATTAAAGATCTGACATTTTCCTATACAGGTAAATGTCCTTATTTAATAAATAAAGTAAACTTAAATATTCAAGACGGAAGCTATGTTTCAATTTTAGGCGAAAACGGCAGCGCTAAAACCACCCTTGTAAAATTGATTTTAGGACTGTTAAGTCCTTTAAGCGGCAGTATACACATAGCAGCTGAAAGAATTGGATATGTACCTCAAATAGTAGATAATTTTAATTCTGAATTTCCAATTACAGTTTCAGAACTAATGAGATGTCATAGTAAAGTTTTAAAAATAAAAAATAAAAAATCTGCAAATATATGTCTTGGTTCTGTTGGAATGAGCGATTTTAAAAATAAACTGATAGGGAATCTTTCTGGCGGCCAGCGTCAAAAAATATTTATAGCAAGAGCTCTCATTGGCTACCCTAAACTCCTAATATTTGATGAACCTTCTACTGGAATAGACGTTCCAAGCCAAAAAGAAATATACAGTATAATAAAACATTTAAATAGGCACCAATCCATAACGGTTCTAGCTGTAGAACACAACTTAAAAGCTGCTCTGGAAAATTCTACCCATATCTGTACCATGAAGGATGGCAATTTAAAAATGTATACTGTTGAAGAATACAAACAACAAGTACATAATCTATCTGATTTTAATTAAATTTTACTGGAGGAAAATCATGTTACAATACGGTTTTATGCAAAATGCAATTATTGCAGGTATATTTATATCTATACTTTGTCCTGCTGTAGGCATATTTTTAGTCTTAAAAAGATATTCTATGATTGGAGATACCCTATCTCATTCATCCCTCGCTGGAGTTGCAATAGGTCTAGTTTTCGGATTCAATCCAATACTAACTGCTTTTATATTTACTTCCATTGCAGGACTCGTAATAGAGTTTTTACGAGATTATTATAAGAAATACGCTGAATTAATACTTGTTATAGTCCTTACATTATCCGTTGGTATTGCCATTGTACTTATAAGTACTGGAAAAGCCAATGCAGATGTAAACTCCTTTCTTTTTGGAAGTATACTTACTGTATCTGAAAATGACATTTACACAGTAGTTATATTAAGCATAATTTCTGTTATAACTTTAACTCTTTTACATAATGAATTATTGTATATAACCTTTGATGAAAATGGAGCAAAAGTGTGCAAAATAAAAGTAAAGCTTATAAATTACATATTTGCCCTTTTGGTAGGTGCTACAATTTCTGTTTCTATACGAATTCTTGGGATTCTTGTAATTTCATCCATGATAGCTATGCCCGTGGCTGCAGCCCTTCAACTTCACAAAGGATTTAAAATTACATTTTTATTTTCAATAATATTTGGATTTCTAGATATAATGATTGGATTATTCTTGTCCTATTATATAAATAGTGCCCCTGGTGGTACTATAGCAATTACTTCAGTTGTATTGCTTTTAGTTGTTATTATAGGTAAAAGGTTATTCAATAAATAACTTTCTATGTTCTCAGATATGTTTAGGTATTTATAAATTTAAATACTTACGCATATCTTAAGCTCATTGGTTTACTATTTTTGTAGTATAATTTTCTATATTCTCTCTTATACTTGGCCAGGAACGTTTGCAAAACATTACTTCTACATTATTTCTCCTTGATCTTTCTTTTATTATGTTAGCCATATTATGTCCTATATAATCTATAAGCACCAATACCAAATCTGTATTTTCGTGAATTTTTATTTTTCTATCACCTTTTTTTCTTCCTGTAACATGGCCAATTTCATTAAATCCCTTTTCTCTCAATTTATCTTCTATATTTCCAAGTCGGTCTCCTCCTACTACTAAAATACTCATAAATTAATTCCTCCTCAGTTTATAATTGATATTAATTCTCATAATCAATTATAAACTGATATCACTATTTTGTAAACCTTATATTGCGACTAAGCTAAAAACTCTATATAAGTCTTCTAACTTAAAAATCAACTTATACGTAGAAATATTTTTACAATAGTGAAGCTCTTTTAAATACTTTGTATATAAGTCTTAGGGAAAAATTTAACGAGCTGAAGGTTGTAAGAAATTGCTCATCGAATAGTTTTAATTGATAATCTTAGAAATGCTATTGTTTTGTAAACTTTATATAGAGCTTCTAACTAAAATTTAAACTTATACATAAAATGTAATGACAAAATTGAAAGCACCTTTAAAAACTTTTCCATAAGTCTTAGCGAGGTATTTTAGAAAATCTTAGGAACTTAGATATGTTTGAGGCACGAGTTTAGCTAAGGTTCTTAGATTTTCAAAATACCAAGCTCTAGACTTATTAAAAGTTTTTATGGTGCTAAAATTTGTCATTACATGACCTGTATAAGTTGATTTTTTGTTTAGAAACTCTATAGGTTAATTCTCTATTCCAACTCTTGCTGGAACCCCTTCAGTATAGTAATGCTTTATTTCCTTCATTTCTGTAACTAAATCTGCTCTTTCTATTATTCTCTTATCTGCATATCTTCCAGTTAGTATTACTTCAGTCTTTTCCTGCTTTTTATCTAAAATTTGCAAAACTTCATCTACTGTAAATAGCTCATAAAATATAGCTATATTTATTTCATCCAATACTACTACATCATAATCTCCCTTTGTAACTATTTCTTCAACTTTTTTAAGTCCAGTTTTAGCTGCTTCTATATCAGCTTTGCTTGGTTTACCGCATATAAAGCAATTTCTTCCAAACTGTTCTAATGTAAAATTAGGTAAATATTCTTTTGCCTTTAACTCGCTGTACTCCATTCCCTTAACAAATTGTCCAAAGAATACTTTTTTACCAGCACATACAGCTCTAAGAGATAAACCTAGTGAAGCCGTAGTCTTACCTTTTCCGTTTCCAGTATAAACTTGAATATATCCTTTATCCATAACAAACAACCCTCTTCCTTATAATAAGTTATTTTCTTTCAAATGCCTAAATTCTTTCTCTTACTTTAAGTTTATTAGTATGCATATATTATGTCAATAATTATTATAAATAGAATTTTTTCAATCACATAATCATACTAAATACATTCCACTGGCAGTAAAATTTCACTTAAAGCCTTTACTTTATATATCTTTATATTTTTTAAATTTAATCCTCCTAGGAACTTTTCTTCAAATTTAAACTTTTCTGCATCATCATATATTATTCCTAAAACATTTCCACTATGTGCACCTATTATTCCAAGGCCTGAAGTTTTTTCTTTTATATCCATCACTAAGTTTAAAAAGTCATAATAAAGCCGCTCCTGATTTTTCACTATACTTTCAGTTGATACATAGGCTAGCTTATGTAAATCTTTTTCTTTCACTGCTTCTTTAAGTATTGGAACTAAGTCTTTAACATCACATAAATTAGGTAAATTTTTGTGATTAAATTCAACTGTATCTACTGTTTTATCTCCTTCAAAAGCAAGTATATTATAAGATAAATAATCTCCTATGGTGAATTTATAATTACCACTTTTGTAATCAAATAAAGTCATCTTATTAAATACTATACTATCCGTAGGTTCGATATCTATACAGTTTTTCACAAGTTCTACCTCATTGAATTTTTTATTAAACATATTAATAAGACAATAATAAACTCCACAAAGATCTGCCGTACTACTGGCAAGTCCCTTTCCATATGGAATCTCGGAGTTTATTTCTATATCTAGACTATCAAAATACTTTTCATATCCCCAGGATTTAAGAATATTGTACAAAAAACTAGAAGACTTCTTTAAGTACCTTTTCCTTACGGGATTATTACATTCTATAAGCTTAACTTTAGTATAAATATTTACTGGACAAGACAATAAAAGATCTCTATTTTCTATTTTTCCCTGAAGTATCTCTCCAAAACTTCCAGGATAAATTGTTGAAGTCTCCATAAAATACACCCTTTACAAATTTTTTATTGTCTTTATATATTTCACAAGTTCATTTACATTGTAAAAAACATTAATATTATCATAATTCATTTTTTTTCTTCCAATTATAAAAGCATATATTCCACAATCCAGACAGGCTCTTATTTTTTCATAAGTTCCGCCTTCCCTTCCACTGTCTTTAAGCAGCATGGCTTCAGCTTCATAATCTTTTATAAAGGCACAATTTAGTTCATAGCTGACAGGCCCCTTTAAGGCAATTATATCCCCTAGGTCTATTTTTCTGTCATTACATTCCTTTATAACTTTAACAGAAGGTAAAACTCTATAAATTATTCTATTTTTAAGGTTTAGGCCCAACACCTTATCTAAGCTCTTACTACCTGTAGTATTTAATATAGTTCCCTTTATCTCTTTAAGCTTCACTTTAAGCTCATTATAATCCTCTACTTCTACAACTTTAGCCTCATTTTTAAATTTTTCTATACAAGAGGGCCTTTCATATCTTATATACTGTATATTTAGCTCATTGCATGCCTTAATTACATTTTTAGTAACTTCCACTGCATAAGGATGTGAGGCATCCACTAGTACTTTTACACCTTTTTCCCTTAATTCACTTATAAGATCATGAAGATCAAGTGGTTTATTATTCATATAAGCATATTTATATTCTTTAAGAAGCTCTCCACCATATTCCGTTGCTGTAGATACAAATATATCAGAAGTAAATTCATTTAGCAAAGAAAGTATTTTTCTACCTTCAGAAGTTCCAAGAATTAATCCTATCATATGAAAATCTCCTTACATTCTAACTTTCATCTTTTCATCCATAAGAGGATTGCCTTCTATACAATCTCTAATGTGCTGCACATATATCTTCTGAAAAGCCTTGTTTTCTCCAAGTCCATGAAGATATGTATCTATTTCAAATCCTTTAGATTCAAGTATTTGTTTCCAAGAATCCTTGTCTTCACCTGCCATGTCATTTGTGGCATGATCTCCTGCTACTAACATAAAAGGCATTAATGTTACTTTCTCAATATTGTTTTTTTTCAGCTTAGGTATTACATTATCAATTTCAGGATACCCCTCTACAGTAGCTATAAAAATATTTCTTATTTTCAAATCATCTAATACATATTGAAAAAGAGCATAACTAGAATTACTATGATGCGAAGAGCCATGTCCCATTAACACTACAGCTTCATTTTGACTAAGAGGTGGAAGCTGCTTTTCTAATGCCCTTGCAGCTATTACATAATCGCTTTGCCTATAAAGTACAGGGCGACCTAAAACCAGTTTACCAAAAGACCCTTGATATTCATTTATACAGCGAACTACCTTGTCATATTCATCTCCTGGCATTATATGTAGTGGCTGAACATAAACTTCTCTAAAGCCTTCATTTTTCATTTTATCCAGGGCCTCAGGCACTGTGTCTATATAAATTCCCTTTTGATTTTTTAATTTTTTAATTATTATTCCGGAGGTAAAAGCTCTTCTAACTGCATATCCCTTAAATTCATTTTTAATTTCATTTTCCGTGTCTTCAATACAGTTTTTAAGTGTTTCCAATATGCTCGTACCAAAACTTACCACAAGTATTCCTCTTTTTGCTTCCTTCAAATCTTATCACCTCTTTTAAGAATAGTTTTTAATTCTACTGTGGAATTTTGTAACCACGGGGAGTTATAAATACCCCATCTTTTATATAACTGTTACTGTTTCCTATTATAACTACAGACATCATGTCAACTACGCTATCATCAAAAGAATCAAGTGTAAAAAGCTTATGCTCCTGACCTTCTCTAAGTGCATTTTTAACTACGGCTATAGGGGTATCGCCTTTCCTGTATTTTTTCACAATATCAATACATTCTTTTAAATAATGAGGTCTACCCTTACTTTTAGGATTATAAAGTGATATTACAAAATCTCCAGAAGCTGCAAGTTCAATTCTCTTTTTTATAAGCTCATAGGGAGTCATAAGATCACTTAAACTTATGTTACAGTTATCATGCATAAGAGGTGCTCCAACTATGGAAGCTGCTGCAGAAGAAGCTGTAAGTCCTGGAATTACTTCTACATCTTCATCTTTTCTCATTTCTAAGATGAGCCCTGCCATACCATATATTCCTGGGTCACCTGTACTCACTATGGAAACTACGTGGTCTTTTGAAAGTTCAAGTGCTTTTTTACATCTCTCCACTTCAGCTCTCATACCTGTTGAAATTACCTCTTTATTTTTAATTAGATCTTTTATCATCTCTATATACTTAGTATATCCTACAATTATTTCACTATTTTCTATTACCTTTACAGCACGTAAAGTCATATTTTCATATCCACCTGGTCCAATTCCTACTACATAAAGTTTACCCATTTTACACACATCCTTTATCCAGTGCACAATTCACAATTTACAATGCACAATTTTTAATTCACAGTTTTTTATGTACTTCACCTATACACAATGTCATTCCATTTGCCTTTATTTTATCCGTAATTAAAGATGCTCCCGTAAGTTCTGTGCAAGGCTCACACACTGCCCTTACACCTATGGTTTTTTCAACAAAGTCACTGCCTTTATAGTTGTGATGTACCTTCTTTATATCTTCTATAGAATAGATTTTCAAATCACATTTGAAATATTCTGCAAGTTTTAATATGGCCTCTTCCTTTGCCTTTATTTCCACAGTAGAAATATACTTTACAGCCCTTTCATCTATATTGTAATCTAAAAGCAGCTTTTTAACTGTTTCTATCATCTGCTTCGAATCGAAATTTTTCCTACAGCCAACTCCCAGCACAATATTTTTTCTTATGAGTTTTAATGTTTTTATATCTCTAAAATTTTCCTTGCCAAAGGCTTTACATTTATTTGTAACATACAAAAGTCCTTGTATATCGTCTGAATTGATGCTGTAACCTTTGGGAGCATCCAACAATTTATCCTCATCTATAAATCCTACTTTTTTGCCTTCCACCAAAAGGGCAGCTATGTATTTAGCATCTTTTAAATCATTTATAATGAGTCCATTTTCTTTTGCAAAAACATCCGGTGCTTTTACCCCAATATTGTCCGTAGCTGTAGTTATTACAGGAACAGCTTTAAGGATACTTGCCAATTTGCATGTAAGTTCATTTGCCCCGCCTAAATGACCACTTAAAAGGCTGATTATGAATTTACAGGAACTGTCTATGACAACTACTGCAGGATCCTTATCTTTTGATTTTATAAAGCTTGCTATGGCTCTTACAGCTATACCCGTAGAACTTATAAATACAACTGCCTTGTAATTTGACATGGCAGTTTCCGCTGCATCTTTAAGTTTAAAACCTTCCATATTATTTTTAGAATAAAGATCTATAGGAAAATGCTTTTTTATCTTATCACTTATTTTATCTCCTGCAGTTGTAACGCTAATTACCGCTATTTTCATTTTTTGCCTTTCTGAACATATGGGTAAAATTTTCATCGTACAAAAGGCTTTTATCATATTTGCAATTGATAAAATCTCCTACAAGTATCTGCGCTGTCTTTGTTATATTTTCCTTCTTTACTTTTTCTACAATATCATCCAAAGTTCCTATAACACACTTTTCATCTTCCCAGGTAGCTTTTTGAATAACTGCTATAGGCACATTTCTACCATAGCCTTTCTTTAATTTTTCCACTACCTTGTCTATCATGCTTACAGACAAAAACAGTGCCATGGAAGCTCCTACAGAAGCTAATCTTTCCAAATTTTCTTTCTCTGGTACGGGAGTTCTTCCCTCTACTCTTGTAAGAATTATAGTTTGGCTTATACTTGGCAGGGTAAATTCTCTGTTTATAGCAGCTGCTGCAGCCGTAAAGGAACTTACTCCTGGAACAACTTCATAATCTATTCCAAGCTTGTCTAGTTCATCCATCTGCTCTCTTATAGCCCCATATATGGTTGGATCTCCTGTATGCAGTCTAACTATTTTCTTTCCTTCTCCATGATATTTTTTTATAACATCGATAACTTCATTTAAGGTCATGGAAGCAGAATTATATATTTTTACTCCAACTCTACAGTATTCCAAATGATCTTTGCTTACGAGTGAACCTGCATATATAACCACATCTGCAGTTTTTAATATATCTCTTCCTTTAACTGTTATTAAATCAGCATTTCCCGGTCCTGCTCCTATAAAGTAAACTTTATTTGTCATGTTCTTCCTCCTTTAATCTCTTTGGGCTATTATAAGAGACATATAATCTCTGCTTTTTAGTATATCTTCTCTATTTTTAAGTATTTCTTGTCCTTCTCTATAAGCTCTCTTTACACATACATACTTGAATCCTTTTTCTTCTAATACATCTAACACATTTTCTTCTTTTCTATACACTTTCATTATTACTACAAATTTTTCATCTGTTATCTTATCTACCTGAGATGCAGGAAGGATCAAAACCCTTTCATCTCCTATAACAATGCTCTGTCCTGCCAGACTTGCAGCAGCACAAAAAGATGTTATTCCAGGCACAGTTTCTGTTTTATACCCCTTGTTTTTAATATGCTCCAAAAGATATATATAGGTGCTGTATACAAAAGGGTCACCTATAGTCAAAAATGCAACATTTTTACCTTCATTTAATCTTTCCTCTATAGTCTTAAAAGCTTCAAATATCTTTCCTTCCTGCTCTTTTCCACCCATTGGAAAGTGTTTTATTATAACTTCTTTACTTTCATCTACAAAATTTTTAGCTGTATCAAAAGCTATGCTTCTATCTCCATCTTTTGCTGAAGGTGCAACTATTACTTCACATTTCTTTATTACATTTACAGCTTTTAGCGTCAGTAATTCTTCATCTCCAGGTCCAACTCCTATACCATAGAGAGTACCCATCTTTAAGGTATCTTTTTCCATAAGTTTTCACATCCTCACTACATAATACAAAGTTTAAAGTCCAAATATCAAAGTTCAAATAATGATGACTTCCTTCGCACCTCAGCAAATCTATAATTTTAATGTTTTGTGATATTAGAAGATAAATTGTCATTATCTGTTATTTGTTATTTAACAAATTATAAATTACGAATTGCACTTACTATAAATATACTATTATTAGAAGTCATCATATAGCTATTTGCCCTGGTCTTGTTTATTGATACTTGTATGCATTCTACTTCATAATTCATACTTTTTAAAGTATCCAAAGTTTTATATAAATTATTTAAGGTTATAAAATTGAGCACCATTTTTCCATTTTCTTTTAGCTTTGCACCATATCTCTTTATTATTTCCTCTATATTTCCTCCGCTGCCGCCTATAAATACAGCATCAAAATAAGGCTTTATACTGCTCTCTACTTCAAGTGCTTCTCCTTTTACAACTGTTAAATTGTTTACATTGAATTTTTCTATATTTTTTTCAATTACAGAAAGTGCTTCTTCATTTTTTTCAATGGCAACTACCTGTCCCTTAGAGCATATCTTAGCCATCTGCACACTTACAGAACCTGTCCCAGCACCTACATCCAGCACCCTATAATCTGACTCAACGCCAAGTTTTGCAATGCTGAGTATTCTAATTTCCTCTTTTGTCATGGGACAGTTTCCTCTTATAAATTCATCATCTTTTATATATCTCATAAAAATTTCTCCCACTTTTATAGAGTTTTATTTTCAATTACAACTACACAAAGACCTCCAAAGTCTTTATTTTTTAGCTCTGCAGCACTTCCTGAAGTGATTTTCTCATCCTCGTAAGAAAGATTTTCTCCTACATGCACTACTGCATCTACAGCATTTTCTTCTAGAATGCTGCACAGATAATCTGGTGAATGTTTTTTATCTGTAAACCATATAGAAATATGATTTTCCTTCACTATGCCTAAAAAATCTTCCTCTCTGCCGTGGAGACTTCCTAAAAAGGCTCCCTGCCAGCTAAGTTTTACTTTTGCCATCATATATTGAAAAGAGCTTATACCTGGAATAACTTCTATGTCACCATCATAATTCTTTTTTAAATACTCTGTTATACCATAGTAAAGTGGATCTCCAGAAGCTGTAACAGATACGCTTTCATATTTTCCAGATTGCAAAATATCAAGTATATCCGTTAACTTTTTTACCTTTATCTTATTGCCTTCTATAAAGTCCAAACTATCTACTGCTCTTTCAAAACCCAATATAGCCTGCGACTGTTTCATTACAGCTGCAGCCTTTGGAAGTATGTAATCTTTATTTCCAGGTCCTATGCCTACTATAAAAACCTTTGTATTCATAACCACACCTACTATTAAAATTTTACTTAGAAAGACTGCTGTAGAGAACTCCTCTTTTCATTGAATACATTATAACATCTGCTTCGATTGAATTATAGGTGTACTGTTCTATTCTATTTTTTACCTTAATACCTATATTTTCATAAAGCTCGTCATATCCATCTCCTAGAAGTTCCACAGCTCCTTCTGTAGTTTTTTCATTATACACTTTTTTTACAAGTTGCAAGTCTTCTCCCATTAAAGCAAGTTCCAGTGCCATTGTCTCAAGTCTTACATCTGATACCCTGCTGTGGGTGTTAAAACATCCTGAAGCAATTTTACTCATCTTACCTATATGTCCAATTACAAGTACTTTCTTTATGTTTTTGTTCATACAGCATCCCAGTGCAAAGCCAACATAGTTAGACATTATAACCATCTTGTTTTTATCCAGCTTCAAACTAGCTGCCATATTTTCTCCCATGTTTCCAAAGAGAAGTATAAGATCTTTGCACCCTTTAGCTATCTTTTGATTTATCTCAAGTTCCACAGACTGTTTAAGTGCTTCCTCAGACATAGGCATTACAATTCCACTTGTTCCAAGTATAGAGATTCCTCCTACTATATTAAGCCTTGGGTTAAATGTCTTCTTTGCTATTTTTTCACCTTCGGGCACAAATATAGTTATTTCTACACCTGAGTTTTCGGGAAGTACTTCTTTTACTTCTTTTTCAATCATCTTTCTAGGCACAGGGTTTATAGCAGCTTCACCTTTTTTCACATATAGTCCTTCACCTTTAACTATTCCAACCCCTATGCCGCCTTTTAATCTATATCCTTTAGATATTTTATTTGCTCTTGCCCATATCTCTATGCCATTTGTTATGTCTATATCGTCTCCACCATCTTTTAAAACACAGCACTCTACAAAATCTTTTCCATGCTTTACTTTTTCAATAGGTATCACAAGTTCAATACCTTTTGGAGTATCTATTTTCACTTCTTTTAAATCAGTTTTAAAATACAGCATAGTGGAAGCAGCCTTTGCAGCTGCTGCCGCACAAGAACCTGTAGTATATCCACATCTAAGTCTTTTTCCATCACAATTTACATACATGTCAAGCACAATATCACCACCTAAAAGTGCTAAATTATCTAGTTATCATATACATAAGTGCATTTACTATAGCAGCTGCTATGTTACTGCCACCTTTTCTTCCCCTTATAGTTATCATAGGTACATCAAGTTTTTCTATTTCCTCTTTGGAGTCTGCAGCTCCTACAAATCCTACTGGTGCTCCTACTATAAATTTAGGCTTTGCCTTTCCGGCTAAAGTAAGCTCCTTTAATTTATAAAGTGCTGTAGGGGCATTTCCAAATACAAAAAACTCCACACCTTCTTCTACAGCTTTTTCTACAGCTGCCATAGAACGAGTTATTTCTTTTTCTTTAGCTATATCTGCTATTTCACTTCTACTTACAAAACATTCTACTTTGCAGTTTAGCTTTGCAAGAGCCTTTTTATTTATTCCTGCTGCAGCCATATTTGTATCTGTATATATGGTAACACCTTTTTTTAAAAGTTCCAGGGCACTATCTACAGCTCCTTCTCTTATATAGAGTATATCTTTATATTGAAAATCTCCTGTAGTATGTATTACCCTCTTCACTATAGAAAGTTCTCTTTCAGGGAAATTACATTCTCCCATTTCTTCTCCTATTATTTCAAAACTTCTTTTCTCTATTCCCATAGGTGATTTTATATAATCCATAATAATCTATTCTCCATTTCCTTATATGAAGTTAAAAACTACTTTTCCCTTATATCTATAAATTTATCTGAATTTTTTACATCAGCTTCTTCAAAAGTTGCCATATTGTCCATAGTATAAAGTGCGGCCTCTATTACTGAAAACTCTAAAGGACATCCTGAACCTTCTCCAAGTCTCATATCTAAATTTAACATAGGCTTTAATCCCAGTTCCCTCATCACATAGCTTATAGCTGGTTCTGCAGAAAGATGAGAAGGAAATAAATAATCTCCTACCTTTTCGTTTAATTTAAAAGCACATAAGGCAGCTGCCGAAGATATAAATCCGTCAATTACAATAGGTACTCTATTTTTTGCAGCTCCTAAAAAGCACCCGCACATTCCTGCTATATCAAACCCACCTACTTTTGACAATACATCAATAATATCTTTTGGATCTGGTTTATTTACATCAATAGCAGCTTGTACAGCTTTCTTTTTACTTTTAAGTTGTTCATCTGTTATTCCAGAACCTTTTCCAACTGTAAGGTCTACTGGTAAACCTGTGATTGCACTTAAAATTGCAGAACTAGTGGCAGTATTACCTACACCCATTTCGCCTGTTCCAAAAAGGTTATATCCCTTTTTTACAAGATCATCTACTGACTCTATTCCTGCTTCAATGGCCTTTATGCATTCTTCTCTAGTCATGGCTGGTCCTTTAACCATGTTTTTAGTACCGTAGGCTACTTTTTTATTTATTATTTTAGGATCATCAAAGTCATAATCCACTCCTACATCTACTACAGTTATGTCAGACTTGGCAAAATCTGAAAGCACACAAACTCCTGTTATACCTCTTGCAAAATTTTTAGTAACTGTTACTGTAAGATCTTTAGGACAGTTACTTACCCCTTCTTCTACTACTCCATTATCAGAACACATAATAACTATATTTTTTTTATTTATTTTATTATGTATTTTTCCTGTAATTCCTGCCATCTTGGCAGCTATTTCTTCAAGTTTTCCAAGGCTTCCTATAGGTTTTGTCAAGCTGTCCAATCTTTTCCATGCCTTTTTTACAGCCTCTTCATCTTTTCCCTCTATGCACTTTAAAGTTTCTTCAAATAAACTCATAATACATACCCCCAAATTTACTTTTAAAATTATTAAATTGACCCTTTACTATATAAGACACTAAAAACACAAAAATAGTAACGCATTTTTTAAAACTTTTTTATTTTTATTTTTTTGATGCCCCTGAAATCTTTTGTAACATATCTAAGTTTCCGAAAAAATGGACATGGGCATAAGCTCCTAAAGTATTGTTTTTAACATAGCCACAGTTCCATTTTTTTATTTTTCCATCGTAAGTATCTTTAGTGACGTTGTAAATTTTTTGTTCCTGTGAATCAATATAAGATTTATGAAACTCATGACAATTTACTTTAAGTCCTAAAGGTAAAATGTTATTTTTTTCAGCCACTTCTATCTCTGCATATCCAAAGTTTTGTAACCTTGAAGTCATGTGAGCCTTTCCTTTAAAAAATCCAACTGTATCAAAAACAGCACTTTTATCTACATTTTCCATACCCTCTGTCAAATACATAAGTCCGCCGCATTCAGCATAGCACCTAAGTCCCGCTTTTAATTCTGTTTTTATACTTTCCATCATAGATCTATTATTGCTAAGCTCTTCTATAAAAACTTCAGGATATCCGCCTCCTATGTACAAAAAATCTATATTAGAAGGTAACTTTTTATCTTCAAGGGGACTAAAAAATGTAGTTTCACCTAGTTCCTCTAAAAGTTCTATATTTTCCTTGTAATAAAAGCTGAAGGCTTTATCGTAAGCTACTGCCGTTCTTATCTTCCTATTTTCAATATGATAGTCGTCCTTAAAGTTCTTGTTTTCCTTAAAACATCCCAGCAGCATTTCAACATCCACATTTTTTAAAATGAGTTCACTGCATAGGTCTATTTTTTCATTTAAGTCACCTACTTCACTGCTTTGGACAAGTCCTAAATGTCTACTCTTAAGGGAAAGCCTTTCATCCTTTGGAATGTAGCCAAATACCTTTATATTGCAATTTTTTTCTACAGCAGCTTTCAAAAGTTTATAGTAACTATCTCCTATATTATTAAATATAACTCCTGCTATATTTAAATTTTCAAAGTTCACTATTCCATTTATTTCAGCACATAAGGTAGTACTTTGAGACTTAGGGCTCATAACAAGTACCACAGGCAAGTCCAGTACCTCAGCTATATTAGCTGTAGAATACTTGCTGTCTATCCCCTTGCCGTCATATAATCCCATAACACCTTCAATTATTCCTAGGTCTCCTTTTCCTCTACTGAAAGAAGCCTTTACTCCCTCTTCTCCCATAAGGTATAAATCCAAATTTCTAGAACTAGTTCCAGTTATACTTCTATGAAATGCAGGATCTATATAATCCGGTCCCACTTTGTAACCTTGAACTTTATAACCTTTTTTCATAAGTGCTTTCATAAGTCCAATAGTTACTGTAGTCTTTCCGCCTCCACTACTGTTTGATGATACAATAATACTTTTCAATACCCATCACCCTATTTCATTTTTTACTTGAAGTCTTCTTTAATCCACCTGCATATGTCAAGAGCATAATAAGTAATTATCATTCCTGCTCCTGCCCTCTTTATGCAAGTTAGCATTTCTTTTACTATGGCTTTTTCGTCTATAAGACCAGCTTTAGCTGCTGCTTTAACCATGGCAAATTCTCCACTTACATTATAAGCCGCTACTGGCAAATCAAATTTGTCCCTGGCAAGTCTCACTACATCTAGATAAGGAAGAGCTGGTTTTACCATTATTATATCTGCCCCTTCTTTTATATCATCTTCTATTTCCAGCATAGCTTCTCTTACATTGGCTGGATCCATCTGATAACCCTTTCTGTCACCAAATTTAGGTGCTGAATCCGCTGCATCTCTAAAAGGTCCATAAAATGCAGAACAGTATTTGGCACTGTAAGCCATTATGGCTACATTTTTAAATCCATTTTCATCTAATATGTTTCTAATAGCCTCAACTCTTCCATCCATCATATCAGATGGTGCTACCATATCTGCTCCAGCTTGTGCATGAGAAAGTGCTATTTTAGCTATATATTTAAGTGTTTCATCATTGTCTACTTCATGTCCGTTGAGTATTCCACAGTGGCCGTGGCTTGTATACTCACACATACATACATCTGTAATTACATAAAGTTCTGAGTCTAATTCTTTTAGTTTTCTAACTGCCTTTTGAATTATTCCATTTTCCTCAAAAGCTGAAGTTGCCACCTCATCTTTATGATCTGGAATTCCAAATAAAATTACACTCTTTACTCCCGCATCTTTAATTTCTTTTACAGCTTCAGGAAGTCTGTCAATAGAATAGTGGTAATTATTGTCCAGTGAAGATATCTCTTCTTTAATATTTTCTCCTTCTACCACAAATAATGGGTAAATAAAATCGCTTGGATTGAGTACAGTTTCCCTAACCATATCTCTTATAATTGGATTCTTTCTAAGTCTTCTGTGTCTTCTAAACATGTTTTTTACTTCCCTTCTAATAGTCGTTTTATAACTCCGTCTGTAGTATATTCTTCAGACATTTCATAATCTATATCATGCTTTTTCAGCTCTTTACCTGTTATAGGTCCTATAGAAATTACCTGCTTTTCCCTTATAGCAGAAAGTCCTACAAGTTCTATCATGTTTCTAACTGTAGTTGGACTTGTAAAAATAACTGTATCTACATCATTAAAACAATTTTTATCAGTTAAGCTACCAGCTATTGTCTCATAAGTATAACATTCATCTACTATGCAGCCTTCTTCTCTCAAGGCTTCTGCCAAATAAGGCCTTGCATTTTTAGATCTTGGAATAAATACTTTGTCTCCTTTTCTTATGAAACCTTTCATTTTATCATGGAGACTTTCAGCTACAAACTTTTCTGCCACTATTTCAGGTATAATTCCCTTATTTTTTATGGCTCTTTCTGTAGCAGGACCTATAGCTGCAAATTTTCCTTTTATATTTCTAATATCATAATTTTCAGTTAGAAGCCTTTCAAAAAAGCTATTCACCCCATTTACACTGGTGAAAATAATATAATCATACTCCGGCAATTTATCTAAATACTCTTTGATATTTTCTGAAGTATATTTTATTTCTATAGAATGTATTTCAGTAACCTGAGCTCCTAAATCAAGAAGTTTTTCTCTCATTTCACGAGACTGGGCCTTTGATCTTGTGATACATACATTTTTCCCAAAGAGAGGCTTTTTCTCATACCAATCAAGCTGATCATTGAATTTTATAACATCTCCTATGACTATTATGCAGGGAGAAGTTAATCCTGCCTCTTCAGCTTTTTCTTTTATATCTTTTATTTTTCCTACAACTTTTTTCTGCTTTGAAGTAGTTCCCCTCATAACTACTGCACAAGGAGTATTTTCATCCATACCATTTTCCTTAAGCTTGCTGCATATTACTTCCAAGTTTCTAAATCCCATTAAGAAAATCAGTGTTCCTCCTATTTTAGCTGCAGCTTCCCAATTTATATCCAGCTTTTCAGCAGTCTTTCCTGTAAAGATATGAAAGCTTCGAGCTACCTTTCTATGAGTTACAGGTATTCCTGCATAATTTAAGGCTGATATTGGAGAAGTTATTCCCGGTATGACCTCAAACTCTATATTTTCTTTTAAAAGAGCCAGTGCTTCTTCTCCTCCTCTTCCAAATACATAGGGATCTCCGCCTTTAATTCTTCCTACTACATGTCCCTTTTTAGCAAGTTCAACTAACATGTTATTTATTTCATCTTGATTTTTATAATGGCAACCTGGTTCCTTACCACAGTAATATATTTCACAGTCCTCATTTACATATTTTAAAATTCCAGGGCCTGCCAATCTGTCATACATAACTGCAGTACATTCACTTAGTTTTCTCACTGCCTTTAAAGTTATAAGTTCTTCATCTCCAGGTCCTGCACCAATAAGATAAACTTTACCCATAGTATCCTCCTTAAGCTTTCAATATCATTTTTGCAAGTTTTTCACCTAAAACCATATAATCTTCCTTGTTCCCTGTTACATCTTTTTTTATAAGTTTATTTCCTACCATGAACATTCCCATGATATTTATAGTATCTTTATCTATTTTTGCATAAGCACCTATGGTGGAATGACAATCTCCATTTAATGTCCTCATAAAGCTTCTTTCAGCTTCTACACAAATTCTTGTATTTTCATCGTCTAATTTACTGAAAAAGCTCTTATTTTTACTATCTTTTTTTGTTTCTATGCCGAGAGCTCCTTGTCCAATTGCAGGTACCATATCTTCCACTTTAAAATACTCAGTAACTAGTTCATCTAAGTGAGATCTTTTAATTCCTGCAGCTGCCAAAACTATACCGTCTAAATTTTGGCTTTCTATTTTACTTATTCTAGTCTGTATATTTCCCCTTATAGGAGCTATCTCTATATCCGGCCTTAATATCTTTAACTGTTCTGCTCTTCTATTGCTACTTGTCCCTATTTTAGCTCCTCTAGGAAGTTCATTAAAAGGTACTTTATCTTTAGATACAAAGGCATCTCTTACATCTTCTCTCTGCATAATAGCAGCTATTTCAAAATCTTCCGGCACATCAAAAGGTACATCTTTCATACTGTGAACTGCCGCATCTGCTTCATCTTTGAGAAGTGCCAGTTCAATTTCCTTTAAGAAAAGACCTTTTCCACCTATTTTGTTTAAAGCTATGTCAAGTCTCTTATCTCCCATTGTTTCTATAAGCACTTTTTCACATTTTGCATTATAATCTTTTTCCAGTATATCCATTACTATTTCAGTTTGAGTCTGGGCTAATTTGCTCTTTCGAGTTGCAATTTTAAAATTCAAATGTTATCACCATCCTGTGTTATCCTTAAATTTGCTGTTGTAAAAAACATATTTATTACATCTAGGGCCTTTCCCTTTTTATAAAAAAAGTAAAAATCCTCTGTGCATATAAACTTCATAATTTTTTTCTTATCATCTATACTACAAATGCTGTTTCTTATATGAGAAGTAAATTCTACAAATTCATCATAGCCTTTTATATAATTTACCAGCTTGTTTGCAATAAATACAGAAGTTACAGGTGATACTCCTTTTGTATTTATCCCAATTGAAATATTTTTAGTATTTCTCTGGCAGGGTGTAATGCAATTTCCATTTTCAGGCTTAGTTGCATCTATATATATTTTACATAACTTTCTACAATCCTCTGCTATGCTGTTGTTTACTTTCACATCATCTGTAGCTATTACCACAAGGTGCTTGTCTTCTATATACTTCTTTTCATACTCTGCATTAATTATATTTACATTAGAGAGACCAGATATATTTTCAAAATCATCCATAAACTTTTTAGACAATATATAAACCTGGCATCCTTTTTTTGAAAAGGTTTTTGATTTAATGTAAGCTGCATGTCCTCCACCTAATATAATTACTTTTATTTTAGGAGATAGCAGTGACACAAGCATATTATTATTTTCTAAATTGTTTACCTTCATCTCTCCTTCTCCCCTTAAAACTTAAGTAGTTACATCTTTACTTATTTTTTTTAACACCTGTAGTATTCTTTCATTTCTCCGCCTATCTTTTACTGCTAATCTTATAAATTTACTATCAAGTTCCTTAAAATTACTGCATCTTCTTATGAGAATATCTTCCTTTAAACATCTATCATATAGCTTCTCACAATCTTCATATTTCATTTTGCATAATACAAAATTGCTGTAGCTATCATACACTTTTTCAAACAAAGGGATTTCTTTTAACTCATCTATCATAAATTTTCTTTCTTTTTCTATCCAGCAAATGGAGTCTTCTATGTATTTCTTATCTTTAAAAACATTCTCAGCTGCTATTTCCGCAAAAGAGTTTATGTTCCATGGATTTTGTTTGGATTTTATACTTTTTATTAAATTTTTATTTTTACAAAGACCATATCCCATTCTTATTCCCGGAAGTGCAAAAAATTTAGTAAGAGCTCTGATTAAAAATACACATTTATATTTCTGAACTTCCCTTAAAAAAGAACATCCTCTTTTTCCTGTAAACTCCACAAAAGCTTCATCTATAATTATTGTTTTATGATTTTCCTCACAGTAATCAAGTATTTCTTTAAACTTCTCTTTATCTATTACGCCGCCATTTGGGTTATTGGGATTACCTATAATTAATGCTTCTGACTTTGTGATTTTTTGTCTGATATCTTTATAATCATACTCCATATTCTCTTTTAAATGTGAATGTATTATTTGGCAGTTCCATTTTGCTGCATTTTTTTCATATTCTATAAAAGAAGGTACTACAATGCAGATGCTTTTAAAAGAACTTATTACAAGATCTATTATTTCTGCAGCTCCATTGCCTAATACAATGTTTGTATCTTCCATGCTGCTTGATATTTTTTCTTCTTCAATATAAAAATAACTTAACGAGAAATTTATGTACTCTTTTATTGAATTTTTAAGTTGTCTATACTCCACATCAGGATATTTTTCTACATCTTTTAATGCTTTCTCTATATTTTCTTTGAAACTTAAAGGTACTCCTAGTGGATTTATATTTGAACTGAAATCCAAAAGCTTTCTTCCCTTTAAAAGTCCCTCTGTATATATATCTCCACCATGTTCCATAATAACACATCCCTATATCATTAATTTTCTAAATTACGCTCTGGGTAATCCAATTATAACTATTCCACATAAAATCATAAAAAGTATTTCAGTAAAATACATAATTATTATGCACTGTCCTATATGTTTAAAACTTAGTTCCATAAGTTTATCCCCTATAGTAGGTTTATATACTACTTGGCCAAAATAAACATTTGTGCCACCAAGCTGTATTCTCATAGCCCCAGCTGCTGCTGCCTCAGGATAGGCACAGTTAGGACTCTTGTGATTTTTCCTGTCCCTTATCATTATTTTAAAAGACTTAAAAGGATTTCCTTTTACTACAAAAGCTGATATACACATAAGTACCCCTGTAATTCTAGAAGGTATAAAGTTAAATACGTCATCTACCTTTGCAGGGAAAAATCCTATGTACCTATACTTTTCATTCATATATCCAAGCATGGAATCCATGGTATTTATCCCCTTATAAAGCATAGCAAGTGGTGCTCCAAAAATAGCTGCATATATAAGTGGTGCTATTACTCCATCGGAAGTATTTTCCGCCACAGTTTCCACATCTGCCCTTATTATTTCCTGACTGCTTAAAGAGGATGTATCTCTTCCAACTATATAAGAAAGCTTGGTCCTTGCATCTTCAATATCTTCTTTTTTAAGGGCATAGGATACTTTTTTCGCCTCTACAGCAAGGCATTTAGCAGAAATAGTTGTCCAAATAATAAATGTATTTAATATGTTATATAAAATAACATTTTTTCTTAAAAGCATCAGCACTGCAAAAGGCACAATAAAACTAACCATTGCTACTAGAAATACTATCAAACCACCAAAGGCCTTTAAGCTCTCATTTTTTTTACAAAGCTTTCTTCCCTTTTTATCTAAATAAGATATAAGTTTTCCTATATATATAACGGGATGGGGAAACCAATAGGGATCTCCAATTATCCAATCAATTACAACTGCTATCACAATATCTATTAAATTCATAAATACAAAAGAACTGGACAAATTTAACCCCTCTTTTCTAATATTAATTATTATCTTTTAATGCCCATAATACTATATATCTTATCTATATCTAAATTCTTTCGCACTATGCTTGCTAACTTATCCAATTCTCCTTCTCTGAGATTTTCATATGCTTTTGATTTTTTATACCCTAATCCTTTATTTTCCCTTATTTTATTCACAATGAATTCTCTAAAGTCAATTCCATCAAAAACTCCATGTATATAAGATCCAATTACATTTCCTGACATATTTATGGCACCATCTTCTGTGTCAACCTTTTCACCATTTTTATCAGTTATATTAAATAATGGTCTTGCATCTTTTCCATATTTGCATATTCCCATATGTATTTCATATCCGTATACATCCAATTTTCTATTAGTTAAGGATTCGCCGTCCTTTTTCATTGGGAAGTCAATTTCGCTTTTTGCATTTACTCTAGTTGTAACTTTTTCTTTTTCAAATATAGTTTCTATGTCCAAAAGTCCTATACCTTCTACTTTTCCTACATCTGTCTCCACTCCATAAGGATCTTCTATGACTTTACCAAGCATTTGATATCCACCGCACAGTCCTATGACAAGTCCAGTTTTACTATATTCTTTTATACGGTCTTCAAGGCCGCACTGCCTAATTTTAAGTAAATCTTCTATAGTATTTTTACTTCCTGGAATAATGACTAAATCCGGATTCCCAAACTCTTCTACAGATGTTATAAATCTTACGGAAACGTCTTCTTCACTTTTAAGTGCATCTAAATCTGTAAAATTAGATATATGAGGCAGCTTTATTACAGCTATGTCAATAGGTGCTGTAACCTTTTTATTGAATTCTACAGCTCCATCTTCATCCTCAAGGGCCAATCTAAAATGAGGTATGACGCCAAGGCAAGGTACCTTTACTATATCCTCAAGCATCTTAAGGCCAGGCTCCAGTATATCTTTGTCTCCTCTAAATTTATTTATTATAGTACCCTTTACTCTTTTTTTCTCATCCTCTGTAAAAAGCAACATTGTTCCTGCAATGGATGCAAATACTCCTCCTTTGTCTATGTCTCCTGCTAAAAGTACTGGTGCATCTACTGATTCTGCCATACCCATATTCACAATGTCTCTATCTCTTAAATTTATTTCTGCAGGACTTCCTGCCCCTTCCATTACTATTATGTCAAATTTCTTCTCCATCTTTTCAAAGTGTTCTTTAAGCATATCCCTAAATTCCAGCTTCATATTATGATATTGCATAGCAGTGCTGTTGCCATACACTTTTCCGTTAACTATGATTTGGCATTTCTTATCTGAAGTTGGTTTTAACAATATAGGGTTCATATATGCTTCCGGCTGCAATCCAGCTGCATAAGCCTGAAGTACCTGAGCCCGTCCCATTTCTTTGCCATCTAATGTTATATAGGAATTCAATGACATATTTTGAGATTTAAAAGGACACACTGAATAACCATCTTGTTTAAATATTCTACAAAGGGCTGAAACAATTATACTTTTTCCTACAGAAGAACCAGTTCCCTGAATCATAATTTTTGCCATAACAATTACTCCTCCCAAAACTTCCTAAATATAATAAAAAGTTTACTTTTAATTAATACACACATATCTATATTAAAACCAAAAGGCAGTAAGCTTTAGAAAGCTAACTGCCTTTAACATAAAAACCTCAACTTAAGCTGAGGTTAAACACACTAAAAGTTTCTCTCCCTCCGAAAGCATATAATAACAATCAGGCAGGTCTCCTGGCTTATGATTCATATTTACTTTAACCTTCCTCTTTTAAGAGTGGTAACTAAAGTTCATCATCAAATACAGTAGCGGGGGCTGCTGCGGAGTTTAACCGCATTCCCTTTTCACCTATAAAGGCACCTGAGTCTTCTATTTAATTTATACTCTAAGTTTATTATAATTAGAGTTTTATGTCAACTTGAAATGTCCAATATATTACATAAAACAAATAAAAATTTCATGTAATTCTAAAGTATTACAGTTAATAGCATTATTTGATATTATATTTTACTAAAAATTCAGTATCTTCCATTACTTTGTTGTAAGAGTCATCCCTTATTATATGATGATCTTCAGAAAATACAAGAACTCGTTTAAAAAGTCCATTAACATATTCAAAATCATGTGTTGAACATATTATAGTTTTCCCTGCTTTATTTAATTTGATAAAAAGATCATTTAAGAATTTCTTTCCCTTAGGGTCTATTCCACTCATAGGTTCATCTAAAACCAGAACTTCAGGATTGAGAGCAAGTACAGCAGCTATAGCCACTCTCTTTTTTTCTCCCCCACTTATGTTATAGGGCTCCCTGTTTTCTAAATCTTTCACATTTAAAAGTTCTAGACAGTCATTTACCCTTTTATTTACTTCATCTTCATCCATTCCCATTTGCCTTGGTCCAAAAGCAACTTCCTCGTATACACTAGAGCAAAAAAGTTGTGCGTCGGAGTTTTGGAATACAAATCCTACTTTTTTATGGAACTTCTTTGAGAAATTACCTCTTTCCAATTCATTTTTGCATATTTTCACATCACCAAAATAGTAATTTCCTTTTGTGGGAAATACCACTCCATTTAATAATTTTAAGAAGGTAGATTTACCGCTTCCATTTGCACCTATAAGTGCTATGGATTCTCCTTGTTCTATAGTTACATTTATATCTTTTAATACTTCATTATTTTTATATTTAAAAAAAGCGTCCTCAATTTTTATCATCTTAATCCCACCCTAGATATGTAAAAATACATAGTTATGATAAATACATTAACTATTAAATATATTAGATCAAAAAACTTAAATTTAAATTTTTTGTGAGACACATACTCTCCTGTAAATCCCCTGCATTCCATAGCGCAATACATTTCATCTCCCATTTCTTTTGATTTTAAAAATAAACTGCCAATTATCTTTGAAATAGAAGAATATTTTTTACTATTTCTTCCTATAGATCTAAGCTTTAGTGCATAAAACATGTCCAAAGAAAATTCACCTAATATATAAATATATTTTAAAGTTATGTCAAATACCAAAATAAATATGTCTGGTATAAAAAACATTTTTAGTGCCTTAGTTATATCATGCCATTTAGTTGTGTAAGATAAAACATTTATTGAAATTATAGTACCAGCTACTTTTAGTAAAAGCATTTCACTATTTCTAATATTCCCCATAAGTATGGAAGGTATGAGCATTATAAATGTAAAAAATGGAATAGAAATACTTAAAAGCAGTATTCTTTTTATATCTTGAACATCTAAAAAACTTAGAATTAGTAGAAAATAAACATCTACAAGCATTATATAGGTAAAATTTTTAGACAATGATAAAAATAATATATTTAGGATAGTAAAGGAAAGTTTTAACATAGGATTTAAATTGTACATAAAGCTATTATTTACTTTATTGTTCCTTTTAATAAGAGATAATAGATGTAATATAGAAAATATACTTTTATCTATAAATTTGTCTTTATCTTCTTTGGGAACGTATTCATCTTTTTTAAAAAGCCAATCCTCCATAAATACACCTTCAATTCTAATTTTTTAATTTTCCTACTTCCTTGTTAAAAATATATCATACTAACAATTATTATTCAACTAAATACAAAAACATTCTTGTTAGTTTAATCCATAAAAAACATACCATACACCCATTCCTATAGCAGTTCCACTTGCCTGTTCTTTAATTAGAAAATCTTTAAGTTCTTCTCTGTGAAGTGCAATTACCTGTATATCTTCCTCTGGCTCCAATTTCTGTATAGGAATTTGATTTTCAATTAAATCTTCATATATATCAACCCTTGCTAATGTAACTTTATCTGTTAAAAGTGCAGGATTTGAATAAAGCAAAGGGCTCATTGACTTTACTTCTCCCTTATATCCAGTTTCCTCCTCCAATTCTCGTAGTGCATTTTCGCCTATATTATCCCCTTCCACAAGACCTGCTGGAAATCCAATAACGTATTTATCTATAGCAGCTCTGTATTGTTTGATAAATATATACTTATTAGATGGTACAAGCTTGCTAATTATTACTACTGTATTTGTGGTATTAGTTCTCTTTATTCTTTCCCACTTTAAGTCCTCATTATTTTTTCCCTTATAAGTTATTTCCTGTAATTGAATCCACTTTCCTTTATACAGTGTTTTTTCCGATATTTTTTTCATCAAGTCCATCCTCCTATTTTTTTAGCCTCCTGGCCTATTATCATAATTCCTTTTTTTATATCTTCTTCACTGACCCTTGAAAATCCAAGCCTAAAGGTATCATATCCCTCATCATTTACATAAAATACATCACCAGGAGTAAATATTACTCCTCTATTACAGCACCTTTCTAAAAGCTTTCTGGAGCTTATATTCTTTAGCTTTATAAATATATGCATACCACCCTCACCCAATATCTCTTCGCAAGGAATATACTCTCTTGCACACTTTAAGGTAAATTCATATTTCTCCTTATATACTCTTCGAGCTTTCTTTATGTACTTTTCAAAATTTCCCTGATTTAAGTAATCATAAAAAATTGCCTGATCTAAAGAAGAAGTGTGAATATTCCTAGCCCTTTTACAACTCTCTAAATAGTTTATAAGCACTTTATCCGCGAGTATCCATCCTATCCTTATTCCAGGGAATAATACCTTTGAAAAGCTTCCTATATATAGGATACTATTTCCACTGCCGCTAAAAGCAGCTATAGGTGATACATGAGTTCCTGAATACCTAAGCTCTTCATTAAATCCATCTTCAATTATAGGTACATTATAACTTTTAAGTATATTATACAATTTTACCCTATTTTCAGGAGGCATGACAATACCTGTAGGATTTTGATAGGATGGAATAAAATATGATATCTTAAATTTATTTTTACCGAGCTCTTCACTAAGATCCTTTAAACATACTCCATCTTTTTCAACTTTCACTCCAGTTATATTGAGTCCATGTAATTTCATAATTTTAATTGCAGTATTATGGGTTGGATTTTCACACAGTATATTATCTCCCCTGTCCGTAAGGCAAGATAATATCAAATCAAATCCTTCTGTAAATCCATTTGTTATAAGTATACCCTTTTCCTTTGTACAAACTCCTTTACTTTCCATATATTTAAGTAAATATTGAATAAGAGGTCTATAACCTTTAGCATACCCATAATTCAACACTTTTTCTCCTTCTATAGACATACGATTTAAAAAAGCTTTTTTAAATTCATCTACATTAAAAAGTTTTTCATCAGGAGCTATACTTTTAAAGGATATCATTCCTTTTTCCCATTTTGCTTCATGTTTTATTATATCTAATCTTTCGGAAAGTTTTCCATATTGATTTATTTTATCTTCCCAATCTATACTCCACTTTTCCTGAAAATCTACTTTTACATCCGATACAAAGGTACCTCTTCCTTTTTTTATGTATACAAATCCTTCATCTTGCAAAAATTCATAAGCATACATTACGCTATTTCTGCTTATTTTTAGCATTGAAGCCATCTCTCTTGTGGAAGGAAGTTTTTCTCCGCTTCTAAGCATGCCCTTCAGTATCATATCTTTAATATAATCTTTTAGCTGTATATATACAAGTTTCTCTTTATTTATCTTCAGTTCCGAAAACATAACAAGTTTCACCTCAAATATATTCTTGCACAATTTTACTAATAAATAAAGAATAATATTATAAATAAGTTATTGACATATATTAAAAAAAATGTTTCAATAATACTGACTAGTCAGTTAATACTAAAATATTATATTATTTCATTATTGAAAACAATTTTCCATATATTTATTTTAGATATTTATAATAGGAGGATTCATATATGCTAAGAAATATTATAGAAGTTTTTAAAAGAGATATGAAAAGTATTGTTAAAAATAAAATGACAATGTTGATTGTTGCAGGTGTATGCATACTTCCATCTCTCTATGCATGGGTCAATATAAAAGCATGTTGGGATCCTTATGGAAATACAAGCAGCATTCCTGTAGCCATAGTTAATGAGGACAAGGGTACGAACTTGAAAGGGAAAAATTTAAATACAGGAAATGAAATTGTAGAAAAATTAAAAGATAACCATAAAATAGGATGGAAATTTGTAAACGCTAAAAATGCAGATATGGGTATTATAGATGGTACATACTATGCGGTGATAAAAATTCCAGAAGATTTCTCAAAGAACATTACCAGCATAACATCAGATGCTCCTAAAAAAACTCAAATCATTTATAAAGTGAATACAAAAAATAGTCCAGTAGCTCTTAAAATAACTGATGCAGCTAGAAATACACTGGCAGAACAAATAAAATCAAGCTTTATATATACAGTAAATCAAACTATATTTTCTTCTTTGAACATTCTTGGTAAAAACGCAGAAAATGATGAACAAAACATTATAAATTTGAAGGATGCAATAATAAAATTAAGTGACAATATGGATGTTATAACAGATGTTCTTGGAGGCATAAGTGATGATTCAAATGATTTGAATTCAACGCTTTCTCAGATTAAATCAGTTATTCCTATGATAAATTCAAGAATATCTACCTTAGAAAATGGTAATGAAACCAACAACTCATCTATACTATCCCTTCAGTCTTCCATGAATAATACCTTTGATAACATTACAATTAATTTAAACACCTCAAAGACTGATGTGTATAGAATTCAAAATTTGATATTAAATTTTAATTCAGCAGCCTCAAATTTGAAGTACTCAAATATAGATACCACTGTAACTAAAATCAATTATGAGATAAATATCTTATACAATAAAATCAATTCCACCATTAACATTCTTCAAAAATTTAATGATTTTAAGAACGATGACAATACATCAAGACTTATAAATTCATTAAAAAATACTAGGGATTCATTAAATACAGAGAAAAACAAAATAAACGATATTGAAAAACAGCTTGAAAGTTCAAATAAAATAAATAAAGATTTGATTAATTCAGTAACAAATGACACTGCAAATTTAAATCAGCAATTAATAGACGAAACCAATGAATACAATGGACAGGTAAGAAAAAGCTTGAATTCCACAGCAGCTGAACTTGTTGAGTCCACAGATAAAGCTTCTTCTGTTTTAAAATCTATGCAGGATCTTACTTCCCATGGAGATAATTCCTTAGATGTGTTAATAAACGGGAGTGAGCTGACAGCAAATTCATCCAGTAAACTAAACAATAGATTACTTGAATTCAAGGGTATTATTAACGATTTGGCAAATAAACTTAAACTAGTAACTAATAATGACATAATACAGATAATCACCATATTGCAAAATAACCCCAACTTTATGGGGAATGTCGCGTCAAGTCCATTTAATATCAAGGAACAGAATATATACACTATTTCAAACTTTGGCTCCTCCATGGCTCCAGCTTATACTACACTTTCCATCTGGATTGGTTCTATTATTCTTGTATCCATTTTTAAAACGGATGCAGACAGATTTAAAGGTGATGAAGGTTTGAACTTGAAAGAAAGATATCTTGGTAAAATGAGTACTTTTATAGTTTTTGCTTTAGCACAAGGATTTATAGTTGCTGTTGGGGACAAACTTTTGCTAAATGTCCAAATGGTAAATGCATTTTTAATGGTAATGGTAGCACTAGTTTCATCTTTTACTTTTACTGTAATAACATACACTCTTGTTTCCACGTTTGGGAACTTAGGGAAGGCTATATCCATTGTTTTGCTTATAACTCAGATATCAGGAAGTGGAGCCACTTATCCTATACAACTTGATCCACTTATTTTTAGAATAATACAGCCTTTGTTTCCATTTACCTATTCAGTAAGCGGATTCAGAGAAGCCATCGCAGGACCTCTCATAAGTACTGTAGCTATGGATTTTACATTTATGCTTTTAATTTCAATGTGCTTTATACTATTTGGTATATTTTTAAAGAAACATTTGCAAGATAAAATCTATAAATTTAGAACCAAGCTTACACAATCTGGTATGGGAGATTAAGGCATTTGAAAGAAAATAACAAGTCAAAGATGCGACGGATATTTTTTATCAGACAAGGAAGCAGGTTCCGCAGATAGTGAATCCTATCTAAGGGTTCTACCGACACAGTATGATAAAAAATATCCTAGCATACTGACTAGTTATTTCTTTGAAAATGCCTAAGACAATATTAATTTTAGGAGGGACTATATTGAAGGTAGTATTCAAACTATTAAAAAGAGATTTTAAAAATATAATAAAAACTCCATCAGTACTTGCCTTAATTTTATTATTGTGTATCCTGCCATCTCCCTATGCCTGGATTAGCATTAAAGCCTCATGGAATCCTTATGCCAATACAAATAGAATGCCTATAGGTGTAGTAAACAATGACAGTGGTACAACTATTAATGGTAAAAATATAAATGTTGGAGATGAAATAGTTAAAAATTTAAAGAAAAACAATTCTATAAATTGGATCTTTATAGATGACTGGCAGGGAAATTATAACCTTAATTCAGGAAAATATTATTCACTTATAGAGATACCTGCTGACTTTTCCAGCAAGCTTTCAACTTTAATTACAGCATCCCCTGAAAAGCCTAATATAATCTATAAATCCAATGAAAAGCTAAATGGAATAGCAACTAAAATTACGGATTCAGCTAAAACTTCCTTAGCAGATACTATAAAAAGCTCTCTTACAAAATCAGTAAACAAAGAAGCTCTCAAACTACTAAACTCTACAGGTAGAAAGCTTGAAACAGACAAGCCTGAAATTTTACAGTTAAAGGATACATTACCCGAAGCCGTATCCACTGTAAATGATATAAAAAATCATATATCACAAGAAAATTCCAACTCCAAAAGTCTTCAGCAATATCTAAGTGGAGTTCAAACAGATTTACCAAAGTTATCCAAAGAGATAAGCAGTCTCCATAATATTACAGCACAGAGCAGAACACTTACTTTATCTACCAAACAATCTCTGAATTCTACACAAAATGATTTGAATAAAGATATAAATGAAATTGAATCAAAAGAAAATCAAATTCAACTTTTACTTAACAACCTACAAAATATAAATAATACCGATGCTGGTAAAAGCTCAGCCGCAAGTATTATAGGAAATATGACTACTTTAAATAATTCTTTAATTGACAAAGTAGATATGGATATTAAAATTCTAAATGAGATAAATGAAATTACAAATACTAATATAACAAGTGATCTTATAAATTCATTGAAATCACTGAGAAGTTCGTTAAATACTGAAAACATTTATTTAGCGGAGTTAAAAGATTTAATAAATAGCAATTCTTCACAAGATAGCATTAATCAAGTTATATATGAATCTTCATCATTAAGTAGTGAATTATCGGAAGATATAAGCAATATATCAGATATGTTTTATTCAGGAACATATGAATCCATGAATTTATTATCAGACGCATTGACATCCAATTTAGATAGTATTGATTCAGTACTTAGCGCAACCGGGCAATTAGTACCTGAATTAAATCTTGTGGCAAACTCAGGAATATCAAGCAGTAAAAATTTAGTTAATCAAAGAGACAGGTTAAATAAAAAATTAATAGATATTCAAAATAACTTGAACAAATTAAGCGATAAAATGAAGGATTTAAACGATGAAAACTTAACTTCAATAATAAATATAATGGAAAAGGATCCTAATAAAATATCAAATCTTATATCATCACCTATTGAAGTAAAAAATGTTGAACTATATAATTCAGGTCTTTTTGGATATGGAATAACACCTTTTTACACTACTCTTGCAATATGGGTGGGAGTTTTGCTACTATGCTCCATACTAACACTAAAATGTAAAGATCTCGAAAGTGGAGAAAAGGTGAAATTGTCACATAAATATTTTTCGAAATTGCTTCTGTTTTTGGTAATATCAATTATACAAACTACCATTATAACTTTAGGAGACATATATATAGTAGGAATAAATCCTGAAAATTCATGGCTTATGATAGGATTTGCACTTACCTGCAGCTTTACTTTCACTATTATTGTAGTTACATTGGTATCTATTATGGGTAACATTGGAAAAGCCGTTGCAGTTGTAATAATGGTCTTTCAAATAGCAGGGGCAGGAGGACTTTATCCTGTAAAAACCTTACCTCAGATATTTGGAGTACTAGAACCTCTTTGGCCTTTTACATATGCTATAAATGGATTCAGAGAAGCTATAGCAGGACCTATTTGGAGTAATGTGTATAAGGATTTTCTCACTTTAATAGCTTTTGCAGGTGCATTTTTGATTATTTCTGTTTTAAAAAAGCCTCTTCACAAATTAACTGATAAAGCAGAAAGTGAATTCAAAGAATCAGGTTTATAGTAATACCAACAATTATATAATTAACTTGATAACAAATAATTATAGTATAATGTATTTATCTGATAATGCAGAATAGTAAATTATTATGGTGCAAAACTAATATGTAAGGGAATGATGAATACTGTTTATATAAGAAAGTTAGAAAGGATGTTTATTATGGTTAAAATGACTTGTATTGTTTGTGGTATGGAAATAAATGAAAAAAATTATAATTTTAATAAAGAAGCATTTATAAATTCAAATAGTAAAGAAAAAATAATGTATTGCCCATTTTGCGGAGCGCCAATTGAATATTTAATAGAAAATGGACAAAAAATAAAATATGATAGAAATAAATTGAATCAAAATTCCTTGAAAATAATAGATCATGCAGTTAAATTGGAAGTTTTTAATGGAGATTTTTATAAGAAAGCTTCATATATGGCAAAAGATAAAAATGTAAAAAGTATGTTTAAGTCTTTATCAAGCATAGAATATATGCATGCTAGAATTCATAAGAAAATAGCCGGCATTAAAGAAATGCCAGTACTTAAGGATATGGATTATTCAAAATATAATACCGATGAAAATTTGCTTGCTGCAGCTTGTCAAAGAGAAAAACATGCTGTAGCGTATTATAAAAAGTATGAAAAAGAAATCCATGAAGAAAACATTGCAAAGATATTTAATGCACTTTCTAAGGTTGAAGAGGAACATGTAAAGCTTACAGGTGAATAATTTAAAAGAATTGCGAAACAAAGTTTCACAAGTTAAGAATTAATAATGAAAAATTAATAGTAAAGGATGATTTTTAGCTATCGCAAAAAATCTTTAAATCTATATTAACCAGCAATGTTTCGCTTTAGCTAAACGAGAGCCATGAAAAGCTTAATCAAAGATTTTTTGTAGTGTAACGGAAAAAAATCCACATTAACTATTAATTCTTCATTATTAACTATTAATTAAAATATGTATTATTTATAACTAAAAATAAACTTATGCACAGAAACATTTTTACAATAATGAAGCCCATTTAAATATAAGGTTGTAAAAACATTCGGAGTATAAGCTTATTTTTCGTTTTGAAACTCTATCCCCTAAAATGCTGGAATTATGCTTCCATTATATTTTTCCTGTATAAACTTCTTAATTGATGGATCATTAACGGCTTTTGCCAATGCCTTAATATAAGGTTTGTCTTTATTTTCCTTTTTAACAGCAATTATATTAGCATAAGGTGAATCCTTAGATTCTATGGCAATAGCATCTTTAAGTGGATTTAGCTTTGCCTGAAGTGCATAGTTTGTATTTATAACTGCCGCATCTACTTCTGTTAAAGTTCTTGGAAGTTGTGGTGCATCAAGCTCCTGGAATTTTAAGTTTTTCTTGTTTTCAGTTATATCTAACTTTGAAATAAGATCTCCGCTCTTTACTTTTATAATTCCTTCATGAGCCAATAATTTTAATGCTCTTGCACCATTTGTAGGATCGTTTGGTATTGCAATTTCAGCACCATTTTTCAAATCTTTTAAACTCTTAATTTTATTGGAATAAACCCCCATAGGTTCAAGATGTACTTTTGCTACATAATCTAAATTTGTATTGTTCTTTTTATTGAATTCATTTAAATATGGAATATGTTGAAAAAAGTTTGCATCTATATCTCCTGAATCCAAAGCCTTATTAGGAGTTACATAGTCTGTAAACTGAACTATTTGTAAATCGTATCCTTGTTTCTTTAGTATAGGCTTTACCTTTTCTAGTATTTCAGCATGAGGCTGTGGAGATGCCCCTACTTTTATTACTTTTTTGTCATCACCTTTACTACTGCTTGAAGAACTTGTACTGCTTTGCGCACCACATCCAGCTAATGCCAAGATCAATGTTAACGATAAAATAACTGTAATTAATTTTTTCATTTTGATTCCCTCCAATTATAAAATAATAGACAATTTCTAAGCATTAAGCTGAAATATAAAATTTTCATATCATATTTTCAATTTAAAACCAAATAAAGCTCGAGGAACAACCTCGAGCTAAAAATCTCAATGATCCTCTCATCTTCCAGCTTATGCTGCAGGAATTAGCACCACTATACTATTAAAAATAGTATTGGTTGCCGGGCTTCATAGGGCCAGTCCCTCCACCTCTCTTGATAAGTTAATATTAAATTTTGTTAACTTGTGATTTACATTATAACAGCGAAATTTAAAGATGTCAACAACAACATTTTCTGTTCTTAAAGATTTTTTACTTTACTTTTAACTTAATATTTTTCCTTAACCATAAAGCCACATTTAGGATAAACTAGTTATCCTGTGGTTCTTTATTTTATATGGAAAATGTATAAAATAAATATTAGACATAGTAATTGAAAAATATTAAATAACAAGTTCAGTGGAGGAATTAACATGAAAATAGGAGTTATAATGGGTGGAATATCTTCTGAAAGAGAGGTTTCACTAAATTCAGGTAAAGAAATAGTAAACTGCTTAGATAAAAATAAATATGAGGTTGTACCCATTGTCATAGATAAAAAGAGAGATGTACTTGAAAAAGTAAAAGATATAGATTTTGCCTTTATTGCACTTCATGGTAAATTTGGTGAAGATGGTACTATACAATCAGTACTTGAAACCATGGATATACCTTACTCAGGATGCGGACCTTTGACAAGTGCCATTTGCATGGACAAAGATATGAGTAAAAAAGTGTTAAAATCTGCAGATATAAATACTGCCAAATGGATTTGTGTTAAATCTATAGAAGAAATTGATTATGATAAATTGGATGAGATAGGCTATCCTGTAGTTGTAAAGCCTAACTGTGGTGGTTCAAGTGTTGCTACTAATATAGTTAAGAAAAAAGAAGATATTGAAAATAATGTAAAGTTAGCTCTAGATTATGACACTGAAGTTGTTATTGAGAAATATATACAGGGAGATGAAATAACATGCTGTATGTTAAAAGGTAAAACTCTTCCTGTAATTGCAATAAAACCTAATGCAGAATTCTTTGACTACACTGCAAAATATGCAGATGGTGGTTCTGATGAAATAGTTGTAGAACTTGAAAAATCTCTTCAAGAAAAAGTTGAAAAAATATGTGTTCAATGCTGGGAAGTTCTCAAATGCAAAAGCTATGCAAGGGTAGATATGATAGTTGAAAATGGTATTCCTTATGTGCTTGAACTAAACACTTTACCAGGCCTTACAAAAAATAGCCTATTTCCTAAGAGTGCTGGTGGAGTTGATATATCCTTTTCTCAACTATTGGATAAAGTAATTCAATATTCACTCTAATTTTTGTGGAATTTCTAATTTGAAGTTGCATTCATAGACATCAATAGATTTTTATTAATTGAAAATTATATTCTAAGTTAAGAATTAATAATCATCTATAACTATTAATTCTTAACTCTTAATTTTTAATTATGCATTATTATTGATAGGATAATATCTATCAATATCGAAAGGAGAATGTGTTTTGTTTAAAGATTACAGACCTGTATGGGAAGAAATTAATTTAGACAATCTTGTATATAATATACGTCAAATAAAGCTGAAAGTTGGCAACAATAAAGGACTGATAGGTGTTGTTAAAGCTAATGCCTATGGTCATGGAGCTTTAGAAGTATCACAGGTTTTATTAGAAAATGGAGTAAATAGATTGGCCGTATCTGAGTTAGATGAAGCAATAGAACTTAGAGAAAATGGAATTAAAGCTCCCATAATGATACTTGGCATAGTACCAGATACTTTTTTGAATGACATAATAGATTATGACGTAGAGCCAGTGGTGCCTTCTTATGAATATGCAAGTAAATTATCAAAGGTAGCTAAAAGTAAATGGAAAACTGCAAAAATACACGTTGCAGTAGATACTGGAATGGGAAGAATAGGATTTCAGCCAAATGAAAATAGCATAGAAGAAATATACAACATAAGCAAGCTTCCCAATATAGAAATACAAAGCTTATTTTCTCATTTTTCCACTTCAGATGAAAAAGACAAAACATATTCACATGAACAATTTGAAAAGTACAAAACATTTTACAATGAGCTCATAAATAGAAACATAAAAATAAACATAAGAGATATCGCAAATAGTGCAGCTATAATGGAATTGCCTGATACCTATTGTGATTCAGTTAGACCAGGAATAATAATTTATGGATACTACCCTTCAGATGACGTAGATAGAAATGATCTAAGCATAAAACCTGTAATGAGTTTGAAAGCTAAAGTAGCTTACGTAAAGACATTAGAAGCCGGGAAATACGTTGGCTATGGAAGAAAGTTCAAATCTGAAAGAAAAAGTGTAATAGCTACACTTCCAATAGGATATGCAGATGGCTATACTAGAATGCTTTCAGGAAAGGCAAAAGTAATAGTCAATGGTAAATTTGCACCAGTAGTTGGCAACATCTGTATGGATCAGTGCATGATAGATGTTACAGATGTAGGTGAAGTAAATGTAGGCGATGAGGTAATACTCATGGGTGAAAAAAACGGATTAAAATTTGATGCAGAAGATATAGCTAAAACAATTGGAACTATAAGTTATGAAATACTCTGCTCCATAAGTAGAAGAGTTCCAAGGGTATATATAAAAGACGGAAAAATAATCAAAATTAGAAATTACCTGAAATAAATATAGAGTTTCCAGATTGAAAGTTCACTTATACTAAATCATATAATGACAAATTTCATCACGTTAAAAACTTTAATAAGTCTAAAGTTTTTAAATGTGCTTTCAATTTTGTCATTATATTTTATGTATAAGTTTAAACTTCAATTGGAAACTTTACAGATATATGTTTCTAACTTAAAAATCAACTTATACGCAAGCATATTTTTACAACAATGAAGCTCTTTTAAATATTTTGTTTATAAGACTTAGTAAAAAATTTTTAAAAAATCTAGAACTTTTGAATTGTTTGAGGTACGAGTTTTCAAAAGTTCTCAGTATTTTTTTAAATTTTTTACTTAGCCTTATCAAAATATTTAACGAGCTGAAGGTTGTAAAAAATATTTGGAGTATACGTTGATTTTTCGTTTAGAAACTCTATTCTTTAATGGGCATGTCTATGATGCAAGTCTGGAGTATGAGGATGACAATGTTCCATTCTCTCATGAACGTGATAGTGAGTGTGATACACACTATCAGGTATACCAGGATGATGATGATTGTGATGTCCATCTGTATGACAATGTCTGTGTTCATGGGCCATATATAAATGAACATGCATATGACTGTGATTTTCCCTTATAATAAGAACCGTTCCTGCAATCATAAGAGGAAGTGCAAGTGCAAAAGTAACACCTGGAACTTCTCCTAGCAAAATAAAAGATAATATAGTGCTTATAAAAGGTGCTGCACTGAAAAATGCACTGGTTCTAGCACTACCTAAATTTCTCATTGCAAATACAAACAAAACCGTACTAAATCCATAGCTTAAAAATCCAAGCAACAGTGCCATAAGAACTATTTTAAAGTCTGGCAAATGACTTCCTAAAATCATTGACAAAATTAATGAAAATGTCCCTGCTCCCAATCCTTTTACTATAACTATTGTATAAGGATTTTTAGCAGATATATTTCTTGTAAAATTATTATCTATTCCCCAACATACGCAAGCCAGTATTATTCCTAAGGCCCCTAAAGATATTCCCCACTGACCTGCAAAGTTCCAGGATAAAATCACGCTAGCGGAGAGTATACATACTATAGCCGCACCAACTCTCCTGCCGATATTCTCCTTAAAAAACAGTGCTGCAATAATTGTAGTAGCTACACCTTCAAAATTCAAAAGCAATGATGCAGTAGCTGCTGGAGTTACTTTTAGACTTATCATTTGAATTATAGGTCCTAAAATTCCTCCAAAAATAACAGCTCCTAAAAGCCATGGGAAGTCTTTTCTAGTTAACCCTGCTTCGTCTATATTTTTTTTGTATAAAATTTTTTCTAACGTCTGAAATGTTAAAAGCCCTGCACCGCTTCCAATATATAAAAGAGCAGCCAAAGGAACTGGATCTATTTGTCCAAGAAGGATTTTTGAAATAGGTGCACTGGCTCCAAAAAGTAGTGCAGAAAAAAGAGCTTGAAATATTGGATATAATTTAGTATTCCTCATTTATAACACTCCTAATTTAAAAATTATTCCCAAAATTTATCAATGGCATTATTCAAATTATCTAAGACCTCTTTATCATTTTTTTCAACTGCATCCTTCACACAATGATTGATATGATCTTTCAATATTACTTTTCCTGTATTATTGAGTGCAGATCTTACTGCAGATATTTGAATAATGACTTCACTACAGTCCCTTCCTTCTTCTACCATACGCTTTACAGCCTCCAGATGTCCAATTATCCTGGATAATCTATTTACAACTGCTTTATTATTTGGATGATTGTGTTTTTCCATATAAACATCTCCTTATCCCCCTATAGGGGTTATTTTAATTATAATACATCATACTTTTATTGTAAATAGTGTTAAAAAAACAAGCCCCCTTATGGGGCCTGATCTCTACCATTTTAACGTGCATCCAGTTTTATACTCAAATTCTTTCTTTACATCCTCCATATTTTCTACATTATCATCTTCTAATTTTAATTCCACACTTAAATCACTGCTATTAAAAGACGGATTTTTCTTCAAATCTATCCCTTTACTTTTACAAAGTATAGATGCAATTTGCAATATTTCATTTTGATTTGCACTATTTGCTACTTTCATATTCCACCCTGTAAGGCGAACTAATTCCTCTATGTTTTTTTTATACTTTTTACCAATTACAGGGCTTATAAATGTAAGTTCTATATATCTTCCCTTAGGATTCGACTTTACACTTTTTTTGTAAGGCCTAAACTGTTCTCTTTCAAAAGTTTCATCTATTATATTTAAAGCTTTATTTTGTTCCATCATTTCGCACTCATCTTCAGCTTTAATAATCGTACTATCTTTTAGATCTATTCCTGGAGATTGTACTAATACTTGAAGTCCTGTAATGTTTTCAATTTCAGATAATTTTTCTTTTTCCACATTACATTTAGAATTCAGCATAACTACAACCTGATTTTCTCCTAATCTATAAGATATTTTTTTAATAGATACATCCTGTAAATTTATCCTTACAACTTCGGAAACTGCATTTATATTTACAGCATTATTTATTTCTACCTTCCACTTAACCTCTTCTTCAAATTTTTTTATCTCCTCGTATATACTCTTATCAACTACAGCTGGAAAATCAAAATTTAAAATCACCTTTTTCTGGTCACATATAAAACTAATTTTCTTTGTATTAAATTTATTAAAATATTTATCTGCAGCTTCTTTTAATTCATTTAATTTGATCTCATTATTTTTTAAATTCTGAGAGACCTTATCCTCAGGATTGATTTTAAATAGAAACAATCTCCTTGTGTCACTTTCAAAATAAGGACATTCTACTATAATTCTTTGAAAATCTTCTAAAGCATTTTTGCTCTTGTTATTTCCCTTCCATATAAATATAAGTTCTTCTAATGTAAAAAGTCTTTCACCGTAATTATAAAGTACGAACTCCCATAACCTTTTTACATTATTTTCATCCATTTCTTCACAACAGTTCATAACTTTATCAATACTTTTTTTCCACTGTTTTCTTGGATTTTTTATATTTATTTCATAAACTTCGCTGCACCTAGGTGCATATACCCTTCCTCTTACATCTTTTGAAAGCTCTTTTGACAAGTTTTCCACTACCTCTTCATTTCCATGAACTAGAAATATATTTTTAGGTGTTAAAAAATCTATAAGAGATTTTATTTCATATTTATCACTGTGGGCGGAAAGTCCTACTTTTTCTACCTTGCAATTTACAGGAACAGTTTTTTCATTTATGTAAAGTTTTTTGTCCTCTTCTTCATCTAAAAGATTTAGTAATTTTCTTCCCGGGGATTCCTCGTCCTGATATCCCGTTATAACTATGTACCCATTTTCCATAGGGGCTATTTTTTCTGCATAATATTGACTGTACCCTCCAGTAAGCATTCCTGAACTTGACACTATTACACAAGGCCTATCGTCTTTTAATATCTCTTCTCTAAGTTTATTATTATCTACTGCAATTATATTGTCATCATAAAAAGGTTCAATTCCTCTGAGTATCTTTTTTCCTAAAGAATTTTTAAGGTACAGCGGATTTAATTTGTAGGTCCTGTTTATATCCTTTATCATACCATCCACATAAACTTTAATATCTTTTAATATATTTTTATTTACTGCTTTTTTTATAATAAGAAGCACTTCCTGAGCCCTTCCAAGAGCAAAAGCAGGAATAAGCATTTTCCCCTTTTTTTCTATACAGTCACTTATTATATTAATGAGTTTTTCCTCTTCCACTTCTCTATTTGAATGAAGTCTATCTCCATAAGTGGATTCGAAGATTGCTGCATCTGGCCTTAGTTTTGGAACTTTCAACCCTTCCACAGTTTTTTGTGAAAATATTGAGAAATCTCCAGAATAAAATAATGATCCCTCTGGAGTTGTAATATAAATACAAGCAGCTCCTGCTATATGTCCTGCTGTATAAAAAGTAAGTTTTATATTTTCAAATATAGAAAATTCCACCATATAATTTATAGGAAATACACGATTTAACATGCTTATAACGTCTCCTTCAGCATAAAGCGGAATCTCTCCTTCCCTATTTTTCATTATTTTTAAACTATCATACAAAAGTACTTTCATTAAATCCTTTGTCATCCTAGTTGTATATATTCTAGCCCCTGGATATTCCTTACTTATTATAGGCAGAGAACCTATGTGATCCATATGAGCATGACTTACAATTATAACATCTACTCCTCCCTGATCTTGAATTGATTTAAAATCCGGTAGGGTATCTTTAGAGGAACTCTGTCTTATGCCGCAATCAAGAAGTATATTTTTATTATATATGTTCAAAAGGATACAACTTCCACCTACTTCTCTAGCTCCTCCTAAAAATGAAATGTTCATGTTGGTCTATCACCTCTCCTTTTTTATCCTTTACAACTTTATAATTATTATATCCTATAGAATTGCAAAGTAAAAATTAGATTTGTTATTTTACGCACTTGCCTAAGATTTATACATAAAATATACTGTGATTAATTTTATAGGAGAAATTATGAGTTATAGAGATACTTCATCCTACTCTAGAACTTCAGCTATAAATTATGCAATAAAGTACGCCCTCACCCCCAATCCAAACTACAAATATTTTTCCATATACTAAACTATCGGCGGCGACTGCACAAATTTCACTTCACAGTGCTTGCATGCAGGAGGAGCGCCTATGGTCTTTTCAGGTAAAAACACCTGGTGGTATAACATTAGAACTAATAAATGGTCAGTTTCCTGGACCGTGGCAGGTTCTCTTTACTGGTATTTAAAAATTAACGCTGAAAAAAATTCCTACGGCATAAAAGGAAGAGAAGTGCCTTCTATTTCTTCTCTTGAGATAGGCGATCTAATATTTTATCGAAATAGTAAAGGTACAATAGCTCATTCTGCCATCATCACTTCTTTCCGTAACGGTCGGCCACTCATATCCCAGCATACTTTTAATGCCTTAAACATAACTTACGTAAAAGATTGGGCATCTAAAATGCACTTTATGAAAATATGGCTATAAAATTTTGTTTACAATGCCTATTATAAAAGTATATAATATCTCTATGTAGATAAGAAAAATGGGTGGTTTGATAAACATGATAGCAGTTATAGTAAACTTTATTTCCATAATAATAGGAAGTATAATTGGAATATTTTTAAAAAATGGTATACCAGAAAAAGTTAAGGAAAGCGTTTTTAGTGGACTTGCTTTATGTGTTCTATACATTGGAATTTCAGGTTCCTTAAAGACAAATAATGTACTTACTCTAATAATATCCATAGTAATAGGTACAATTTTAGGAGAACTAATAGATATAGATAAACATATAACAAGTCTAGGAAATTTAATAGAAAGTAAATTTAAAACTAAAGGTGGAAAGATATCAGAAGGGTTCGTAACGTCAAGCCTTTTATTTTGTGTAGGAGCCATGGCAATAGTCGGATCTCTAGAAGCAGGTCTTGATGGAAATTACAAAACACTTTTTGCAAAATCCGTAATAGATGGAGTTTCCGCAATTATTTTTTCCTCTTCCTTAGGCATTGGTGTAATGATTTCATCTGTAAGTGTACTTATATACCAGGGTGCTATAACCCTTGGAGCAGTGTTTTTAAAAAGTGTACTGACGAGCTCAGTTATTGCTGATATGACTGGAATAGGAAGCCTCCTCATTATTGGACTTGCCCTAAATATGCTTAACATAACTAAAATAAAAATAGCAAATTTGCTGCCTTCAGTCTTTATGCCAATTTTTGCATACATAATTTATACTAACTTTCATCACTTTTTATCCTATATTCCATTTTAAACATTGTAAATAAAAATTTAACATATACTTACAAATTTCAACTAGAACTTTTCGTACGATGTTACTTCTAAAAATAAACAGAGTTCTTGGTTTCAGACGTTATTCCCCACTTTATAAGGAAATCATATATTCCAAATATTTGATTTAGCGACAGTCGCTTTCGCTGTGTGCGATAGGTATTACGGTTGGTAGCCATCGGATAAATGTATATGAAGAGATACTTTACTGTATATTTTCTAACTTAAAAATCAACTTATACGCAGGCATATCTTTAAGTTAAGAATTAATAATGAAAAGTTAATAGTAAAAGATGATTTTTAGCTATCGCAAAAAATCTTTAAATTTATATAAATCAGCAATGTTTCGCTTTAGCAAAACGAGTTGTGAAGAGCTTAATCAAAGATTTTTTGTAGTACAACGGAAAAAAATCCACATTAACTATTAATTCTTCATTCTTAACTATTAATTAAAAATATTTAAAGTATAAGTTGATTTTTAAAAGTAACACTATATGGGTTATTCTAGCTTGAAATTTTAACTTATACATGAAATATAATGACAAAATTGAAATCACATTTAAAAACTTTTTTAAATAAGTCTTAGCTTGGTATTTTAGAAAACCTTAGGAACTTAGATATGTTTGAGGTACGAGTTTATCTAAGTTCCTTTAGTTTTTCAAAATGCCAAGCTTTAGACTTATTAAAAGTTTTTATAGTGATGGAATTTGTCATTATATGATATTGTATAAGTGAACTTTCAACCTAGAAATATCTAAATGTCTAAGATTATATCTTCTAAACTTCTTTTTGGTACATGGTGAACCTTATTCTCATCTCTCCAGTACTTCACATCATTATTTGAATCCATAGCTTCTATAACCACTTGTTCCTTTGGCTTTCCAAGAGCTACTACCAATATAATTTCATATTTTTCATCCAAATTAAGACTTAACTTTAATTCTTTTTTATTCACATTTCCAAGCATACATCCGCCAAATCCTTTTTCTACAGCTCCCAGTAAAATAGTTTGAGCTGCTATTCCAGGATCAAATGATGGACTTTTACTAATAGACGTGTCATTAAGTATAACAATGTAACCACTTGGTTTTTCTCCTTCTTCAGGTCCATTCCAATCCTTTAAGTACCCTGCCCAACCCAAAGTCTTAAATATTTTTTCATTATTATCTTTGGTATTTGATATAACATATTTTAGTGGCTGCAAATTTGAACCTGATGCTGACAATCTAGCAAGGTTTACTAACTCCTTTAAAGTTTCCACAGTTATTTTTTCATCCTGATAGAATCTTCTACAGGATCTATTTTTTAAAACTAGTTCTTTTATCATATTCATCCCTCCAAACTAATAACTTAAGGCATTTGAAAGAAAATAACAAGTCAAAGATACGAAGAATGTTTTTTATCCGATGACTAACCCGCTCTAATACTCACACTTTTCCAAGTGTGAGTAAAGAGCGGCTATGTCCCTGGATAACAATTTCTAAGCATCAAGTGCCAAGAACTTTGTTTATCAGACAAGGAGGCAGGTTCCACAGATAGTGAATCCTATCTAAGGGTTCTACCGACGCAGTATGATAAAAAATAGGCTAGCATACTGACTTGTTATTTCTTTGAAAATGCCTAATATCATTACAAGTATCATATCTCTAAACAAATTGAATATCAATCAAATATAGTAAATACAAAGGTAACATTGAATTATATCTCCTGTTACTATAAAATTATATGTAGTAAATATTATTCATAAAAAGGGGGAGCTAGAATACAATGAAAGTTTTGGCATATAGTCATAGACAAGATGAAACTGAATATTTCAAAAAATTCAGTGAAAAATACGACGTGGAGGTTGTATTGTGTGATGATCCACCAACTATGGAAAATGCAGACTTGGCCAAAGGATTTGACTGCATCAGCATTATCACAACTAAAATTTCAGATAAATTAGTAGAAAAATTTCATGAAATTGGAGTAAAATTTATATCCACAAGAACAATAGGATATGACCATATAGACATAAAAAAGGCGAAAGAGCTAGGTGTCCATATAGGCAATGTAAACTATTCACCAAATAGTGTAGCCGATTATACAATTATGATGATTCTTATGGCTATAAGAAAAATGAAAGCTATTATGGAACGAAGTAATGTACAGGATTATTCTTTAAAAGGTGTTCAAGGTAAAGAGCTTCACAATTTAACTGTAGGTGTTATTGGTACAGGAAGAATTGGCCGTGCAGTTATAAGTCGTTTAAGTGGATTCGGCTGCAAAATATTGGCTTATGATTTATACGAAAATGAAGAAATAAAGAAGTATGTTACATATGTTACACTAGAAGATCTCTTTAAAAACAGTGACATTATTACAATGCATGCACCTGCAACAGATGACAATTATCACATGATAAATAAGGATTCCATAGCACTTATGAAAGATGGTACATTTATTATCAATATAGCCCGAGGCTCACTTATCAATACTGAAGATCTCATAGACGCCATTGAAAATAAAAAAATTGGTGGTGCAGCTATAGACGTTATTGAAAATGAATTCGGACTTTGCTATAACGATTTAAAATGTGAGATACTAGATAAAAGGGAAATGGCAATTTTAAAGTCTTTTCCAAATGTAATTGTTACACCTCACACAGCGTTTTATACAGATCAAGCTGTAAGTGACATGGTAGAACATTCTATTTTAAGTTGTGTTTTATTCATGGAAGGCAAAGAAAATCCATGGCAAATTGAATAAACAAAAGTTCTTATGCACTCTTCTTTTTTTGATAAAAGAAGAGTGCATTGATTTTAATGTTTTTTTATCTTATTTATAGAATATAGAAATCTTAGCAACTAGACTTAAACCATAATCAAGTTAAAATCTTGGTAAATCCTTTAAATTTTCAACATCCATAACATCAGGGTCAGCTACTAAATATTCTCCTCCATCTTTACCTTTAAATACACCAACACCTTCAATTATGTGTTCCCTTGCCATCATTATAGCGTGATTTAAAGGAAGCACTTCTCCATTTTCAAGTAATACATCTGTAATTTTTCCATTTTTATCTTTTCTTACTTTAGTTATTTTTGAATTTTTCATTCTATACCTCCTGATTAGATATATCATTCATATATATTTTGGTAGAAAACTCAATTACTTATACAACATATTTTTTTATCTTATGATTGCACAATTATAACTTTTCTAATCACAATTGAAGTTAATAATGAACTGAGTCTTGTTATTGACAGTACAAAATGTAAGTGATATATTTATAACATAAGTTAGAAATATATCACTTTGGAGGGGATTTTATGAAAAAAACTATTATTAAGAGTTCTATAGTATTTATGATAATTTTTGCTTTATTTTTTATAGCATTAAATAAATCAACTGTTCATGCATTAAATTGCTATACAGTAAGTTTATCAAATTTTAAAGAGGTATCCAAAAACATTTATGTAAAACCAAATACTTCTGATAAAGATATAAATAATATATTGAGTACCATTTCCAAATCTAAAAACATTGTGTCCAATTTATATGGAAGTTTCAATGCTAAACCTGTCTTTATAATTAGCAAAGATTCAACAGCCTTAAAAAAATTTGGTGTTGAAAATAAAACAGGAGCTACACAAAAAACTATACTAGGTAGCTACATAGTTCTGGGACCAGAGGGGTTAAATACTAATGTAATTTCTCACGAACTCACTCACAGTGAGTTCGCCTACAGGATTAATAAAAGTAAAAGTACAAAAATACCTGTGTGGTTTGATGAGGGAATGGCAATGCAAGTAGATAATAGACCTAAATACTCTGAAGAGCAATGGATAAAGAAAACTCAAAATGGCACAAAGGTACCTGATATGAAGACTTTAAATTCATCTACACAATTTTATGCGGCTGATTTAGATACAAGAGTGTTAAATTACACTTTGGCAAAGCATGAAGTACATAGATGGTTATCTATTGTAGGTCAAAAAGGTCTATCACAGTTAATTGATGATATTAATAATGGTAATAATTTTTACAAGTCTTATAACACTATTGAAAAAATGCCTAAATAGTTACATTTTTATATATAATTGTCCATATCATACACGCTAAAAAGCCCCTATACGGGAACTTTCCGCATAGAGGCATTATCATTTTAATTCATTAAATATATCTAACTACTTATTTTCTTCAGCCCAGTCAGCAGGATAAGTACAGTACATGAACTTTGCATATTTAGGTGCAGAAAATTTAATTTTTGAATTTCTTGGTATCATTAAAATGTCACCCTTATTTCCGCCAATCCTTTTATCACCTATTACAATCTCAAGCCTGCCTTCTATAATATAATCTATTTCTTCATACTTAAGTGTCCAATCAAATGTAGTTTCAGTCATTTCCATAATACCACATCCCATATATGGACTTTCATCAAGAGTTAATACATCTGTAAGCAGTACATTGTCTCCTTCTTTTCCTGTATCGAACTTTTGACATTTTACTGTATCAGTTTTTACATGAATAACTCCTCCAGGACCAACTTCCTTTTCAAAATCATTATTACTTGATAATTTTTCAGATAAAATTTTTTTTACTATTTCTTCAATAAACTTTTCATTAATTTCAGCCATTTCAAACACACCTCTCTTTAAGCATTTTTAACATCAATTTTTTCAACAGTATTTTTCTTAATAGTACTTTTTGGTGCTATAAGTGAAGCAACTGCCACAGCACTTATTCCACCTATAAGCTTTCCTACAATCATTGGAAATATCATCTGCTTGTTTACACCTGCTGCAAATCCAAGATGATCGCCGAACACAAAAGCTGCACTTACTGCAAACGCAACATTTAATACTTTTCCTCTATCATCCATGTCCTTCATCATTTGAATCATAGGTATGTCATTTGCAAGAGTTGCAACCATTCCTGCTGCAGCAACATCTCCCATACCTAAAAGTCCACCAAGCTTCATAAGAGGCTTTTTGAAAACTTTTGTTATAACATAAACAAGTGGGAATGCACCTGCAAGCATAATTGCAATATTTCCTACAATCAATATACCATCTGAAAGTGGAGCCATTCCAGGTATTACTACAATACCTGTAAGCGTTTGAATTATTATGGCAGCAAGTCCTACTGTTATCATTACTGTAACAGCATTTCCAAATATGTTGAATCCCTTGATCATACCATTAGGTACTCTCCACAAACCTATTGCTATTAATGCTGCAAATATTATTATAGGTACAAGATTTTTTAATATCATAACTATGTTGAATCCAGCTGCAATACCACCAAAGAAGCATCCTACTGGAATTGTCATTATACCTGCAAGTACACCTTTTGCAAGGAATTTTCTATCTTCTTTTTTTATTATTCCAAGTGCTACAGGAATAGTGAATACAATAGTAGCTCCCATCATTGAACCTAATATTAAACCTGCAAATTGCCCTGCATCATGTGAAAGTGCCAATTTAAGTGCAAGAGGATACCCGCCCATATCACATGCAAGAAATGTCGTTGCAAACATTGAAGGGTCTGCACCAAGTGCAGTATAAATAGGTACAACAACTGGTTTCAATACTTTAGCTAATACTGGAGCTAGAGAAACAACTCCAACCATAGAAATTGTAAGAGAACCCATAGCATTGAAACCTTCTTCAAATTTTTCACCAAGTCCAAATTTATTTCCTATACACTTGTCCAAAGCTCCAAATACCATAAATATTACCATTATATAAACAATTATCTGATTTATTCCCATATTAAACCTCCTTTAAACTACATTAAAAATTATTTTTTCTCACCTTTATCTACCTCCACGTTATCTACTATACCAACAATGGTTGCGTCTACAGGTATATATTTTTTACCAAGACATACTCTAGCAGAACTTCCCTTTACTACGAGAACTATCTCTCCTATACCAGATCCTATGCTGTCTACCGCTATAAACGTATGCCCTTCATAATGAGAATAACAATCTATGGGTTGAACAACAAGAAACTTAAGTCCATTAAGGTCATCATCTTTCTTCGTTGCCCATACATTTCCAACAATTCTACCTATTTGCATATAACAATCCTTTCCTTTGAAGTCATCATATTCTATTAACTTTTAACCCATTTATCTTTATGTAATCAACAGCAAGAGAAGTTATAATGGCATTTTTAGGAATTCTTATATCCATATATCCTTTTTCACAAGCTTTTCTAATTTCCGATTCAGTTATCAACTTTTTGCCTGTAAATTCAAGCATATTTTTATTTTTTTTATCCGCGCCTTCATTTTTATGATCAATTGCACTGTTCTTAATATTCTCCTCATCCCTGCTATTCTGTTTAAATCCACTAAATTCATCTACAAAGTTTTCTCTATCCACTATGCATACCCCATACTCACAAAGCTTTTTTTCATACTCCTCATAAAGTTTATACAAAGCCTTGTTAGAAGTAGCTGCATATTTCCTATACGCTATACCATCATCGAGTAAAAATACTTTTTTGCCTAACAAAAGTGCTTCAAGAACTATCTGCCCTTTTATACCACTTTCCAATCCCATGGCTATATTTACAATTTCCTTATTGCTCAAGGATGTAATTATAATTTTTTCATATGTGAGAATATCCTTTTTGTCTTCCATATAGTCTATTTCATATCCAAGAAAATCCAATTTCTGCTCTATAATTTTAAAACTTTCATCTCTACTTTTATCAAGCACCAAAATTCTTTTTAAGGATTTCTGAGGATATCCATTTTCATCCTTCAATCTTTTCATTATTTCCCGTGTAACCACATCAACAATAGCATTAATATCCATTTAATCACCTTCTTTATTAGAACAGTTTAAAGCAATTCCTATTGGAGTTACTAGCAATGGATTTGACGGTTTAACTGTTTTTATGCCAGTTTCTTTCTCAATAACACTCTCAAATCCTTTTAAACAACATGTACCACCTACAAGATAGATCGTGTTTACTTTAAATTCTCTTATGTGACTTTTTATTATGGAAGCCACTTTCTGTATTACAGGTCTTACAATATTAAAAATTTCATTCTGTTTTTCACTTGTTTTTTTCATTTTTTCTGCTTCAGTAAAACTTATCCCATACTGTCCAGCTATTACAAGAGATAAATGTGTACCCCCTGTAGGTTCATCAGCTGTGTATATAGTTTTTCCATTTTCAAATATGGAAAGTCCTGTAGTTCCACCACCTATATCTACTACAACTCCATCTTCTATATTGAGAACTGAATTTGCTGCAGTAGGTTCATCAAGTATTGCAGTAACATCCATTCCCACTCCCTCCACTATATATCTATGAGTATCAGCATCTCTTTTCCCTGTGCCAGGAGGAACAGCAATAGCTGCTTTAACAAGTTCTATTCCTGTTTTTTCTTGAATTTTCTTTTTTAATCTTCTTACTATATCACTTGCTCCAGTAAAATCTACTACCAATCCATCTTTAACCACTTCAGCATATTCCATTTCACAAGCTACAGGATTTTTATTACTATCAAGCACAACTATCACTATGTAGGAAGTGCCAAGATCAACTCCCACCAAATATTTTTCATTTTTATCTGCTTTTACAGGATACTTTATACTTTTTTCTACTGAACTTACAAAGTTATTTATCTCTTCAAGATTCACAGCAGGCACCTCCTATTTAACTATCTTTGCATTCATTCCCTTTAGATAACAACATGCATTAGCTTCATCAAAATCAATGTGCATAGCCGTTTTATATTTATTGCTCACCCTTATAACTACATCACCAAATATAAGAGATCTTTCTCCTAAGGTCTGAATTTTTACGTTATCCCCATTTTGTACTCCATATAATTTTGCATCAAATGGAGTCATGTGGATATGTCTTTTGGCCACAATCACTTTTTCATCAGCCTTTATAACAGACTTTCCTGCAGCAATAATAAGTGATGCACTTTTTTTTAAATTTCCAGATTCTCTAACTGGAGGATTAATACCAAGAGCAGCAGCATCTGTTTTAGAAACTTCCACCTGTGTTTCATTTCTAACAGGTCCAAGCACTGACACATTTTTTATAACACCTTTAGGTCCAATAAGCATTACCTTTTCATTGCTTTGAAACTGTCCAGGTTGAGAAAGGTCCTTTTTCTTTGTAAGCCTATACCCTTCACCAAAAAGATTCTCCATATCCTCCTGTGATAAATGAACATGCCTTCCAGATACTTCTATAGGAATGGGTCTATGGTTTAAAATCATCTCTAATATCTTATTTGCAACAGTTTCAATATCATAATTGTTCAATTACTTCACCTCTTTATTTATACATTCCTGCTCTATACTTGCACATCATTATATAAAAACAACTGCTGAGCCTGTTTAAATGCATGACAATGTCCTCTCTTGTCAGAACACCTTCCATATTTTTAAAAGCTTTAAACGCACATATTTCAACTTTTCGTGAATAGCTTCTCAAAGAATTAAGCATTACTACCATTTCACCCATATCCGCTTGTGTTATAAAATGATCCACATTAAAATATTTTTTGGGATGATGTGACATTTCCCTAAGTTCACTGTCATTCATTCCAAGTAAAACCAAATCTCCAAGTTTTTCTTCAAGTACTTCTGCTCTTAAAATATTTCTTACAAATTTAAGAACTTCCCCCAGGTCTTTTGCAAGGCTGGAACATTTATTTTTTTCAGCCTTAACCTGGGCTTCAAGTATATTGGATTCAAGGTTATCAAGTTCACCTCGAAGTATTATTCTTGGATGATCTTTATAAACAAGTTTGTTTCCATAAAGTTGTGTCATAAACTCAGGCTTTTTTTCATAATATCCTCCCTGAAGTGTTACATACACAGGTTTTATAGTTTTATCTATAGGTGCCACATTATTGGGCAGAGCAGATTTTTTTTCGTCATTCTCTTCTTTAATAACAAGTTTTATATTCTTGTCATTTAAGTACTGCCTTGCAGAAGGAGTAACTATAACATTTTTTGTTATAGCATATTCAGAAATATTTTTATTTCTTAAACTCGTTCTAAGCTCATACTCCGTTAATACACTCATACCATCACATCCTTTTAAGAATGTATATTACCCGGGTATTTTTTATCCCGGGCTTTTATCTTTTTTTAGTCTTCTACTCTCTCTACCTTAGGTAAAATGTATTCAACTTCATTATGAGGTCTTGGTATTACATGTACGGAAAGAAGTTCTCCAACTCTTTCAGCAGCTGCAGCACCTGCATCTGTTGCAGCTTTTACAGCTCCAACATCTCCTCTTACCATTACAGTTACAAGTCCTCCACCTACATGTACCTTACCTATAAGTGTTACGTTTGCTGCTTTTACCATAGCATCAGAAGCTTCTATTGCTGCTACCAATCCCTTTGTTTCAATCATTCCTAAAGCATTTGTATTTGTCATATTAATTCCTCCCTATATTTTACAAACTAAGCTTTTCAGCTATTTTTTTAGTTATAAGTTCAATGTACTGATCAGAAATATCCAAAACAGTGTGTGAGGTTTCTCTGTCACTACAATTACTTACAAAATTTTTTATATCTTCTATTTCCTTTACTCCATAGGCAACTCTTCTTATATTTATAAGATTCCTAGGTCCTACATTATCAGAAGTTGCACTTCCTCCAACTGCTCCGCATCCAAGTGTAAGTGCAGGCACTAGATTTGTAGTAGCTCCTATTCCTCCAAGTGATCCTGGCGTGTTTACAAGTATTCTGGATACAGGTTTTTTAAGTCCAAATTCTTTTACTATTTCTTCATTATTTGAATGTATTATGAGAGTATGTCCTATACCTTCATTATTTAAAAGCTCAATGCATCTCTCGCAAGCTTTTTCCCAATTTTCTTCACAGTAGAATGCTAAAATCGTTGTAAGCTTTTCCCTTGAAAATGGGTTATCTTTTCCAACTGTCGTCTGCTCTGAAATCAATATTCTTGCATTTGGATCTACAGTTATACCTGCCATTTCAGCTATTTTCTGAGCTGATTTTCCTACAATTTGAGGATTCATAGTACCATTTGCTCTCAATATAAACTTTGCTACTTTTTCTGATTGTTCTTTAGATAAGAAGTATGCTCCTTGGCGTTTAAGCTCATCTACAACTTCATCTTTTATACATTTTTCAACTACTATGGACTGTTCTGAAGCACATATTACCCCATTGTCAAAAGTTTTACTATCCATTATTCTTTTTACTGCAAGTTTTATATTTGCTGTTTTTTCAATAAAAGCAGGTCCATTTCCAGGTCCAACTCCTATAGCCGGAGTTCCTGAACTGTATGCTGCCTTTACCATAGCTGATCCACCTGTTGCTAGTATGAGATCAACGTTTTTCATAAGCTCATGAGTTCCTTCCATAGTAAGTATACTCATTCCGGAAACCATTCCTAAAGGTGCTCCTGCCTCAACAGCTGCATCACTTACAACCTTTATAGCTTCTGCAATGCAATGTCTTGCCTTTGGATGAGGACTAAATACAATTGCATTTCCCGATTTTAAAGCTATAAGACTTTTATATATAACAGTAGAAGTAGGATTAGTTGATGGTACAAGCCCTGCAATAATACCTACAGGTGAACCTATCTCTAATACTTTTCTATCTTTGTCATCTCTTAAAATACCTACTAACTTCATGTCCTTTATATTTTCATACACTATTTCACTAGCAAACTTATTTTTAATTATCTTATCAGGTAAATTTCCAAAAGTTGTTTCTTCTACAGCAAGTTTTGCTAATCTTTCAGCTTGTAAGCCAGCAGATTCCGCTACATGCTCAATAATTTTATTCATCTTTTCCTGACTGAATTTACAATATTCTTGTTGAGCTTGTCTTGCCTTTTCAACAAGCCGCCTTACATCTTGTATAGATTGTAAATCCCTATCTATATTTTCCATTTACTTTAACCTCCTTGTATAGTACTCTAAAATTGCTTTAATCAGCTGCTTTTTCTTGCCAAATTTAATGTCCTTCTTAGTCAATGAACTTAAATTCATTTTTCTAGCCATATTTCTGAGTTCAATAACTTTCATTCTTTCAAGTTTTTGTTTTATTTCGAGAAGTGACCCTGATTTTCTCTCCTCATCAACTTTTACTCTCTCTGGTTGTTCCTGATTTGATTCATCTGGAGCTAGTTTTTCCAGATTTTCTGAACCTTCTGGTTCTGATTCTTTCTGATCTGGTTCCTCTATATCCTGCTCTTCTGGATCTTCTCTCTCTTCTATCTCCTCTGGCTTTTCTATTTCATCTAATTTTTCTTGCTTTTCCAATTTCTGTAATTTTTTTACACATTCAAGCTTTTCCAACTCTTCTGGTTTTTCCTGTATTTCTTTAAGCACCATATCTTTCTTTTCTGTTTCACAGAAAAATTTAAATACATCATCAGCAGGCCGTGGTATAACAAATGCCGAGATTAATTTTCCCACTTTATTTACTGCTGTTTTAGCAGCTTCAATAGATGCATTTACAGCACCAACATCACCCGTAACCTTGATAGTAACAAGCCCCTCCCTTATAAGTTCACAACCAGCAAATTTAACATTTGCAGATTTTAGAGAGACATCCAGTGCTTCTACAGCTGCTATATATCCTAATGTTTCAACCATGCCTAATGCTTGACTATACATTTTTAAAACTGAGTAGGATTATCGGCTACAAATTTTACTGAATTGGCAAATGCATCACAAGCAGCTTTACAAGCAGATTGGCTTCCTGTCAAAAGCCCTCCTCCAAAATTAGTCTCAGATGGAGGTCCATAAAATGTTGCAACTTTTACATCTGCTGCCTTTAAAGCTGCATCTAGTCCATATATTGCTTCAAGAGGTGGTGCTATAAGATAAGCTATTGCTTCACCCTCTGGTATACCAGCTACTTTTGAAAGATATGTACCTGTTCTTGAAATACATTGTGCATAATAAATAATATCGTCCTCATCATTTGCACTATAAAAACAAGCTTTACTATTTATGAACTCTACTGCTGCATCTAATCCACTTCTAATTTCAGCAGGATTAGGAGCCGCAAGAATTCCTATAAATTCTCCTGCAAGTTTTGTGCTTGCATTTCCTGAACCTGCATACATAGATTTTGCATATACTACTTCAACATCAGCTTTTTTTGTAGCTTCATCAATTGCTGTATATGAAACATCATCTATATCGGAAGTTATAAGTCCAAGACTTCTTTGATTTGACTGCAAATTTAGCGCTTGTGCCAAATCAGGGTCAACACTAGGAATTATTTTTACGCTCAACACACGGGCTTTTATTGGATCATTTTTCATATGCTTTTCCTCCTAATTAAAGTTTTAAATCAACTCCACTTTTTTTCTCTTCTAAAATAGTTTTTATAATATCCGCAATATGAGCTCCTGCTTCTACCGGAGGTGTTCCTCCTCTATGAATATTAGAAACAACGGTTCTTCTAGCTTCAGGCATATTAACAGTTGCTCTATAAGCCATATAGGCACTCATACTTTCAGCTGTTACAAGTCCCGGTCTTTCTCCAATAAGTACACACGTAACTTCAGCATCAAGTGTTTCTGATATAACATCCATGGCAGGCACTCTGCCATATTTTACAAAAAACGGTGTACCTACCTTTATTCCATAGCCTTCAAGTCCTTGAATCATTGCAGGCAAAACATCACTTACATTTGATTCAATTGAAGTTGAACTAAGTCCATCTGATACGTAAATCTGAACTTGTGGTTTCATTATGCATTTTTCTCTTACTTTGTCTAACTCTTCTTTTTCAAATTGTCTTCCAAGATCAGGTCTCGTAAGATATTCATCTTTATCTTTACACTTTGTTTTTATTGAAAACAAATTCATCTTTTTTATAAATTCTTCAGGAACACTTGTAAATACGGCATCCATTGCCGCAGCATGATCTGCTCTAAATCTCAAAAGCGATTCTGTGTTATACCTTGTTCCTGTTCTCCACATACCAAGCCTTGCAGATGTCATTTGTTTTGCTTTCATATATGCTTCTCTATTCTCTGGATTGGGCACATAAAAAAGGTCTCTCAAATTTTTTTCTGTTATATCAGGTAAAATGCCGCCAGATATATCATTTTGCACACTGCTGTTACTTATATCTAATTTATCAGTATCCTTTTTATCAGCAGAAACCACCTCACATAGAACCTGCTCAATCATCTTTTTTAATTCATTTTCTGATACCATTATTTTCACCCCTTATTATTTAAGAAATATAGACGCATCTCCAGCAATTTCAGTGAATTTGCCATCTTTAGTTATTCCCATTTTTTCAAGCCACTGATCAAATTCCTTTATAGGCTTCAATCCAAGTAATTGTCTAAGTGTTGGAGTGTCGTGATAACTTGTACATTGGTAATTAAGCATTACATCATCACCAAAAGGTACACCCATAAAGTAATTACAACCAGCCGTCGCAAGAAGTACAGCCAAATTTTCAATATCATTCTGATCTGCTTTCATATGATTTGTATAACAAGCATCACATCCCATAGGTATTCCAGTAAGTTTTCCCATAAAATGATCCTCAAGTCCAGCTCTTGTAACCTGTTTATTATCATATAAAAATTCAGGTCCTATAAATCCAACAACTGTATTTACAAGAAATGGACTATACCTTTTTGCCAGCCCATAACACCTAGCTTCCAATGTCACTTGATCTGCACCATTATGTGCATTTGACGAAAGTTCAGAACCCTGACCTGTTTCAAAATACATTACATTAGGGCCTGTGGATGTTCCAAGCTTTGTAACAATTTCCTTTGCTTCATCCAGCATACTTGCAGTTATTCCAAAAGCTTCATTACCCTTTTGAGTACCAGCAATACTCTGGAAAATCAAATCTGAAGGAGCACCCTTTTTGATAGCTTCCATCTGTGTTGTTACATGTGCAAGCACACAAGCCTGCGTAGGTATTTCCCACTTATTCTTTATTTCATCAAATTTATTTAAAATTTTAGTTACATTATCTACTGTATCTTCAACAGGATTTAATCCTATTACAGCATCACCAATTCCATAGGATAAACCTTCCATAAGAGATGCTACTATGCCATCAATATCATCTGTGGTATGATTTGGCTGTAATCTTGATGAAAGAGTTCCTTCTAGCCCTATAGTAGTATTGCAGTGAGCTGTTCTTCTAATTTTCCTTGCTCCAACAATAAGATCCATGTTTGACATAAGTTTTGCAACTGCAGCAACCATCTCACTTGTAAGTCCTCTGCTTACCCTTTTTATTTGCTCACCAGTTGTTTTAATATCTAATATCCATTCTCTAAGTTCACTAACTGACCAATTTCTAATTTCATTATAAATTTTTTCATTTACAGAATCCTGTATTATTCTTGTTACTTCATCTTCATCATAGTCAACCACAGGATTATTTCTAAGATCTGCTAATGTCAAATGGCTTAAAACCACTTTTGCAGCAATTCTCTCAGAAACTGTAGATGCAGCTATACCAGCAAGTTTATCTCCTGATTTTTCCTCATTTGCTTTTGCAAGCACCTCTTTAACTGATTTAAATTCATACGTTTGACCAAATAATTTGGTTTTTAAAATCATTTATCTTCACCCCTTTTATGAACTAAAAGCTAACGTTTTAATAACTACAGGAACAACACGTCCATGCATAAGCGGTTTGCCTACATCTACGTAATCACCTGCTTCTACTTTTATACTGTCAATACAAATGACATCTTTTTTATAATCAAGCATCTTATATATTGTTTGTCCAAGTACCTTGCCCATATCATTTTCAACTATTACAAATAGAGGATATTCCTCATCTAAGATATCTGAAACTCCACTTATTACAGAAGATGCCATTTGCTGCACCTCCTTAAAGCTTGGACTTTTAGTACCATCTATTGCAATTGCAACTTGTTGGAATTCATTTTCCACCTTAAACCAATGAAGCCTTTCCTTTAAAGTTTCTGATATATAACTGCAATCAATACTATTATTTCTTTGATGAACTCTAACTACAGGAACATTTTTTATAGGAAACACATTCTTTGTATAGGTTATTGTGCTTCCACTTATATCAGTGGTATGAGATCCTGCACCTACAACTGTAGCTCTTATAGTTTCTCTGGATTTTTCCAAATTAAATTTTTGCGTAAGTATGGAATTCTTTATACATCTTCCAAGCAGTATACCAATATCTCCATATTTATAAACATCTTCTTCATCGCCTCCAGCATATATATAATTTGCTACTCCTCCAGAAAAAGTAATACAATCAATGTTGTAATTTAATTTAAGACCTTTGTTGGTGATTATTTCTTCATATTCATGCGTTTGGTTTTTCATTCCAACAGATTGTTCAAGAAGCTCCACCATCTTTCTAACAATATTTTCAACATCAGAAATGTCAGGTATTTCACCAACTTTTATGTTTATTCCATATTTATCAGCTAGTTTTTTAATTTTAGAAGCAATATATGTTATCTGATGTGTATTTTTATCTATTTTTATAAGTCGCCCTCCTATATCAAGACAACCAGTGTCAATTACTTCACCTTCTTTAAAAACTGCAAGATTTGTAGTTCCTCCTCCAATATCCATATTAGCTGCAGTACAATTTTCTTCTTTTGATATAATGTTTGTGCCTGCTCCTTTGCCTGCAATAATGGATTCCAAATCAGGCCCTGCTGTAGCAACTACAAAATCTCCGGCGAGACCGCTCATTTCATCTAGAATCTCTCTTGCATTTTCTTTTCTTGCAGTTTCACCAGTAATTATTATTGCTCCCGTTTCAACTTCTTCAGGTTTTATACCTGCTTTCTTATATTCAGATTCTACAATTTTTCTTACTGATGAACCATCTATTTCATTTTGTGATATCAAAGGTGTAAAATAAATATTACTTTTATATATAACCTTTTTATCTACTATATTTATTTTGGGTATTGAAAAACTAGATGCCATATTTTCAATAGTAATCCTGCTAAAAACAAGTTGTGTCGTAGATGTTCCAATATCAATTCCCACACTCAATATTTCCTGCTTCAATTTATCACTTCCCTTCTATTAATATTTAGATGAAATTTTTCAAAAAACAAAAGTCCAAAGTTTTTTAACTTTGGGCTCCATTGCCATACATAACACTTCATTGTGTTAAAATTTAATTTTCGCTATTTTTAAAATCAAAAACAACTTTAGTACCTCTATTGTTTGAACTCATATTAAGATCTCCTAAAAGCTTTTCCTTAACAATGCTTTTTACTATATTAAGTCCAAGACTTTTCCTGTCAACATTATCTATATCAAATCCTATTCCGTCATCAATAACAGATATGCTTGAATACATCTTACCATTGTCTATTTTAATATGTATACTTCCCTCCTCTTTTTCCTCAAAAGCATGTTCAATAGAATTTTCAATAAGTTCATTTACTACAAGTGATATAGATGTTGCCTTATCTGAATTGACTTTAAAATTATTACCAGAAACATCAATATATATCTTCCTTGATGAACTGCAGCTATACATTTTTATTTTTTCAACAACTTTTCCTATAACTTCTTTTATATCAACATCATCCATTCCATTTTGTGATAGGATTTCATGCGTTGCAGCTATGCTTAATATGCGATTCATACTTTGCTTAAGTGCAATTTTAGTCTGTTCATTTTCTATTCTCCTTGCCTGCAAGTTAAGAAGACTTGCAATCATCTGTAAATTATTCTTAACTCTATGATGTATTTCTTTAAAGGCAACAGACTTTAGCATCAATTCTTTTTCTTGCTGTTTAAATTTTGTTATATCTTTTATCATCATAACTATCCCAACTGACCTTAAATTTTCAAATACATATTTCACTTGTAAAGTGTAATTACTTATGTTTACTTCTGAAACACTAAACTGCTTTTTTGACATAACATTTTTAAATGAATTATCGTCAAGACATACGTTATTAAAATGCATGCCCACTATATTATCTTTATATCCAAGGGCTTTATATAACCCATTTGCAACCGAGTTAGTGAACTCCACAACTCCATTTTCATCAAAGATTATAATAGCATCATCCAAATAATTCGTAATAGTTCCCTCATTTCCTGTTAATGAAAGAAGATTATTGGTAAGTTCCTCTGTAGTTTCAGCTAACATTTCCATATACTTGTTTTTATTAATATCTTCTGTTATGTCTTTTTCCACTATTATGACCCCTATGACATTCTTATTCCTATTTCTTATTGGGGCAACTGTTTGGCTTACATTTTCATTCTCCTGAGTAACAGCCTTCATATCTTTTGTTGAAATTCCAAGTTCAAGTGTCCTTAGCGCTGCCGGCTCGTTTTCACGTAGTGCCAGTTCACCAATTACACTATTTTTATACATAGACTGACAATTTACAGGTTTTGCTTCAGATACAACTATAGCTTTATTCAAATCTTTTGTAGGACAATCTATAAATACGTCTGCTTGGACAAGATCAGATATTGTTGGAAGTATCTTTGATACTTCTATTATTTTTTTGATATCGCTTTCAGAAAGATTTGTGTACATTTTGCATAAATTTAAAATCGTATTCATATTAATGTATACCCCAAATCATATATCAAAAGATACTATTATAGTTGAAGCAATATCTTTCATAGAGCACCTTTTATTCATACTTAATGTTCTAAGTCGTGTAAAAGCCTCACCTTCACTGATCTTATATTTGTCCATTAACAATCCCTTTGCCTTTTCAATTCTCTTTCTAGCTTCAAGCTTATCCTTAGCATTTTTTACATTATTTTTCATATCCTTCATTTCTTCTGATTTCGATATAGCTATTTCTACTGCTGGTATTAAATTTTTTTCATCCACAGGCTTCACTACATAACTTATGACCTGAGCCTCTTTAGCCCTCTCAATAAATTCACTGCCGCTGTATGCACTTAGAATTAATACTGCACCTGCAATATTTTCATCATTAATTATCTTTGCAGCAGCTAGTCCATCTACTAAAGGCATTTTGATATCCATAATTACTAAGTCCGGTAAATTTTTTCTGCATAGTTCTATTGCATCAAATCCATCTACCGCCTCACCTACAACATTGTAACCGGACGATTCGAGTATTTCTTTAATGTCCATCCTAGTAATAGGTTCATCATCGGCTATCACTATTCTTTTCATACTATCCTCTCCCTTTAATCACTTTCTACCTCATTGTAGCATAAAATTTCAAATACATAGTATTAATTTATATCAAGCCATTTCTTTAATGCATTAATACCTTCACTTTTCATTGAGCTAACTTTAAAAATATACCTTGCACCTGCGCTAACTAAAAAATTTTCTGCTGCTTTTAGTGCTTGTTCATCATTGCACAAATCAATTTTTGTTATAATTCCAATAACAGGTTTGGAAAACATAGAACTAAAGCCAGGTGGAAAAATACTTACTTTACTCGTACAATCATGTACAAGTGCTATGACATCACAATCAGAAGAAGTATTATTAAGAGCTCTATAGTATCTTACATTTTCTACATATTCACCTGGGGTATCTATAGTATCACTGAAGAAGTTCATTGCCTGGGTCTTTTTATATTTAATATCTTTATTATGTATAGCCTGATACAGCGTAGTTTTACCACAGCCTGTTCTGCCTACAAACATTACTCTTTTCAAACCTTCTCCTCCTATGATTTTGTTATGGGTGATACTGTAAAATTAAGTACATCTCTAAGTAAAAGAATTATTCCATCCAGTGCAGTTTCCACACTTCCTATATCTCCAACTATAACCAGAGCTCCACTGAATCTATCCATAAATCCTATTTTTACATTTCCCGATTTAGTAGCAACATCACCAGCTATTATTGCAGCTTCACTTGGCGTCAGTGTCAATATACCTACCGCTTCATTGTATTCACCAGATAATCCTAATTTTTGATAAAGATCTTTATCTGGATGTGCAATTATATGAGATAATGTTACCTGCTTACCAGGAACAAATTCTTCAATTATTCTATCTCTTTTTTCCAAAGTCACCATTCCTTTAATAAAGTTATAGATTTAATTTATTCTTTAGAAAAAACCCTCTTAAACAAATTTTCAACATCCTTTATTTCAGGAATTCTCGGATTTGTTTTTGTACATCTATCATTTAGGGCAGTTATCGATAACTCATGAATCTCATTATCCAAATTTTCACATAAAACTTCACAATTATTAATACATTTAGGTAAGTTAAGTTTATTCATCAGTATCTTAACTGCTGCAATCAAACTCCTAACACCTTCAAATTGGTTAGATGCTGGAAGTCCCAAGAATTTTGATATTTCAGTATACCTATATGCTGCACTAGAATGGTTTATCTTTCCTTGTAAGTTTTTAAGGTTTGCATTATACTCTATTACGTATGGAAGAAGTAGTCCATTTGCTCTTCCATGCGGTATATGAATTTTTCCACCAAGTGCATGAGCCATGCCATGGTTAAGTCCAAGGGAAGCATTTGTAAATGCCATACCTGCTATGCAGGATGCATTATGCATCTTCGTTCTAGCTTCTTCATCATCTCCATTTTCATATGCGGCTAACAAGTATTTAAATACCATTTTTATTGATTTTTCTGCCAGTGCATCAGAATAATCTGATCTATTTGTAGAAACATATGCTTCAATTCCATGTGTAAGTACGTCTATTCCTGTTTCTGATGTGGTAGCTTTTGGCACTGATTTTACAAGTTCAATATCAAGTACCGCCTGATCCGGCGTCAAATTGTCATCAACAAGAGCATATTTGACTCCTTTTTGCTTATCAGTTACAATACAAAAGTTAGTAACCTCAGAGCCTGTACCACTTGTTGTCGGAATTGCTATAAACAGGGGCTCTTTCATTTCGTTATTCAATTCATTATTTACATACTGACAAAAATACCTTATTCCTTTTGCAGAATCAATAGCTGATCCTCCTCCAAGTGCTATAAGTACATCAGGTTTAAATTTAACAGCTTCCTGCACTCCTTTTATAATAACTTCAACAGGAGGATCTGGTACTATATCTGAAAATATATCATACTCTATATGTGCCTTATCAAGCTGTTCAGTAATTTTATCAACCGTTGATGACTTAACCATAAATGGATCTGCAGCGATTAAAGCTTTCTTACATTTTAATTCACACAAATGATTTAAAGCATCAGTACCAAAATAAACCTTTGGTTTAACATTAAAATTTTTCACAATAATCATACTCCAATTTAATAAAATATCTATGAAACTTCACATTAGTCATATTAAATTTTGTAATTTTTTGATAGCTACCAATAAAATAAAAAAAGCTTCCTAAGAATATAAATATTCTTTTAGAAGCTTCATCGCTTTTTCATACATCATTGTATAAATTTTTATTTTATTTTAAATATTTAACTAATTTCTGATTTTATTTTACACTTCTATGCTTGTATAGTCAATATTTTTATATATCGTTTACACCGTATATAAAAATATTTTTCTCCTATCACAATAAAATAAACGCCTTAAACTCATAATATCTAATTAATTCACAGATTATCTTAGTATTTAAACATTATGCATTGCTCCACTTCTATTACAGAAACTTTCCCTCTACTATAAACTGTTCCATATCTATATTTTCGCCACCTTTACGAATTATTACATAGTCAATGGCTGGATATATAAATCCTATCTAAACTATCAAAGTCTTTTCTTGGTTCCACACAGCAGAGAAACAATAAACTTCAAATTTACTGCCATACCACAAATATCTAATAGCTGATCAGGACTAGCATAGTACTAGTCCTGATCAATAAATTGAAGAAATTACTATTGTTAGTTATTCAATATTGATACAGACTTTACATCCTGATAGAAATTTGCGGTAACCGCCTGCATATAAGGACATACAAAAATAAATCCTATGCCAAAAGTAACAACTGAAAGTATTATCCATCCTAAAAAGCTGATCAATAAGCAAAATAACTCCCATTTGTGTCCATACATCATTTTCTTGCTCTCATCAAGTGCCTCAAGTGCAGGCATATCTGGGTTTTCACTAAGAACATACATCGCCATAGAGTACCTCAATGATGCTATTAATCCTGGTATAATAAGTAACAGTGACCATAAAAAAATAAATATACTCATAACAACATATAGTATTATTGAAGAACCTAGATTTTTAAACCCATCGAACAGATCCTCCACTTGGAACTTCTCAGATTTTACAAGTTTTATAAAGCATCCTACAACACCAAGGGTAAGTGGTCCAACAATCAAAAAAGAAATAATGATACCTGTATGCGGCATAAAATTTATACCAATAATAATTAGTGAATACACAAGGCACACTAAAATACACTTACCCCAGTTACCCTTTAACTGATCCCTAGATACTTTCCTCAGCTGATAACTAGTACGAACAGAAGCATTACTCATTTTTAATCCCCTCTCAAATACATCTATTTTGCCCTACATATTACTGAAAAAAGTTACAACTATATTAACTTATGATCTATCAAATAAAACTGTTAATTTATTTAAATGTAATTCAAATTTATTCTTTGAAAATTGAGCAGTATGATATATCATATAACTAATGTTGGTAATTGTGAAAGAAGGCTTGACATCATTGAAAATTTGGAAAAGAAACCTACTTGTATGTTGGTTAGGAGCATTTGTAACTGCCTTGGGACTAAGCCAAATAGCCCCAATAATGCCCCTTTACATCAAACAACTTGGTATTCATGACATCTCTACTATTGAACAAATATCTGGAGTTGCCTTTGGAGTTACTTTTGTAGTTTTAGCAATATTTTCACCAATTTGGGGATATGCAGCTGATAAAATTGGTAGAAAACCAATGCTCTTACGTGCAAGTATTGGAATGTCTATTGTAATTTCAACTATGGGACTTGCACAAAATATATATCAACTTATTGGTTTAAGAATGCTCCAAGGAGTTGTGGCAGGTTACAGTACAGCTTGTATGACATTAATTGCAACTCAAACTGAAAAAGAACATTCTGGTTGGGCATTAGGTGTACTGTCCACAGCTTCTATTTCTGGTTCACTACTTGGGCCACTTATTGGAGGATATCTTGATGAAATTTTTGGATTGCAATTTACTTTTTTCTTTACTGGTATCCTTATGCTAATTGTTTTTATTCTAACTTTAATATTTGTAAAAGAAGACTTTATAAAATCTGATAAAAAAGTACTCAGTACAAAAGAAGTTTGGAAACAGCTGCCTGATTGTCACTTAATTATTGTTTTATTTGCTACTTCTTTTATCTTACAGCTTGCCTTTTATTCTATAGAACCCATAATAACAGTATATATATCTCAATTATCTCGCAGCTCAGCCCATATTGCCTTAATTTCTGGAATGGCATTTTCTGCTTCTGGCCTTGCTAGTATTATTGCAGCTCCAAGGCTTGGAAAACTGTCAGATAAAATTGGACCTCAAAAGGTTATGCTTGCATCACTTATTATAGCTGGTTTAATATTTATACCTCAAGCTTTTGTAAAAAATTCTTGGCAGCTTATCATATTAAGATTTTCATTAGGTTTTGTAACAGCAGGACTAGCACCATCAATTAATACACTGGTAAAGAAAATAACACCAGAAGCCCTTACTGGAAGAATGTTTGGTTTTAACATGAGCGCATTTTATTTAGGTACCTTTTCCGGTTCTTTACTTGGTGGACAAATAGCTTCATATTTTGGTATGAAATATGTATTTTTCATTACTAGCGCACTACTTCTTTTAAATGGTTTATTGGTTTATGAAAAAATCTGTAAAAAACTAGATTCAAATACTGCTGCTCCATTAAAAGAACATATGGTTTAAAAATCAGTTTTAAGTTCATTAAAAACTATATATATTCACCTGTCAATTTGGCTTTTATTTTTAATTTTTTTAGAGCCAACTATAGGCTATTTCCTATAATACGTAAAAAAATAGCATGTTAAAGATATCCTTTTTAAAGATATTCTTGACATGCCTAAAACTACATTATGTATATAATTTTCTTATTTCAAGCTAATTAAGCCTAAAATAAATTAGCTCTAATTAGTTGCTTACGAATTTTAGAACCTATAAAAGTAGCAATTAAAATTTTAGCAAGGTCTCCAGGTATAAAAGGAATTACACCTGCAGCAAATGCTGCACTTATTGATATATTAGTCTGATACGATAACCAGATAGTACCAAAAACATAACACACAGCAGTACCCAGTACCATACCTACAAAGCATAAATACCATTTATCAAAAAAAACATCGATGAAAAATCCTGCAATCAGTGCCATAAATATAAATCCTATAATATACCCACCAGTTGGCCCTAAGAGTTTAGATGGACCGCCAGTAAAACCGGAGAATACCGGAACCCCAACAAAACCAATTAGCATATATATTATGTAGCTGATAGTACCTTTTTTCATACCAAGTGTGTAAAGTACAAAATAGATTGCTAAGTTTGTAAAAGAAATTGGTACTACACCAATAGGAATTGATAGAGGTCCAAGAATGCAGATAACTGCAGCCATAACCCCAATAATTGCCATTTGATAGACATTAGACTTCTTTTGCATAATTTCTCCTCCTATTTAAATTTTGTTGATAGCTAAATGCTACTTTGAGATATTAAAACCTAAATTAGTTAACATCTTTTTATCCTGTATAGTGTTATTACCTACAGTAGTTAACATATCACCAGTTATTGTAGCATTAGCACCCGATAGGAATATCATCGTACCACCGTCTTTAAAGTAGTTTCTGCCTGCTGCCATACGAATATATGCGGTAGGATTAATATAACGAAAGATAGCAATTGTTCTTAAAATATCTCTTTTAGAAAGAGGCTCTAAATTCTCATAAGGTGTTCCTTTAATAGGCTTAAGTACATTGATAGGAATAGAATCTACTTGTAATTCTGACAGGCTTACAGCCATATCAATACGGTCATTCCAAATTTCTCCCATACCAATGATACCTCCAGAACAAACTCTAAGACCTGCTTTTTTTGCCAAACTAATTTCACGAAATTTATCTTCATATGTATGAGTAGTACAAACATTAGGAAAATTGCGTTTGGATGTCTCTATGTTTGTATGATACATTGAAACACCAGCCTCTTTTAAACGAATAAATTCTTCTTCATTCAAAAGACCATGAGAAGCACAAAGTTTAATGTTGCATTCTTTATGCATTTTTTTGTATGCTTCAATAGCTTTATCAAAATCCTTCCCTGTTAAAGTTCGGCCAGCAGTAACAATAGAATAACGGTGTACGCCTCTCACTTCATTTTTTTTACAATCTTCCAGAATTACATTAGGATCTAAAAATTCATATTCTTTAATTCCTGTATGATTATACACAGACTGGGCACAGAATTTACAGTTTTCACTACAGCCACCACTGCGACCATTTATAATGGTACAAAGATCAACTTTATTGCCACATAGAGCCTCACGAATCATATTGGCACCTTCAAATAGCTCATCAGCATCTGCAGTCAAAAAAGAATTGAAATTTTCTCCTCTTTTTAAACGTCTTCCTGCAATAATTTCCTTTGCTAAATCTTTCATATTAAATTCCTCCATATAAATACTTAAGTGTAAACAAAACATTCTAAAATTAATTAAAACTACATGAATGTTTCATAGTAATTACAACTTATTAAAAACAATGCTTGGCATATATTGAAGTATATATGAACAGAAAAGTATTGTCAACCATTTTTTATATAATCATTAACAATAGTATTTTATTCAACTCAACCGATAATTTGAAATTATTATGAATTTAAAATATTGACCTATAAAAAGGGGTGTTGCGCTAATTTCTTAGTACAACACCCCTTACCACATCAAAATTGAAAAAATTAAGGGAACTACTATTATAGAATTAAAGGTAGTAGTAAATATGATTTATATTGACCTCCAGTATAAACTGTAACATCAGCATCCCAGATTTTATCATCAGGATGTAAAAACATTCCGCATCCACTTTGCTCCTGACTTCCGATTTCCAGCAATAATGTATGTCCTTTTTCAAGCATAATTGCACTGTCTGCAATCTCAATATCAATGGGATATATTTTATTTGGAACTAATTTTTCAATTTTATCATAAGTGTAATATGGTTTATATTCTGTTGAACGTATTTCATCAATTCCCCTTAGTGATGCCCTGAGCCAACCCTGGCTTATTGGATAATTTGTTGTATAAGCGCCAACATTTACTACCTCTTTTCCATCAGGGGCAATATTCCTAAGTGAAACATAAATGTCCATATCATCAATAGTTGAAGAAGCATATAACCTTAATTTCATTGGCCCTGCAAGCATTATCTTATGATTTAGAGGCTTTGTTTTAAAAATCATACGTTTTGGATTATCTTCATTCATTATAAAGTTTTTTGGTCCCTGCCATGCAGCAGATTCTTTGTCCTTATCACCTTCATATATGCGCTTGCTTTCTTTTAACGGTTGATCTTCAAGAAGTTCTAGTGAATTTGCCTCTAGATAACATTTTGTCCACTTCGTATTTTTCAGAGGATATTCATTTGCATATATCCAGTTATATTCCTTACCTCCTTTTGGCATTGCAAGTTTTATTTTCGGCTGTCTCATGACCCCTGTGTCAATTCCCTTAAGCCAGTAATCAAGAAATTGTTTTTGCATTGTTCTGCTTTCTTCTGTGTAAAATTCTGCAAAATGACTTCCTATATGCATTTCCAGCCATTTATTTTTTGAAGCCGCATATTTAAAGCCATTAATATTTCCTCTAGAAATAGCTCCTGAACAAAACCAGTTACCTGCAGATAGAAATGGTACTGTAACACGACTTAGATCACTAGATTTCTTTTTCCAATATTCATTTCGAACAACATTTTCCCTTACCAATTTTTCAAAATCGGTTCTATTATTTTTGAGTTCATCTTCGGAAAGTTTTCCTTTTCCAAACTGTTTGACTAGAACTCTCTTGTTATACCAAAGAGATAGAAATCCACTCTGAACAATTCCTCCCATACGTAATGCATCAGCATATAAATCCGGCATACCTTCCCACATTACCAGGCAAGAAAGATGAGGAGGCTGTTTTTCAGCTACCATCCACTGAGTTATAGCAAAATAAGAACATCCTAAAAGCCCTACTTTGCCACTGCCAAATGATTGAGTCCCTGCCCATTCAATTGCATCATAATAATCATATTTTAAAGTGTCGGACCATACATCAAGAATTCCAGGTGTATTTCCTGTTCCTCTTTCATCTATTCTAATCACAACATACCCCTGGGGTACCCAAAAATCGGGATCAGGGGTACCGCCGCTCATATGAGGACTTTTATCCTGCACTTGCCGTTTGTATAACTCGGCTGCTATTGGATGTGATGCAAAATGCTCATCTTTTCCATACGGTCCCATTGTCATTAATACTGGAAATTTACCTTTCGCATCTGGTTGATACAAATTTGCAGCCAGATATGAACCATCCCTCATAGGAATGTGGATTTCTTTCCACTTCATATCATAATGGTGGTTTGTACTTTCATTCATAATATCTACATTGTTTTCACTCATTTAATTTACCTCCCTCATATAGATGCTATTTACTTATTTGATCTAAGCAAAAGTTCATTCAACTTTAAAAAAGTTTTAGAATATTTTTATTAAATATTCTGTTTCTATAAATTATTATAGTCCTGTATCTTGAAAAGTCAATGGTTTCGTAATATAATATACTAAAATTCTAAAATTAGAGGTTTTACTATGAATGGATTTGAAAAAAGAACATTAAAAAAGAGAAAAGCGATTTTAGATACATCACTTTCTCTCTTCAATGAATATGGATATAAAAATGTTACAATTGCACAAATTTCAAAACAAACTCCTGTTTCACTTGAAACCATATACAATTACTTTGGCAGCAAAGACAACTTAAAAAATGAGCTTATCAAGCAAATTATTGATGATTACTGTATGTTTGTAGAAAAGGTTATGAACAGCAGCGACCCCATATTAAATAAGTTACAAAAAATACTTTTGTCTAAAGTCGATTTTGCTAAACAATTTTCACCTCAATTTATAACTGAAGAGCTCCATGATTTAAATGATACAGATTTGTTCGGAGGTAAGGAAAAGAAACAATTTTTACACACTATAATTCTTAAAGTGGTTGAACAAGGACGAAATGAGAAACTAATTACAGTAGATGTATCTGATGAAGCAGTTGCTGCTTATATAGAAATAAATCAGTACTACATTACTCATAATTTAGTTTCAACACTTCAGATCAGTGGCAATAATGTAAATTTACTAAAGGAAATTGGGTCTCTATTTTTAAACGGATTGAAAAAATAATTATTAATACATGACAGCAAATTTAATTCTTTTTTGAGAAGCCTGAATAATTGCAGATTGAAATAAAATCTTTTATAATTGCTGACATTTCTTCTGGAGTTTTCTGTGCTCCATCGCTTAGCCATCGTATTAAGATATGCATAAATCCACCTACACTAAATGTTATAGCATATTGAATATTTTCTTTTGAAAAAGACAGCTTTTTCCCCTTTACCTCATCAAAATCAGGTGGTAATAGTTCATCAATTTTTGCAAGAAAAAATGGAAGCAAATGATGGCGGTTAACGAGTAAGAGAAAGTTTAAATGCTTTTTCATCAGTGTAAAAAATATTTTAGCAATATTGGGCAGGGATAAGTCAATTTGCTGGTAGATAAGCACTTCATATTCCTGCCATATTTTATAAAAGCAGCATTCTAGGATTTGATCTTTTGACGAATAGTTTCGGTAAAATGTCCTTCTGGAAAGATTGGCGTTATTTGTAATCTCCTGTATTGTAATTTCTTGATATTTTTCTGTTTTCATTAGTTTTAACAGAGCATTTTCCATCCATAATTTTGATCTATTAGATACTGTGTTACCTTTATTTTTACCGGTCATAATCATTCCCCCCTTTTTTGTCACAAATCTTTGAATTTGTAGCTTTTGCTTCAAAATCATTGACTGCATACATTTATCTATTATAATAGAAATTGTCAATTGACACAACTGAGACAATTAAGGAGGTATTTTATGAATACTATGAATTTTATCGTATGAATGTTTCCCATTATTTTTATGCTTCATGATTTCGAAGAGATCTTCATGACAGAAGTATGGGCCAAACGTTATAAAAAGGAAATCGATATGGCTTGGCCTAAGAGACAGCCCTTTGGTCTAGATTACATGCATTTCTATCAATCACCAACTATTGCACTTGGAATATATTTTGAATTTATACTTTATTTATTGATCAGTTTACTTTCAGCAGTTTTTAAAAGCTATTTTATTTGGTATTCAACTTTTTTAGGGGTTACTTTACATCTGCTTTTAATCCATATAATAATTGGAAGTTTCAAATTTAAGCACTATGTGCCAGGAGTTATCACATCTATAATTTTTTTGCTGCCAAGTATCTATTATTTATATGTTTCTGGAAAAATGCTGCATTATACTGGGACAACTGTTATATTAGCCTTTTTGCTGGGAATTGCTCTTCTAATAGCTCTATTGCCAATACTTCATAAATCAATGGGGCCTTGTTCTAACTGGTTCCATAAATATTCTAAAGCACGGTAAAATTCAACTGTTTTAAAAAAGCTCAAGCCTATATGCTAGACTTAAGCTTTTTTAATAAATATGATTTAATTCTTTTAAATAAATATATTGTTATTTTGCCAGATATGAGTCCTAACACTATTCCAGCAAGCACATCTGTAGGATAATGCACATATAAATATATTCTTGAAAAAGCTATTAAAATTGCTGCAGTAAAAAATACTGGCGCATATTTTTTGAAATACCTGGATAATATACTAGCTGCTGCAAAAGATGCCGTAGTATGTCCTGATGGAAATGAATAGGAAGCTGGCTTTGCAACTAAAAGTTTAATAGTTGGGTCAAGATAAAAAGGCCTTGTACGTTTAACCAGATGTTTTATCAATCCTTCACCAAGTATTGATCCTATTATAATAGCTGTTAAAACCATAATTCCAACTTTTCTATATTTCTTACTTGCTATAAGTACTATGGAAATTGCAATCCATATAAGCCCCGTATTACCAAGCGAAGTAAATGCAATCATAACCTTGTCTAAAATGTTACTATGCATATTATTTGCTATATACGAAAGAATGTATTCATCAAATTTGTATATTAATGTAACCATCTCTATCTCCCTGCTGTTTCTATTTAATATGTACAACTTATTAATATACTACATTGCAAATTTAAAATCCACTAGTGTATTGATTTTGGGTAATTTTAGCATTGCTAAATTTATGAATATAATAATCACAAAGAGGCTATGGACTACGTTGAAGATATCGTTGATAAAAATATAGATATTACTGAAAGTGTTATAAAAAACTTACATTACATTATTCTTAAAACTATAAACAATGAAAATGCAGAAAGATACAGAAATGTGAATGTACTCATATATTTTGACTTGTTATCTGTGAAAGTATTAAATCGTAACCTTCCAGATTAGCTAATACCAATGCTGGCCGTCTCTTTGAACTGGATAAATCAGAAAATGGGAGGTGTGAGTCTACTCGACTACTTGTAAGTTAATTCGCAAGGGTAAAATTATCCGTCATAATCGTATAATGTGGAGACCATTTATAGAATCTCTATTTTTCTTTATAATTAATAAATTATGTTTCTAAAAACTTCAAAAGAGCATTTTTGTTTAATACGAGAATTTTTTTATATTTAGTATTAATCCATTGATATTGAGAGAATTTGCTTAAAGTTCTGCTTACCGTAACTCTACTTACACCTACAGCCTTTCCAATATCTTCATGGGTGCAATCAATAGAACAATTAGTATATAGACTCATATTTAATAGATATTGGGTAATTCTTTTCTCTGCTGGTAAAAATGAAATATTGTCAATTTCATTTGATAACATTCTTACCTTTTTCGATAGAAGCTCTATGAAATTCAAAGCAAGAAGTGGCTCTCTTTGAAAATATAACATAATGTCAGATTTATTAATGTTGATGATTTCTGAATCTGAAAAAGTTTTTGCCGATGACATTCTTGGAAAGCCATCAAAAAAAGAAGCTTCTCCAAAAATTTCTCCCTTTTTATAAATTGTTAAAATTTTTTCTAAGCCATCTGGGGAGTTTACAAAAGCTTGAACTCTTCCTTTTTTTAGGTAATAAAAATTTTTAGCAATTTCTCCTTGACGATAAATTATTTGATTATTTTTAAACATCTGTGCAGGTTTTGTCTTAAAGGTTTCAAATAATTCAGTAGGAATACCTATTTTATGGTCTAAAAATAAATCCCATGTATTCAAGAAAAAATACCTCCATTTAGTAATTATTTTTTAATTGTATCATAGTTTACATTCTTCATAAAAGTTTTATGTAATAATATAGTAAAACAATTTATGGAGGTAGCAAAAAAATGGAATGGAATAGTACTCTATATGATAATAAACATTCTTTTGTAGCAGAATATGGTAAGTCTATGATTAATTTTGTAAATGTGGGAAAAGAGCAAAAAATTTTGGATTTAGGATGTGGTACAGGGGTACTAACAAATGAGTTGGCAAAAAACGGTGCAACTGTTATTGGAACAGATTTATCAAAAAATATGATTGATAAGGCAAAATCTAATTATCCTAACTTAATCTTTCAAGTGGAGGATGCAACAAATTTGCCTTTTAAAAATGATTTCGATACTGTTTTTTCTAATGCGGTTTTTCATTGGATATCGAATCAAGAAAAATTATTGCATTCTGTTTATACTTGTTTAAAAGATAATGGTACATTGATTTGTGAATTTGGAGCAAAAAATAATATAAGTCAAATTCAAACTGCTTTTGAAAAGGTAATAGAACAAAAGGGATATTCTTATTGTTCACCATTCTTTTTTCCTTCAAAGGAAGAATATAAGTTATTATTAGATCAAGGTGGTTTTGAAGTAAAACATATCATTGAATATGATAGACCAACACCGCTTGCTGATGGCGAAAAGGGACTACGCAACTGGATTTGTCAATTCTTTGCAAGTGATTTACTAGAATTTTCAGATGAACAAAAGAATCAGATATTACTTGAAACAGAAAAGCTTTGCAAAAATAGCATATGGAAAAACAACCAATGGGTAGCGGATTACAGGCGTATTCAAATTATTGCAATTAAAAATAAAAACAATCGTACCAAATAAACATAGTAGGTAATTACATTTTTTTTAGTTAATAATGAGTATTTGTAATTAGATATTGATTCTTTGCAGCATTAGATATATAATAAAAAAATAAAAATTTAAAATCGATGAAGAGAAATAGTAAGTATAGAAATTTAGTTAAAGTGAATTTGGGATAGTGAGAGCCAAATGCTGTAGTCTATATTGAATGGGGTTCTGAGATGCAATGCGAAATGGTAGTAGCAGAAAACGGATGGTCCACCGTTAAAAGGATGAGGTATCGAGTAATATTTGTACCTGGAAAAGTTAGTTTTATATTAAGGTGGTATAGCAGAATATTCATTTTGCCCTTTTGGATGAAATGTTTTTTTTATTTCATAGAACTTTTTAACTACTATTTTCTATATTAGTGTAAAAAATAAATATGGGTGGCATAACAAATAGTCACTTTGTCCCATATCGGGATGAAGTGGCTTTTTTATAAAATTATTTATCCGATCGCTATCATTGCTAACACCTCCATCGCACGCAGCGAAAGCGACTATCACCAAATTAAAGATTTGGGATATCTGCTTTTCTACTAAGGTGGGGGATAAGCACTGCTCTACTCGCCTGGATAAGTTCTTCCACTAAAGGATACTAAAGATGTAAAAGCGCCAAAAAGAGTAGAAATGATTATTGAAAAAGTTCGCAGACTTGCAGAGGACAATAATTTAAACCCCAATATAATAGATGTAGTATATCGTAATATGATAAATTCTTTTATTAATATGGAATTAGAGGAACATAGTCAAATAAATAAAATTAAATATTCTAAATCGAACTAAATGCAAGCTGGATAGCAAAAACGATAAAGATAATACCAAATATTTTTTGAAGTAAGGATATCCTTTTGGGAGAATTTATAAAAAACTTATTTGTTACTCCTGCTAGTAAACCATATCCTATAAAAACCAAAAGTGTAAGAATCATAAATGCAAATCCATAAAGCAGACATTCAGCCATATAATTATTGCTGGTTGACTTTGCGTATTGGGGCAAGAATGAGAAAAAAAATAAAGTAAGCTTCGGATTGAGTAAGTTGATAAGAATTCCACTACGAATTATTGTACTAACTTTGTTCTCTGATTTACTATTGGTTAGTTCAAAACTTGTTTTTGATCTTATCATACCAATACCAAGATATAACAAATATATGGCACCAATTAGTTTTAGAACGAGGAAAGCTTTATTGTTCATCTTCATAAGAAATGATGAAAGTGCAATACTTACACATAAATGCGGTATAATACCCATAGTACAACCAAGAGCAGCAAATATGCTAGCTCTTTTCCCTTTTATTATTCCTGTTGAAATGGTATATGTAACTCCCGTACCTGGAATTAATATGATGATAAATGATGTAATTAAAAAACTGAATGTATTCATAATGACCTCCTAATATATTTCTATTAACTGATATGATATAATGTATCATTATATAGTGGTTGTGATAAGATCCACATTTTTAAAATTTTTAAGGAGCCATTATTGGAAAAGTGTGGAAGGTGATTATATGAATTTTATAAATATTGATAGGAAATCTAGAATTTCTTTGTGGAAACAACTTTATATTTATTACAAAGAATTAATTCTGAGCGGCAAACTGAAATCAAAGGATAAACTTCCCTCAACACGAGAATTGTCAAGAGATTTAAATATTGCAAGGAATGTAGTGCTAGATTGTTATGAACAGTTAATGGCGGAAGGATATGTTTATTCCAAAAGTGGATCAGGGACTTATGTATGTGAGGGGGTAAAATTTCAACAAGTTAAAATAAAAACGAAATCACACTTTACTAAAAGTGATAATGGTATAGAAAAAATATCATTTCGTACAGGAATCCCTGATTTGGACAATATACCTATTAATAAATGGGCACAGGTGTATAAAGAAAGTATTCTTAACATGGAAGTCACGCAGATGGATTATCAAAATTCTTTTGGAAATTATGAATTACGTTCTGAGCTTTCCAGCTATTTAGAACGCGTCAGGGGTGTATGCACTTCCCCAGATAATATACTGATTACAAATGGTGCAGCACAAGCTTTTTCTCTATTATGTCAATTGGTGAAAGACCAGGAATATGTGTTAGTTGAGAATCCGCTTAGTTACGGTATTCTTCATACATTAGAGAGTAATCAGGTGACAATGAAACCAATTAGGGTTGATGAATATGGTATGGTTACTTCTGAATTACCTAAACAGCCTCCAAAACTGATATTTACCACACCAAGTCATCAATTTCCAACTGGAGTAGTCCTTCCCATTAATCGAAGAATTGAAATGATAAAATATGCTCAGAAACATGATACTTACATTGTGGAGGATGATTATGATAGTGAATTTCGATTTTATGGAAACCCAATACAGTCTATGCAATGTTTAGATCCAGAAAAGGTTATTTATGTAGGAACGTTTTCTAAGACTTTAATGCCAGCATTACGAATAGGATATATGGTTTTACCTGATAAATTGCTTGGTAAAATAGAAAATATAAAGTATGCAGCTGACTTACATTCCCCAAATCTTGAACAAATTGCATTAGCAAGGTTTATAGAAATAGGTCTTTTTGATCGTCATGTAAGCAAGATGCGAAGATTATATCTTAAAAAACGAAATTATCTTATTCAATGTCTTGAAAAAGAATTTGGTGAGGGCGTAACAATTACTGGTGCCCAGGCTGGAATGCATTTTGTAGCTGCGTTTAAAGACGTTATTTTTGACAAAAACCTTATGAGCAGGATTAGCAATAAAAATATAGAGATTACGGCTATGAATAAACATTATATATGTAATAATTCAGCTTTCCAAATAGACAATGCATTAATATTTGGTTATGGCAATACCAAAACCGAACAAATGGAAAAGGGTATAAAATTGTTAGGAGATATTATCTGTAGTTTGTGAATAATATAAATAATCTCCACTTGAAAAGTATTATTTTTAACCCTAATTAGGATTAAAAATAATACTGACGAGAACCAACCCGTCAGTAAGCTATATCATGTGTGTATTATAATTTCTGTGATAATTCCTCTAAAATCTGTGCAGTAGAAGTTAATTTATCAATAGAAACAGTGATTTCTTCAATTGCTGAAGCCTGAGCATTAAAAACTGTATTCGATTCATTCACCTTATTAGATATATTTATTACAGACTTTTCAATTTTCTTTAATACTTCATCTATCTTTTTAATTGAATCATTGCTAGTACTAGATAACTTCCTTATTTCTTCAGCAACTACGCTAAAACCTTTCCCTAAGTCCCCAACTCTTGCTGCCTCAATAGCTGCATTTAACCCGAGTAAATTGGTTTGACTTGATACATTTTGAACAAACTTTAAAATATCATCAGTACCCGTAACGTTTTCTGCGGCATCTTTTACTTCTTGTAATATATTCTCATTTGCTCCCACTACAACTTGAATTCCAGAAGAAGCCTCTTGAATTGCTCCAGAAATTTGCTGAAGTGATGCTGCCAGATCCTGAGATTGACTTAACACTTCATTTCTTTTTTTTAGACTTTTTCCTGCAAGAATAACACCTACCACTGTATTATCGTCATCTTTTATTGGAATTGCATATGATTTGAATGCTGTACCGTATATTTCCTTAGGCACATCTTTTATAATTACATTTCCTGTCTTCAGCGCCTCAAAGGCAGCTCCCCCTGTAGGAACTGGGTCACCAACGTTTGCCTTCAAAGGAAGATTTTCGCAATTTTGTATCTTTAAATACTTCTTTGTATCTATAACGCTAAGAGATATATCATTATCAAAAAGTATAGGTAAATACGGAAGTACTTTATCGAAAGAATCCATAAGTTCATTTCCAGATATGTTCGCCATCATCTATTTCCTCCTATGTTAAGCCATCATAATTATCCATTATATATTATATCATCATTTTCGAATAAATTATATTCTTAAATAAAACATGTATGCATTATAGTTTTACAACCTTAAGTAAAACTTAGCTTCTCTTAGTACATGATCTATAAGTAATGGGTAGTTTGTAGTAATGGCCAATCACTTCCCTTTTACCTGTATAATCAAATAAAAAGGTGGTGGTTACCATAGAAGCGCTTGTTAGAAAAACCAAATCCGGCGACAAAAGCTCCATGGATTCTATCATTGCAAAATTCAGCTGCTTTCTACTTTTCACACAGTATTCTCAAATACACTGTATTATTTTTGGCTTACACTAAAAAGCTCTACAAATTAGACAATTCAATTACTTGTGCGGGACATAATTCTATAGCATCTTGTACTTGACTTAGATCTGATTGATCTGGTTGTTTATCAATATGAGATTTTCCATCATCCTTTATGGAAAAAACTTTTGGACAAGTTCCTTCACATAAGCCGCAGCCAATACAACCTTCATTAATTTTTACTTTCATATTAATTTACCTCCTAACTAGTATGGCTCTAAAATTATCCAAGTACAGTTCGACTTATGATTTCATCTTGAACTTCTTTGCAAAGCTCTACAAAGAATGCACAATATCCTGCAACACGTACAATTAAATCTCTGTGCTGTTCAGGATGATTCTGAGCATCGATTAAAGTTGCATTATCTACACAATTAAACTGCATCTGTCCATTGCCCATTATTGATGCTGTCCTTAATAATGTAATAATAGCGTTTCTTCCTTCAGCTCCATCAAGAAAATTTTTGCTTACCTTGAAATTATGGGCCATACCTAAGCTCATGGACTCAACATTTATCTTAGATACTGATTTTATTATAGCTGTTGGTCCTTTTTGGTCTGCTCCCTGTGAAGGACTCATTGCATCAGAAAGTGGTGCATAAGCAGCTCTTCCATCAGGAGTTGCTCCAATCATTTCTCCAAGAGGAGTATTGAATGATTGAGATAATGTTCCATGAATCTGCCTTGCATAAAGTGATTTGTATGAATTCATCTTTTGCTCAGTATAATCAACAATTTCTTTTGCAATCATATCTGCATAATCGTCATCATTACCATACTTAGGTGCATTTAAACAATCTCTATGAATCTGTTCAAATCCCTTCCAATTAGCATCCATAGCTTCTTTAATCTGAAAAAGAGTATATTTTTTATCTTCATAAACCAATTTTTTTATGGCTGCCATGCTGTCAACATAAGTTCCAAGTCCCGCAAATATTGTGCCTGGCCCTTCATACATAACAGCACCACCTGCCATTACATCTTTACCATTTTCCATACAACCATCCATAAAAATAGACATATATGGTGTAGGTGTCACATCTCTAAATACTTTTTCTATTATAACAGTACCTCTACAATTAATATGGATTAAATAATCAAGCTGCTTTTTTACCGCACCTTCAAAATCCTCATAGGTTTTAAACTCATCAATATCACCTGTATCTAACCATTGTTTATCACCATAAGATTTTAAAACACCTTTATTCATGGCCATCTCTATTGTAATAGGCCACTGCGTAAAACCTCCTGCTGTCCACTGATGTACTCTTCCACTTTTCTGAGGTTCAACACAACCCATCAGACTATAATCCTTAGCATCTTCAAAGCTATATACCTTTCTAAGCATCATTTTGATATGGGTATCATCAAAATGGCACGCAGGCATACCACCTCCAGCTTTTATGACGTCTACAATTTTTTCTAAGTAGTGCCTTGGAGATTGATTGTAGATACGACAAGCAAGTGACGGCTGATACATCTTAACCTTCTCCACAGCATCGAAGTCTTTTCTTTAATCAGATAGAAGATAATATATTTGAAACCTCTCTTTATGATAATGCAGAAACTTTTATGTTTTATATACACTCATGGAAATTTAATTTAGATAGTGGAAATTTTACATATTTAGGTTCTAAATCTATGAGTGTAGATGATTATTATAATTATGGAGATAAAACCAATTAAATAGTAAGCTGTAAGCATAAAAATAATATTTTTATTGTGCTCCACCATGCAGGTTAAAAAGCGTGTAGTATAGAGGGTATCCACAAAACATGATATAATGAAAATATATAGACAAAATTTATCAATTTTACAAATTGTAAAATTATTAACGAGTAAATACATGGTGGAAAGAGATATGAACATATTGGCTATAATTGGCACAATGGGATTTATAACCTGTGGAAAAGTTGGATTAACTTATGCTCCACTGCATGAAAGAGATAATATAAAGTCAATGAAAGAAATGAAAAAATTAAATAAACAAGTGGATTTGTTCTACAGTAAAATAATTAATACAGAAGTTATAAAGCCGTCATTTATTAAACTTTTAACTTTTAAAATGCAGCAAAGGTCATTTTCAAAGGCACCACAAAATTGTGCTGATTTTAAATTTTGGAGTAATAAGGGATGGTTGAATAGGAAAGAAAATTATTATTATAAGGTGCATATAGGAAAAATCAAAAATTTCATTGCCTCTCTTATTAGTAGAATATTGAAGTGATGCTAGAATAAAATTGGAACATATATAAAAAAACTTGGAATTAAAGCTCAATTGAATAATAATATTTATACCCATTTCCTAATAACATCTCAGCAACAAAGTAATCCATCCTTCTCTCATTTAATTCCATTTCTTCTGCCTATTTTCTTATTAAGCATAAAACAAATTTCAATATAAAAGCTTAGAAAGACAGAAAATAGTAATTATGCCGAAAAAATTGGCTGTTTAGTAGAAGTCCAAGGAGAACTAAAGCTAGTGCAGTAATTTATAGTATTATTGAAACAGCAAAGACTATTGAATTATCCCTCTTTCTCCTGTATGTGGAAAACAACTAGCTTAACTTCATGCCTATAGAAAAAAATAAGAAATAGGTTATTATTATAATATAATATTTCAAATTAAAATAGAAAGGTGGACACTATGTACTGTCGAAATTGCGGTTCAAAAATTAATGATAAGGCTGAATATTGTACAAATTGTGGTTGTAAGCCTTTAAATGGTAACCAATTTTGCCAGGAATGTTGGAATTGGTTCGCATTTTTATTCGGTGCCTTATGGGCACTAACAAAAGGTGTATGGGTATCACCACTATTAGCAATTATGTTATCCTTTTTTACATATGGATTCGTGGGATTTATATATGCATGTATATGTGGTATTCGTGGTAACTATATGTATTATAATGTTTATGTTAAAAATAAACAATTACTTATATAAAGTAACTATTGAACTTTTAACAATATTTAAATTTATTATAAAGTGTATACAATAACTTTAATTTTAGATGGTATAAAATAATCTGTGTAAACTCCCTAATATATAATGTACTAAATTATCAAATAGAAGGTTTCACAGATTATATAATTATAAAAAAATTTGAAATAACTATATATTATCAGAAACCGCACTTAATGTTTTTAATAATTAAATCAGGAATGGGTATAGATTTGGTTTTTACACAAATCTATACCCATTCCCTTTTTAAATCACAAAATTTACGGATCAACCTATATTAGTTAATCTTAATGCACTCTGTTTTCTTTTTTCTTTAATAGATTCATGAAGCTCATCAGATTTAACTATATTAAATGCATTAGTTGGGCAAACTTCTACACAAGCTGGTCCCTTTTCTCTGCCATTACATAAATCACACTTATTACCTACCATTTTGTATTTAAAACATAACTTACCATCATCTGTAACTTTTAGGCCATGTTGCACTACCTTTTTTCCGTTATTAAATTCAGGAACTAAGTCAATAGCACCTACAGGACATGCCATAAGACAAGTTTTACAACCTATGCAAGAGCTTTTATTTATAAAGACAACTCCGTTTTTATTCGTAATACACTTATTTGGACATGCGTTAGCACAAGGAGCATCTTCACACTGTCTACATTGAATTGGTGCGCTAACTTTAGCTGTTTTTACAACACTCAAACGTGGATAAAATTCAATTTCAGTGCTTTCTGATGTAAATATATCTTTGTCGGAATGAGCTACTACACAAGCTATCTCACAGGTTCTACATCCTAGACATTTGTTAGGATCTGCAACAACAAAAGTATTCATTATATTTATTCCTTTCTTAATATATATTTTGTATATAACAAGTGTTCGACTTCACTAAATGCTACATATTTTTTACTCCCATTTTTTTACGTAATTCATTGTATGTTTCTAATAAACATTTTTCAGCTTTATCTTGATCCTTTATTGCCTCCACTTTAACTGCACAATATTTATATTCAGGTGTTTTTGATACAGGATCTAAGTTATCAACAGTAAGGTCATTACAAGCTCCAATCCACCATTGATAAGTCATATAAGTATTACCCTTACGAACTCTATCTGTAACTAAGGCTCTTGACATTACAGAACCTCTTCTTGAACTTACTCGTACTAGATCTCCATCATTTATAGCAAGTTCTTCAGCATCTTCCAAACTCATTTGAATTTTACCTGGTTCATCTTCAAGTGCCTTGAGAGCACGGCAATTACCAGTCATTGTTCTTACAGAGTAGTGACCTATTTCTCTAACTGTACATAAACTTAATGGATATTCTTTATCTGGAGATTCTTGTGTAGGTCTCCATTCTGCAGCAAATAAAATACCTTTTTTACTTGGTGTACTAAAAATGTTTCCTTCATAAAGCACAGGAGTTCCAGGATGATCTTCAGAAGGACAAGGCCAAATTATTCCTCCTAACTTTTCCATTCTTTCATAGCTAGCACCAGCAAATTTTGGAGAAAGACTTCTCATTTCATCCCATATTTCTTTTGTATTATTATAATGCATAGGATATCCCATGGCAGTAGCTAACTCACAAATTATCTGCCAATCTGGTTTAACATCTCCCTTTGGTTCAACAGCTTTTCGGAATATTTGAAAACCTCTATCAGCAGAACTGTATACACCTTCATGTTCTCCCCAAGCAGTAGCCGGAAGTATTACATCAGCATGTAAAGTTGTTTTATTCATAAATATATCTTGAACTATTACAAGTTCCAATTTATCTAAAGCTTTTCTTACATCGTTTGCATTTGGGTCACTTTGAACACAATCCTCGCCCATTATATAATAAGCTTTCAGTTTATTTTCTTTTAAAACTAACTCAGGCACTTCTGTTAAATGATATCCCACTTTATCAGGAAGCTTTACTCCCCAAGCCTTTTCAAATTTTTCTCTAACATTTTTATCCGTAACCTTTTGATATCCAGGGTAACAATTAGGAATAGCACCCATATCACAAGCGCCCTGAACATTATTTTGTCCTCTTACAGGACCTATACCAACGCTAGGCCTGCCATAGTTTCCTGTCATTAACGCTAAGCCAGCTAAACCTTTAACTACATCTACAGCTTGACCAAATTGACATACCCCCATACCATAAAGAATCATTGGATTTTTTGCGTTAGCATACATTCTCATGGCTTTTTTTATGTCTTCAGCAGGGACATTTGTTATTTTCCCTGCATATTCTGGATTATATTTTTGTATAATTGATTTATATTCTTCAAAGTTTTCAGTATAATTAGCAACATATTCTTTGTTATACAAATTTTCATTAAGTAGTACATTGGCAAATGCATTTACAAGTGCCATATTTGTACCACCTTTTAATTGAAGCCAAAGATCAGATATTCTCACACTTTCTGTGACCCTAGGATCTACAACTATAATTTTTGCTCCTTTTTCCTTTGCTTTAACTACTCTTCTAGCAACTATAGGATGAGATTCTGCTGGATTGTATCCAAATATAAGAAGCAAATCTGCATTTTCAATTTCAGGAATAGTATTTGACATGGCACCATTTCCAAGTACTGTAGCTAATCCTGCTACTGAGGGACCATGACAAACTCTAGCACAGTTATCTACATTGTTTGTACCTATTACAGCACGTGCAAATTTTTGCATTATATAATTTGTCTCATTTCCAGGACCTCTAGAACAGCCTGTAGTCATTATAGAATCAGCACCATACTTATTTTTTATTTCTGTTAATTTTTCTGACGTAAACTTAATAGCTTCATCCCAAGTTACTTCTACTAATTTACCATTTTTTCTTAACATAGGTTTTTTTATACGTGGAGTTAGAAGTTGAGGATCATTTAGATAATCCCAACCATAGCGTCCTTTAAGACAAAGAGTTCCTTCATTTGTTCTTCCATTAGCAGGTTCTGCTCTTACTATTTGTCCATCTTTAACAATTAGATACAGTTGACATCCAGCACCGCAATAAGGACATACAGTTAATACCTTTTTTTCCATTAATAATTCCACTCCTTCTTTTTTATAAATAGGCGTAATCATAACTCTCACCCCTTTTATTTCAGGGCTCGGTAGAAACTAAAAATCATTATCACTCAAATTTCTATGTATCTTTAAAAATAACTTGAGTAATAATATACTTATATATTTTTTGTATAAAATAAAAATTAAAAATATTTTGATAATATAAAAAGTTCATACTCATAATAGGCATAGTTTACCTATATGAATATGAACTCCTTTGCAAAATAGCAGGCATAAAAATTACTTTTCACACCCTAAACGTCTATATTAGCCTTAACCTATTATCCTTTAGCCTAAGGTTAAATATGGATCGGAGTTTATTTAATTGCTTCTTTTAGACTTTATGGTAAATTAACAATAATACTTTATGTAAACATTTTACTACGTACAGTATCAATCATAAACCATTATTTGAATTTTATATATGATACCACTATAGTATTATAATTTATAATAATAACCAAACTCATAACATATTTTAGCAATCATTATTTGAACAAAATACAGATATTACTGAAAGTGTTATAAAAAACTTACATTACATTATTCTTAAAACTATAAACAATGAAGCATCATTTAACTCAGATGATGATTGGTCTTTACCATGGGCTGGCGCGTCAGAAGGAGATACGATAGGTAAAGATCATTTTAAAATAGCAGTGGCAAAACAGGGTAAGGATACACCTGATATATATGATAATATTAGTAGTAATAATATAAATAATGGTTCTTATTCAGAAGATAATAAAATTAGGATGAATTTAAGTAGAAAGTTAGTCAGAGTTCATCAAAATTCTCAGACTGGAAATCCAGATTTTCTTTTAATAGGGATACCTGGATGCACGAATGTTTCTTATGTAAAAGTGTATTATATAAAAGATGGAAAACTTAATCAAGCAAAATTTCTAGATCCTAATAATAATGATTCTAATGAGGTTTTAACAAGTAATTCTAGAAGTCTTTTCTTTAATCAGACAGAAGATAATATATTTGAAACCTCTCTTTATGATAATGCAGAAACTTTTATGTTTTATATACACTCATGGAAATTTAATTTAGATAGTGGAAATTTTACATATTTAAGTTCTAGATCTATGAGTGTAGATGATTATTATAATTATGGAGATAAAATAAATTAATAGTAAACTTTTATCATAAAATCAATATTTTTCATTATGTCAAAAAATGGTCAGCCACCGCTCTTTTACAACTTACTGTACAAATTCCATAGTAAATAACTTCAATGCCCTTTTAAAAGGCCAGATAAAATTTGATGTGCAGCATAGAGGACATCCACAGGTGGTACCTTGAAAATGGATGGTGCGGCTGCGGTTATCATTATCTTGTGAGGAAAGATGGTAATGTATATACGTGAAGAAGTGAAAAGGCTGTAGGTACTCACTGTCCATGATATAATTTCAGATCCATAGGAATATGTGCTGAAAGAGATTTCAATGTTGCGGTTATGGGTCAAACTCAATACAGTGCATTATTAGAATTAACCCGCTCCACGTTAAGTAAGTATGGAATAAGTAAAGTATATGGTCACAGGGAGCTTTATTCTGCGGATTGCCCTGGAGAGAATTTTCCGCTGGATAGGATAAAAAATGAGTCTGCAGGAAGCGGGTGTAAGTTAATTTATCCTGGGTATCTTATAAGAATAAATTCTAATTTGGAGGACAACAATGTAAAAGCTGTTCAGGAAAAACTTATGAGCAAAGGTTACAGTGTTGGAAGATGTGGTGCTGATGGATTTTTGGGAGGGAGTACCCTGGAGGCTGTTAAGGGTTTTCAGAGAGACAGCGGGCTTGCAGTTGATGGCATTGTTGGAGTTAATATATAGAATAGGTTGTTTGGATAAATTAATACCAGTATAAAGAAGGTTGGTATCATAAAAGTGATGTCAACCTTCTTTATATTATTATGTCAAAATGATTTCGCCTATAAATCTGTACTAGCCCACATTAATATTTTAGTAATTGTTTTAAATATTTTAATGTTTTACACTTTAAATGTAGTACAAATGCTATCTAAATAAAATAAAAATTTCAGCTTAAAATTAGAGAAATTAAATCTATTATTTATAGGAGGTAATTTATGACGGAAGAAGAAAAAATATTTGCTGGCAGACTGTTTGATGCTCGTAAGAAAGAACTTCTAGATATTAAGCATAAGACACATATGCTATGCCAGAAATTTAATTTGCTTGATGAGTATGATGAAAGCCGCCTGCCAATCATAAAAGAATTTATGGGAAGAATCGGGCAAAAATACTATTTTCAAGGTCCTATACAATTTAACTATGGGTGCCATACGTTTATTGGTGAAAATTTCGTTGCAAACTTTAATGCTACAATTTTAGATGATGGTAAAATCTATATTGGTGATAATGTCATGATGGGACCCAATGTTTCCCTTATGGCAAGCTCGCATCCACTTATTCCAGAAGAGAGAATTGCCATGAAATATGAGGACGGCCATGTGTCTGTGTCCGAATATGCAAAGGAAATCCATATTGGAAATAATGTTTGGATTGCTTGCAATGTTGTGGTTTGTGGCGGCGTTAATATTGGAGATAATGTAGTTATCGGTGCGGGCAGTGTTGTTACAAAAGATATACCAGATAACTATATTGCATATGGTAATCCATGTAAGCCAATAAGAATAATTACAGAAAAAGACTCAAAGTTAGGCTTATTGTAATTATTTATAGCACAATTGGTTGCTGTTTCAAGAGATATCATAACTATTCACTTTTCAGTATTTCTATAACAGTAAGACCATGAACATAATATTTATATACAGTATGCCTTAATATTTAATTTTAACGTAACAATTAAAAAGTGAATAATTTACCGAAACGCCATATTATTTCAAAAAATTTTACGATGTTTTTATGTTCGTAAACCAAATTTTTTATGTAGTACTAGCCAAGCTTTAACTCTTCCCTCACTCAGACAAAAAGCTTGGCCAGTGGCTTTAATTTTAATTGGATGCTCCGCCCCAAACCCAGGAAGTAATGCTCCTCGGTCTTATACTAGGCTCGGATTCCCTCGCATGGAAGCTTTAGACAAGCACTTTCTTTTTCACTTATTTTATACCTCAATAATCTCTGAAATACACACTCTCTAAATTGCAGTCTCTCCCCTGCAGCGTTCAAATCAATGGCTTGTCCAAAGACAAAAATAAACGGAAAGCTTTCTGCGGATAAAGTGCTTCCTTAATAAATCGTAAGAAGTTCCTTTTTTAACTGTACTGCCGGTGTATTCCTCTGGGGTCAATCCTACTGCGCACAAAGCATTTAATTAAATTGGATTTTTCACGCACGTCTGGCACCTTTAACAATCCCAGGGCTAGTCCATCTTATACATGCCCTTTACAGGGTAAGTATAAGGACGGATTGGATATATAACAATCCAAAATGCTAATTTTAATTACTAATTATATGGATAATGTCACCGATTTAGAAATATATGCATTAGCCAAAGCACCCATTATGCCAACTTTGTTCAATCAGACAAATTGAAATTTGTAAATTTGTATTGCACTTATAGTCTGCTGTACCATTCTTCTTTTGTAATGCAAGTAATATGTTCTGTTCTAATATCATTCATTAGATTCCATTCTATGTTTTTTTCTGTATGATGATATTGAAAACCGCATTTTTCTTGAACACGCCAAGACTTTTCATTACCATCAAAATACCCGCACCAAATAACTTTAAGTCCAAGTTCTTCAAAACCATGTCTCATAAGCTCATTAACTGCTTCTGGAATTAACCCTTGTCCCCAATAAGGAACACCAATCCAATAACCAATTTCACCTTCATCATTTCTTAAAGCCATGTTGCTTTTTTCACCAATCATAAGTCCTATACTACCAATTGGTAAATCCTTACCTTTTAAAACAACCGCATAAGTTTCATTCACAGAAAGAACATCTTTAATAATCTGACGACTGTTTTCAACATCAGTATGAATAGGCCACCCTGCTATAGGCCCTACATTGGGATCTTTTGCATATTTATATAGCTGCTGTGCATCTTCATCTTTCCAAGGACGTAAAATTAGTCTATCAGTTTTTAATATCATTTTTTATCACATCCTTACTCACTAAAATATAAATATTCTTGACTAGAAGGCATATCTTATCCCCCTTTCAAAATTAGTATTTATATTACTCAACCTTAAATTGGAATTTGTTATTTCCTGTTTGGTTTTCTTGTTAGAAACAATAGTTGGTAGGCAGTCGATTTTATTTACTTCCGTACTGGTCTGATATACTTAAAAAACCGTTCCGGATTAAAATAAAAGTAAATTATTCTACCGGGGGAAGTATCAAAGCAGTAACCAGTGGCTGCAAAATCAAAAGTTGCCATTGCCTTTTCAATCTTTTCCTCCACACTACGATTTTCCTGCTCATAATCGAATGGCCCGTGTTCAAAAACAATATACTCGGCTTCAGGAACATCAATCATAAGCATTTGTGGTGGTACTTCGCCTTTATAATCAAAAGGAAGACGTACACCATAACACTCTGTACGTGGAATCCCCCAATCACAGAGTCTGCCATCCGGGTCATTAATGTACGCCATAATCTGACCGCTGCCGCTGTTACATTCGCTCCCACCATCATCATCCAATTTGCCCTTGATACTATCGAGTAAGCCGCAAATTGTTTCGCAGTCCTGTCCCGGAATAAGGCTTTGCTTTTGCCAAAAATCCCAATACCCATTACTTTCATAGTTTTTAATGTGCAAAAATTTGTGTGCGGGAATGGTTACAAAATAAATTTTAACATCAGCTGTAGATTTCATCATACCAATCTCTCCCAATCCTAAAAAGTAGCGGTCAAAAGGGTTTATTTTTGTACGAAGAATGACAGGCTTAGGCTTTTTTCGATATTCACTTGGAGTTACACCATATGTTCCCTTGAAAGCTCTAGTAAAAGCTTCATGTGATGAAAAACCATAATCAAAGGCAATATCCAAAAGGCTTTTTTCACTATCTCGAACCTCTTTTAGTGCAAAGGCTAATTTTCTATGCCGCAGATAATCCCTAAATTGCATACCCGATATTTCTTTGAATTTTCTAGTTGTATAAAATTCGGAATAACCCAGCTTGCGAGAAAGAAAGCGTAGTGTCAAGGCTTCATCATTATAATTTTTAATACATCTGTCAATTTCATCAACGATTATTTGAATTTGCTTCTGCCACTCGTACATTCGTCTGTTCACCTCGTTTCAATCGTCCTACATTTATTATAAAGAAATAGGGAGATTACTGCTTGATTTTACTTGCTGTTATTTCATTTTATTTACATTTTTAATACTGTATGAACTTCACATAATTACTATAACTATATAAAATTCCAACTTCTAATTATAAACATAATCCACTACACATCTATACAACAAGATATCATGTCCTAATTATATCATATAAATCCATATTATTACTTATATTTACAAAATGAGTATAACTTTTTATATAGGGTGGACTTGCCTTGTAATGCCGGCCATATAAGCAAATTCTACATAATACTCATATCTTGGCCGAGTATTAGAAGCATGTCCACCCTTTCACCTGTGTACTACAAATTGCTTAGAAATATTTTAAAGAGCTATTTACAGCTTCATGCATATAAAGACCTGTGAATGCTCCCACAAACCCTTGTTTATTTAGTTACATTAATTCATCTAAATTAACTCCATATAATTCTGAAAAAAAGCTTAATTCTTCAGAATCATCCTCCGGATCAAGCCAATCCTTTGCTAAACTTTTTTCACTTACAAGTGTTATATCATCTATTTTTAGACTTCTATATAAATTAGTGAAATAAGAAAAGTGGATATAATATAGTTATAGAAAAAATTTTTTAGTACTTGTTAAATAAATTCAGTAAAGTTGATAATACTAATTACGAGATATTCATATTTTACCATAAATATAAATTTTGTATGGTATAATACGCTTAAGAGTATTTTATAAATAACAATTTTGTTTGTAAGGGGGATATTATGATTAAAGAGATAGATAAAAAGAAAAAAATACTTGATAGTAAGAGACCGTTTGATAAAACTGCTATTAAAAATTTGAAAGAGTATTTTGATGTGGAACTTACATATAATTCAAATGCTATTGAAGGAAATACCCTTACAATCACTGAAACTAAAGTTATTTTGGAAGATGGAATCACTATTGGAAAAGGAAAAACTCTTAGAGAACATCTTGAAGTTATTAATCACAAAGAAGCTATGGACTACATTGAAGATATAGTTGATAAAAATATAGATATTACTGAAAGTGTTATAAAAAACTTACATTACATTATTCTTAAAACTATAAACAATGAAAATGCAGGAAGATACAGAAATGTGAATGTACTCATAAGCGGCAGCAAACATAGACCTCCAGAGCACTTCTTAGTTCCACAAGAAATGGAAGACTTAATCAAGTGGTATGACGAAAATAAAAATAAATTGCATCCTATAAAGCTTGCAGCAGAATTTCATCATAAATTTACTTTTATACATCCTTTCATAGATGGAAATGGCAGATGTGGAAGATTACTTATGAATTTAATCCTTATGAGATGTGGATATCCAATCACTGTTATAAGAATGGAAGACAGAAATGAATATATGAGTGCTCTTGAAAAAGCAAGTGTTGAAAATAATTTAGAGGATTTCATAGGTATTGTTGTTGCAGCAGTAAATAGAAGCCTAGATACGTATTTGTATATTTTAAAATAAAAATACATTTTGAGATATACTAAAAAAAGTAATCTTAATTTGTGTACTTATTGAACTGAGATACATAGGGGGATAATTTATGATTAATAATGTCGATTTACCTAAAATAAAGCAAAAGATAATGTTTATGCAGAGTAATCTAGAAAAATTAAACAAATTACAAAAGATTGATAAGTATATATTCATAGAAGATTTTAGGAATGTAGATAGTGCTAAGTACCTATTACAAGTAACAATTGAAGCAATGCTTGATATAAGCAATCATATAATAGCTAGAAATAGATGGGGAAGGCCAGAAACTAATAAGGAAAGTTTTGAGATACTTGCAAACCAAGGCATTATTGAAAAGAAATATATAAATACTTACTTTGCTATGGCAAAATTCAGAAATAGAATTGTTCATATGTATTTTGACGTTAACAATGAAATAATCTATGAAATAACACAAAATAATTTGAAGGACTTTGAAGTTTTCATTAAAACTATAGTTAAAAATATTAATTTCTAATTGAGTTTAGAAAAACAACTTAAAAACCGGAGGTACTAATGTGCTAAATATAGAAAATAAAATAGAGAACTTAAAAAAATATTTTAGTCAGCAATCTGATATTTTAGCAGTATGGATAGTAGGTTCTTATGGGACTGAATATCAAAGAGAAGATAGTGACATTGATTTTGCTATACTTTTTGATAAAGATATAAATGATTTAGAGGAAATGAATTTTGCCTGTGATATTACAGATGTACTTAAAATAGAAAATATTGATACTATAAATTTAATGAAAGCACCAATTACACTTCAATTTAAGACAATAAAAGAAGGCAGAAACTTATATGAATCAGATTATATTAAAGTGTGTGATTATATAGAATATGTAATAAATAATTATGGAGATAGGAAATATTATTTGGATAAGTTTGATAGGGATTATTTTGCCACTCTTTAATTTGGGATGATATAAGAAACATTTAGCTAAGAGTACAGTATTCTTAAAATTATAAGAGATACCTGCAGTCTATACTTAGAAGAACTGAACGCATTCGGTTCTTCTTTTAAGTTTAATTATTTATTGATCTGAAACAGTGACCAAGCTTTAGTCTTTCCTACACTCAAATAAAAGCCCTGGCTACTGCTATAATTTTAATCGGATACTTTCGAATTTTATCTGATGGCTCTCTATCAGTACACACATGGTTCTAATTCATCATAATATTCATTTATTAAAGGGTTTTTATTTTTTTAGAGAATATATCTTTTAGATAAAAATGGAATAGGAATTATTTAAAATTAAGCTCAAATTATTGTGGCTTATAATCAACATATTTATTTAAAGAATTAAAAGTTTATCTTAATATAAATATAGTGACCATACAACGTCTTGTATATAAGTTTATAAAATAAATCTATATATTTTAATGTTTTATTTATAAATTTTGTGGTTTTATCACATATTTATAGATACAATATAACTATGCATAATATTATATAAAAAGCATACCAAACAACTGAAAGAAAATACTGGAGGATAATAATATGTTAATAGAATTTAGTGCTCAGAATTTCCTCTCTATAAAGGATAAAGTAACGCTTAGTATGTTAGCTTCAAAAGACACCTCACACAAAAACAATATTATTAAAAATGCAGATAAAAACCTAAATGGATTAAAAATAGCATCTATATATGGAGCTAATGCATCAGGAAAAACAAATGTGATAAAAGCAATAAGTTTTTTAACTGATTTTTTAGGGAAATCACATGAAATGCAGCAAGGTAAAAAAATTGAAGTTGAACCATTTAAACTTGATAGCTCATGCCTTGATAGTCCAAGTAAGTTTGATATTATATTTAAGACAGAAGGTATAAAGTATGCTTATGGTTTTTCAGCTACATCTGAAAAAGTTATTGATGAGTATCTTTACTATTATCCAAATGGAAGGCAGACAATAATTTTTGAAAGAAAAAATACTAATAATTATAAGTTTACTAATGATATAGAAAAACAAACTGCAATAAAAGATAAATTTAATTCACCAAATAAACTTTTTATTGCAGTTGCAAGCTTATGGGAATATGATAAAGCTCAAATACCATTTAAATGGCTTAATGACAATTTAATTGTTCTTATTCATCACAGTGATCTACAAGAATTAACAATGGATTTAATGAAATCAAATGAATCTATTAACAAGAGGGTTAAATCCTTATTAAAAACCGTAGTTAGTGATATTGAAGATATAAAATTCACAGAAATTGAAGTTGATGCAAAGGATGATCCAATATTAAAATATTTAAATAAAGATGCAAAATCCAAGCTTTTGGATAGTTCAAATAAACTTTTTAACATTAGTACTCTTCATAAAATGAATAACTCAGAAGAACTGGTAGAATTTGATTTGGATGAGGAATCAGATGGAACTAAAAAACTTTTTGGACTTCTTGGTCCGTGGATTGAAGTATTAGATACAGGAGCAACGCTTGTGGTAGATGAACTTGATATAAGATTACACTCTAAACTAACAAGGTTCTTAGTAGAACTATTTCACGATAAAGAAATAAACACAAAAAATGCTCAACTTATTTTTTCAACTCATGATACCAACCTTTTAGATCAGGATATTTTCAGAAGAGATCAAATATGGTTTACTGAAAAGAAAGAAGACAATAGTACAGATTTATATTCACTAGATGATTTTCCAGTTAGAAAAGATGCTGCAATTGAAAAAGGATACTTACAAGGAAAATATGGAGCTATTCCATATCTTAAAGGTGGCTTACAATGGCGGTAAAAAGAAAAATTGTAGAATTATCGTTGAAAGTAATTCAAATACAAAAATAGGCGAACTTGTTAAATATATTAAAGATATTAATAAGGAATAAAACCTAAAGATTAGTGATTTTATTGGAAACCAGTACTTACCATAGGCGTACTGGTTTCTAATTATTTATATATAACATCATTCAACTTATCCGCTGCCTCTTTATTCATATCCTTAAGTACATGAGAATACAAATCCATAGTTATACCAATAGTACTGTGTCCAAGCCTTGAAGATGCAACTTTAGGAGCGGTACCAGAAAGCAGCATCAATGTTGCATTAGTGTGCCTCAAATCATGGAACCTGATATGAGGTATATCAACCTTCTTTATAAAATCACCAAAAGCATGGGAAAAAGAAGATGTATTAAGCGGCTGGCCATTATCCCTCGTACACACTAAATTATGCTTGTTTTCATATTCACCATAAGAACGCACCTTAAGTTCCAATTGATTTTTCTTATGCTGCTTTAGAAGTTTTAAAAGTTCCTGAGGAGCAGATATACTCCTTGCACTTTCTTCCGTTTTAGGTTCTTTAAATATAAGCTTAGTCCCTGCCCTTACCAGTGTTTGTTCTATATTTATAATACCATTTTCAAAATCAATATCAGACCACCTGAGTCCCAAAACCTCTCCAAGTCTAAGGCCTAGTGCCAGAGCTAAATTAACAGGAATTTCAAACCTGGTGTTTTCTACAGCACTTAAAAGTGTTTTTACTTGAGGAGGTTCCAAAACTACAGCCCTATATTTCTGAACTTTTGGAGCATCTACCATATCTGCTGGATTTCTGCTTATAAGCTGCATCTTCCAGGCATAATTTAAAGCTTTTCTTAAAACTCTATGATGCTGCAGAAGGGTTTTCCCCTTAAGTGTTTTCTGTTTTTCATTATAATACTTCTGTATATGGAGCGGCTGAAGCTTTTGGAGCTCTTTATTTCCGATGGATGGAATTAAATGATTGTTTATTATCATTTTATATCCATTGTATGTTGTAGGCGATAAATTTATAGCATAAGTATCAAGCCACAGTGTTAGAAAATCTTTTACAAGTGTTTTTTCAGGAAATATAAACTCATTTTTATTTATATTTGATACCGCTTCAATTAAAGCCTTTTCAGCTTCCTTCTTTGTCTTAAACCCACCAATACTTTTTTGCAATCTTTTTCCTGTAACTGGATTTCTTTCTACCTCAACAATTACATTATATCTTTTACCCCGCTTTCTTATATTACCGCCAGGCATAATATCTCACCCCTTACCTTTTATTAGTATTAGTGTTTGATTTACCGAGGGACTTTATTCATGAAAATCATTATATTTATCTAAAATACTTCTATTAAGAATTAAATCTAATAAAGTCCATTGCATTATTTTTTATACTTATAACTTACAAGCTTTAATTGATTTATAACATCCTCTACTAGATTATACATATCTTCCTTCTTTAATTTCTTTATGTCAATTCCCAAAAATTTTATCATAGGATTTTGTTTAAGCATAAAACATACACATTCTTCTGAAGTTTTAAGAAAATCCTTTTGAGCATTGTCCAATTCTTTATTTGAATTGTGAATATAGTCATATATATAGTTAATTTTAACCTCAGGATCCCTTTTTAAATGCTCTCTTATTTTTAATACTTCGGAGTCTTTAGTATTACTAAGCTGCATTTTTATAAATTTATCTATATCACTGTTTATAGAATTCTTATCTTGAAAAAAGCCTATTGAAACACCACAGGCATCTGCTATTTGAGTTAGCAAAGCAAAACTTGGATAAGTCCTCCCCGACTCCAGGTCACCAATATAACTTTGAGATTTTTTTATATCATTAGCAAGCATCTGCTGTGTATAAAGTTTATTTATTTTTTCAGATTTATATTTTCTTGCCTCTTTTATAAGTTTTCCTAGATCCCTTTTACTTAACATTAAAATATCCACCTCCTATGAATAACCTATTTGTTAACCTGATGTGCTAGTTGATTTATAACATTAAAAATATACGCTCACAAGAGATGAATTTTCTTCTACAAAAAACTAAACGCAAATTTTTCAATAGTTCTGAAATTTAACCAGCACACTGTATAAAATCATGAACACTATATTTTTATCTGTATAATATTATTAACATTATACGTTTATAACGTTAATATGTCAATAATTCAACGTAAATAGACGTTATAAAAAGTATTTTTCAGATAATTTTGAAAAAAGACTCCAATTAATTAATTTCCAGTATTGAATATATATAAAAATAATGTTATATTATGGCTAACGTAAATAACGTTTAACCTATGTAAAGGAAGTGTATATATGTCTATTGATACATTAACTGGTTTACCATGGAACAAAAAATTAGAAGTACTGAGAATAGTTAATAACTGGACTCAGGAATATGCAGCCCAAAAATGCAATACAAATCAAAAAGTCTACTGGAGCTGGGAAAATGGTAAAAATTATCCCAGAAAAAGAAGCCAACAATCTATAGCTAAAGCATTTAAAGTTAAAATTCATGATATATTTCCTGTATAAATAATTTTGGGGGAAGCCTATGAAACAGAATAATAAGTTGAAATTGATTAGAACCAGCAATAACATAACTCAAAAATATCTTGCAAATATGCTTCACATGAGTATCTCATGTTACAGCCGCAAAGAGCTCGGACTTAGAAATTTTACTATTAAAGAAGCTGGAGAAATAGCTAGTTTTTTTAACACTACTATAGAAAAAATTTTTTTAGAGTAATAACTTCTATACTTATGAGGGGGATCAATTTATGGTAGAAGAAAAATTAAAAGAACTTCCAGTATTATTGACAGTTAAAGAAATGGCCGGCGTACTTAGGATAGGAAGGAATTCCGCTTACGAAATGGTGTATCAAAAGAAAATTCCCGTACTTAGACTTGGACCTAAGAAAATAAGAATACCAAAATATGAGCTAATACAGTGGATCAAAAATAACGTTAAGGATTTTGAATTCAACGGCTAGGCAGTCTGAGAAAACGTTTTGCAAAGTATGAGGAGGTTATTATATGGCTAAATACAGACAGGTTCATACTGACTTCTGGAATGATGGATTTGTTTTAGATTTAACTCCCGAGGAAAAATTTTTTTACATATACTTGATGACTAATTCGAACACTACACAATGTGGTATTTATGAGCTTCCTAAGCGAATTATAGAAACCCAGACGGGTTACAACAGGGAAACAGTGGACAAACTGCTTCTCAGATTTCAGGAGTATAAAAAGATATTCTACCTGGATGAAACAAAAGAAATAATGATTTTAAACTGGATTAAATACAATAAACCAAATAATTTAAATGCTGTAAAATGTGTCAATAGAGAGCTTAAAAGTGTTAAAAATAAAGAATTTATTTCACTATTTTATAAACAGTGTCTTAATGAAGAACTGGATGTTGAAAATATTTTTGATGGAATAGAAATAGAGAATTCTGCTGATTCTGAAAATGAACCTACAGAATTAAAAGAGCCCCTTACAAGCCCCTTGGAAGGGGCTTACAAGGAGCCTATAAGTAAAGAAGTAATAAGTAATAAACAAAAAATAATAAATAATAAGCAAGAAGTAAGGAGTAATAAGAGTGCAGATGAACCTGTACCTTTTGACGCCTATAGTACTGTGCTGACATTTTTTGAGGAGAACATACACCCTGCAGGGGAAGCTGAGAAAGAAAAACTGCGTATGTGGAGCGGTGTTATAGATTGCGATGTGATTATCCTTGCAGTTGAGGAGGCTTTAAAGTACAATGCCAGGAATATAAACTACGTTGGTAGAATACTGCAGAACTGGAGAAAGAAAGGCTTGAAGACTCCCAATGATGTTAAAGAGTATAAGAATATGCGGGATCATGGGGGGAAGTGCAGGCAGTATGATTTTAAGAAACTTGAGAGGAAGCTGCTTGGATGGGATGATGGATAATTTATACTTTTTGGTTCATTCTTGTATTAAATGGTGTTATTATGGTGTTAGTGTTTGATTTATTATATAAGAATATTCATAAATGGTAATTTGTTGTGCAGTTTTGAACTACAAATTACTTATATAATGTCAACTTGGATGAAGTTCACGTTTAATGTTAATGAAAAGGAGGTCTATACTATAAAAATGAATACAAATGAGGGATTTAGAATTGAATTTATTGAAACACTAGATAATTATAAAATCAATCCATTAGGTATTATCTCACTAAAACGAGCAATGGTATCTTTTTTTAGCACATACGAAGGTATTCATCGCAACGTAATTATAAGAGATTCAGATGATAATAATAATAGCCAGTATCCAGCCATGTACTTTGAATATTATATTGACTGCATTGTTTTTTTTCAACATTTCTTTGAACTCACTATAAAAGACTTATTGGCACATGATAGTGAACTCTTAATAACAACGTATAAAAACAAGGATTCAATAGAACCTCTATATGATTTGATACACAAAATTGACACAAATACAGATGGCGTCAATTCTGTTGAATTTTCGGATGCACTAGACCGAATAAAAAAACTTGTTACTAAAATATATCCTGATGGTTCGTTTGATTTTATTAAGCAAAAATATAACGCTTTAAAAAAACTAAATAAATATAGAAATATGGCTGTACACCGAGGCCGATTTATACTTAAATTTGAGGAGTTGGACAACTTCATTGGTAAAGAAATTTTCCCAATTATTCAAGATATATTTAATCATCCTTATTATAAGGGTCTTGATAAAAAATGGAGATATCCATTACTCCATTGTGGTATTGATCCTTTTGAAGAAATAATTAAAGAATGTAAGAAGCCTGAAACTAATCACAAAAAAATAGCATTACTTAAGGAGCTTGGTCGTGCTGCTTATAATCAAACCTCAAAAAATAAAAAATTGTGGATTTATTCTAAAGGGCAGAAAAATTTAATTAAACAGAAAATATTAGCTTCGGCACAATTCGAGATTCCAATTCCAAAAGAATACTTGCATGATTATATGGATATATGCCCTGTATGTGGAGAAAAAAGTATAATTAGTTTTAAAGATTCGAATGATGAGTATGATATTGATGAAGAAACAGGTGAACAAATTATAAGTGAACATATTGAATGGGTGGGAGCAATAAAGTGTGTATGGTGTTCTTATGAATTAGACTGTTCCTATATAGGAGACATTTCCCAATTTGGTCTTACAGGACTTCACAACTACTTCAAGTAATGATTCCAATTTGCAGTTGAGTTTTTATGAATATTTATATTTAACGTCAATGTAGCAAATAAATTTCAATTTTAAGTTGATTATTAATTTCAACTTAAGACTAAGTATTATAAATAGTAATTTGACAATTTTAAAAGGTCACATTATAGCAATAATGGTAAATTTAGATTTATACTCGAATAAGAACATAAGAAAGAATAGGTGGAGCAATGATTAAAAATGTTAAATGGAATAATCACTATGTATTAGATAATTTGGAACTTGATTTTTCAAAACCTGATGGAACACTTTATAATACAATCTTATTGGCAGGCGAGAATGGTACCGGAAAAACAACAATCCTGGAAACATTGGGAGCATTCCTCAATCTTGGTTCAATAGAGCCGTTCAAATATATTCGATATGTGGTTGATGGTGTGCCGTATTTGATAACACCAAAGGATAATCCTATGATGGGCTTTCACTTAAGAAAAAATGAGAATGATGGTACTGAGATAGGAATATATAGCAATAGAAACAATAACAAACCTAATATTGATAGGGATACTTTTGATATTCGTCATTATGGATGTGCGTATTCGAAAGCGCGCTCTGGTTTTAGAACGCAAAAAATTACTGCAACTACCATGCAACAATTAGATGAAGACAAATATGAAGAAGATAGCAAAGAAGATTTTACATTTATCAAGCAGTTAATTGTTGACATCGATACTCAAGACAACTCAAATTGGATGAATATAACCAAAGCTGGAATTGACATATCCTTTCCAGAATTTCAGAAATCCTCAAAAAAGTACAGATTTGAAAAAGCATTTAATGACTTTTTCGATATCATGAAGTTCGTAGGAGTTGATAATACATCCTCAGATGAGAAAAAAATTGTATTCGAAAAAAACGGCAAAAAAATTTCCGTGGATGATTTAAGTACTGGTGAAAAGCAGATTGTCTTCCGTGGTGCACATTTGCTGAAGAACAGCAACAACCTAAATGGAGGTATAATACTTATTGATGAGCCAGAATTAAGCATGCATCCAAAATGGCAGGAAAAAATCCTTCAATATTATCGCAATCTGTTCACAAATGATAGAATACAAACCGCACAATTGATAATTGCGACACATTCCGAATATGTTTTGCGTTCCGCACTGAATGATCCTGACAATGTTCTGATCATCGCTCTAAGTCAAAATGCCGGCAATATTGAAGCGAAAAGGATAACCGCTCCATCTGTACTTCCAACTATTACATCGGCAGAAAACAACTATTTGGTATTCGGAATTGTATCAACTGACTATCACATTGAGTTGTATGGATATCTACAAAGTAAGGAAAACAAAACTTCTGTAAAGGCCTGTGATGAGTATATTGCTATGCACCCATCGTACGATCCTTTAAAGCATGGGAAGCCTTCTTCACATACTGCTCATGGTAATACCACAAACTATAAGACGTTGCCTACATATATTCGCAATGCTATAGATCATCCTGATTCCGGCCAAACGTATACGCAGGATGAGCTTAAAACATCGATTGAATTGCTGATAAAATTATGCAGATAAAAATGAAACTATTATTCCTACTCGTAATCAGTTTGTATGCATTGAATAAGTATTATAGAAAAATTTGAATTTATTTACTTCTATTATATTTATAACACCATGCAGACAAATTCCAATTTAAAGGTTAGTACTATAAATAGTAAATTTGAAAGGGAGACAGAAATATGTACAATGATAGATTTGATAAAGAATTGATAGATTATTTGTTAATATACTTTGAATCACAAAAAGTAGAACAGTTAAATGTGACAAGTTTTATTGTTGGAGATAATATTTACCAAATTAGATTTGAGAACAAAGAAATGGTTTTACAATTCTTTTATGAAAGAGAGCATGAACATTGTGAAGCACAAATCAGAATAACAAATATTCTATTAAAAGGAACACTGAGAAATAAAGGTTTAAGCAAAAATCTTATCAATAATCTTCTTCGTTACTGTCATAATCATGGGGATATGTCCTTGTGGATATATGAACTCATAAATCGGTCATGGAAAGAGTATTTAGTTGCACATGGAGCAAGAGTATTTCAAGAAGAATCACGTCTTGAAGGTGCTATTCTTTTGATTTGTAACACAATTAACTAAAATGTATAATTGAAAACTATTGAAATACTCAACTAAAATTCCAGTTTAAAGGCTCAGTAATATAAATATTAAATTTATAAGATTAATTTTAGGAGGTATTATAAAATTATGAATTTAAATTATTCATTATGTCAAAATATTGATGTAGCAACAACAAATCTTTGGCAATTACGAAATGATACTTGTAGAATTCGATGGAATGATATAGTTATTGCTCAAGATTATTTTTGTTGGCTTAATAATGCAATTTTTGCCGATTACTCCACAATTACTTTTTTGTTAAAAAGTATGCCAGATATTAATCAGTTTGATTTGCGTCCTATCTATTGTATAATGAGGTCATCTTTGGAAAAATATGCTGACATTTTAAATCTTTATATTAAAGGGAAACCTTATTACGCATATATGAATTATTTAAATTGTTATTCAGCTTCAAGAACATTTAAAGCAAATGGAGAAATTGATATTGCAACTAATAAGAGCAAAGAAGCAGATGAATATAAAAATATTGTTAAACAGACATTTAATACAGATACTTGCAATAGAACTACACGATATTATTTATTGGGTGAATTCAACAAACTTCCACAACTTGATAATATACCATTTGTTCTAGAATTTAATAGAAATATTGCAAATCTAGACTCTCGTCTTAGTCAGATACTACACAACAATGTTGAGTCAAATATTAGTAGCAATTTTAAAAAAACAAATGAAATCATCAAATCTATACATTATATGATGTATATTTCTTTATGCTTATTTCAGATACATTACAATTGGTATACATTACAAATAAATCAAGGATTACAGTATTTAAAAAATGCAATTAATATTATAAACGATAATCAAGCAATACAAAATCTTTAGAAAATTCTAATTTAATAAGATGAACTAAATGAGCATAGAAGTAGTCTACAAAAGTATAAATCTAAATAAACACCAATAGACATTCTTAATAAAATATTGGATGCTGCAAGAACTGGTTGAGATTGTTGCACTTGGATATTCTGATGAAAAAACAAATCCAAGATCGAGTAAGATACCGGATATCATTATTGAATATAGGTCTTAAAAATCAATATTTTCCATTATGTCAAAAAATGGTCAAGCACTGCCCTTTTACCTGTATAATCAAATAAAAAGGCGGTGGTTACCATAGAAGAGCTTGTTAGAAAAGCCAAATCCGGCGACAA
>NZ_LROS01000004.1 GCF_001675165.1 Clostridium ragsdalei P11
ATGGGAATTAGTATCAGATATTAAAATTCTTTTTGACGAACTTAATTCTAATTTTGCTAAGATTCATTCATTAGCTTATGCTAGAAGTTTCCTAGTATAAGTTAAATTATCACTTAGAAACCCTATATAAAGTTTCTAATTGAAATTTAAACTTATACATAAAATGTAATGACAAAATTGAAAACACTTTTAAAAACTTTTCCATAAGTCTTAGCGAGGTATTTTAGAAAATCTTAGGAGCTTAGATATTGTTTGAGGCACGAGTTTAGCTAAGATTCTTAGATTTTCAAAATACCGAGCTTTAGACTTGTCAAAAGTTTTTATAGTGCTTTCAATTGTCATTACATGATTTGTATATGTTAACTTTCAAGCTGCAAACTCTATAAATCCAATTTATTTTCTATAAGATATGCTGTAGCGTAGAATAATCCTATAAGTACTGCTACAGATACAAAAATTGAGACTATATTAATGTCAATTCCATTAGCTACTATGTTATTTGGATTAACAGAAGGTATATCTAAATTCAATACTTTTAGTTTAAATGTCTGAGGAAACGCCTCAGAAAAAATTTCAGCTATCTTTCCCTGTACTATACATAAAATTACAAATATGATGAAAGATCCAAGCTTACCAAATTTTCTATTCTTTATTGCCACTTTACTTAAAGTTATAGAAATATATACTGTAAGCAAAAAAGTAACGTATATAACTAAAATGGCCAAAAAAGTAAATAATGCAAATTTAGGACTCACACTTTTTATAAATTGTAAAAAACTTATTTTTATATCAATTACCCCACCTTGAACAACTTTAAATATTTGAATCCACATAGCTGTAAAAATAAATATAACAAATTGTACTATAGCCATTTGTATAAGAGCTGTTACGATTTTATTCATTAATATATTTTTTCCACTCTTAGGAAGGGTAAAAAGTAAAATGGAAGTATCTTCATGTATATCACGGCTAAATAATTTTATATTCCATATGACAACTATAATTTCTGCTGCAAATCCTATAGCCATATTTAAAGCTAATATTGATCCTGAATTCCAAACATTTACTCTAGTAAATAATGCTACATTTAAAATTACTATGGCGGATATCATAATCAAAAAATCTTTAAAATACCCTTGAAGATCATATTTCACCAATTTGAACATTACTTAAACACCTCCCTGTATATTTCATCTATTGACATTTTTCTCTCATTTCTAAGTTCTTCTGCATTTCCAAAGAGTACTATTTTTCCTTCAGATATAAAAGCCACATCGTCAAACAATCTCTCAATATCGCTAACAAGATGTGTGGTTATAAGCACAGAACTATTTTCCGTATAATTTTCAAGTATTGCATCTAATATTTTCTCTCTAGTTGTAGGATCCACTCCCCCTAAAGGTTCATCTAGTATATAAAGCTTTGCCTTTCTTGAAAGTACTAGACTTAAATATAATTTCTCGCTCATTCCCTTTGATAAAGTCTTAACTTTACTATCTGGATCCAAATTCATAAACTTTAACATGTCCTGAGCTTTATCTTCATCGAAATCTGCGTACATATCTTTAAAAAAATTAACTGCATCTTGTATCCTCATCCATTTAAAAAGATAATCCTTATCTGGCAAATAGGATACTTCAGCTTTTGTCTTTGTGCCAGGCTTATTCCCATTTATAAGTATTTCGCCTGAACTCTGCCTTAATATTCCTGCTGCAATCTTTAAAAAAGTAGTTTTGCCACTTCCATTAGGACCTAATAGTCCTGTTATTTTCCCTTTTTGAATTTCTAAATTAAGCCCATCTAAAGCTTGTTTTCTAAAATAAATTTTTTTTAAATCTGTGCTTTTAAGCAGCGGTTCCATATCTATTTACCTCCCTGTACTTTTTCTTCTACAATCTTTATTATCTCATCTGAAGAAAAGCCTAATTCCTTCATTCCTATTATAAAACTATATATAATATTCTGAGCCATTTCTTCTTTTAATTTTTCTACCATAGATATATCCTCCTTTATAAAAGTACCCGTTCCTCTTTGCTTATAAGCAATATCATTTCTCTCTAATTCTTGATAAGCCCTTTGAATAGTATTGGGATTTACTTTTAGTTTTGAGGACATTTCTCTTACAGAAAGCAGTTTATCTCCTGGCTTCAATTCTTCTTTTACTATTTTTCTCTTTACAATGTCTATTATCTGCATATATATTGGTATATTGGAATCAAATTCAACATCCATTTTATCACCTCCACAAGTAGTTCATCTAGTGTACTGATATAATAATACACTAGACGAGTAGTAAAGTCAATATATATATTTAAACAACTAAAATAATCCCTAAATTTTTTGCATTGTTACAAATACTCTAGGGATGTTTTTTATTTAATATTTAATTTCTAAAAGGTAAATTTCCAGCACAGTATTATATAAAGATAATATCATCATTAACCATATATGATATAGACCCTAATTTATGTTTAGGAAATACAATTGATTTTATTCTTATCCCATCTACATCTACTACATCACCATCTTTAAGTTTTTTGTATTTTTCATTTTCATCACTTTTACAAGAAAACATACCCTTTCCTGATTTTCTTAAAGAAGTTTCAGCAGAAAAATAGATATCAGCATTTTTAAACAATTTAATACATCCTGCATGATAAAAACTAGGGTAAGTTAAAAATACGTGGGATACAGATTTAGGCTCAATATTTATTTTCTTTAATTCCCGATTTACAACGGAAGGTATAAATCCTGTATCAAAACATATGGTTGTTCTGAAATCAGAATATATAAAAAAATTAGAAATGAGTGATCTTACCACATATATATTACCAGTTATCTGTTGAGTTTTACTTAATTTAAATAACATACATCTTTCCCCACTTCCATGTATATCTTTCTTTTAAATAGTAAAATATATTCTTTTTATATCATTTCCCTATTTTATTAGTTTATACACTTCTATGATCTAGCATAAATTAAGATATTAGGTTAAAAATATAATGAAGATATACAACACTTAAAATATTTTTAATTAGGAGGTATATAAATTGAAAAAATTATTATATATAACTGCAAATACAAAACCAGAAACTTTGTCTGTCAGCAAAACTGTTGGTAGAAGCTTTGTAAAAGAATTTTTATCGAAAAATGCAGATTATATGGTAGAAGAACTGGATCTATACAATGAAAATATTCCTGAAATAAATCATAGAATATTTAAAGGCAGGGCCGAATTAGTTTCAGGAAATGATTACAATACCCTATCAGATGAAGATAAAAAAATAGTAGACAGGATAAATGAACTATGCAATCAATTTTTAAGTGCAGATACTTATGTTATTGCAGCTCCTATGTGGAGTGTAAGTTACCCAGCAAGGCTTAAATCCTATTTAGATTGTATTATAATAAATAACAGATTAATTAAAATTTCTGAAGAAGACATAAAAGGTCTTTTAGATGATAAAAAGAGGAATATGGTCTATATTCAATCTTCAGCAGCAGTATATCCTAAAATATTTAATTCCAAGTTTAATCATGCCATCGACTATTTTAGAGATGTATTTAAATTCTTAGGAGTGAATAAGTTTGACTATATACTGGTAGAAGGCACAGAAGACTCTTCTGTAGGTAAAGCAAAAGCCATAGGAAATGTCCAAAACAATATAAAAAGTGTGGTAAATAAATTTACTGAAAATATTCCTTTAATGGATAGAATGTAAACAGATTTCTAAAGGGCTGTTGCACTAATTAATTAGTACATAAGCCCTTTAACACATATACATGTTTTTAAACAGTGTAAAATTGATAGTTATGAAAAATGCATTGACTATTTCCGTTTACAGATGTAATATTAAATTATAAATTACACGTGTAAACAGAAATGGAAGGAGTATATATCCATGAAGGAAATACCAAGCATTTCAGATGCAGAACTTACTATTATGAAAATAATATGGGAAAATCCCAATATAACTGCAAATAAAATTATAAAACAACTATCAGATAAAACTAAGTGGAAGCCTAACACCGTAAAGACATTAATAAATAGATTATTAAGGAAAAATGTAATTGGCTTTAACAAGGAAGGTAAAGAATATTACTATTATGCTGTAGTTCAGGAAGAAAATTATATAAATGCAGAAAGCAATTCTTTTTTAAATAAAATATTCAATGGCTCTGTCATTTCAATGGTATTAAATTTTGTTGAGAACAAAAAATTATCTGAAGGTGAAATTAAAGAACTGAAAGATATTTTAAATAAAAAGCATGAGTAAGAGGTGCTTATATGTCAACTTTAATAAAAACTATCTTTATAGCATCACTTAACGGAAGCGTACTAGTTATGCTAATACTTTTAATAAAGATGCTGTTAAAGAAAAAATTAAGAGCTGAATTCCATTATTTCATATGGTTTCTTTTAATAATAAAACTCATTATACCCTATGGACCTGAAAGTAATTTAAGCATATTTAACATATTTGATGCTGTAAGTGAGAAGGAAAAAACTATCTCCAGTAATTATTTAAAAGCAAATAATATATCTAAATCAATGAGTAGAGATAAATCTCAAGATATGATTGCTCCTAATAATTCGTATAATGGTAAAAATGTAGAGAGTTTAAATAAGAAAATAAATTATAAAACAGTACTGTTTTATATATGGATACTAGGAATGGTGTTTTTTATAGCTAATACATTATATGAAATAAAGAAAATTCAATTTATAAAGAAAAATGCAATGAGTGATAAGTCTTCTAATCTTAATATCATATTGAACAGCTGCCTAAATATAATGAACATAAATAAAAGTGTATCTTTAATGTACCCATATAAACCGATTAGCCCATGCTTATGTGGATTAATTAAACCTACAATATTTATTTCACAAAGTATTATAGGAAATATTTCAGAAGATGAATTTAAACATATTATAATACATGAACTCTGTCACTTAAAGAGAAAAGATTTACTTATTAACTGGATTATAATAATCTTAAATATTGTTTACTGGTTCAATCCAATAATACGATATGGTTTTTATAAAATGAAACAGGATTGTGAAACATCCTGTGATGCTTATGCCCTTAGGTATTTAGGCATAGATAGAAATATAAATTATGGAAACACAATTATAAAAATATTGCAATTAGAAAATGACACCCCTTCGCTAATTACTTCAGCTCCTATGGCTGTAAATAATTCCGAAATCAAAAGGAGAATTACTATGATATCAAAACATAAAAAAAATTCTTTAAAAAATATAATATGTGGAATTTTAGTTATCACTGCTCTTACAACAGTAGGGTTAACAAGTGGTATTTCTAAGGCAAAACCAAATAGTGATAACTACAATTCCAAACCTTACTATGAAAGCATTATGGATTACTTAATAAATTCTGCCAAAGGTCACAGCTCTGTGTACAACATGAATTCTAGTGAAAATAATAATTTTGCAAGCAATAACTCACTAAATTTTAACAGTACAGATGAATTTCAATTTGAAGAATTGGATTTTAATGGCTATCAAAAATATTGGAGTTCTAATTTTGAAAATAATATATTTGCAGCTGATTTTGATTTCTTTAATGGAATAGAATCGTATAAAATAACCTCTCATAAAACTAGCTATAGTATAAAAATAAATACAAATATAAAAAGCGGAAATGTATCTATAAAAATTTACAATGATAAAAAAGTATTATTTGAAAAGATAAACCCAACAAACAAAACTATAACAATTTCAAAGGAAGATGCTAAAAATATTAAGCTTGATTGTATAGCAATAAAAGCCAAAGGTACTATTAAACTTGAACTAAATTAACAGCATCAATGAAATGATATTACTTAGTTAGAGAAGCTGCTGTATAATAAATATTTATTCACTATACAGCAGCTTTTCTAATAATTCACATGAACTAGCCAAAACTTTATATTTTTATCACTCCATCCAAGGTCCCAAGGTACTCTATTTCTATCTGTATTGTGGCAGCTTACTAGAGAATATCCTTTAGAATCCGCTCCAGTTACTACTGAAATATGAGTTATGTCTCCTTTCTTTTCATAGGCTACAAAATCTCCAGGCAAAAGTTTATAAGAAGCTTTATATACCTTTTCATAACTCCCATGGGCTACTAGGGATGCTCTTCCACTGTATATCATATAACTTTTAAATCCGTCTGCATTTAGCCAGGATCTAGTGGCTCCAGAACCATCATAGTTCCAACCAGAATTTTTTCTAAACTTACCGCCTTCATGAAGTATTTGTGATGCAAAATTTGCGCAATCTCCTCCCTGGGAATTATAATTTCTATACTTTCTATTGTAGCTATACCCATACTCTTTCTCCGATGCTATCCCACAGTACCTATCTGCATATTCCACTGCTCCTTTTCTTCTATTGTTCATATTAGAAAAATCTCTTGCTTGTTGAGATTTTATATATTGATTTATAGCATCAACTTTTAAATTTCCTAAATTTAGAGAATCAGCAAAAGGATCTTTATACCACTCCTTGCTTATTATCCAATTGTCCCCTTTTTTTGAAATATTCAAAACATGAGACGTCCCAATTTTGCAGCTGTTAACTTTTACTGGATCATCTTCATATATATAACTATATTTTGTGGAACATATTAAGTTTACAGAATACTTATCATCCTTACCTCTAATTCTCTTGATCATTACCTCTGGCATAATTTCAGTAAACTTTACTCCTTGCCTTTCTTCCCAATTTTTAAGATATTTCATCTTCTGTTCTTCGTGCTCATAAGCCCATTTTCCATATTTTGTACTTCTATCATAATTACCTTCTATTAATTTTAAATCTCCATTTAATATAGCTTTATTCCTGTTTTGGAATATATCTTGTATAGAATTTGCAACCTCTTCTTTTGTGCTAATTTCTTCACCTTTAGGCTTACAAAACGGGCATATTAGAAATATAAACAAAGCGATCACCATGACTTGGAGAAACCTTTTTTTTAGAGAAATTTTCATAACCATACTCCTCATATAATTAATTTACTAACTGTGTAGAATTATCATATACTTTGCATAGTTATTATTCCCAATTAAAATAATAATCACTCTGTGAATTTCACCCAAGGTTTCATATTTATTACTACTTTAATTTTTCATCTATCTTTTGAATATATCCATTTACCAATTTATCATTGTAGGGTGCTTGTGAATACCAAAATTTACTGTTACTATTTTTTTGTCCAAAATATCTTGATTTTAAAATTATTTCTGGCCTGTATTCAAAATGAAGAATGTCAAAATGACTCCACTTTCCGCCCCATACAAAGCCATTTTTTTCAAATGCATCTACAATTTCTTTTGGGTATTCCTGTATTCTCTTATCTCCTTCTTCTTTAGTCACCCATTTCCAATAATCTCTTCTATCTCTAGCAAGATCAATGGCTATTCCAAAGGAATGGGGGCTTAGCAAACTAGTTCCCGAAATACACCTGTAATTAAATGTGCCACTACTAGGAAACAAGGCCTTATAAACCTTTGAATTTCTCTGAGAAATAGGCATCAACTCTTTTACTGCATTTTCAAGAGATTTAGAGGCATTGTTATTTCCATTAAACTGAAATCTTCTATATCCTAGATTAGCCATTTTAAGATTAGATTCTATAGCCTTTCTATCGCATCCATAAACTTCCTTCAAAAGCGAATATGTCCTAATTCTTCCAGGATCAAAATCTTTTTCCATTACTCCATTTATGGTACCTATGGGATAGGACTGTTCCATCATGTCCTGTAGATCCGTATCATACATTTTTTGCTGAAAACTTTTACTACCCTTATCATCATATAAAATTCTTTTACCAGACTTTGCAACTACATATACCTTTCCATCATTACCTTTTTCCAAATCTGTAATATATTCCGGGTAGGCCATCATAAGACACAAAATATCCTGTTTCATTGTGGTATAATAGTCATCTGTCAATGCCTTCACAGGGCTTACACATACACAAATCAATAATAGTGCTACTATAATTATCTTTTTTTTCATACTATAGGCTCCTTGTCAATAAGTAAGTGATTCACTCCAAATCGAAGATTTGGGTTCTAATTTGTGTAACTCCTTCTCCTTATCAGTCAAATGAGTAAGTGATTCACACCAAATCGAAGATTTGGGTTCTCTACTTATATTATGTTGTTCATAGATTTATATTATGCATTCGTATAGAAGCTATAAAAAATAGGCTGACAGACTTGTAACTGTAAGAAGTTTGTCAACCTATTTTAACTTTTTAACTTAAAATTCTATAATGTTTATACTCTTTCTTTTTCAAACCAGCTAAGCACTTCTTTCTGGAGAGATATTCTTTTGTCACAAAATCCATGATCTGTATTTAAAATTACACTTTTATAGCAAACATTTTGTTCTTTTAAAGCTCCTATAAGTGGTTTATAGTGTTCATCTATAGTTGCGATGTCATCTCTAGCTCCTCCAATTATAAGTATAGAATGTCCTTTTAATTTTTCTACTATATTTATCAGATTCCAATCTTTTCTATTTTCTATAACTTCTTGTACAACTTTTTCTGCAGTTATACCATTAAGAGGCAAAACCCAATCTTTCCAAGTTTTAATAGTTTCTTTTTTTAAATTACTATCCTTTAAGAGCGTTTCTCCCATAAGTCCAAAATTAAATCCTGCTATACAAGCTGCATATTTGATTTCAGGATGTCTTGCTGCAGTCATAAGGGTAGCAAATCCTCCGAGACTGTGCCCTATCAAAATTATATTTTTTTCGTCAACTCTATACTCTTTCGCATAATGCGGTGATCTTAAAAAATTAATGGCAGAATCCGCATCCTCAAGTACATTAGCTATAGAATAAGATCCTTCACTTCCCCAACTTCCTCTATAATGAAATACAAACACATTGTATCCTGCTCTCAATAAAACATGGGCAATATCAAAATTTTGCTCATATCCTGGAAACCCATGGAATAAGATTACAGTAGGATGTGGTCCCCTTCCCTGTGCAATATGTATTACACCCAGAAGCTTAGAACCTTTGCTGTTAAAAATAGACCCTTCTACTAATGTAGGGTACTCTTCATCAAATTCCTGCAAATCCTCTCTTATTGGATCTATACATACAGTTTTTAAACTCATAATAATCACTCCATCTTTTACAAATCTTTGTATAATAATTCTAATTTTAAAGTATAAAAATATCACTATATCTTAGTTCATAGTATTCATTATAACATATAATAGCATGATTTTACTGCGTTGACAGAACTGAACTATCACTGTACTATACTTATTATAGAGTTTATAGTCGAAAGTTAAATTTATACCCATAAATATATTTTAAGGAGGATATTTTATGCAATACAGGAAATTTTGTAAAGATGGTTTTAAAGTATCTACTTTAGGTTTTGGATGCATGAGACTTCCAATAATAAATAACGATCCTTCAAAAATTAATGAAAAAGAAGCACTAAAAATCATAAGGCATGCCATTGATAATGGTGTAAATTATCTAGATACAGCATATCCTTACCACGGCGGAAATAGTGAAGTTTTAGTAGGTAAAGTACTTAAAGATGGTTACAGGAAAAAAGTTAGAATTGCAACTAAAATGCCTGTATGGCTAGTAGAAAAATATGAAGATTTTGATAAATATTTGAATGAACAATTAAAAAGGCTTGATGTAGACTATATTGATTATTACCTGCTCCATGCTATGACCAAAGACAGAATGGATAAAATGGAAAACCTAGGTGTTTTTAAGTTTTTAAATAAAGCCTTAGAAAACGGTAAAATTAATCATGTAGGCTTTTCTTTCCATGACAATTTAATGGCTTTCAAACATATAATAAATTTATTTCCCTGGGAATTTTGCCAGATCCAATTTAATTATTTAGATGAGGATTACCAGGCAGGTATAGATGGACTAGAATATGCAGCCGATAAAGGCTTATCTGTAGTTGTGATGGAACCTTTAAAAGGTGGACTTTTATCCGGTAATCTTCCAGAAGATATAAACAACATATTCAATAAATCAAAAGTAAAAAAAAGTTCAGTTGACTGGGCTTTAAGCTGGGTACTAAATCATCCTGAAGTGTCAATATTACTAAGTGGAATGAACTCTTTAGCACAAGTGAATGAAAATATATCTATAGCATCAAAATCTCTCCCTAATTCAATTTCTGAGGAAGACATGGATTTAATAGAACAGGCAAAAGAAAAATTCAATGCCCTTATGAAAATAAAATGCACCCGCTGTGGATACTGTTCCCCTTGCAAAGTGGATTTGGATATTCCAAATATTTTTTCTATGTATAATAATTACTTTATGTATAAAAGTAAAGAGTCTATATTTAATAAGTATAATAATATGCCAAAAAAATCAAAAGCATCTTGCTGCATATCCTGCGGAAAATGTGAGGATAATTGCCCGCAGCATCTTCCAATCAGGGTACTTTTAAGGCAAGTTAAGTCTACCTTCGAAGAAAAATAATGCTGACAAATATTGCCCTATATAAATTCTAAACAAAGAATCAACTTATAATATCCATATATATAGCCTTTAATTGAAATTTAATCTTATACATGAAATATAATGACAAAATTGAAATCATACTTAAAAACTTTTATAAATAAGTCTTAGCTTGGTATTTTAGAAAACCTTAGTAACTTAGATATGTCTGAGGTACGAGTTTATCTAAGTTCCTTTAGGTTTTCAAAATACCAAGCTTTAGACTCATTAAAAGTTTTTATCCGATGACTACTCGCTCTAATACTCCCACTTGTGCAAGTGTGAGTAAAGAGCGACTACGTCCCTGGATAACGATTTCTAAGCATCAGATGGAGTTTAAAACTCCATCTGATGCCAAGAACTCTGTTTATGATGATGAAATTTGTCATTATATAATATTATATAAGTTAACTCTCTAACTGTAAGCCCATATAATTATTAACTTCTAAGTGCTGGTTCCTGCAAATATTCACCCATAGTTCTGTATTCTATATTTTCTCCATTTTTTTCCGTTAAAATAGCATTAATGTAGGCATTTGCTGTATCCAAGCATGTAAATACTATTTTATCATGAGCTAAAGCTGTATGCCTGAGTATAAAACCTTGCCTTATAGTGTTATATCCTTGGGTGGCTGTATTTATAACTATATCTATTTTCTTATCTTTTATATATTCCACTGCAGTATCTAAATCAAGCTCACTGCATTTTACTCCATTTTCACTTAAGAACTTATAAGTTCCGCTGGATGCACTTATACTAAATCCAAGTTCTCCATATTTTTTGATTACATTTAGTGAATCCTTTTTATCTATATCATTTACAGAAACATAAAGATTTCCTTCTTGCAGTATCTTAACTCCTGAAGCTTTAAATGCTTTATATATGGCTTTATCTTTATCAAAATCCACTCCTAAGACTTCTCCTGTAGATTTCATTTCAGGGCCTAGTGCCACATCTACTCCAGATAACTTTTTATTGGAAAATATAGGCATTTTAACTGCGTAAATATTGCTGTACTTATACATATCCCGTTTATAGTGAAAATCTTTTATTTTTTTACCTAACATAACTTCTACAGCTATCTCTACCATCGGAATATTAGTAACTTTACTCAAAATAGGTACAGTTCTCGATGCTCTTGGATTTACTTCTATTACATATACCTTATCTCCGTCAAAAGCATATTGAACATTTAAAAGTCCTTTAACATTCAACTTCTTGGCAATCTTTACTGTATAATCTTCTATTTTTTTAAGTACATTCTCCGGTAAATCTGATGCTGGATATACTGCTATACTGTCCCCAGAATGTACCCCTGTTTTTTCTATATGCTCCATTATTCCAGGGATTATTAAATCTTGCCCATCTGATATGGCATCTACTTCTATTTCTTTTCCAACTATATATTTGTCTACAAGAACAGGATGTTCCTTAGATAAATTTACTGCATCCTTTAAATATTTGCACAACTCTTCATAATTGTAGACAACCTTCATTGCTCTACCACCTATTACATAAGATGGTCTAACAATAACAGGATAGCCTATTTCAGCTACTAAGTTATCTGCTTCTTCAAGGCTTGTTACAGATCCGCCTACAGGTGAATTTATGTCAAGTTCTTTAAGAAGTACTCTAAACTTTTCCCTATCTTCTGCCAAATCTATAGACTCAAAGGATGTTCCAAGTAAATTTACTCCTCTGTCATTTAACTTTTTAGATAGATTAAGTGCAGTCTGTCCTCCAAATTGTACTATAACTCCATCTACCTTTTCCTCATTTATGACATTCATAACGTCATCTATATAAAGCGGCTCAAAATACAGCTTATCTGAAATATCAAAATCAGTACTTACTGTTTCTGGATTATTATTTATAATAATAGCTTCATATCCTGCTTTCTTTATGGCCCAAACACCATTAACACAGCAGTAATCAAACTCTATTCCCTGTCCTATTCTAATAGGTCCTGAACCTATTACAAGTATTTTCTTATTATTTGAAACAACATTGTCACTTTCTAAATCATAACAAGAATAATAGTAGGAAGTTTTTGCTTCAAATTCTCCGCTGCAGGTATCTACCATTTTATAAACGGATTTTATGCCATTTACTTCTCTAAGTTTCTTTAAATCTTCTAATTTCATACCTATCAATTTACAAATATATTCATCCGTAAATCCCATGATTTCAGCTTTTTGAATGGTTTCAACATTTGGCACATTACCTGTCAATTCATTTTCCATATTCACTATGTTTTCTATTCCGCCTAAGAACCATTCATCTATTTTAGTTAATTCATGAAGCTCATCTATAGTCATTCCTTTTCTAAGAGCTTCTGCTAAAGCAAAAAGTCTTTCATCATCCTGGTTATTTATCTTTTCTATTATTTCATCTTTGCTCATATTTTCAAATTTATCTAATTTCAACCCTATTATTTTTCCCTCTAAACTTATAACTGCTTTTAAAAGAGCGCTTTCAAAACTTCTATCTATAGCCATAACTTCTCCTGTAGCTTTCATCTGAGTTTTTAAAGTCCTGTTTGCAGTTTTAAATTTATCAAAAGGCCACTTAGGCATTTTAACTACACAATAATCTAGAGCTGGTTCAAACAGTGCACTAGAATTTCCCGTAACATAATTTTTAAGTTCATCTAAAGTGTATCCAAGAGCAATTTTAGCTGCAATTTTAGCTATAGGATATCCTGCTGCTTTTGAAGCCAGTGCACTGGATCTGCTTACTCTAGGATTTACTTCTATAACCATGTACCTATTACTATTAGGATCCAATGCAAATTGAATATTACATCCACCTTCTATTTTTAAGGTCCTTATTATCTTTATAGCAGATCTTCTAAGCATCTGGTACTCTCTATCATTAAGTGTCTGAGATGGGGCTACTACTATGCTGTCTCCTGTGTGTATTCCCACAGGGTCCAAATTTTCCATATTACAAACTACCATGCAGTTGTCCTTTTTGTCTCTCATTATTTCATATTCTAGCTCTTTCCACCCAGCTAAACTTTGCTCAAGAAGTATTTGATTTATAGGACTCTCTTCCAATCCATTTTCACATATTTCCATATATTCCTCATAAGTACTTGCAATACCGCCCCCGGTTCCTCCTAAGGTGTATGCAGGTCTTATTATAATTGGAAGGCTGACTTTATTTAAAAACTCTTTACACTCTTCTAGATTTGTAGCAATTTCACTTACAGCTATAGGTTCATCTATCTCATTCATTAGATTTTTAAAACTTTCTCTATCTTCCGCGTTCTTTATGGATTCAGTTTTTATTCCAAGAAGTTCTACATTGTATTTTTTAAATACCCCAATCTCATTAAGTTCCATGGCCAAATTCAAGGCAGTCTGTCCACCAAATCCAGTTAAAATTCCATCTGGTTTTTCCCTTCCTATTATTGCCTCTAGTGATTCAACAGTTAAAGGTTCTATATAAGTCTTGTCTGCAATATTTTTATCAGTCATTATAGTAGCAGGATTACTATTTACCAGAACAGTTTGTATTCCCTCTTTTTTTATAGCCTCGCAGGCCTGTGTTCCCGAATAATCAAATTCCGCAGCCTGACCTATTATTATAGGACCCGATCCTATTATTAAAACCTTTTTCAGGTTTTCTCTTAACGGCATTATATCACTTCTCCTTGTTAGGCATTTGAAAGAAAATAGGCTAGCATACTGACTAGTTATTTCTTTGAAAATACCTTATTTATACTAAAGTCATTAATCGCAAAAATTTATCAAATAAATATCCTGTATCAGTAGGTCCCGGTGATCCTTCAGGATGAAATTGTACTGAGAATATAGGCAGTGTTTTATGTTTAATCCCCTCTACTGTATGGTCATTTAAATTAGAATGAGTTACTTCAATACTGTCTTTATCTAAGCTTTCTCTTTTAACTGCATAGCCATGATTTTGAGATGTAATAAAAGCTTTATCTATGTCCTTATCATATACACCATGATTTCCACCTCTATGGCCAAACTTCATTTTATAGGTATCTCCTCCAAGTGCAAGTGATAACAATTGATGTCCAAGACATATCCCGAATATAGGTAAATTACCTATTAGCTTTTTTATAGTATCCATTATTTCTCCTAAATCCTTAGGATCCCCAGGCCCATTACTCAAAAGTATGCCTTTAGGATTTACGCCCATTATACTTTCATAAGAAGCATTATAAGGAAATATTGTTATGTCACAGTCTCTATTCTTCAAATTTTGAATGATGTTCTTTTTGCTTCCAAAATCCAAAAGTGCAACTTTAGGTCCATTTCCTGAAATATGCTTTATGGAGTTTGTACTTACCTGAGATACTAAATTTTTATTTTCATAAGAATTTAGCATTCTTTTTATTTCACTTATAGATTCATTTTCACTGCATATTACACATTTCATAGTTCCACTTGATCTTATCTTTTTGGTTATACTTCGTGTATCTATACCACTTATACCTACGACTTTATTTTCCTTTAAAAAATTTTCAAAACTATTTTCACTCAAATAGTGTGATGTATTATTATACATATTTTTTATTACCATACCTTTAGCCTGTATCTCACCAGATTGGCTAAAATTATAGTTAATCCCGTAGTTGCCAATATAAGGATAACACATTGTTATTATCTGTCCTCTATAGGATGGATCTGTAAGTATTTCTTGATATCCTGTCATGGAAGTATTAAAAACCAACTCTCCTGCAGTTATTGCTTTATGTCCTATGGCTTTTCCCATAAATACAGTTCCATCCTCTAAATACAATATGGAATTCATTTTATTCCTTCTTTCTAAATATTACTTAAAGTTGCCACCATAACAGCCTTTATAGTATGAAGCCTGTTTTCAGCTTCATCAAACACTATGGAATGAGATCCTTCAAATACTTCTTCAGTTACCTCTAGTGCTTCATACCCAAACTTCTTATATATTTCTTGCCCTACTTTAGTTTCCGTATTGTGAAAAGCTGGAAGACAATGCATAAACTTAACATTTTCATTTTTACAAGCCTCTACAAGTTTGCTGTTTATTTGATATGGCATTAAAGTTTCTATTCTCTTTTTCCAAAGTTCTTTTTCTTCTCCCATGGAAAGCCATACATCAGTATAAAGGACATCTGCTCCTTCTACAACTTTATACAAATCATCTGTAATTGTAATAGTGCCTTCACTTTCCTCGGCTGCTTTTTTACACTCTTTAACTAGCTCATCCTCTGGGAAAAGCTCTTTAGGAGCCGCTATTTTAAAGTTCATTCCAACTTTTGAAGCACCTATCATAAGGGCATTTGCCATGTTATTTCTTCCATCTCCAATATAAACAAAATTTACATCTTTTAATGGTTTATCTATATGTTCTTCTATAGTCAGAAAGTCTGCTAAAACCTGGGTTGGATGATCTTCATCCGAAAGCCCATTCCATACAGGTACTTTTGAATATTCTGCCAGTATCTCCATGTCTCTTTGAGAAAATCCCCTATATTCTATGCCATGAAACATTCTACCCATTACTCTAGCCGTATCTTTCACAGATTCTTTTTTACCCATATGACTTCCCTGGGCACCTATATAAACTACACTTGCACCCTCATCATAAGCACTGACCTCAAAGGAACATCTTGTTCTCAGGGAATCTTTTTCAAATATAAGGGCAATATTTTTCCCTTGCAATCTCTTTTTTTCCGTTCCACTATATTTTTCTTCCTTTAACTTCTTTGCAAGATCAATAAAATACTTTATCTCTTCCTTTGTAAAATCTTTTAATGTTAAAAAACTTTTACCCTTTAAATCTATCATTTTTCTTCCCCCTTAAAATCATTTTTTATAAATAATAGGAAACAAATATTTCCTTAAACTTTACTTTAGACATTAGAAATATCTTTATATTAATTTGTTGATATTTTATAATTATACATTTATATTAATAATAATTCAATACAAATTTAAAAATTTTTTATTTTGTATTGATTTGAAATACCTTAAAATACAAAGTTAAAAAAACCTTCAATAGGAAATAACTATTGAAGATTTTTTAAATCTAAAGTAATTTATACATTTTGTATACATACAATTTTTTTATTTTTAATGCACTAATGAAGTTCTACTACCTTATTTACCAAAGTTCCTATTTTTTCAATACTACATTCAACTATATCACCTTGTTTTAACACCTTAATTGGTGTAAATCCCATGCCAACTCCACTTGGTGTACCTGTTGATATAATATCACCAGCTTTTAATGTAATACCTTTCGACAAATCACTTATTATATAAGGTATATCAAAAATTAGATTCTTTGTATTAGATTTTTGCCTTACCTCTCCATTTACAGTGCAGCTTATATCCAAATTAACGGGAAATGGTACTTCGTTTTTATGAACTATGTAAGGTCCCATAGGACAAAATGTATCCAAACTTTTTCCCTTAAACCACTGTATATGTTTACCTTGAAGATCCCTTGCAGATACATCATTTATTATAGTATAGCCAAAAATATACTCTTCAGCATCCTCTTTTTTTATATTCTTACCATCTTTGCCTATTATAACTGCAAGTTCAACTTCATAATCTACCTGATTTGTAACTTCTCTAGAAAATTCAATATTATCGACCGTTCCCACAGCTGGTGATGCTGCCTTTGTAAAATAAATTGGTACCTCTGGAATACCATTTCCAGCTATTCTAGTAATTTTTATTTCCCTAGCATGTTCTACATAATTTTTCCCAAGACAAAAAACATTTCTCCTTGGATATGGTATCGGAGCTTCAATTTTAATATTATTTATTGGTATAGTTTCTATACCTTCATTATTTATGCACTCTTTAATTATATTCAATTTACAATCATCCAGATAATCTATAAGCTCCAGCATAGTTTTAGGTGGATTTTTTTCTCCTATATTTTTAAATACATTAGCAAAATCTATGACAGAATTGTTCTTTAAAATTCCTATGCATTCTTTTTCTTTATACAGATATGTTAAAAACTTCATATTAACATCTCCCACTTATATTAAATCAATCTTAGTTGAACTTATATTATGCCTTTCCGCTGCAGCACATCCAATTATTTTCCTCACATACATGTATAGATACATCTTCATAACCTGCATCTACAAAGAGCTGCTTTAACTGTTCCGGTGTGTGCATAGTCATTTTATCCATATATTCATCATTTTTTTCTTTAAATTTATCGCTTATGTACATCTCATTTATTACTGTAAAAGTTCCATTTGACTTTAAAACTCTTTTAACTTCTTTAAAGCTTTTTAATAAATCAGGCCAAAAATATATAGTCTCAACTGCAGTTACTACATTAAATTTATCATCTTCAAAAGGAAGTTTTTCTACATTTGCATTGTACACTTCCACTCTTTTTTCATCTATAAGCTCTTTATTAAATTCTTTGGACCAGTTAACACAATCAATAGAATAATCTACACCTATGACCTTTCCCTTTTTTGCTATGTTAGCTAGTCTATTTATAGTTCTTCCGCCTCCACAGCCAATATCCAAAATAATATCATCTTGCTTAATAGAAATTTTATCTAGCCCCCAGGTAGTAACTTGGAAGTGGTCTTCATTCATTGAATCGGCTATAAATTTTCCTACTTCCCCTGCAGGTTTTCTACACTGATTTAATCTTCTAGAAAGTTCACTCATAATATAATTGCTGCTTAAGATTTTATTTTCAAACAGCATTTCGCCTCCTTATGCATTTTTATCTATTAAAATATAGTCTTTTAATATAACTGCTTTTATCTTATCATAACTTATATCTTCAGAAAGTTTCTCTTTTATAGGTTTTAATTTTGATATTCCTATCTTTTTCGTAACTTTTAAAATTTGATTTTCTTCTTCATCTGTAAATATTCCACCAAAATTTATATTTAAATCTAGAACACCCTTTTCCTCTGCATACTTTGTTATATGTGAAAGTACCGTAGATACGGTAATTTGCCTGTCTTTTGCTATTTGTTCAAGGTCTTTGTGCTCTTTAATCATCCCTGCCGTTATTTCATGGGTTTTTAGTTTTAAATTTTTGCTTTCTTTCTCGTTTTTATCATTTTTGTCGTTCTTTAACTCATTTTTAAAAATCCACTGTGGTTTAATTTTACTTTCATCCAGATAGTTTTTTATAGCTTCTAAAAATCTTTCACCATATTTCTTTAATTTCAATTGGCCTACACCAGATACATCCAGCATCTGCTCAAAATTTACAGGACACCTACTGCTAAGTTCCTTTAGCGTAGTATCCGGGAATATCAAATAAGGGGGTATGGATTCCTCGCCTGCTATCTCCCTCCTTAAAACTCTCAAAACTTCAAATAGATCATTATTTAAAATAATCTTTTTAGCTTTAACAATTTCCTTTAAGGTTACTTTTTCTTCTCCCTTTAGAACCTTTATGGATCTAGGATTCAATACCACAGTAGGATATTCTCCTTCTTTTAATGAAATGTACCCATGAGCTATAAGTGTATTTATGAAATTTGAAAGTTCTTCCTTTGAATAATTTTTCATTATGCCATGGGTAGACAACTTATCAAATCCATACTGAATCACTTTTCTCTGTGAGGAACCTCTAAGTACATCTACTATCATATTTACTCCAAATTCTCTTTTCATTCTATATATACAGGAAAGTACTTTTTGGCAATCTATAGTTTTATCTACAAGCTCTCCTTCACTTATACAATTGCTGCAGTTTCCACATTCTTCATAATCTACTTGTTCTCCAAAATAATTTAATATATATTTCCGTAAACATCCATTGTAATGTACAAAATCTATCATTTGTTGAAGTTTTTTATATTCATTTAATCTTCTTTCAGGAGATTGAATACTTGTTTCAATAAGATATTTTTGAGTAATAACATCTTGAGGAGCAAACATTAAAATACAGTCGCTTTTCTCTCCATCACGACCTGCTCTACCTATTTCTTGATAATAGCTTTCTATGTTCTTAGGCATATTGTAATGAATAACATATCTTACATTTGACTTATCAATACCCATTCCAAATGCATTTGTCGCAACTATTACATTTACCCTGTCATATACGAAATCCTCTTGATTATTTTTTCTTTCTTTATCAGAAAGACCTGCATGATATCTAGTAACAGCTATATTATTTTCCTTAAGTCTTTCATATATGCTATCCACTTCTTTTCTAGTAGCTGCATATACTATACCAGATTGTTCTTCATTAGTTTTTATGTATTTTAGCATATACCCTAACCTATTTCCAATTTTCAAACATCCAATTTTCAAATTTTCTCTATCAAAACCAGATATGAAAACCTCAGGTTTATTCAGCTTTATTTGATTTACAATATCTTCTCTAACCTCTCTGGTAGCCGTAGCTGTAAAAGCTGTAACTACGGGTCTTTTAGAAAAGCTTTCTATAAACCTCCATATATATGTATAGCTAGTTCTAAAATCATGTCCCCATTGGGAAACACAATGTGCTTCATCTACTGCTATTTGAGATACATCTATGCTTTTTATAATCTGGCAGAATTCAGAAGACTCCAACCTTTCCGGTGCTACATACAGCATTTTTATATTTCCTGCAGTTAAGCTTTCACATATATGCAAAATATCCTGGTGTGAAATAGAACTGTTTATATAAGCTGCTCCTATTCCTAAATCCTTTATGTTATCTACTTGATCTTTCATAAGTGAAATAAGTGGAGATATTACAACTGTTACCCCCTCAAATAACACTGCTGGTATCTGATAACATATGGATTTACCTCCTCCAGTGGGCATTACAGCTAAAGTATCCTTCCCCTTTAGTATACTTTCAATTACCTTTCCTTGATCCTTCCTAAAGTCACTATACCCATAATATTTATGTAGAATTTCCAAAGCACTACTAAGCAATGATTTCACCCCTGTAACATAATCTATATTTTTATTATAGCATAGAGATATTATAATATCCTGATTTGCACTTTTAAAAAATAAGCATCTTTTCTCACTACAATTGCACTGTACTTGTAATTAGTAACTATATGTTCTATAGAATCATAGTATTTTTTATCTATAGAGTATACAGCCTGTTGATTTTTATCTATCAGACTGTAAGCACCCTGTTCCTTTTTTATATACAAATTATCCCACTCCTCAATTTCTACTACACCTTTTGGGATATCAAATAGTATACCTCTTGTTCTCAATATTTGCAAAAGATGGGAGTAAACTTCATCATAGGATTTTTCCTTTGCAATAAGTTTCTCCTTAATAGCTGAAAGTTTATCTAATTTTTCTCCTTCCTTCTTTAATTGAATCTCCAATTTTTCTTTTTTTGTTTCTAAATTTCCGGCTCTATTTTGTTTATTTTCAGTATAGTTTTTTATAAATTTATGCAACATATTCTCATTTTCATTCACATACATTCCTCTTTTCACATTTGTTAATATCTCAACTTTGGCACATACAAAATTGGGGCATAATATAAAAATATTACGAAGTAATTTGCTTAGTTGAGAATTGAGAGTGGAAAGTGGAGAGTTAATGTGGATTTTTTTCCGTTACACTACGAAAAATCTTTAATTAAATTTTGATGGCTCGTTTTGCTAAGGCAAAACATTGATGACTTATATAATTTAAAGATTTTTTGCGATAGCTAAAAATCAACCTTCACTCTCAACTCTCAATTTTCAATTCTCAACTTGCGAAGCTTTGATTCGTAAAGTTTTTAAACTGCCAAAGTTGAGTTAATATATATAGCTATTGCACTATAAATCATAATTTTATAAAATTATATAGAGGTGTCTAAAATGGATAAAGTATATACCTTAATATTAAAATATCTAAAAAAAATTGAAAAGTCAATTATTTTTGGTATGCAAAATTTGAATTTGTTTTTTGATAAGAAAAAAACTATTGATACTGCATATAAACCTATATTAGATGAAAAATTGAATGACGTAAAAAATTTAAAAAACAAATTAAATGTCCTGCAAAATAAAAATGCCTCTTTTGAAAAACAAATTAAACATTTAAGAGGCTCTATGATGAAAAAAGAAAAACTTATAAAAAATCTCCAGGACATTATATCCCAAAGGCAAAATTAATACTTGTATTCTTATTATATCAAAATAAAGGAAAGACATATTGTCCTCCTTTATTTTAAAGACCTTAGTATACTTCACTATAAAAACTTATCCATTAATGAATAAATTTTGTTTAAAAGATCTTCCACAGAATGACGTCTACTTCTTCCACATACTTTGGCATTTTCACCGCATAAGAGACACTTTCTCTCACTTACACCTAAATCTGTCCTGCTAATCTGCTCTCCAGTTTTAGTGAATACATCAAAGTCAAATATTCTTCCAAGCTCATGGTTTTCTTCAATGGATACAGTGATTTTTTTTACACTAATTGCATCTGCATCTACATTTAAAAATGCCTCATCACCAGCAGCAGAACTATTTAACATTTTGTTAAATATATCTATATTATTCTTTTCTAACTCTTCTTCCAGCAAGCAAATCCCCTTTTTATGAAGTTTAGCAAAGGATTCATTATTTTTTTCTGCTCCTGGTATATTTAATGTAAATGAAATTAGTGTGGTTTTAAATGTATTTAATAACTCTTTTTGAATTTTCGCCCTTTTTTCTTTAGCTTCAAGTATTTCATCAAGAATATTACTTGTACTTTTCATATATTCTTCCACTAAGCATAAAAATACAGTTACGCCTAACAAATCGGCACTTCCTCCAGGGCTTATATTTTTATCTATGAATTCATTACAGAGATCATTTATTCTTTTTCTTCCCTCACTGGTCCTCATTCCTCCAGCTAAAAGTACTTTCCTAGCTTTTTCTTTAACTTCCTCTAAAACTTCAGGAGAATGCCTGTATATTATAGTTGAATCATCACATTTTTGCATTACTCCAATAAGGGTATGTACCAATCTATCATTAGTATTTAAATCCACATTTTTCTTATAAAAATCCAGAGAAAAATCAAAAATTGTAGGCAGTCCCCTCTCTACTTCTCCACGCACACCATCTGTTTTATATTTAATAAATAATCTTTCTCCATGACTTAGATTTGTACTATCTTTTAAAGTAAAAAGTTCTTTTGAAACTATACCCTTTGTCATTTGTTTTATAATACTTCTAATTTCGTCAAATTTTTTTCTCTCATAAATGACCTTTCCCACAGCTGCACAGGTAACACCCATCAAAAATAGCATTCCTTTATGGGTATTAACTCCCTTTGTCTTAATAAACATATCTTTTTCAGCTTTTATTCCTAAATTTCTAATGCTATTAAATATTTCTTTATAGGATTTATCTGAAAGTCCTTCTTGAACAAACATAGTCATATATCTGCTTAAAACAGAAGTACTATCTATAAAAGTAAAAAAGTCCATATCCTTATGAGCACCACATGATACAGGTGACACCAGGCCAGGACTGGGATAACAAGAGACTTCATAAATCATAGCTTGTACTGCGAAACCTCCAATTATCATAGAAATTTCGTTTATTTGAAACGTTTCCTCATTTTTCATATTGTTTTCTCCATATATTATTTTTATCCTATAGTTGATATATAACTTTTTAGTCGTACAAATACGAAATATATTTTATCATACTTGCATGTAAAATGCTATACAGCTTATACTTCTAAAGTTTGTTTATATTAGTTCACAGGGTTTCAAAAATTGTAGTTTATAATCACATATATTTTCGAAATTCATATATTAAATAGAAGTACTTTACAATATTGGAGGAACTACTATATGTGTTCAAATCATATTGGATGCAAATTTCCACGCTTTTTTCCACCCCAACATCAGCCACATCAACCTGGTATTGAATATATTATGACACCTAGACCAGTTTTCGAACCACCATTATGTGCACAATATCAAACGACAAAAAGATTATTAAACAAAGTAGCTTTAATAACAGGAGGAGACAGCGGTATTGGGCGTGCTGTAGCATGTGCTTATGCAAAAGAAGGAGCTGATATTGCCATTGTCTATCTAAATGAACATGTAGATGCAGAGGGAACAAAATCTAGAATAAAAAAATTGGGGCGAAGATGTTTAACCATTCCAATTAACATAGGAGTCGAAGAGAATAGTAAAATTATAATTCAAGAAGTTATGAATCATTTTGGTAAATTAGATATTCTTGTAAATAATGCTGCAGTACTTTATTACAATAATTCTATAGAAGAAGTATCTAGCAAACAATTAGAATGGACTTTTCGTATAAATGTATTTTCTTATTTCTACTTAACTAAAGCAGCTCTACCTTATATGAAACCAGGCGGTTCTATCATCAATACTTCTTCAATAGTTGCTTTTAATCCTCCTTATGGGATATCTTTAGATTATGAAGCTTCAAAAGGTGCCATTGCTAATTTCACTATAAATTTAGCCCGAAGTTTGGTTTCAAGAGGAATACGTGTAAATGGTGTAGCTCCAGGTGAAACCTGGACACCTTTAATTCCAGCAGGATTACCTGCAGATAAAGTTGCCGTTTGGGGTTCAAAAACACCAATGGGAAGAGCTGCTCAACCATTTGAAATTGCTCCAGCCTATGTATTCTTAGCTTCCAATGAATCAAGCTATATGTCAGGACAAACAATCCATATGTATTCTTAACCAAGTTAATACAATCACAGTTTTAGGATATTATATTTCTAAAACTGTGATTGTATATATCTTTATTTATTGTTATCCAGAATATTTACATAAAGATCTTCTGGTTTTATATCTTTCTTTAGAAGCCCTTGTTTCTTTAGCCAATCTATATTATTCTGCCAAACACTTTTATCCTGACTTAAGAAAGGTTCACCATTTGACTCCATCTTAGGAAGAAGTATACTCATACTTTTTTCCTCTACTGCTTGTACTAAAGGGAAATTATCTTTTTTCTGATTGTCCATAAGTATTTTTAAAGCTGCCTTAGGATTTTTCTTAGTATATTCGAATCCCTTTTGAGATGCCTTCATAAACTTTTTAAGTACTTCAGGTTTTTCCTTAAGAGTTTTGTCACTAGTTACAAACACTTCTTCATAATAATTTGGCACCCCATATTTTGCAGGATCAAAATAATTTACAGGATGTCCTTCATTTTGAAGTACTGGAACCTCATGATTTATAAGTCCTCCCGTAGTTGCATCTACTTTTTTAGTTACCATAGAAGATAGTAAATCAAATCCTACATCAACCATTTTAACGGAATTTGGATCTCCTCCTTCTTTTTTTACCATAGTTTTTACATATTGAACATTTAAAGAATTTCCTGAATAACCTACAGTCTTTCCTTGAAGATCTTTCGGTGTATTTATATTCTTTTCCTTTAAAGCTATTATTACATTAAGCGGTGTATGTACAATAGCTCCTATAGATTTTACAGGAACCCCCTGATTTGCTCTTGCAATTACAATATCCGGTTGATAGTATATTCCAATAGTAGCTTTTCCTGCTGCTGGAAGCGAAAGGGGATCTGTAGTATCTGATGGAAATTTAATGTTTACATTAAGTCCTTCTTCCTTATAATATCCATTTTTAATAGCAGCATATATAAAACTGTGTATTGCATTTGGATACCAATCAAGTACTAAATCCACATTTTCTAACTTGCCATCCTTACCTTTAGATGAATCACTACTATTTCCACATCCTCCTAACATAGCAGCTATCAATAAGAATGCCATTACAAGAGATAAATATTTATTTTTTTTCATACTTCATTCCTCCATTTTACTATTTTGTTTTCTAAAACATTTAATATTTCCACTAAAATTAGAGCAGCTAATGATAATATGACAATAGGTGCAAACACTCCTGCCCCATCCATTTGTGTCATCATTCTCTTACTAAAATATCCAAGGCCTGCTTCTGCTCCAAGCCACTCACTTACAGCTGCCCCCACTACACTTAAAGGTACTGCCATTTTAAGTGCAGAAAAAAAGTAAGGAAGTGAAGCTGGAAACTTTAACTTCATAAATATATCTTTTTTACTAGCACCATAAGTAATTAAAAGTTCTTCCATATCTTTTCTTGTAGAACGAAGTCCATCATATACATTTATTGTTATAGGAAAAAATGTTATGAGTACCGTTACAAGTACCTTACTCCATATGCCATATCCAAACCAAAGTATGAATATAGGTGCAAGTGCAGTAATTGGAACTGTTTGAGTTACAATTACAATTGGATAAAGAGCCCTTTGTATTCTTTCACTTATATTCATAGCCACAGCAAGCGCTACCCCAAGCACTATAGATATTAAAAGTCCCTCAATAGTAATCAAAAGAGTAGCAGGAAGATGTACTAAAAATAAAATGTCTTTAAGTTCCCATATCTTTTCTAAAATGGCAGTAGGAGAAGGCAATATATACATTGCATCTATATACATTGCTAGAGCCTGCCATATTGCAAAAAACAATACAGCGACTACTATGGAAGATCTATACCTTTTCACAGCTTAACCCCCCTTTTTAGTTCTTTTATAAGTTCCTCTTTTACCTTTAATATAGGCGTGGTGTCTATCATACTTCTAGTCCTTGGATAGTTGAGAGGCACTTCTATTTCTTTAAATTTTCTTATTGGAGTTTCAGACGTAACAAATATCTTAGTTGATAAAAAAAGAGCTTCTTCTACATCATGAGTTATAAATAATATAGTTTTATCTAAAGCTAGCCATTTATCAATGAGCCATTCCTGCATAGAAACCCTTGTTATAGCATCCAATGCACTAAAAGGTTCATCCAAAAGCAGCACTTCTGCTCCTGTAAGAAGAGTTCTTGCAAAAGATGCCCTCTGCCGCATACCTCCTGATAAATCCTTGGGATATTTATTTTTATATTTTTCAAGTCCAAAATTCTTTAGCATTTTTTCTGCCTGAACCTGTGCCTCTTTTAAATTTTCACCTTTAACTTCAAGAGGAAGATATACATTTTGAAGTATAGTTCGCCAAGGTATAAGAAGATCATTTTGAGGCATGTATCCTATATAACCTTTTAAATCATTTATATTTTTATCTTTTAGAATTATATCTCCTTCAAAAGCTTTTTCCAGCTTGCAAATAAGTCTAAATACAGTACTTTTCCCACATCCGCTAGGACCTACTATACTTATAAATTCCCCTTTGTCCACATTAAAATTGAGATTTTTTATAATAAAATCAGGATCTTCCTCGTATTTGAAACTTACATTTTTAAATTCCAGCATGATTTCACATCCCCTCGTTATAAGCCACATCCCAGAACATATATTCATACTTGCTTGTATTTATAAATATTTCCTTTAACCTGTTAAATTTCTTTTCCGATATATTTTCTGTCAAATAATCTAACAAATCTATCACCCACTTAGTCTCCTTTTCATAATCACTAGATATATACCCTTTTATCCACTGTCCATAGAACTCATTGTCCAGTGACCCCTCTATTTTACTCAACTTTTTACCAATTAAATAGTAACTCCACATACAAGCTAAAAGAGAAGTAGTTAAATCCATTAAATCTCCCATTTGAGATACAGACAGCATATAGCTTGTATACGAAATATTTTCAATAGAAGCTTTAGCATTTTCTATTTCCTCTTTTTTAATGCCTATTTTTTTCATATAATGCCTATGAATATTCATTTCTCCATTTAATATATTGTCCACCATATTTGAGAACCCCTGCATTATGCTTTCTTCACTGGATTTTATCACCCCTAAGGCATACACTTTTGCATAATCTAAAAGATATATGTAATCTTGAATCATATAAAATTTGAATTTATCTATTTCTAAGTTTCCCTCTCCTATTCCCTTTACAAATGGATGTTCATAGTAAGAATTCCATATATCTTTTACGCTTTCATATAATTTCATAGACGTTTTCATAATAAATTTCTCCTTTTTCATCTGACATACACATTATTAATTAAAAATAAAAGGTACAAACCTCTTAGGAAGTTTGTACCTTTATTTATCAATTACGCAAAAACCTCTTCCTACGCTGGCATTAACCAGATCAGGTATAGGGTCTAAGAATTATATTCTTACTCTCAGCCGGTAACACCAGCCCCCCTGGGATACTAAATCTATTTAATTTTTACATTATCTATCCAATTTTTATATTACTACAATAACAAAAATTGGTCAACATGCTAAAGAGTCTCAAATTTAAACACATGTTATATTATAGCAAAGTTTAATCCTTATATATATCTTTAAAAACAAGAATTCACTTCTGAACGTAAAATAATTAATTTTAACATTCAAGAGTGAATATACAAAATCTCAAATATTTTCACAGTAATACCTAATTATATATGTCACTTATTTAACATCCATATTGCATAATTTAATATGCCTGCAAATGACACCCAAAGTATGTATGGTATCATTAAATAAGCTGCTGTTTTATCAATTTTACTAAACTCAAAAGTCGTCATTAAAATAAATACTAACAAAATCATCAATTCTAGAAAAGCTAAACCATATAACTGAAATCTAAAAAATATAATTGTCCACATAAAATTTAATGCCAATTGAATAGCATATAACACTAGCGCCCTCTTAACATCTTCTCCCTGCTTTCCTCTAATCCATACCCTATATGCAGCTGTACCCATAAGAAAAAATAAAATAATCCACACTATAGGAAATATCCAACCAGGTGGTGAAAACACAGGTTTAACAAGCTGACTGTACATTTCTTGATTAGACATTCCTAGAAAAGCACTAGTAGCTCCGACTCCTTCTGCAATTATAATACTTATAATAAGTTTTCCGATATGCCTTTCTCCATTTACCTTAAATACGTTACAAAGCATAAATTCACCTCCTACTGCTATTATATTTTAAAGAAAAGACTTTTATACATATGCTTAAAGCAAAAATTCATGCTTAAAAACAGGAACCTTGAAGAAATATCAAAGTTCCTGTTTTCATTAAAAGCTTAAATTCCTGATTCCTGATTTTGTTATAAGAGCATAATTTAATGAACTATACGTCCAATTCCCCACTATTCCGCTTGCTGGTATTCCTGCACTTGTTTGAAAAGCTATTACTGCACTGTTAGTTTGGCTTCCAAAATACCCTGTAGCACTAGAAATACTGTATCCCAATTTTATTAAAGCATTCTGCAATGCTGCTACATCACTACCTGTCATTCCTAAACTTAAAGGCAATGTAGCAATATACACAGGCTTATTGTTCACTGTAATATTAAACTGCTTTATACTATCATAGTTCTTTGTACTTAATCCATCCTTGCCATAAACTTTAACTGTGTAAGTCCCACTTACAGCAGGTGTAAATAAAAATGTGCTGGAAGTGCTGAAATTACTGGATGCCACTATCTTCCCATTATTATACACCTCATACCTGTAGCTCATCCCAGAAGGACTTACACCTGTGCTGTTAGCATAAAAACTTAATGCAGTTCCTACATAAAAGTATCCACTTACATTTACATTTTTGATTTGAGGATTATATACATTTAAATTCAAGGTACCTTGAACATCAAAGGTCTTTTCAGATAGTGAATCCTTAAGGTATCCTATTACTTGATAACTTCCTGCAGCTGCAGGTTTAAAACTAAAAGTATTTGAACTTAAATAACCACTGTCGGCTGCTATACTACTTCCATTCATAACTACAAACCTATATTTTGCACTGCCAGAACCATTTACTTCACTTATAGTATAATTCACAGTGCCTCCAATAAAGATACAATTTTGTGCACTAGTATAAGTCATAGTAGGTTGATCATACACTTTAACAGCCATAGTTTTCATGCCGTCATAATCCTTTGTTGAAAGTGAATCTTTCATATACACTGTTATATTATAGTCTCCTGCACTATTAACCTTATATAGTAAACTTGCATTTTTACTATAGTCTACAGTCGACAAAGTTGTTCCGTTCAAAGAAATTACATACTTATAAAGGTAACCTCCAGAACCTGACGCAGCAGTTGTATTTATATTAATAGTTTGTCCAGTTAAATATTGTGGTTTATTAGTAGTCAAATTGTTTATAACAGGATTCCCATAAACCGTAAAAGAAGATGTCTTTGTATCATCATAATCAGCTGTAGAATTTTGATCCTTCATATAAACTTGCACAGTATAATTTCCTTGAGTACTTGGTACATAATCTAGTGATGAAATATTATTATAATCTTTTGTGTATACAACATTAGTTCCATTCATTACTACATACTTATATAAATAAGTTCCACTGCCAGATGTTGCCGCTGCATTAAAGGAAATAGTGTTTCCAACGAGTAAACTATTTGTATTCTGGGTAAAGTTATTTAAGATAGCACTTGTAATGAGATTCTGTAAATATACATTTTGATAATAAAATTTTAAAATTTGATCATAAGTTTGTCCTGCACTAGCTCTATTTTTAGCTCCAATCTGACTCATTCCAAGACCATGTCCATTTCCCATTCCTGAAAAGGTGTAAGCTCCATTTACTGCATCATAAGTTACAGTATAAAGATTACTTGGCAATCCAAGAAAAATTCTTGTACGATCATTGGTTACAGATTTTGTTTGTACCACCCCTACTGCATCCTTATAAATAATATTAATGTTTGACACTCTACCACTTGAAAATTTAGTTATTGAACTTAAATCTAAACTTACAAAGGTATCTGTAGAAGCTATATATTTCTTATTTACCAAAATTGCTTGTATCTGTGCATTGGTCAATACTATATTGCCCTTAGGCCAGGGTAAATTTTCAAAGGGATCTTGTACAGATCGTAGATATGGGACATAATTTCCCCATACATTTTCACTATCTTCTGAAACTCCCCCATGCCAGGCAGAATATAAAGTCTCCACTAATTTATCATTGTATAGAAGAACTTGTCCTTTAGTTTGATCCACAGCACTAATCACATTGGTAAGACTTGAATCATAACCTTTATATGTCTGATAAGCTGGAGTATCATCAAAATCATAGCCATTAGCTGCAGCATATCCTATTCGTGATATTGCATAATTTCTTGCTGCCACTGATTGAGCCTTTAAGGACTCAATTGGACAACTATTATCCAATTCATATCCTACTACACCCTTTAGATAGCTTTCAATATCAATCATATTAATAAGCAAAACTTTTCCATTATAAAACTTGATCATAAAAGAACCTAAATACTTATTTGATACTGAACCAGAAGTTAAAGTTACCACGTTAGAGTTATTATTGGGAACTAAAGTAACCTGACTCTGTACTACTCCATTTAGTGTAATACTTGTCCCATTTATTCCAAAATTTAAAACAGTTCCAGATGGATATAATTGTCCATTTAAAGTATAATCTCCACTTAATGCAGCAGTAATAGTGGTAGAGGACATGCTTAGAAGTCCCACCTTTACATTATTAAAGTAACCACTGTTTTGATAAGCATAAGCTTTTTGTGTAAAGGCAATTAAAAACATAGCAATAAAGAGAATACATGTTATAAAACTTAGGAAATATCGTTTAAACATAAACCATCCCCCCTCCAGATAATTTAGCCTTTAGTAAAGTATCGATAGAATACTTATTAAATGGACTGGAATCTGGAGGAAAAAAAACGAAATCACACCATAGTATTGTGTGGTTTCGTCTAATATTTGTTTTAAATTGTTACTTTAAACTAATTTTTTGCAATTTTTAATACTATTCTCCATAACCTTTTCCATTAACTTTTGAAAAACGTCACATTCTATATCACTCAAATTTTCAGTCAATCTATGATGCCACTCATCCTTTATTTCTAATATTTGTGGGTAAATAGCCATAGCTTTATCTGTAGGGAAAATATTGAATGCACGTCTATCACTTGAATTTATTGTTTTAGTAATAAATCCTTTTGTTTCAAGTTGTGATAAAACCTTTGCTACAGTGCTCTTATCTATAATCAATCGTTGAGATAATTCATCCTGTGTCTGTCCAGCATTTTCACAAATACAGACTATATACATAAATTGTCCACTAGTAATTTCTAACTTTTCAAGATGCTCTGTATAAAACATTTGCGTACGGCGATGTGTCACAGAAACATATTTTGATAAATCCTTCATAATAGTCCTCCTAATTAAAGTTTCATATGCAACTTTAATTTTAAAATAAGCAAACTATTATGTCAATAAAATTTCTAATAACAGAAACAAATTGTTCTAAATATTGACACTCTATTAGCAAAATATTATAATAATAGTTGCATACGAAACTATTATTATAAATAAAACTTCTCATTAGGGGGCATTGTTAATGTCAAAACTTAAAATAATTATAAGATATTTTATATTTATAACTGGCTTATTTTTTATGGGTTTAGGAATAAGTCTAACCACAAAATCAAATATGGGAACTTCACCCATCAACAGTGTCCCATATGTACTTTCCATGATATTTCATCTTACCCTTGGACAATTTACCTTCTTGTTGAGTATTTTATTTTTACTTACAGAGATAATTATTTTAAGAAAAGATTTTCCAAAGGAACAATTTCTTCAAGTGTTTGTAGGCCCATTCTTTGGTTTGTTCGTTGATTTAGGAATGAGCATATTTCGTTTTGTAAATCCAAATATTTATATAGAAAAAATAATTGTTTTACTTTGCGGCTGTTTTGCTCTTGCTTTAGGAGTGTATTTACAGGTTATTGCCAATGTAATTATAAATCCTGGAGAAGGTGTTGTAAAAGTTATTGCTAATAAAACAGGGAAAAAATTTGGAAACATAAAAATTATGTTTGACTCCACCCTATGCATAATTGCAATAGTGATTTCACTTTTTACTTTTGGAAAAATAAAAGCAGTACGAGAAGGGACAATAATTTGTGCTGTACTTGTAGGAAACATTACAAAAATATATAGTTCTATTTTTGAACACTTTAAATATAAAAAGACTAAATATGAAACTGAGAATTATGAAAGCAGTCAGAGTATATAATATTCTAACTGCTTTTAGTTTATCCGATGACTAACCACTCTAATACTCCCGCTTCTACAAGTGGGAGTAAAGAGTGGCTACGTCCCTGGATAACGATTTCTAAGCATCAGGTAGAGTTAAAACTCCATCTGATGCCAAGAACTCTGTTTATCGCAAATTTAGCTCTCCTTCAAAATCATTTTTTAACAATATAAATTAGAAATTTATTTTTATCTACAAATTTCTAACTTATATATGATATACTATAAAAAATATTACATATTTAGGGGAGGTTCATAATGAAAAATAAAACAAAATTATTTGCAATTGGATTACTTTCAGCTGGAGCTTTAGTTCATGTTATTCATAAGGTAAGAAAAAAATCTAACTCAGAAAATATGATTATAATATCAGATGATGATTCTGATATTGATGATAAATTAAGGCTGCTTCTATCTCAGGGCAAAAAAATTAGAGCAATTAAGGAAGCTAAACATGATTTACACCTTAATTTAAGAGATGCCAAAAAATATGTAGAACAATTATAATCTATATATTAATATAGAAATTGAAAAAGCTCCGGATTTCCGGGGCTCCCTTTTTAATGTCTAACTTACACAGGTTGAACCTTAACATAAGATGTATTTAAATATTGGCTCTTGGAATAAGTTTAGGAATTCTATTTGGAACATCATTCCATAATCTTGCTTTGGGAATAGCACTTGGCTCTACTTTAGGTATAGCTTTAAGTGACAATAAAACATCTTAGTATTACAACTTTATAGTGTTAATAAGCTTTGATATATTAACAGGGAAGAAAATGATGTTATTAGCAAAAAGTACTTATAAAAAATACAACCACTTTTTATCGTTAACTATATTTATATTTTTAACCTTATGGTTTGCTTATATGTCTATTGGTTTTGTATATCTTGGTTCTGTATCAAAAATAGATTTCTATAAAATGGAGCTATTTCTTTCATTAAGCATGACTATTTCCTTTATAATATTTATACTATATCCAAATTCTCAATTTCCCAGACCAAGTGTACCAGGTAAAGATATTTTTTCTCGGCTAGTTAATTTTATTTATGACCATGATGGCACAAACAATGTATTTCCAAGCATTCATGTTTGTAATTCCATTGGAGTTCATATAGGATTAATTAACTGTTATAAATTAAAAAATAAAACTTTAATTAAAAATTTATCACTTATAGCTACTCTATTGATATGTGCTTCTACAGTGTTTATAAAACAACATTCAATTATAGATATTGTTGGAGGAGTTATTCTTGCTACAATAATTTACATATGTATTTATCAAATACCAAAATTATTTATGTCTTCACTAAAAATAAGAAATTTAAAAATTGAAAACAAAAAATACTAATTCGATATCTATAATTTTCACAGATAAATAATAGAGCTATCTTATGTTATAGTTCCATTATTTATTTATCCTCCTATCTTAAATTTCACTAAAAACTTAGTGATTTCAGGACTACTTTCCACATATATTCTTCCATTATTTTCTTCAACTAATTGCTTAATAATATACAATCCAAAGCCGTGATCACTTTTCTTAGTGGTTTTTGTGGAAAATCCTCTATCAAAAATCTTTTTTCTCATGTTCTCTGGAATGACATCCCCATTATCAGCTACTTCAATACAAAAATCTTCATGTTCTGTAAAAGTACTGACGGCTATCTCCTTATAATCTGTATATGACTTAGATTGAAATGCTTCAAAAGCATTGTCTACCAGGTTGCTTATTATACTTATCAATTCATTCTGTCTAATTTTTATCAAATCAAAGGGTTCATCAATCATTACTTCAAAGTCTATATTATTTTTCATGGCATAATTGTTTTTGATAGATAGCAATCCATCTATGTAATCATTTCCCGTATCCAAGTATTTAAAAGTTGATTGTACGGTATCTGAGATTTTCAACACATAGTCATTTATTCTTTCAACAGTATTAGGCTTGTTTAACAAACATAATCCCTGTATAACATTAATATGATTTCCAAAATCATGTTTTTCCTGCCTTATTATGCTAATTATTTCCTCCATGTTTTTAATTTGGCTTTCTTTAACCTTATACTTAGCATTTATATTTACAAGTGTTTGTTTTTCTTTTAAGTTTTTGAATTTAAAAATTAAAAATATGAAATATACAGTAAAAATTAAGATATTATAGATTTGTATATTTTTTATATTAAGAATACTAAAGTTAATACAAAATGCAAAGAGAGTAACTACTCCTGATTCAATTATTAAATTAGAAAAAATGACCCCTTCTTTTTCAAATATTTTGAGTTTAACAAAATAGGAATTAAATTTAAGAATCATAGCTACAATAAAAACTTGTAATACTTTAGAAATTGCTATCATGATTTTAGCATATTTAGGATCTAAAATAACTTGATTTAAATCTACATTATATGCAAACATTTCAATAATTTCAATAAAAAATTCTGTACTAAAAATTACTGTAAAAAATAAACAAACTATAACCGTAGAATCAAATATTCTTATTTTTGTAACCCAAGCAAGTAATAAAATATCAAATATTACAAGAATGAGTGAATGATAAGTCAAGGAGATATGAAATGTACTCCAATAAGTTCCCAAAATATACAATGTGCAAAATAGTTCTGCTCTAATTTTATTTTGAATTATAAATTTTTTCTTATCATATAGCGCTTCAAAAATACCTAAAATAAGTAAAGCTTCTATAGTATCTGATACTATTTCTCTTATAATAATCATATTTTATCCTCCTTTGCTTTTAAATTTAATTTTTTATAAATGTTGCAAATTAATATTTTTATAAAATTTTTAATCACAACATTTATAAAAAATCATAAATTAGTATATTACTTTAAAAGCTCATCAGGACATTGGGGTTGATGACCACAACCTGCTGATGCTGGAGTTATAACTAATGCTGCCAGAAACAAAGACAAATAACCTACCATTTTCATACTTTTGTTTAAGAAATTCTTTTTCAAATTTTTCATTTTTCATATACCTCCTATAATGTTTTAATTTATAAATTCTACAATAATTTAGATTTTCCTGCTATATATTACAAAAAAAAATAGAAATAAGAAAATTAATTTTCTTTTTGTAAATATTTGGTATATGAACTCTGTAATAAAATGAATTTCAGATCAAATGTTTATACATTAAATTAAACACATATTGATGATAGGCTATATGATAAGATATGACGTGAAAATACTCCAATAAAAATTTTGATAAAGAAATCGGATTTGTAATTTATGATAATGAAGGCTTTAGCTGTGGAAATATGGACATGCCTCAGTTTCAGCAAATGATAAAAAATGTTAAGAATGATAAATTTGATGCTCTAGTATGTTACTGACTTGACCATGCAAGCATAAAGGAACAGTTTGATACAAGTACCCCTATAGGTCTGTATTTGCACAATTAAATTGTGAAACCATTGCTGAATGTGTATGTGACAATATAATTGAACTAGCAAAAACAAACCGTTGGTTAAGTGGACCTCCTCCTATGAGATTTAACTCTTTTTAACAGAATTATATTTGGATTTAGTTTTATCTTCAGGATTTATATATTCAAAGTCTCCTTGTGAATTTTTTCTTATTCCCATCTTTTCATATTGCTTATCTTTAACTTTACGCTTATTAACCATTAGTATCACCTCTGGCTTATTATCTATAATAATAAGCCATTATATTCAAGCCAACTTTTATATCCTTTTTATTCGATTTTTATAAAATAATTTTCTTACATGAATTTCCGTAAGAGGAATCGAAGCTAAAAGTAAACTTACAGATATCATAGATGAAACTCACAAATCAGTAAAAATATTATTTTATATCAGTGTAACATAACTATTCCATAGATCTCTCATATCCTTAAAATACTTGTCTTTGGTAATATAATATATTGTGTCAAGCTGCTTTACATGTACGGAATGATAGTATCCTGCACTATTGGGGTTGGAATTGTTTGTTATATAGTACAAATCATAACTTGTAAAACCTCCAATATCGTAGTAAGGCAAAATACATTTAAGGCTGTCAATTCCCTTATTAAAATACTCATAGGCAACATTGGAATAGTACTTGTTTTGAGCTTCTTTAACGTGCCACCAATCATATAATCCCATTAAAGTGAAAATATATCCATTTAATGTATAGGAACTATTAGTATTTACATATTCCTGAAAAAATATCTTGTTTTTTAAATTTGTGTCCAGCGCCTCCAATGTATCCATTACACCTCCTTCTGAAACAGGTGTAATAAGATATTTTAGAGCTTTATTTCCGGCTTCTACATATTTTTTATCTCCCGTTACTTTAAATGCCCTTTCAAATACACTTAAAGCCTGACCTTGAGCCATACTCGATGTCCATCCCGGCTTCAAGTCCTCATAGTGATTGTATGCAAAATTATATTTTAGAGCACCTCTTTTATCCATATAATTAATTAAAAAATCAGCACAGTTTAAAAAACTTTTTTTTGTATCATTTCCATTTATATATTTGCCATACATAGACAATGCATATAATTCCACTGATACAGGATTATAACAAAACTTACCATTATATTTACGCATAGGTATATTATTTGCATCTAACTTAAAATCATCACAATTTTCATCATTATTCTTTTCACAATCAAAATAGCACTTATAGGGACTATAATAATGACTTAATTCAACTGAATATCCATTTAACTTATACTCCTCTTTTGATTTAGAAACTAGTTGAATAAAATTTGGACAATATCTATATTTTGTGGAAATTGGTTTTTTTACCTCAGCTAGTTTCTTATAGACAAGTATTTCATTTTTAATATGCCTTGGTGCCTCACTTTTTAGTATTGAATTATATCCTTTAATTGCAGAGTGAAATTTTCCTAAAGATTGATATTTCTTACTTGTAGAAAGTGCTTCGTCAAACGTAACTTTTCTATTTTTACTATTCAAACGTACTGAGGCATGCCCTATATTGCTGCTAAAAATAATTATAATACTAAAAATTAGGAATACTTTTTTTACAAATTTCATCAATTTTCTCCTTTTTAAATCAAATTTCTAATCTCTAATATTATTTTTCAAATGTGTAGTTTTTATTAAAAATTTATATATATTACACTATGAAACTAACCCTTTATTATACATTTTTTAATATTCATCAAATTCTAGGTACCTTATCTAAATCCTTACATTTACTTACTTTTTTTAATCCATAAATTATAAATACAACTCCTAAAATTGTAAGGGAAATAACTACAAATAAATTTTGAGTCCTATTCATATACGGTACATATGCAAGTACAAACGCAATACTATTAAATAACATATGAGAATACATACATAGGTATATTGACTTTGTTTTCACATAAACATACCCTAGTAAAACGCCTAGTAAAAAGCCATTAATAAATTGGATACCATTTAAATGGACTATACCAAATAATAAAGCTGATACTATTATTGAATTTTTACCTGAATATTTTTTTAATAGCCCTCCAAGTATAACTCCTCTAAATACAAATTCCTCCATAGCAGGTCCAACAATGCAAACATATATGATAAACGGCATTTGAATAATTTCACCAATAGATTTCAACATAGATTTAGGCATTAGTATTTTACTAAAAGGATCAAGCACAAAAATCACTAAGTTATTGGAAATAATTCTAAATCCCACTATAGCTACAGTTGCATAAAAAATATTTCTTATAGTAAATTTTTTATAAACTTCTTTTAAAAAAAGATCCTTATCTGACCTAATTATATAAAGTTTGTAAAATATAATTGTAGTTGCAGCAAGTATCATTAATGCCATAATTGTATTGAGCATAAACATCTCTAATTGAGATTTGTTATTTATAGAAAAAACTCTTGTAAAACCTCCTATAAGACACAGTATAATCCCATAAATAATTGCAGCACCCACAGCATCCTTAACAGCCATTTTTTCAAATTCTAATGATTCATTTTCAATATTAGATATAATCTTAAATGGATTTAAACTGTTCACAAGTATCTCCCCCTCCAATTAACATATTCTATCCACAAATATAAAAAATTTTGTAATTAAATTATACTACTCATAAATTGATAAATATGTAAATTTTGCTAATTGCAATTGAAGATTTACCAAAAAATAAAAATGCACCTATAAATGTCAAAATAAGAACATTCATGGTACACTCTTTTCTTAAAATATATATTCCATATTCTAATGTTTTTTATTTAAGATTGTTTCAATCCAGTTAAAAATACGTTCACCTGCAATTAACTTAGCTCCAACCTGACAGTGTTCTTCAGCACCTTCTTCTTTAGTAAAAAGCATAAAATCCTTTTTACACTTGAGATTATCATAGAGAAGTTTTGCTTGTCCTTTAAAGTATCCTTCATTTTCAGTATCAATAACAAGTGTAGGACACTCAATTTTTTCTGCTGTTCCTTTAAGGTAATAATTTTCTGTTTTTAGGAAGCACTCAGCAGGCGTTTTTGCATCAAATACATACATTGCATTTGAAATTGACCACTTAATAGCTGAACTTTTTTTCATCTCTTCATACATAATGTTATTAACTTCTTCTGGATTATTACGCACATATTCGAAAAAACCTTCCCTTGAAAAATTAGAAGGTCTCCTGAACCCCATGAAATCATATACCCCTCCATTAGCAATGCAAGCTGCTATACGTTTTTCATATGCTGCCGCTCTTGGGGCAAGATATCCTCCAAAACTTTCCCCCATAAGCACAATACGATTTGGATCTATTTCTTTTTTTGAAATTAGATAATCTATTACAGGTGTTACAACTTTTTCATAATCATATCTAAAGAATAAATGCTGCTTTCTGACAGCTTCTCCCTGTCCAGGACCTTCAAAAGTAAAAAAGTTCATACCCCTTGCTAATGCTGACATTGCTATTCCATAAAATTCTTCTTTAGTTCCATCAAATCCATTCACAAGAACTAAAACAGGTTTTTTTTCATCTCCTTCATGATAAAAATGTCCTGGAAGTGTTGTATTTTCGTATGGTATTTTAACAGCTTCTATAACAGGTTTGCTTAATTTCATAACCTCGGAAAAACATTTAATACCTGAATCATACAGTTCATTTATTCTTGGATCATTTGGATTCTCATGCAAATAAAATTCAGCTGTCCTATAATAGTTAGAAGCTCTGAGATATGCCTGCTTTGCGCTAACCAAATGGCCTTCCAAATAGCATTTGTCTGCAAATTCATGAATTCTCTTTGCAAGTTTAGTCCATTCCATGCACCAGCTTTCAAAATCTCCTTCTACTATCTTGTTTGCAGTTGAAATAACTTCTCCTATATCAGAAGCCCCAGAAGTGGCTCCTCCAAGAAGTCTCAGTACCTGAAATGAAAATTGGTCATCTTTAAAAATTACCTTCATAATTAATTTTCTCCCTTCACTAATTGGTCAATATCGGGTATATTTAAAATTCCTTTATGTACTCCTAATATTCTTTCAGCTATATCTTCAGCAGCTTTAGCCTTTATTTTTAAATCTTCAAGATTTGTATGGAAAATTCCAGGATCAAACATAAATCCAGTAGCTACTAGCATATACTCTGCAGCTTCTTTTGGATACTTAGTATTAAATGCTCCCTCAATTACTCCCTGTTCTATAATTGAAGCATAAACAGGTATTAGTTTATTTATAGAATTTATAATAAACTTTTGGTGAACTCCAGCATTTTTTTCAGTATGAAGCTCTAAAAGCAAATCATCTTGTCTTCTATTTAAGTTAAATTCAATTTTTGCAATTAAATTTAACTTTTGAATTGCATTTAGATCTTCTCGTTTTTGAATATCAATAATTTTTCCAACTCTTTCTTCTGATAAATTTTCAAGTACTGCAAGAAAGACATCCTCTTTGGACTTATAGTAAATATAAAATGTACCTTGAGCTATACCTGCTAATTTTACAATGTCACTTATGACTGTCTTTTCATAGCCTTTTTCTCTAAACAGCCTTTGTGCTGCTTTTAATATATCTTTTTTCCTCTCTTCTGGTTCTTTAACTGTTCTGCTCATTTTTTTCTCCTCACGTTGAATGACATCATTCATTAAATATATAATATCACAATGAATGATGTCATTCAATAAAAAGTTATATTTAACTACACTATGTTAAATATAGAGCAGTTAAATATAACTTTAATTTAAAATGTGCCTCCCTTTAAAACATTCATTAATTGCAATAAGTCTGTTTCATTAGCACCTTGTTTTTTTACCTTATGGTCGATAGACATATGAATTTTACCTGATAAAGCAGATAAGCAGTATTGTGCCGCATCATACCCTGTTAAATTTTGCGACGATTTTTGCTTTTCCATTTTATCAATAGGAATTTTACTTATTAAATGCTTATTATTACTTTCATCTACTACATATGTACAATAATATTTTCCTACCTTTTCTGATATAACTTGTTTACTTTTTTTTGATTTCTTTGTATCATTACTGTTATCTTTACTATCTGTTACTGCAGGATAGGCATAAGAATTACCACTAGAAATACTATTTACAGATGAACTCATTTTTATACCTCCTTAATGGAATTTTTATTATATATTGTATATTATAGCATATTATTTTCTAACCTTGAATAGCAATGCCTTTGAGAAATCCTATGCCGATCTTATTTAAACGGAAGGTATAAGAGTTACTAATGGGGCTTTGCAATATCTTTTACTTTAAAACCTTAGTTTTAGCTATCATTTTCTTATATGTATTGATTTTTTTCTCAAGATGCAGTATATTCTCTTCTATTTTACTTTTTTCAAAAGTTAACCTGTCCATTTGCTCTTCTAATAATTTTAATCGTTCTTCCAGTGTCTTGTCTCCTTCATATCTCAATTTAGAATAATATTGTATATCTTTAATTGGCATATTTGTTTCTTTTAGACGAATTATAAACTTTAACCACTCTACATCTTTTTCACTATATATTCTTCTATTAATCTTGTTCCTCTCAGGATAAATTAAACCAAGTTTCTCGTAATACCTCAATGTATCAATACTTAAACCAATCTTTTTAGAAAACTCTCCAATATAATAATTCAATTTGATTCCCCCTATTGACATGGAGTTAACTCCATCATATATGATAATACTATCATGAAATTAGGAGGTATTTCAATTATGGAAAATAGATATGAAAAAGGAGTAAATAAGCTTAATGAAGTTGATGGAACAGGTGGAACAGAAGTAGTAGAATCTCTTAAGGATATTGCTCCAGACTTAGGAAAATACATTATTGAATTTGCTTTTGGAGACATTTATACCAGACCAACATTTGACTTAAAACAGAGAGAACTTGTTACTTTATCTGCTCTAACTGCATTAGGTGGATGTGAAAAACAACTAAAAGTTCATATTAATGGTGCCTTAAATGTTGGAATAACAGAAAAGGAAATTATAGAAGTTTTTCTACAGTGCATCCCTTATGTTGGTTTCCCAAGAGTCCTAAATGCTGTTTCAGTTGCAAAAGATATTTTCTTAAATAACTAACAAATGAGAGCCTAAAATCCTTACAAATAAGGGTTTTAGACTCTCATCCATTTCTAATTTAGTTTCTCTTGTCATGATAAACAGAGTTCTTGGCATCAGATGGAGTTTTGACTCCACCTGATGCTTAGAAATCGTTATCCAGGGATGTAGCTGCTCTTTAATCCCACTTGGAGAAGTGGGATTATTAGAGCCGGTAGTCATCGGATAAAAATAACTACCTACTGCTAAATAAATAATTCTTTTACTATGCACTTTTATTTGAATTTTTTGAATTCATCCTTTAAAATTGAATAATAAAGCCTATCAATATATTTTCCATTCTCGTAAAAAAAGTCCCGGGATGTGCCCTCATAGACGAATCCACATTTTTCAATTACTCTACGAGAAGCAGTATTTATTGACTTATGACATATTTGCACCTTATGTAAATTTATCCTATTAAATCCGTATTGAATAACAGCTTTTGTAGCTTCAGTTGCAAGTCCTTTTCTTTGAAATAGTTCTCCAATACAGTATTCAATTTCTGCAAAACGATTGTCTGTATTCATTAGGAAATATGCAATCTGTCCTATACATTCATCCATTCTTCTTAATATAATAGCCCATCTATAATAATCCTTTTTTTCATAGGAGCTTATATATTTATTAAGAAGTTTTTTAACTTCCTGTTTTGTTGTATAAATTGGCTCACAGTACATGGATTGAATTTTAGGATTGCTAACCCAGTATTTCAACATATCTTCGTCATCTGTATACTCAAATCTTCTTAAAATTAACCTTTCCGTTTCAATCTGTATAGTACCAATGTGTGTTAGCATAAATGTAATTCCTCCTTACATAAACAGAGTTCTTGGTTTCAGGTGGAGTTTTTTTCTCCATCTGAAACTTAGAAATCGTTATCCAGGGGCGTAGCAGCCGTTATCCCCCACTTTATAAGAAAAGCAGATATCCCAAATCTTTGATTTGGCGATAGTCGCTTTCACTGTGTGCGATGGGGGTATTACGGCTGGTAGCCATCGGATAAATTTATAGGTATACAAATTTTGACCTCAGCTCCACCTTCATCATTATTTTTAACTTCAACAGCACCACCTAATTTATCTACCAAAGTTTTGACAATATAAAGTCCTAAACCTGAATGTCCTTTTTCCTTTGACCTGGATTCATCCCCTTCATAAAACTTTTTAAATACATTTTCTAAATCTTTTCTTGAAAATCCACATCCAGTATCGCAAACAGAAAAAATCACTTTATCTGAATTTAACTTTAAATTTAAAGTTATTCTTCCATCTTCTTTAGTAAATCTTAAACTATTGGAAACTAAGTTATCAAGTATTTCTGATAATACATAAGTATCCACTTTTATTAGATCATTAGAGCTTCTCAAATCTTGAATATTGCATACAAACTTTATTTTTTTACCCTGTGCTAGTACATCATAATCCATACCTTTTTCATTTATATAAGCTATTAAATCACATTCACTATCACTTAGTTTAAAAGTTTCATTTTCAATCTTAGTTAGTAAATTTATCCTTTGAACTTGATTGGACATTCTATCTATATTTCTGTTTATTAAATTTAAATATCTATATAGCTTGTCCTTATCTAATTTCTTACTTTCTAAAAGTCCCTCTACATGCCCTTTTATAATTGTAATGGGGGTTTTTAAATCATGTGCAACATCACTTACTATTTCTCTTCTCTCTTCTTCCATTTTCCACTGGTTTTCTAATGACTTCTTTAAATCTACTCTCATATCCTCAAATGACTTGCAGAGTTTTCCAAGTTCATTATCATTTTCATAACTTATCTTAAACTCCAAATCCCTAACTCTTATTCTTTCTGCAGCTTCCATTAACTGTTCTAAAGGTACATTTAATTTCTTGTTAAATCTACGACCAAATAATATGCTAAATAATATGATATACACAAATGGAGAAAGTACTACAAAAGTATCTGAATACCTAGCAATAAAGTTAAAGTTAGAATTTTTAGCACTACTTCTTATATAATATTTTAATATAACCATTCCTTTTAAGTCTTTGTTATCTATAATAGGGATAGACATTATAATTTCTGGATTTATCCGTCCATTAATTTTGGTTGTTTGCTCTTTACTTATAGGCACTTCTGATGCAATAGACTTTTTAAAATAGCCATAAGAAAGCCTACCAGTTGAATCTACTACTTCATATTCAATACCAACTGTAGGTATTACTTTTTCAAGTTCATTTTTAAAATCTTTATTTAATATTTTATCCTTATTCTTATTTATATATTGTTTTATTCCAGGTACTAAATCACTATAATAACCTGCTCTTAATATTACTCCTTTATTAATAAGAGAAATATCCAATATTAAACCTACTATGGCAAAAAAAATGCTTAATATAATCACCAAAATCACTGAAATCATAAATTGTCTCTTAAAAGTTATATTTTTTATTATATTTAATTTCCCCATATGTAATCTGCTCCTATATAATTAGTTAGGCTCTGCACTACTTGTAGTATCTACAAATATCAATCCATCATATCGAAGGTCTAAAATTTCAGATTCAAAACTTTCATTTTCTCCAGAAAAAACAGCACCTATATCATGACAATATTGAGGTTTTGATAAAATGTTTTTTGCATATTTATTTTTCTTACAAGTGTTGAAATCAATGGAAAAAATAGGATTTACCTTAGAGAAGATGTATGCTGCTGAATTTTCTTTTACTGCTTTTAAGGTACATTTTCCATTAACTGCTTGTCCATTTTCCTTATTTGTATAGTTGGCTCTTAAATCACCTTTATTAAACTCAAAGCCAATAACATACATTTTGTTGCCATACATATCATATAAATTTGAGCCCATTCTCTTTACATTTCCTTCTGGATAATCTGAATTTGAACCGCCAAACTTGTCTATTCCTTTTGACACATGTAGATTATGTGCCCACAGCATTATCTTGCTGTCTTCTCCTTCATGGTCTAAAATCCACTTTACATTTTCCGCCATATATTTATCTCTTTTAGTTTCTTTTTGAAAATCACTGCCTCCTGTGCCGAACATATCATAAAACTCACATATGACATTTAAATTTTGCATATAAAGCTCATATTGTTCTTTTGAAGACCTTTTTATATATTCATCTTTGTTTTTTTCAAAAACATTTTTTATCTCCTTAATTCCATCAATTGGAAGCTGCTTTTTTACTCCATAATCTAATGTTTTGTCATTAAACTTTGAAAGCACTTCATGTACACTTAATTCATAGGATGGATCAACTTTTCTTAAATAATCTATAACATTTTGAGCTGCTGTATGGCTGGACTGCATGTCAAAACCATAGAATTTAATTTTCTTTTCATGTGTTTTATTATATTCCTTCATCCATTCTACCATATCTAAAACTTCCTTAGTATCCCAGGTCCAAAATCCTAAATTTTTTATAAGCTTACTCGGGTCGCCATTACCATTTAAAATGTAGTCATTTACTGCCATACAGTCAGGCTGTGAAGCTTCCATAGCAAAAACATTATAACCCATTTCTTCCACAAGGAACTGAAACATTCTATGTTTCATCTGAAAAAATTCTTTAGTTCCATGGGTAGCTTCTCCCATAGCAACAATTCTTTTATCCTTTAATATAGGTTTTAAAGGCATTAAATCTTCAAAACCACTATTATATTTTACTGTTTTTAAATTTACCGCTTTAGTTTTAAAAGCCTGTACAGCTTTATTTGATTTATATTTACTATATTGGTTATTGACTCCAATACCTATTAGTATAAATATAAATGCACAAATCACTATAATTACAATTTTTTTCAATAAAATCACCTCCTAATAAAGATAATCTTTCTTTTGCCATAAAAATATACTTACAAGTAATCCCCCAAGCAAGGTGCTTATTAAAGTAATGTAAAAACTCATAGGAGCTGTATTTGATAAAACATGAAAACCATATTTTGTAGTTTTATCTAAAAACTCAAAGGGCTTTATATATAAGCTCAAACCTACAAGTGCAGCTATAACAGCTAAAATTGAAATTATAGAATTACTTATTACTAATCCAATAATGCTTGATATTGATAAGACACATAAAGCTATTATAAATTGTATAATGAAAAATTTAGCAGTGTATAAAAGTGCTCCAGACATTGAAAATTCCTGTTGTATTTTATAAAACTTTACACTTAATGCATTAGGCATAAACAGATATCCGAAAATTGTACTTATTATAAACGCTATGAACATTAGTATAAAGGTAGTTACAGTTAAGGCTGCCCATTTGCTTACTATAAATTCATATTTTTTATACGGTCTTGTTACATACATTCTAAAAGCACCTATGGATTGCTCATAGTTGATTGAAGATATAAATAAAATAGGCAAAATTAAATATATTAGTTCTACTCTTATTTCATAAAATGCAAAAGGTGAAAAATTAAGTCTGTTCAAATCTACATTATAATCTACACCATCATAGGAGCCCTGTGGACTTATATACCTAAATATACACATTAGTATTATCATACCTAAATAAAATGCTAATAGTAATTGGTTTCTTCTATTCTCAAAAATTCTTTGAAATTCTGAAACTATTAATCTTTTCATATTCGTGTTACCTCCTAACAATAACAATCTTGATCACTAAATAAACTATGTGCAATTAAATAAAAGACAATTATGTGAAAAGCAATGGATGTAAATATTATCCCCACTTGCTGAGGCGTTTGTGCCAAAAGTGTTTCTATCCCTATATATTGAATTCTTGTAATAAAAGAAAAGTACAAAATGTTATATATTTGAGAAGTATTATCCATAAGGAAGGAAAATATCTCTGGTAAAATTATAGACACAAGTATAAATGCTAAACTAGCTGAAAGTGCACCTATAGTAGTTTTACACATCATTGATATACATATAATAACTGATATAACAGCAGCTAAAACTAAAAAGGAAATAACATAGTATTTTGTATTGTAAATCATACTTTCATTTATTGTAAATTTATTTGAATAATAAGGAAACTTAACTTCCTGTTTTGGTAAAGCTAAATATCCTAAAAAGCTGCTTAAAATAAAATTCGTAATTAAAAGTAAAAATACTGTACTCAACGTAACTAGATACTTTACTTTGAAAATTTCACTAAAAGAAAAACTTCTTAGCATTACCATTCTCATTTGCCCTTCTCTATACTCACTGGTTACAGCCATGATAATAAGAAGGATTACTATAACATCAAAAACCAATATGCTTTCGTTTCTTAAGATTACGCTTGGAAAATTTAAGCAAGAAACATATTTAGGGCTATTTAGAGTAATTAAAGCATCTATTTTAATATAGTGTTTTATAGCAATTATAATTGCCAGTGGTATTAGCATAAATGAAATCCAAGTAGATTTCCTATTCCACAATCTTTGCCATTCACTAATAAATAATTGTTTCATAATCACATCTTCCTCCTAACATCCACTTACTAATTTTATAAAGGCATCCTCTAATCTGCCGCTTTTGCCCATGGATTCTAGTTCATATTTACTTCCCTGCCATACAAGTTTTCCTTTGTTTATTACTACAAATCTATTGCAAAGCTGTTGAAGTTCATCTAACAAATGGCTCGATATAAAGAAGGTTATTTTCTTTTCTTTTTGGAGCTTAAATATAAGTTCTCTTAAATCTCTCATGCCCATTGGATCAAGTCCATTTGCAGGTTCATCTAAAATAATTACTTCTGGATTGTTTAAAAGTGCTTGTGCAATACCAAGTCTCTGCTTCATTCCTAAGGAATAAGTTTTAACTTTATCTGAGCCTCTATCTTGAAGATCTACTATCTTTAAAACCTCCTCCACTTTTTCTTTTTGTTCAGACTTTGACATAGCTGGATTTAACATAGCTAAGTTCTGAAGATTTTTTCTTCCTGACATATATGGAAAGAATATAGGCTCTTCAACTATTGCTCCAAGTTTTAATAATGCAGTTTTTCTTTCTTTGACTACATTAGCTCCATCTATAGTTACTTCTCCTTCCGTAGGTGAAATTAGATTTGTTATTACTCTAATCATAGTAGTTTTTCCTGCACCATTAGGTCCAATAAAACCACAGATATCACCTTCATAAACATCGAAGGAAATATTCTCCAATATGGTTTTTTCCCCTATTTTTTTGCTCACATTTTTAACTGCAATTTTTTCACTTGACATAAATTAATGCCTCCTAATTACTAATACTTTTTAAACACAAGGTAATTATAAGAGGCAATTTTAAAGTTTTCTTAAAGTTTTAAATTATAATTATAAACTTTTTATATTTATTGCATAAAAATAGACTAAACCAGATTTTGGGCTTAGTCTTATTTTTCCCACTTATACCCTACTCCCCAGACAGTAGAAATATATTCTTCTTCAGGATCAAAGTTTTGAATCTTATGTCTTATCTTTTTAACATGCTCCGCTACCGATGCTGAATCTCCTTCAGCATCATAACCCCATACTTTCTCATATATCTGTTCCTTTGAAAAAACTTGTCCACAATTTACCGACAAAAATTCAATTATATCAAATTCCTTTTTAGTTAAAATTATTAACTGGCCATTACAGTAAACTTCTCTATTTCTTAAGTTTATACTTACATTTTTAAAGTATAAATTGGCCTTTTCAGTATTATTTGCGTTTCTTTTTTCCCTTCTCAAATGAGCATGTATTCTTGCTTTTAATTGTCTTAAACTAAATGGCTTTTGAATATAATCGTCTCCACCAGAAGCAAGCCCCTTAACTATGTCTCTTTCTTCTCCTTTAGCAGTTAAAAAAATAATTGGACAGCTTACTATATCTCTTATATCATTACATACCTCATATCCATTTTTACCTGGCATCATAATATCAAGTAATATTAAATCTGGATAAAGCTTTATTTTTTCCAGGGCTTCTTCACCACTAGAGGCAGTAAAAACTTCATAATCATCTTCCTCCAATGAATCTTTTAAAAAAGATATTATATCTTCTTCATCATCTACTACTAATATTTTTTCTCTCAATTTTTATCACTCCAATAATACTTTTCCTATTTATTTGTAATTCACTTGAAAACAAATTAATCAATAATTCCTCACTAGCAGAAATGCTTGCAATAGTACAAACTATATACATAATCATATTTGATTGCACAAAGGCAAGTGATATTATAAATGCAAACAGTATAAATCCTGTAAACTTGTTTCCATAAGTATGAAGCATTTCAAAAGTTTTATACTTTATAAATATCACTATCATTGATATTATTTTAATTATTGCTATAATGAAAACCCAGATGATAATTCTAATTGTCAGTTTAATAACTGGATACAGTACAATTATTAATACCAATATCATTATAAAATCTCCAATAGAATCAAGGTTATCACCTAGTTTGCTTGTGGTATGTGTTTTTCTTGCTGCATATCCATCAAGAACATCAGTAATTTGACAAGCAACAAAAATTATAAAAAATGGTCCACTCAAAGGTCTTACAAATAACATCATAATTGCAAGAAATATTCTTAAAAGTGATATATAATTTGCTATTAATCTCAACAACATCACCTCATAAATTATTAATTTATCTATAATCATTTTAACAACTTTACTATTTTTTAGTGTAACAGTCTTTTTTTCATTACACAAGAATGATAAACATAGGAATAAGTAATTCTAGTACAATTGAAAGATTAGTGATGGTAACAAATACTTCTGTAGAATTTTTATTTTTTCGAATCATATGCTGCATAAATGCCAAAAAATAGAACAAAATTCCTAAAGATGCTGCTGTATATCTAAAATTAGAAACCAAAAGTGATGTTATTCCAATAAGTCCAAAGCAGATATTTGCAAATCCAAGTTCCCTTACAATAGGAAATACCTTTTCATCCGTGATATTAAATATACCTTTCGCCGTAAATGCTGGATTTAAAGACTGCTTTAAGCCCGCTGTAAAAAGTCTAAGTCCTACTCCAAAGAAAATACACCATTTAAGTACTACCTGTACAATCATTGTATTCTTAAAAATAAATACATCTATAATAATACTAATTAACGGTAAAACATAAAAAAATAAAATTACAACTATTTTAAAAAATCCAAATTTTCTTTTCATCATTTTCCACCTCTTTATATATGTTTAGTATCTAAACATAATGAATAAAAAAATTTATTGTTTTAGATAATTTTCAAGTTGAGCTAAGAGATTTATTAAAGCATGCTGAGCCTCCTTAGAATATTTTTTTAGAATATTGTCAAAATCTTCATACATTTTTTTATGATATGTATTGTGTGCTTCAAAAACTACTTTACCTTTTTCAGTAAGAGTTAAAACGACCTCATTATCAGTAAGCGGAGAAGGATTTTTAAATACCATTTGCTTTTTCAAAAGCTTATCTAGACATTGAGATACTGCCCCTTTAGTTATTCCAAGCAATTTTGATAACTTTGTGACATTTATGTTTTCATAGTTTCCAATTGCCTCTATCATATGAAGCTCACTTCTATAAAGAGTAGTTTCTTTATCAAACTCAATTGGCTGCCTGCGAAGATCCTGATATTCATTAAAAACCCTCTCAAACTGTTCTATAATTTTTGTAATTTCTTTATTCATAAGTGTCCTCCTGTTTATCTACTAAACAGAGAATACTACTTAATACCATATTTGTCAATACTGTTTTTATTATAACTAAGTTATCTAGCATTTCCAACTTTTTTATTATATTTCTTCCAAATTCCTCAGCTTTGCTTAAATCTTTGTTATCAGGTCGTCCTTTTGCTATAGGTATTTATTCTGTAGAAAATGAGTGTTCCCCTATAAATGAACCTACTGCAACCACCTTAAATTCAGAATCTTTAGCTATGGAATAAAGTTCATTTAAAGCTACCCCATTATCCATATTTCCATAAAGAGTTATAAGTACAACTGGCTTGTTATTGCCTTTTAAACTTCTTAAAAAAGGCTCTACTATTTTAGGAATATGTGTTGCATAAACAGGTACTCCAATTAGAATTATATCTTCGCTAATTATATAACTATTTAAATTTCTAATTTTAGGTGATGTTATATCAATTAACCTATTATTATCTATACCCATACCTGCCACAATAAAATTAATAACTTTTTTAGTTGTTCCCGTAGGTGAAAAATATATCATTGCTGCTGAATTAATTATCATAAAATTATCCTTCCTTGTATAATCATACTTGGCATTACTTTGATGATGAACGAAATACTACTAAAAACCAAATAACATTTACAATTAACGATGCAATACAAATAACTCCCATTAGTGTATATAATGAATTTTTAGCAAATAAATTAGACATAAAGACAACTGCAATTAGCGAAAAGTCTGATAATATTCCAATTACCAAAACAAATGCCAATACAAATCTCACTGCTCTTATTCCTAATATATAAATGATTAAAGGTATTATATACAATAATAAAACAATACCCACAGATAACCACATGCCAAAAGAGTTAAATTTATTTGCATTAGGTCCAGAATTAGCAAGCGGCAAAAGAGAACTTATAACTATTAGTGAGCAAAAAAGTACTGCAGAAACTAATGTTATGGAAATAACTTTACATTCATTTTTTTGTTCTATCATTATTTAGACATCCTTTTCTGATTTTTGTTCATTCCAATTAAAAATGAATTATTAATTATATTATATTATGATAAAATGGAAATACACAACATTACTTTCAAGAGGTGTATTAAATGTATAACATAATGATAATTGAAGATGATAAAAAATTAAATAGCCTTATAAGAAATCATCTTAAAAAGTATGGATATCAAACTTGCTGTGTAAATGATTTTTGTGATATAAAAACTGAATTTATTAAAAATAACCCCCATCTTGTTCTTATGGATATCAACTTGCCTCTATATGATGGTTTTTACTGGTGCAGAGATATAAGAACAGTGTCAAATGTACCTATAATATTTCTTTCAGCTAGAAATTCTGATATGGATCAAGTTATGGCCATTGAAAATGGAGGGGATGATTATATAACCAAGCCTTTTTCCTATGATGTACTCATTGCAAAGATAAAAGGAGTTATAAGAAGAGTTTATGGCAGTTATTCCGAAAACAGCAGCAGTGAAATATTTGAATCAAATGGACTTTTTTTACATATAAATCAAAACGTAGTAGAATACCAAAGTAAAAAAATAGAATTTAGCAAAAAAGAATTTCAACTTTTATACTCTCTAATTAAAAATGCAAATAAAATTGTCTCAAGAGAAACGTTACTGGAAGTTTTATGGAATGATATTGACTTTGTTGATGACAATACATTATCCGTTAATATGACCCGAGTGAGGAAAAGACTTGAAGAACTTGGAATTACTAAAGTTATTGAAACCAAGCGTGGGCAAGGTTATAAAATAGTACCTAATTGGTAAAACAAAGCAGGTGAAATAAATGAATTTTAAAGATTTTCTTAAGGATAAGATACCTTTTGTAGTGGTTTATTTTTTAGCTACTTCTGCAGTTATACTTGTAATGTATCTTACTTTAATCATAAACAAAATTGAACTTATGAATAATAACATACTTTATGCCTTCTTAATTTCAATAATCTTTTTCATACTATTTTTGATATACGATTATTGTAAAAATAGATATTTTTATAATCAGCTAAATACAATGTTAAATTCAGGAAAAGATTTGGATGACATACTTAACATAGGAAGTTGTAAAACTTGCGAACAGGAAATGTTTAAAAAACTTCTGCTTAAAACCCATAAAATCTGCAGTAACAAAACTATAAAATTTGAAGAAACACATAAAGAATACATAAATTTCATAAATAAATGGGTACATCAAATGAAAACTCCTGTGTCCGTTATCAATCTTATACTTCAAGATGAAATGAATGAAGAAAATAGAGCTGTATTTGACAGTATATTAGAAGAAAATGAAAAGTTATCTCATGGCCTTGACATGATGCTTTACAATGCAAGAGTTAATGAATTTAATTTCGATTTTAATGTAGAAAGTTTAAATATAGTATCTATTGTTAGAAAAGTTATTAATGACAATAAAAAATCTCTCATAAGAAATCACATATTTCCTAAGCTTACAGATAATACAGCTATAACAGTAGAAACGGATAAAAAATGGATTTACTTTGTTATAAATCAAATAGTCGTAAATGCCATAAAGTATTCAAAACTCAAAATTCAGGCCAGTAAGTATATTAGCTTTAAAATTACAGATGAAAATTCTAAAGTCATACTTTCCATAAGTGATAAAGGTATAGGCATACCTAAAGAAGATTTAAATAGAGTATTCAATGCTTTCTTTACAGGTAAAAATGGAAGAAAAAGTGATGAATCTACAGGCATGGGAATGTATCTTACAAAGAAAATATGTGATAAACTTGGTCATGAAATTCTTGTAGAATCGGAAGAAGGTAAAGGTTCCACCTTTTCTATTGTATTTTTCAAGGGTAAAAACTTGTTTAAATTTTAATCTTTCAATATTGTAAGATTAAAATTGTATTTGAAAGAGAAATCGATACATTGATTTCTCTAATTTTTTTATAATATATACATAAAGTTCATGAGTTCTAACATTTCTCATTTAAAATGATGGAAATGTTATGAACAGCAGCCATGAAACTAACAAGTGAAAGGAATGATAACATGTCAGTATTAAAAGCTGAAAATATAAGTAAAATTTATGGTGACAAAAGAGGAAGTTTACAGGTAAAAGCCCTTGATAAATTTAATATTAGCATAGATGAAGACGAATTTGTAGGAGTTATGGGCCCTTCTGGAAGCGGAAAAAGTACCCTTTTAAATATTCTTGCAACAATAGATACTCCAACCTCAGGAGAGCTTTTCATAAATGGAGTTAATCCAGAAAAACTTGACGAAAAGAAAGCTGCTCTATTTAGGAGAAAGGAGCTTGGATTTATATTTCAAGACTTTAATTTACTAGATTCCCTATCAATAAAGGAAAATATAATACTTCCACTAGTACTCAATAAAACAAACACTCATGAAATAGAAAAAAAAGTAGATGATATTACTTCACTTTTAAATATAAAAAAGATTTTAGGTAAAAGACCTTATGAAACTTCAGGTGGCCAGCAGCAAAGAGCCGCTTGTGCAAGAGCACTAATTCACAATCCATCTATAATACTTGCAGATGAACCCACTGGAAATCTTGATTCTAAAGCTTCTCAGGATGTTATGGAATCTTTGACTAATTTAAATAATGAAAGAAAAGCAACTATAATGATGGTTACTCATGATCCTTTTGCAGCCAGCTTTTGTAAAAGAATAATAATGATTAAGGATGGAAGATTCTTTTTAGAAATTGTAAAAGGAGGTAATCGTCAAGCTTTCTTCAAAGAAATCATGGATTCACTTACTTTAATAGGAGGTCGCTACAATGACATTGCATAACATTGCTGTTAAAAACATAAAGGGAAATTTAAATAAATTTATAATGTACTATTTAAGTAATACCTTTGTAGTTATGGTATTTTTCATATTTGCAAATTTTCTTTTAAGTCCTAAGGCTTCTAGTTTAAAAAACATGGGGCAAGCCGGCGCAATTATGACAGAAACAGTTTATCTTTGTGAGTTTGTAATACTCATATTCACAGTTGTATTTACTAACTATTCTATATCAACTTTTTTAAAATCCAGAGAAAAAGAATTTGGGCTTTTATCAATGTTTGGACTGACAAAAAGCCAAGTAAGAAATTATGTTATGTTTGAAAACTTAATTGTTTCTTTATTTTCTATAAGTACAGGAATTATACTTGGTACTCTTTTTTCTAAGTTATTTTTTATGTCAATTTCAGCTATTTTGATTTTAAATGCTGAAATTCCTCTTACAATATCAATTAAAGCAGTAATATTAACTTCAGTATGTTTTTTAATATTGTTTCAAATAACTTGTTTTAGATCAAGCTATAAAATAAAAAGCAATAACATAATAGAGCTTTTAAAAGGCTCACGGGTTGCAAAGCCAGTACCTAAATTTTCTAGTAAAAAGGCAATTTTATCTATAGTATTAATTGGCTTTGGATACATTTTAGCAGTTTTTTCAGGTCAGGCTATTGTACTCACTATGTTCCCTATTTTAATTGTAGTAGTAACTGGCACCTATATGCTATACTCTCAATTCAGCATATATGTTACAAGTAAACTTAAAAATAATAATAAAATCTTTTATAAAGGCATCAATATGATAACATTATCTCAAATAATATATAAACTTAGTGACAATACAAAAATATTATTTGCTGTTTCAATACTTTCAGCTGTAACCTTAACAGCTTCTGCAAGTGTATACTCATTTCAAAAAACTGTACAAAAACAAACTATAATAGACTACCCACAGGATATAAGTTTTATTGAAAATGGATTAAATACACACAATGTAATATCTCCTAAAGAAGTAGAAAAAGTCTTTAAATCCTATGGAAATGAAATAAAATATAAAAGTAAAATTATTCTTATAAAAGCAACTAACAATGACTTATCTTCAAATAAGCACTCAAATTTTGAAGAACTCATCAATAAAAAGGATTTCTATATTATGTCCAACACTGATTACAACACTTTAGCAAGTGAGCAAAAAAAACCATCTATTAAATTAAATAATGGTGAAGTAATTGTTCACTATCATAATGTCATTGCAACTAAGGATAAGGATTTATTTGCTGATAAAAATTATTTAAAATTAAATACCGAAAACACTTCCATAAACTTAAAGCTTAAAAATGAAATAAATGGTGGAATAATTAATCAGGATAGCAAGAACTCCAATACTGCAGTAGTAAGCGATGATGAGTTTAACAAACTTAAAGCTGATATTAAGGATGCTAATCTTCAAGTTTATTATGGTTATACTATAAAAAATGGATTTAAAGCAATAAACTCAGTATCAAAGATAAAAAGTGAAATTCCAAAGGAAATGAAAAGCAGTTTTTCCGAAAGAGTATTAAGCTTTTCTAAAATGATGGAAGTTATGTCCACATTTTTCTTTATAGGAACCTTTATTTCAGTATTATTTTTCATAGCAACTTGCAGTATAATATATTTTAAGTTATTTAATGAAATTCAAAATGATAAGCATGAATTTACAGCTCTTAAAAAAATGGGAATGACTTCAGATGAAATAAAAAAAATAGTAAGTACTCAATGCTTTATAATGTTCTTTCTCCCTTTTGCAGTATCCTTTATTCATACTAGTTTTGCAATAAAGGCCTTAAGCAATATATTACAAACAAGCCTTAGCCTTTATTTAATGATCATAGTAGGAATTTATTTTCTACTTCAGGCAATTTACTTTTTCTTTTCAAGGACTATGTACGTAAAACAAATAAATACATGGCAGTAAATAAATTACTACCATGTATATTTATCCGATATCCTTTTTAGCAAATTCTTTAATACTCACAAATATGAAAAATACTAAATATACACATACATAGACCATCATCCATACACTTGGCGTAGTAGACTTCCCTGGTATACCAAAACCAAAACCTGACATAGGATTAAATGTCCCTAGAGAAGTAAAAATAGTAGAAATCATTTTTCTATAAATTACTTCAAAAGGAGAAATTAAACTTGAAATTATTCCAATGGTAGAAAGGGAATCATTTGCAATATATGCTCCTGCTTGCTCCATTACTCCACCAATTAATCCAAGTACATATAAAGCCACTACTACTATCCCATTATTTAAAGTTTTGAATTTAGTACTTCCATAAAGAGATATTGATAATATAGTCAAAGGCTGCAAAATAAAAAACAAGAATCCCTTAGCAAGTGCTGCTGTCCCAAAAGTTTCTACCATAGATATTCTATTTACAGTGGAAATAGTAATTACTGCTATATAAAGAAAAGTACTGTATAAAATAATAAGAATAGCTGTACCCAGGTATTTCCCAAGTATATATTCTTCTCTCTTAATTGGCTTTGTTAAAATGGTTAAAATAGTTCCATTTTCTATTTCAGAAGAAACCATTCCTATGGACAGCATTATAGTTAAAAATGCTACAAGTATGCTGGAAAAATAAAACCCAATTATAGAAATAGTTGAAGAAAGATTAGCAATCATATCTATCATGCCATTATTACCAGTCACATTATTACTTGTAAATTTAAAAATAATAGTTAAAAGGATAAGATATACTATGGTCAATATGCCTATAAAATGAAAGATTTTCTTTCTATAAATTTCCTTAAAAGTAGAAAGTGCAATAATAAACATTATTCTTCACCTCCTTCAATAAGTTTTATAAATATGTCTTCCAGACTATTCCTGTGAGGAATAAGTCCATACAACTTTCCGCCACCTGATATAATTAACGAAGCAGCTTCATGTACCTCATAGTTTTCCTTAACATGCATTTTAATGTTTTTCCCATCGAAAGTCATATCTTCATCAATTTTTTCAAGCTTATTTAAAATTTCATTATTTATATTTTCTACATGAATGTCCAAAACAGTATTTCCTTCTAAAAGATCATCGATTTTTCCTTGTTTTACAATACTTCCTTTGCTTATAATAGCTGCACTGTCGCAAATCATTTCTACTTCACTTAAAAGATGGCTATTTAAAAATACAGTTTTACCCATACCTTTTAGTTTCAACATAATATCTCTAACTTCTTTTCTACCTATAGGATCTAATGCAGAAGTAGGCTCATCCAAAAAAAGAAGCTCAGGATCACAAAGAAGAGCACTGGCAATTCCTATTCTCTGCTGCATGCCTTTACTATAAGTACCTATTTTACTTTTTTCAGCACCTTTTAGATTGACAATTTCAAGGACTTCTTCTATTTTTATAGAAGAAGTCTTCTTATCAAGTTTATATAATGAAGAGTGGAAGGACAGGAGGTCTAATCCTGTCATCCATTCTTGATATTTAAAAAGTTCAGGTAAATATCCTATCCTCTTCCTAGTTTCCAAATCTCCAATAGGCTTACCTAATATACGTGCATTTCCTGAAGTGGGAAACAGCAGCCCCACAAGGGTTTTTATAAATGTGCTTTTTCCTGCACCATTAGGTCCTAGAAACCCATAAATTTCACCTTTAGATACAGATATATTTATGTTTCTGCATCCTTTATTATTTTCATATATTTTAGAAAGATTTTCTGTTTCAATTACCAAATTTATCACCTCATAGACTCTGCTATTTTAAGCAATTCATTTTTGTCTGCATTACCATCAATACTAATTAAAACATTGTCCTTAAGAATTAAAATAGAAGAATGTTTCTTTTCCTTATCATTTTGGCTGTTATCAAAGCACCCAATGGCTTTCATACCATTTATATTCATTTCTTCAGATTTATCTCCTACATTTGGAATATACAAAGTACTTCTCCAATCCTTCATGGATTTCAGCTGATTTTGCATATCTTGCGGCAATACTGAAAGATCTGAAAGAGCATTAAATATTTCGTCCACATCTGCACCATCAGGTGCCACAATTTCCGGTACTTTGGTTTCTGACACAGCTATACGCTCGCCATTTGTTGAATCTTCATACATAATGCTTAACCCTCCAGCCATGCTTAAAGAAAAAGTTTTTCCATCTAAGTCTTTAGGAAATAGTTTTTTCCCTCCTAAAGATTTAAGAAGCCCATTTATATTTTCTACATTTAAAGTAAAATCCATTTTGGAAGGCTTATCTATTGAAATATTCTTTACTTCTTTTGATGGCATATTTTGAGGTATAGATATTGTGAATGGCAGTGCTTTTTTTGCTTCATCTATAGTAACATTTTTTTGTTCGCCGCCCTGATATTTAACTTTGCCTATTTTATCAATATTAATATCTGCCTTATGGTCTATAAGTTCATTTTTAAGTTTTGTAATATCATCTAATGAAATATTTACACTTTTGATATCCTTTGCTCTAAAAATTGAAACTGCATTAATAACTGATGCTCTTATAGGCTCTACAGAAACACAAGTAGTTATGACAAGTGCTGCACAAGCTGCTGCTGCTATTTTTTTATATTTTTTCATAATTTTAAACTCTCCTTTTTTATTTTTTACTTCAATATCCCTATTTTCTATTTCTACATGATTTATTTTAAAATCTCTCTCATAACCTTGAAGCTTTTCCACGGCAAAACTATTTATAGACTTCAATTCTTTATAAACTTCTTTGCATTTTCCACATTGAAAAAGGTGCATTTCCACTTCTTTTATTTCAGCATTACTAAGTTCTCCATCAATATATGCTTGAATGCTTCCTTCACTTAGACACTTCACTTTTTATTCACCTCTCTCTTCTAAGCTTAAATAGCTTTCTTTAAATTTTCTTTGTGCTCTTGATATAAGTGTGCCTACAGAGTTTTTATCTACTCCAATTATTTCTGCGATTTCACTATATTTGTATCCTGAAAATTTAAGAACCAGACACATACGATCCCTAGGTGGAAGTGCATTCAGTACTTTTTTAGTTAAATCTACTTCACAATTATTAATTGCAACTTCTTCAATTGAAATAACGTTATCTGTTTCTTTTTTATAAATCATCTCATTTTTTCCTTCATGAATTTTTTTATTTCTTATATAATTGTAGGAAGTATTGGTAGAAACCTTATTTAACCATGCAGCAATGTTATTGTGGTCAGGTGGTGAATCATATAACTTCATAAATACTTCCTGTGCCAAGTCTTCAGCTGCATGCATGTCCCCAGTAAGGTAGGAAATTCTTCTGAAGATGGTGTCATAATATTTCTCATATATAGCTTTAAAATTTTGCTCATATTTTTTCTTCTTAAAATAACTGATAACACCCATATTTTTGACTGTATTCCTCCTTCTAGGTATTCTTGTTCAAAAGTTTTTGATTAATATATTCTAGAATATACTTGATACCTTTTTTGCTAAATTTGGTATCTATAATATTAACACATAAGTATTAAAAATTATGACAAGAATTATGATATAATTAATAAACTATTTTAAAATCATGAAAAATAACAATTTTAAATGGAGGTATGCTATAATGAACAAAATTAGATTAAACAAAGAGAAAAAACAGGAAATGATTTCTACGATAAAGAACTATTTTCTAAATGAAAGAGATGAAGAATTAGGTGATTTGGCCTCAAGCTTGATGCTAGATTTTATAGTAGAAGAACTAGCTCCAGAATTTTATAATCAGGGAGTTTATGATTGTTATAAATATGTTGCTGATAGAAATGAAGATTTATTATCCCTTCAAATATATTAACTTATATACAAATTAGGAGAATGCTAAAAATATGATATATACACATGAAGATAAACGCAATAACGAATTAAGAGTTGACTGTAAAAAATGTTTTGGATTATGCTGCATTGCACTATACTTCTCAGCATCCGAAGGTTTTCCAACGAATAAAAACGCAGGTACCCCCTGTATAAATTTACAACCTGACTTTGCCTGTTCTGTTCACAAAAACCTTAGGAACAAAGGTCTTAAAGGTTGTACTGCATATGATTGTTTTGGTGCTGGTCAGAAATTAGCCCAGATTACCTGCAGCGGACGTGATTGGCATCAAAGCTCTGAATACGCTAAGAAAATGTTTGATGCCTTCTTAATTATGAGACAGCTTCACGAAATACTATGGTATCTTTCTGAAGCATATACCCTGCAAACAGATAACAGTATCAAAGAAGATATAAACTCCTTAATCGACAATACCGAAGACCTTACTCTTCTTGATATTGATTCTCTATTATCACTAGATGTAGAAACTCATAGAAACAAGGTTAATGTAATACTTAGAAATACAAGCGAGCTTATACGTTCCAAAGTTCATAGAAAAAACCCTTTATCTCATAAATTAGATTATTTTGGTGCAGACCTGAGAAAAACTAATCTTAGAGGTGCAGACTTAAGGGGAACGTGCCTTATTGCTGCAAACCTTAGAGGAGTTGATTTAAGTTATGCTGATCTCATTGGAGCTGACCTGCGAGATGCTGATCTCAGTGGAGCCAATCTCTCAAAAAGCATCTTTCTTACTCAGTCTCAAATCAATACAGCTAAAGGTAATTCCCATACAAAACTGCCTATAATGATAATCCGCCCAAGCTATTGGTCAAAATAATTATAGCTAATATTATTAAACAAACATCCTATGTTATAATTAGAATATAAATAACTTAACTTTTGCACATATAAGATTTTAATTAATAGTTAATAATGAAGATTTAATAGTTAATGTGGATTTTTTTCCGTTACACTACAAAAAATCTTTGATTAAGCTTTTCATCACTCGTTTTACTAAAGCAGAACATTGCTGCTTTATATAAATTTAAAGATTTTTTGCGACAGCTAAAAATCATCCTCCACTATTAATTTTTCATTATTAATTCTTAACTTGCGAAGCTTTGCTTCGCAATATTTTTAAACTGCGAAAGTTGAGTAAATAAGCTATAATATAGTACAAGGAACGAGGGGTTAGTTTATGTTTCATGTAGTTGATTTTGAAAAATGGGAAAGGCGTGAACACTTTAAATATTATACTGAACAGCTTAAATGTGCCTATAGTATTACCGCAAATCTTGATGTTACTTTATTTAAGGAATCATTAAAAAAGAATAATTTGAAATTTTATCCTTCATTTATATATTGTGTTAGTTATAACATAAATTCTATGCCAGAATTCCGTATGCGTCTTGGGGAAAACAATCAATTAATTGTATATGATATTGTCCATCCTAACTATACAATTTTTCATAAAGATGATCATACATTCTCAGACATTTGGTCAGAATATACAGATGACTTTTATAAATTTTATGATAATTATAAATGTGATATGGAAAAATACTCACATATTAAAGGTGTAAAAATTAAGGCAAACCAGCCTAAAAATTTCTACTGCATATCTTGTGTTCCATGGCTCACATTTACAGGATATTCAACATACAGCAGTGAATCCAGTCCATCTTTAATGCCAATTATAACCTATGGGAAATATCATGAAGAAAACGGAAAATGGTTAATGCCATTTACTGTGACAATATCACATGCAGCCGCTGATGGATATCATGTAAGCAAGTTAATTAACAGCATACAAGAAACAATAGATAAATTTAATATTGAGAAAAATAAAGCAGTTTTATGATTAATGCGCTATTGCAAGTTATGTAGTCAATTTAATTTACCATATGAATATTAACATATATTATAGATAATAATATATATTACAGATATGAAAGGATGTGTACAAAATGGCATTAAATAATGCAATGACCGCTGATTTTTTACGATCTGCATATGGTGGAGAAAGTATGGCTCATATGAGATATCTCATTTGGGGAGATCATGCTGAGAAAGCTGGATATCCTAACATTGCCAGACTTTTTAGAGGCATAGCCTATGCAGAATGGGCACATGCTAAAAATCATTTCAATGTACTTAAAAATCAAGTTGGTGACAATACAGTTGCAGCTGGTGCTGTATTTGGAAATACCGATATTGTAGAAAACCTCCAGGGAGCAATAAATGGAGAACTTCATGAAGTAGATCAAATGTATCCTGTATATCTTGAAACTGCAAGATTTCAAAATGAAAAAGATGCTGAAAGATCATTTCATTTTGCACTAGAAGCTGAAAAAATACATGCCAATATGTTTAAGGGGGCACAGGAAGCAGCTAAATCAGGAAAAGATATTCCAAATCAAAAGATATATGTTTGTCCAATTTGCGGATATACATACATGGGTGATAATGTCAGTGATTGCCCAGTTTGTGGCGCAAAGAAAGAAATCTTCAAAGAATTTTAATATCAACAATATTTTTAACGTTTTCTCATAAACAGAATTCTTGGTTTCAGGTGGAGTTTTTTTCTCCATCTGAAACTTATTAACAGGATTCTTAGTGCTTTAGCACTTAGAAGGCGTTATCCTTTAGGGGAAATCGTTATCCAGGGGCGTACCAGCCGTTATCCCCCACTTTATAAGAAAAGCAGATATCCCAAATCTTTGATTTGGTGATAGTCGCTTTCACAGAGTGCGATGGGGGTATTACGGCTGGTAGCCATCGGACAAATACATTGAGCCTGTATCAAAATAATTTTGATACAGGCTCAATCTTAAATTAACAATCTAGCATAGTTTTTCCTTCACCACACAGCTTTTCAAAATCTTTTGTAAATGCCTTTATTGCACAATCAACTGCATCTAATTTAATTAATCCTTCAATTACATCTGGAGCAACTGTTGCGGCTCCAACACCATATTTAGCTAATTCTAAAACTTGTTGTGAATTTTTAAAACTTGCTGCAAGAACTTCTGTCTTTAAATCATTCTTTTTAAATATATCATGAATATCTTTTGCAACTTTTATACCATCTGCACCTATATTGTCAATTCTATTTACATATGGAGCTGCATAGCTAGCACCAGCTTTTCCTGCCAAATAAGCCTGCATCTGTGTATAGACAGCAGTTGCTGTAATATTAGCACCTTCTGCTGCAAGAGCCTTTATTGCCTTTAATCCTTCTCTTGATACTGGAACCTTTACATAAGTACTAGGCCCCAATTCTTGTTGAATTTTATGTGCCTCTCTAACCATTGATTCAGCATCTTTGGAAACAACTTGTACGTGAAGTTCTGCATCTTTTCCAATAAATTTTCTAATTGCCTTTAATACCTCATAGGGATTTTTTCCTTCTTTAGCTAGAATAGATGGATTAGTAGTTACTCCATCTATTGGATAATAATCATACATTTCCTTAATTCGATCTAAATTTGCAAAATCTACAATAAGTTTCATAAATCTCATTTCCTTTCTTCCACTGCATATTGCAATTTATTTTAAGCTTCAATAATGAGGCTTTTTACTCCTGCATTTCTTGCCACTTCTCTAAACTCGTTCATTTCATCTTCATTATACATTTTAGGATTATCGTAAAAACAATATTCTTCTTCCACTAAATTATACTTTGCCTTGGCAAGAGGATTATAATTCAATAATTCATACTTTACATCTGGATAAATACCAGTGATAAATTTAGCTATAACATAGATATTTTCTTTAGTTGCCGTCATTTTGGGAATAAGCGGCGTTCTAATAATTACCTTATTTCTTTTATTCGATTCCAATATAAATTTTATATTTTCTTTTATTTCATCATTGTAAACTCCAGTTAACTCTTTATGTTTTTCCCTATTAAATACTTTTAAATCTGCATAAATAGAATCCAAATAAAAAAGAGCATCCTTAATCGTATCTTTAGCTGCGTAAAGTGAAGTTTCTATTGCTGTATGAATTCCATTTTCTTTTAACATCTTTAGTAGGGATATTGCAAAGTCTTTCTGAAAAAGTGGTTCTCCTCCTGATAAGGTAACTCCTCCACCATATTTAAAAAATGCTTTATCTTTTAACACAAACTTCACTAATTCCTCCACAGTATATAACTTACAATCCATAGTCAAGCATCCTGCTGGGCATGCATCTATAGGATCTTTCCACTCATCTGTGGCACTTTTGTCAATATAAAGCTTGTTATTCTTTAAAGTAATGGATTTATTTTTGCACACTTTAGTACAGCTTCCACAGTGTATACACTGATTTTCTAAGTACATGAGCTTAGGCTCTAAGGAAAAACTCTCTGGATTCTGGCACCACACACAGCGAAGTGGGCATCCCTTTAAAAAGATTGTGGTTCTAATTCCCTCTCCATCATGTGTTGAAAATCTCCTAACATCAAATACTTTACCAATCACTTAATCACCTGCACTTATATATTACCATAACTTGTTCTAGCAATAATTTCATTTTGAAGTTCTCCTGCCAGTTCTGTAAAATAAGCAGTATATCCTGCAACTCTAACAGTTAAACTTCTATAATTTTCAGGATTCTTTTGTGCTGCAATCAAATCTTCTTTTCTCACTACGTTGAATTGTATATGTGGTATTTCTAAATCCACAAAAGTTCTTAAAAATTTAGCAAACTTATCTATATTACTTTCGGTCTTAAAGAATTCAGGTAAAAACTTCATATTTAAGAGTCCACCATTAGTAGTTAAGTAATTGTCTAATGAAGAAACTGACTTTAGTACTGCTGTTGGACCGGCAATATCTCTTCCATATACGGGAGACATACCCCCATCTGCCAGAGGTGTTTTTGCATATCTTCCATCTGGTGAAGCTCCAACATTTTCTCCCATAGGTACATGAGCAGAGACTGTATACATTCCTGTATGATACCTGCCCCCGCGATAATTTGTATAGCAGCTTAACTTTTTACTGAAAAATCTTGCCCACTTCGCACCAAGTTCATCAACATAGTCAATGTCATTGCCATACTTTGGTGCACGCTTAAGCAGCATAGTACGTATTACTTCATATCCTTCAAAATTATTTTGCAGTGCTTTTAGTAAATCTTCTTTTGATATTCTCTTTTCTTCATATACTAAAAGTTTAATAGCAGCTAAACTGTCTGCCAGGTTAGCTATTTGTATCATCTGAATTCCTGAAAAGTTATAAACAGCTCCTCCTTTTGTAACATCCATTCCCTTTTCAATGCAATTGTCAATTACAGAAGATAAAAATGGGGATGGCAATATATCTATATGTGCTTTTTCTACTTCTTCACAGGCTAGTATCATTTTATCCATAAAATAAGTGATACTATTTGCAAAAGCTTCTTCTAATTCTTCAAAAGTTTCATAATCAGTTAAATTCCCTAAATCAGGGCCAATTTTATCTCCACTTAATAGAGACCTTCCATTGTTTAAGGTTAGCTCCAATACTTTGTCTAAATTGAACATAGCAGCATCACTCCACCCAAGATTATTGCCCTGGGTAGTGATTTCCACGCATCCTACAACAGCGTAATCCCTTGCATCTTTTTCTTTTACACCTAACTTCATCATGGAAGAAATAATAGCCTCATCATTAAAAAATTGCGGCATTCCACTTCCCTTTGACACTACTTTTACTGCTTCCTTTAAAAGCCACTCGTTAGTTTTTTTATGAAGCCTTACTGATAAGTTAGGCTGTGGTAATCCTAAATGCTCTTGTGCTTTTAAAAACAGAAAAGATAGTTCATTAAAAAAATCATTGCCTTTTTCATCTTGGCCGCCAATTACAACATTGAACCCAATTGGAAAACCTGCAAAAAACTTTGCACTGTGTGAATTTCTCAAATAGACAATTTGATTGAATTTAAGCCAAAGACATTCTATAATTTCCAAAGCTTTTTGATTATCAATTTTTCCACTGTCAATATCTTTCTTATAAAAGGGATATAAGAATTTATCCATTCTGCCTGGTGAAAAAGAAGATGCATTTGATTCCATGTGAAGAATAACAAATAAAAACCAAATAGACTGTACAGCTTCATGAAAAGAATTTGGAGAATTCATACTCAAACTTTTACAATTTAATGCAACTTGAAGCATATTGGCCTTATTTTCTTCATTTGATTCTTCCTTTGATTTTTCTATTAAAAGATCATGATATCGCATCATAAACCTTTGAGTACCTTCCATTACCAAAATAACACTGTTATAAAAATGCTGCTGCTCTTTAGAAGCACCTTCTAATCTCAAAACAGCTTGATTTTTTAATCCCTCAGGTCCGTATTTTAACCAGCTTTCACAATCTGGACAAATATGACCTTGTGCATGATCTTTTTGATTGATTTTAACTACCTTTGCAATTTCATCTATCTCTTTTCCATACCGTTTTCTAATTACATCTTCCAAGGATTTTCCGTTAAAATATGGCTTAATAACTTCTCTAAAAGTAGTAATATCTTCTTTTCTTACATTAAATCTATCTTGAGGCCTTGTTGGAAGGGTTTCTATTTCACGATCAACCCAAGAACTTCCGCTTTCAGGAAATACAACACCATGTCTTACACCCATTGTACGATTTCCAACAATCATCTCTTCTGGCTCTACCGCAATATTCAAGTGTGTCAATACATTTTTTAGAGCAAGTGCCCTTTTAATAATAATGGGTTTATCTTCATTTTCTTTATATGTTTTGGTGATAATAAGTGCTTGTTCAATAGATACGTATTTTGGCTCATCCATCATTTTTTTCTTTAGCCAGGCTATTCTGTCCGTTTGAATTAACTCTTCCATACAACTCACCTTCTTTATTACCTATAGAATACTTTTATTGTTATCTATTATTTACACTTATATTATACAGTGATTTTTAGATTTTTACAACAATATTTGTATTATTATTTATTGTTTATTATTGTTTTATATTCTTTCTAAACATCTGCCGGAAATTTAATTCCCATTTTTCTTCTCGCTTCATCCATTATACTAAGTTCCATAAGAGAACACTTATTATACTCATCTGCATTTTCCTTTATTTGAATAAGTCTAATTAACTCTTCTACTTCGTAATACATATTGTTATCATACTTATTGATATTTATATACTCTTTTTTCCCATTATTATATATAATAGTAACTTGCCTTGTATCTGGTATTTCTTTTATGATCATACATCCCTTCTCACCTTGAATTTGACTTGGTAATTTAGAGTTTGTAATCTTGGAGTATAAAAGTTCCCCCTGCATATTTTCATAGTTCACCATAATAGTTCCAGCACCATCCACTCCGTTTTTTAAAATTACAGAACTTGCCCATATACTTTTAGGCATTCCAAAAAGCTTAACTAATGGATGAATACAATATACCCCAATATCCATTAGTGCCCCATTAGAAAAAACAGGATTAAATGCATTTTCAACAATTCCTTTTTTGAAATTATCATATCTGGAAGAATATTGACAATATTGAAATGTAATCCTTCTAATAGTTCCAAGCTTAATAAGATTGTTCTCTATGGCCCTAAATCCTGGATCAAATATAGAACGCATTGCTTCTAAAAGAATTACTCCATTTTCTTTAGATGCTTTTATCATCTGCTCTAATTCCTTTTTATTAGATGCTATAGTTTTTTCACATAATACATGTTTTTTGCCCCTTAGCATTTTAATTGACTGAAAAGCATGAAAACTATTTGGACTAGCTATATAAACAGCATCTACTTCTCTACTTTCCGCAAGTTCATCTAAATCATCATACGCCAATGCAGCTTCGTATCTACTTGCATATTCTAAAGCTCTTTCCTTTGTCCTTGAATACACTGCAGTGAGTTCAAAATTCTTGCATAACTTAGCTGCTTCTATGAACCTATCAGTGATTTTACTTGTTCCTATTACAGCAAACTTCACCATTATGCTTCCCACTTCTTTCAAATATTTAATTATATCAAATAAGCTGTTGGAATAACCAACAGCTTATTTATTATTGTTTTTTGCTATTAACATACGCTTCAACTTTGTCAATTATTTGATCTGATTTTTTAACTACATCGCTAACTCCAACTTTGACGGTTGGCAATCCGTTAAATCTTTCCGTTTCCTTTATACCAATATCTTTAGTTAATATAACTACATCTGCATCTTTTACATCATCCATAGTAATTTTATTTTCTATACCTATTGAACCTTGAGTTTCGACCTTTATTTCAATTCCCTTGGCTTTTGCTGCTTTTTCCAATGCCTCTGCAGCCATATAAGTATGTGCAACTCCTGATGGACAAGCCGTAACTGCTAATATCTTCATTTTAATTCATCTCCTATTATCTTGTTTTAACCTATATTAGGCATTTTCAAAGAAATAACTAGTCAGTATGCTAGCCTATTTTTTATCATACTGCGTCGGTAGAACCCTTAGATAGGATTCACTATCTGCGGAACCTGCCTCCTTGTCTGATAAAAAATATTCGTCGCATCTTTGACTTGTTATTTTCTTTCAAATGCCTTATTCGAAATCCAAATTTAGCTCTTCACCATCTCCACCATGGTCATCATTACGTTTTTCTGTGACTGGTTTCTTTAAAATATTTACCATCAATGCTGTTACAGCAACACCTACCAAAGTAGCTATAATATAACCAAATTTACCTGTAGCTACTGGCAATACTATCCATCCACCCCAAGGTGCAGGATTTCCAGACCCTAATAACATTGCAGTAACTGCCCCACTGGCAGAACCCACTATTAAAGAAGGAATAACCTTCAATGGATCTGATGCAGCAAAAGGTATAGCTCCTTCTGTTATTCCTATTAACCCCATCAATATACCAGCTTTTCCTGCTTCTTTTTCTTCAGTTGAGTACTTTTTAGGTGCTAAGAAAGTAGCTACACCCATCCCAATTGGAGGAGTACATATTGCAACACCTATGGCTGCCATTATTTTTAGTGCTATAGGACTTGCCATTCCAGTTGTAGGATTTATCGTTCCTACCATTGCCGCTCCAAATCCATATGCAACTTTGTTTACTGGACCTCCCATATCAAAAGCTATCATTGAACCTAAAACTATTCCTAAAAGTACCAAATTTCCAGTACCTAACCCTTCTAGCCAAGCCTTCATTCCTGTCATAGCTCCTGCAACAGGAGTTCCTATAACCCAAACCATAAGTGTACCTATGATAAATGTACCTATTAGTGGAATAACAAATATTGGCATTACAGAACGCATAATTGAAGGAACTTTTATTTTCTTTAAATAAAAAACTACTATACCTGCAAGCAAACCTGCTATAATTCCTCCTAAGAATCCCGCTCCAATTTGATTTGAGAGATACCCACCAATAGCTCCTGGTGCTATACCTGGCCTATCTACCATTGAAAATGCTATAAATCCTGCTAGTATAGGAACCATTAATCCAAGTCCAGCTGCTCCTATATTAAACAAATCATTCAACCTTGTTCCTTTAGGTGGAACTGCTGCTGAACCGTATAATAAAACTGAAAGTGCTAATAAAACTCCTCCTGATACAACAAAAGGAATCATGTATGAAACACCTGTCATTAGATGCTGTCTCGTATTTTTTAATAAATCCTTTAAATCATCCATTTTACTTACCTCCACTCTTATTGTTTAATATATCAACTTTCATACATATAAAATTTAAATTAATAGTTAAGAATGAAGAATTAATAGTTAATGTGGATTTTTTTCCGTTACACTACAAAAAATCTTTAATTAAATTTTTGAAAGCTCGTTTTGCTAAAGCAAAACATTACTAAGCACTGACTTATATAAATTAAAAGATTTTTTGCGACAGCTAAAAATCATCTTTCACTATTAATTTTTCATTACTAATTCTTAACTATCCAATGCTTCTAATATCTCTTCTATGTTAGAAGCTTCTCGCAGCTTAGTTCTAAACTCCTCTCTCATAATCTTTCTGGAGAGCTGAGCAAGAATCTGCAAATGCCTATCTCCGGCTTCTTTTTCTGGTACAGCAATTAAAAATACATACTTTACCGATTCTTCTTCACTCCACTTAACTTCCTTTTTTAGTCTAGCAAAAGCTACTGCAGCACTTTTTACAGAGTCAGATTTACCATGGGGAATAGCTACATCAAATCCTATAGATGTAGGAAAATCCTCTTCTCTTTTAAATACCTGCTTGACATAGCCATCAAAATCTATTAATTTGTCCTGTTTTTCTATAAGCTTTGAAAGCTTTCTAATAACTTCTTCTTTAGAAGAAGCTTCTAAATCTAATACAACAAGGTCTTTATTTATTATGTCATTCATTATTATATCCTCCTCAGTAAAAACATTAATTATCTTATCTATGCCATTTTACATTTGTTTCAATCATAATCTTTTTTGAATTCTTCAATGTATTTCCACATTATAAATGAAATTTTGATATAATAATATTAGTATGAATCAATAAGATTCAATTATGTAACATAAAGGGGAGGTAACTTTTGTTTCCAGAAGAAAGACATGATAAAATAATAAATATTTTACATAAAGAAGGAAAAGTGGTTGTCAAAAATTTAAGTTCCAAATTTAATGTAACAGAGGACTGCATTAGAAAGGACTTGAAAATATTAGAAAATAAAAATTTGCTGCAGCGAACTTATGGAGGTGCCGTATCTGTTAGACATTCAGCTCCCAAGCAGGACATTTCTATAAGGAAAAATATTAGTGTAGAATCAAAAGAAGTTATAGCTGAAAAAGCTTTTAATTCTATTTTCGAAAATGAAACGATTTTTCTAGATATATCAACTACAAATATGATGTTGGCTGAAAAGCTTTCAAAGAGCCCAAAAAAGCTCACAGTAGTAACCAATATGCTTGATATAATCTCAATACTAAATAAACAAGATAATAATATTAACGTTATTTGTACTGGAGGAGTTCTTAGCAAAGATTTAGATGGATTTACAGGTTCAATGGCTATTGAAAGTATCATTAACTACAAGCCCAACAAATGTTTTATAGGAAGCTGTGGAGTAAACATATTTGACAAAAGTGTCACTACTTTTGATGTAGAAGATGGAAACACAAAAAAAGCCATAATAAATGGGAGTAAAGAAATATTTTTGGTTATGGAAAATAGTAAATTTTATATTGATGGTACTTATAAATTTGCTACCCTTTATGATATAAATACAATTATTACAGAGTCTCCACCAGACAAGGAAATTACAAATCTATTAGCTAAAACTGATACTAAATTTATCTAATATAAAAAACTTTTGTAGATAAATCTGCTTAAAAGTTAAGAATTGACAATGAACAGTTGGCAATTAATTGCCAACTGTTTAAAAACATGTATACGTGTTAAAAAGGTTGACATACTAATTAATTAGTGCAACATATTTAGCTATACTACAATTTTATTCCTTCCACTATTCTTAGCTTCATATAATAAATCATCAACAATTTTTATACATTCCATATTTGTATTTGACTTATTTTCATACAGTCCGCCACTTATAGTAACTTTTATTCCATCTTCCCATGGAAAAGTATTGACTTTATTTCTAATTCTTTCTCCTATTTCTACTAACCTTTCCTGCTTTGTATTGGGTAAAATAACAATAAATTCCTCCCCACCATATCTTCCTGCATAATCCGTGTCCCCTATACATTCCATTATTACTTTACTTATATCAGTTAAAACCTTGTCTCCCTGTAGATGCCCATAATTGTCATTAATCAATTTAAAATAATCCACATCAAACATCATTATACTAAATATTTCACCTTCATTTATATACCTTATCATAACTTTATCTAATATTTCTTCAATATAATTTCTTTTATATAAGCCCGTAAGGTCATCTCTAATAGACTTTTCATATATAATACGATTTTCTATCTTTAGTTTTTCTGCATTAATTATCTCATCAGAATATTGCATTACAATTACATAGGTTTCTAAAAAAGCAAAAATAAGCATACCTACCTGAAAACCATACCTGCCATATATCATTCCATTGTTTATGAGTATATCATTTGCTGCTGTAGCAATTAAAGCAATGAATGCTACAAATGATATTATTCCTTCTTTTTTTCTTACTTTTTTTATAAAAAATAACAATATACCAATCACAATAAATATCAAAATAGCTTCACCTAAAAAGGATAATCTATCATAAAAAGTATTATTAGTTATAAGACATATAATAGTAAAAGGTATTGAAAAGCACAATGATATATTAACTAACTTTTTAGGAAAATCTGAGAATAATTTTCCTAAAAGTAAGACATAAATTGGTATGTATAAATAGTATGTAATTGCCGCTGTTTTGCTAAGCAATTCAAAAGGCATATTGGGAAAAATATGCACAATTATTCTTTCATTTAAAACCAAACACCTTAGCTGCGTAAGCAAGCATAATATAGAAAAATATAGGCAAAACTTATTATTTTTCAAACGCGTATACAAGCATAAAAATAGCAATTCTACAATAAATAGGACTCCTATTATAATTAAATCACCGCCTGCATTTACTATAAATTTATTCATAATTCTATCCTTAAGTCCAAGATCAAAAGGTTTTAATACTGGATAAAGGATTCTGTAATTGGATGCTTGAATTACTATATCGGCAACTCCATTTTGTGCTGTAAAATATGTATAACTTGGCAAGTATATAGATTTTTCTTTTTCATAACTTTTACCTACTTGTCCCACTTGTCCTTGTAAAATACCATTCACCCAAATCTTTGAAGCTGACAAAAAGCTTCCTATTCTAAGCCCATAGACAACCCCTTCTGGAAGAAATATTTTCAAATGTACTGTCATATATCCAGTATTTTTTCCATTTAGCTGTGTTGTCAGTTTATCTGGTAAAGTCAAATACTTATCAGCTTTTTCATGTTTCACTTGTTCTGGTTTAAGAAGTTTATTCACATACAGCTCCAATTGTCCTTCAATCTTTACATTTCCTCTTCGCTCAAAATCATAATTATTTAAATTTAGAATTCCTTTATCTGCCTTAATATGACTATGCATATTAGAGTCATTAAAAGCTGGAGATATGCCTACTAATAAAGCTATAAGAATAATAGGTAAAATAAATTTTTTCATACGATACCTCCGGTTAACAGTGTATTACTAAAATATTATTACATACTTACTGAATTATCAATGTCACAAATTAACATACTATTTATAGGTTTTTCTATATATAAATAGAACAAGTGTAAATGCCATTTGTAATTAACATTTACACTATAAATAACAACATTTATTATTTAGATTTAACTTCGTAATAGGCTATTTTATGTGTTATAACACTGTCTGTTGTCTTATTGTTGTTATATTGAACAACATCTACCTTATGTTTTCCTACTTTAAGGGCATTGCCCTTAAGATTTATAGAGAATTGGATTTCTTCATATATTTCACTTTTCTTTAGAAAAATTTAATTATACTATTTTTAATGCTATTTACCTTATCTATAATATCATCAATATCTATACCTATAAGTTTTCTATTCTTTACAAGGACTTTACCATTTATAATTACTGTATCCACATTTGCTGGATTGGCGGAATAAACTACCGCTGAATAATAATCATATATAGGCTGCATATTAATGGACTTGGTTTCTATTATAACTAAGTCCGCATTTTTTCCCTTCTCAATAGATCCTATAGTCTTATCCATATTTAATGCTCTTGCACCACCAATAGTTGCCATTTCGATTATTTCAGAAGCTGGGAAAAGAGTTCTATCTCTATTAACTAATTTATGAATTTTGCCAACAAGAGACATTTGAGTTATTATATCAAGAGTATTGCCACTCATTGGTCCGTCAGTTCCTAGTCCTATTTTCATACCTCTTTTATACATTTTAACTGCTGGTGAAACTCCCTTTGCTCCTTTTGAATTTGCACCCATATTGTGAGCTATTCCAATTTTAGTTTTACAAGCAATCTCCAGATCTTCACCCGTTATATTTATTAAATGTGCTGCTACAAAATTTTCATCTAAAATTCCTATACTATTTAAATATTGTACAGGTGTCATGTTGTATTCTTTTTCATACTTTTCAGTTTCATAATCCATTTCTGCCACATGCATCATCATTGGAATATCGTATTTTTGAGAAATATTATGTGCTTTTACTAAATGCTCAGTATCATTACTATAGGGAGCATGAGGTGCTATTGCTGGAGTTATTAATTCTTCTTTCCTCCAGTTTTTAATGAACTCTTCGCCATATTCAATTCCTCCATAGGATTCTTTAGAATCTGGTGATGGAAAATTAAGTACTGTTTCGCCCAGTACTGCACGGATTCCCATTTTCTTTGCAGCCCTTGCAACTTCATCTTCAAAGTAATACATATCAGCAAATGTTGTAACTCCTCCTAAAAGCATTTCTGCTATTCCAGCTCTTGCTCCTTCATAAACAAATTTTCTATCAACAAACTTGCTTTCAAGTGGAAATATATACTTCTTAAGCCTGTCAGCTAAATCATCTCCAAGGCTTCTAAATGGCAGCATAGATGCATGAGTATGGGTATTTACCATACCAGGCATTAATATTCCGTTATTTCCATCTATTACTTTCTCTCCATCATACTTTTTTAAAAGTTCACTTTTTCCTATATCCTCAATTATACTTCCATTTACAACTACTACTCCATTTTCTATTACTTCTTTTTCTTTATTCATAGTAATTATATTTACATTTTTTATTATCGTTCTATCCATAAAATCATCCTCATATAAATAATTTTGTTATTTACTCACAAAATAAGCTTACTATTTCCTGGGTATTAACTCTTATAAGACCTTTATCCGTAATTTTTAGTTCTGGGCTTACTGGAAGAGACAGCGTACTAAAAGACATTATTTCATTATTATGCTTATATCCAAGTTCCTTTAATGCCATTCTCACTTCTTTTAAATTTAAAGCTATAGACTCGATTGGCTCTTCAGACAATATGCCGCCAACAGGAAGAGCAAGACTTGCTACAACTTTTCCATCCAAAGCTGCACAGTAACCCCCATTGTTTTTAATAACCCAATTTGCTGCTACTTTCATATCTTCTGTATTTCTTCCCATTACCATTAAATTATGATGATCATGAGCATAGCTAGAAGCAACTGCTCCTCTTTCTATTATGCTGCCTGAAACAAGTCCATAAGATCTTTTTTTAGTATTATCGTATCTATTAAAAACCGTAATAAGTGCATACTTAGAAGTTTCAAAAGAAAGCCTCTGGTCTTTCACTTCTACAAAATCACTTTCTTCTTTTGTAAATGTACTATCACTTTGAACCTTCATTATTCTGCATTTTACTTTACCCTCTTTTACAGGTGCTTTAACTGAAAAATCTGAGTCACTAACTGGATTCATTTTAATGCTTTTATAAAAATGATCTGGAAACTCATGTTCCTTTTTCCCTCCAATATCCTTACATGCAAGTTGGCCATTTTTATATACTTCATTTATACTAAATGATTTTAAATCATCCAATAAAATAAAATCAGCTATTTTCCCAGGTGCAATGCTTCCTCTATCGTAAAAATTCATTCTTCTTGCTGGAATAAAAGTACTTGCGTAAACAGCCATTTCCGGCTTCATACCCATGCCAATAGCTTTTTTAACAAGTCCATTCAAATGTGAAGTAATTAATTTATCTGCCATTGTATCATCAGTAACAAAGCAAAAATGCTCATATAGATCATTGGAAATTAAATATTCCATGTTTTCTTCCGTCATTGATTTTTCCTGAATTTCTAAAAACATACCATTTAATATCTTTTCCTCAATAGATTTTGGAGTTTGCTGAGTATGATCTGCATCTACCCCTTGATATATGTATCTTGCTAGATCAAGTCCTGATATTTTAGGACAGTGTCCTTCTATTTTGAAATGAGGTTTTTCCTTTTTTATCAATTTAATTATATTATTTATAAGTGAATCTTCACTATAAACTAAATCCTTAAAATTCATAACTTCGCCAATGCACCATATACGGTCGTTTTTTATAAGTTCTGATACTTCTTTTATCCCTATTTGTCCACCTGTAGTTTCAATTTTAGCTGATGTTGATGGTACAGAACTTGGAATGCCATAAAATATATCCATTATATGCTGCCTGTCAGAATTTATCATAGCTTTTATTCCTTCTATTCCAAATACATTTGCAATTTCATGTGGATCAGCAACAACTGTTGTAACTCCATTTTTAATAACAGCATTTGCAAAGTTTGTTGGTGTAGTCATTGAACTTTCAATGTGCATATGTATATCAATAAGGCCAGGTATTAGATATTTCTTATTACCTTGTATAATCTTTCTTGCACTTATTTTTTCATGACAATCCTTACCTATATATAAAAACCTTCCATTTAATATTGATACATCACCGTATATAAATTTTTTAAAATAAGCATTAAAAACATAAACATCTTTTATGATTAAATCTGCTTTCATATGATCACCTTTCTTAAACGTAAATAAGACATCTGAAAAAATAAGTTCATCAGCATATGGATTCATTATTTTTCAGATGTCTTCTATTTAAAATTAAAACTAATTATTGTAAATCTTGTTCCACTGATCAATCCAGTTTTTATTGTTCTTATTTATAAATTTGAAATCTAAAACATTTGATTTTTCAACTTCATCTCCATATGTTAGACCCTGTGTTTCCGTACCTTGCAATTTTACATCGCTGTTAACTGGTGATTCGCCTACATCTTTAGATGTTTTTTGTTCAACTTCTGCACTTAATACATAATTTATAAATTTGAGTGCTAACTCTTTATTTTTTGAACTCTTTACTATATTTACAGTATTAAAGTTAAGATATGCTCCTTCGCCTGGATCAACAAATTTTACTGAAGGAACTGCTTTTTTAATTGAACCATAAACAAAATCCGCAGCAACTGCAGCTGTTATTTCTCCATTAGAAAACATGTTTACAAGATCAGAAGATTTAGTATATGTCTTAACTACATTTGGTTTTAAAGCTTGAAGTGATTTAAATGCATCTGCACCATTATCACTTGTTACATCAACACCATCCTTCTTTGAAGCTGCACAAACCATAGCAGGTCCAAATGTTGTTGTTATATCTGGTATTGCTATTTTACCCTTAAAATCAGGACTCCATAAATCTTTCCATGAAGCTATATTTCCCTTTACTTTTTCAGGATTATAAACTATAGCTGCTCTATTTAAAGTATATGCTGGACCATATCCTTCAGTTATAAACTTTTGTGCCTTAGGTATTACTTTCTTTGCATTTGGTACTTTACTATAATCAATTTTTTCAAATAATCCATCTTGTATGCCTTCTTCAGAAAAAGATTCTGCAAGGTACATTATATCAACGTTACTGTTTGGATTATTTTTGAGTTTAGTTAATCTTTCTCCATTATTTCCTGTTTCCAAAACTATTTTTACATTGTTTGCTTTCTCAAAAGGCTTAAAAACATCTTTTTGAAGAGCATCTTCATTTAGCCCCCATGTTGATATTACAAGCTGCTTTTGATCACTTTTTGAATCTGTACTTTGCGCTGCACTTCCACATCCAGAAAGGGCTGATAGCAAAAATATAGATGCTAAAGCTAAAGGTAATTTTTTCATCTTTTATTCCTCCTCAGATTTTTTAACAATTATTAATTTATTTGAAGGTAAATAAAGCTTTACCTCATTTCCAATATCATACACTTCATCATTTCCATTGTTTACAATAATTGATCCAAGCTTTGTATTGACAGAATACTGGTATGCTTTTCCCAAATATGTTCTAACTTCGATTGTTCCATCTAGTATATTTTCCTTGTCTGTAAAATCAGATGCTAATATTTTAATATCATCAGGTCTTATAGTAGCTTTTATTTTACCAGGAACATTTTCATGATTTTTAATGTGAATTTCAATATTGCAATCTGCATTAAATACATCATCTTTAACATATTCTAAGTCAATAAAATTTTCGAATCCTACAAACTTTGCGACAAATTCTGTATTAGGCTTTGAATATATTTTTTCTGGAGTATCATATTGTTCAATTACACCTTTATTCATTACTGCAACTTTATCTGATATGGAAAAACATTCTTCCTGATCATGAGTTACAAAAACAGTTGTAATTCCAAAACGCTGCTGTAACTTTCTAATTTCTACTCTCATTTTTAATCTCAATTTAGCATCTAAATTACTAAGTGGCTCATCCAGCAAAAGAAGATCAGGTTTTATAACCAGTGCTCTAGCTATAGCAACTCTCTGTCTTTGTCCTCCTGACAATTCTGCAGGATACCTTTTGCCATATTCTTTTAAATCTACTATTTCAAGAAATTTGTTAACTGACTCAGTTATAGTTTTTTTATCTACATTTCTCATCTTGAGTCCAAAAGCTATATTATCAAAAACATTGAGATGAGGGAAAAGTGCATAACTTTGAAATACCATTCCAAAATTTCTCTTATTAACAGGTATTTTAGTATAATCCTTACCATCAAATATAAACTTTCCACCTGTTGGCTCTAAAAAGCCGCTTATTACTCTCAATGTAGTAGTCTTTCCACACCCGCTTGGTCCAAGAAGTGAAACCAACTTTCCCTTTTCAATATCAAGGTTTAATTTTTTTAATATATTTGTTTTTCCATCATAAGAAACTGCAATATCTTTTAAATTTATTAAAGCCATGTAGCACCTCCATATTTTATTTTGTAAAATAATTTAATCCCAAAGTTTTCTCAACAATAAACATTATTATAATAGTCATAAACATCAATATGACTGAAAGAGCTGAAACACTAGGGTCATAATTGTATTCAACATAACTCATCATACTTATTGGCAGCGTACTGACTCCCGGTCCTGTTAAAAATATAGATACAGGTACATTATTGAAGGAATTTATAAATGCCAACATAAAGGCTGCAATTATGCCAGATGTTATATTTGGCATGACAACTAGAAAAAATGTTTTTATTCTAGAAGCTCCAAGACTTATAGCTGCTTCTTCAATAGAATAATCCAATCCTCCAAGACTTGAGCCAATGACCCTTATTATATATGGAATTACTATAACAACATGTCCAATTAATAAGCTAGTTAAAATATTCATTTTAAGAGTAATTGTTATAAATCTAAAAAGTGCAAATCCAAGTACTATTCCTGGTATTGTAACTGGTGATAGAAATATATTGTTAATAAACTTTTTTCCTCTAAAATCATTTCTACTAATTACATAACAAGCAGGTATTCCAACAATAAGTGCAATTAAAGTGGCAGCTATGGATACTTCCAAACTTATACCTAACGTAGTCATAAAAGTTGGTGACTGAAAAACATGTATAAACCATCTTATTCCTATATGCTTAGGTGGAAATGCTATGAAATTATCTGTTCCAAAAGCTGTTACAGCAACTATCAAAAGCGGTCCAAATAGAAATATGTATACAAGAAATACGAATAATGTAAGCAACTTATTTTTTTTCATTCTATACACCCCTTTCATATAATCTTGATGCAAATTTATTGATTCCAAACATAACAATTAATGTAGCTATGATCATAACAGCAGAAACTACAGAAGCGCCTGTCCAATCACTTAGCGTCATAGCCTTTTGATATATGAGCGTTGCAAGCACTGTATTTTTATTTCCTCCAAGAAGTTGGGGTGTTGTATATGCTGTTAATGCACCAGTAAAAACAAGAATACTTCCAACTATCATTCCTGGAACACTTAATGGAAAAATGACCTTAAAAAAGGCTGCTATTCTACTAGCACCAAGACTTTGGGCAGCTTCTACAAAATCGCTATTAATATTTTCCATAACTCCAACCAAAGAAACAATCATAAGAGGCAAAAATAAGTATACACTTCCTATAATTATTGCAAACTCCGTATAAAGAATTTCTCGTGGTTCGCTTATAATATGGCAATTTATAAGTAGTGTGTTTATAGCTCCATTTTTACCAAGTATAGTCATCCACGCAAATGCACGAACAATAGAGTTGGTTAAGAGTGGAAATACTGTAAGTGCAAGAAGTAATCCTCTTATTTTTTTATCACTTCTTGATAAATAATAAGAAACTGGTACTCCAAGTACTATACAAGCAATAGTCGTTATAATTGCTATTCTAAGAGTACGAAAAAATATGTTCATTAAATAACTATCTTTAAAGAAAGATAAATATAATTTAGGTGTAATACCTTTATCACTTACAACTGTAGGAATTAATATATTTATAAGTGGTGCCATTAAAAAGAACAAAATTATTAAAATTCCAGGTACTAACATTAAATAAAGTACTTTTTTTCTCATTATAAGTAGCCCTCCTTTATATTTTTAAGTTTATTTGATCTTAATCTAAGAATCTCTTCATATTAAACAAAGTATTAATATATGTTTGTGCTATACGAATGTTATTACATTTTTTATCTACAATATTCATAATATTATCACTTCACCTTGGAAACGTCAAGAGATTTTGGTCGAAATAAGGGTTTTAGTAAAGAAGTTCCAATAGTATTGACTTTTATAACATAAGGTATAACATTTTTAGTAATAAGGAAAAGAGATTTAATGAAAATGTAAGAGGAGATTTTTGGCAATGTATAGTTTTAAAAATGATTATAGTGAAGGAGCTCATCCAAGAATATTAAATGCTTTAGTTGAATCAAATATGGAGCAAACTTCAGGTTACGGTGAAGATATATATACAGAAAGAGCTGTTAAGCTTTTGAAGCAAAAAATTAAGCGAGACGATGCCCACATTCACCTGTTTGTTGGAGGCACACAGGCAAATCTCACTGCAATTTCAGCTTTTTTAAGACCCCATGAAGCAGCTATTGCTGCTAATACAGGACATATACTAGTTCACGAGACAGGAGCTATAGAAGCTACAGGGCATAAGATTATCTCTATAAAAGTAAGCAATGGCAAACTAAGTCCCGAAGACATCAAACCTGCCTTAGATGAACATGCCGATGAACATATGGTAAAACCTAAGCTAGTGTACATCTCAAACTCTACAGAAATTGGTTCTATATATAAAAAAAGCGAATTAGAAAAACTAAGCAAATTTTGCAAAGAAAATAAACTGCTTTTATACATAGATGGTGCAAGGTTAGGTTCGGCCCTATGTTCAGAAGAAAATGATGTTGAACTTTCTGATTTAGCTAGATTAGCAGATGCGTTCTATATAGGTGGAACTAAAAATGGTGCGCTAATGGGTGAGGCTATGGTCATATGTAACAACTCACTTAAAGAAGACTTTCGATTTTATATTAAACAAAAGGGAGCATTACTTGCAAAAGGTAGGCTTCTTGGAATACAATTCTTAGAACTTTTCAAAGATGACTTATATTTTGATTTGGCAAGGCATGCAAATGCCATGGCAGATTTACTTAGGAAGGAAATCAGTAAGGCTGGATATTCATTTTTGACCCACTCGCCTTCAAATCAGATATTCCCAATCTTACCAAACAAATTGATTGAAAAGCTTGGGAATAAATATTCTTTTACAATTTGGAAAAAATCAGATGAATATAACTCTGTTATTCGCCTTGTAACTTCTTGGGCAACAAAAGAGTCTATGGTTTTAGATTTTATTAATGATTTAAAAAAATTTACTGAAATTGATATGTAACTATTTAAATCAAAAGCAAAGAAAAAAGTGCTCCATCCTCACAAGATTAGCACTTTTTTTAGATCTATAGTTTACGATCTAATCCAATAGCCCTAAAACAAAATAAATGTTCTAAGGATGATTAGTGCTATCAACACTAATCATTTATTGTTTATACTATACCAAAATTAATATAAAAATAAACATATATTTTTACTAAAACATCTTTCATTCAAAATTAAACTCTTTTGCCATACTAATAAAATTTAGTATTTGAAAATCTTCTTTTTATCGCAAAGCTATATTTAACATCAGGATAGCCAAATATGACCATAATACCATTTTTATTTTTCAATGGTATCCCATACTTTTCTTTTATTTTCTTTCCAAAAAGGTTTAACAGTACATTTGGTGTACCAAGCATACAACTTCCTAATCCTAATGATTGTGCTGCAAGCATTGCATAAGTTGCAGGAATATATGGATCAGCAGGATCAGCATATGGAGAAGCATGAAAATACATTGCTAACGGTGCAGAATATGTTAGCCAGTTCCTTCCTTCATCATAATTTCTTATAAATGTCTCTATAGCAGTTGAGGCAAAAGTTTTTAAAGAATCATATGCAGCCTTTCCTATAAATGGCCTATAGATTTTAAGCATTATAGTGGAAAATAGCCACCTATTTTTTTTCAAAACATTGATTAAATCCAGTGTAAACTCTTCCACTTTTTCATTTCCATCTAAAACCAAAACTTCAACATCAGAACTTCCAAGACCATTAGGCGCGGTCGTGGATGCTTCTAATATCTTTTTTATTATTTCACGTTCTACTTTTTGCTTTTTATAATTTCTTACACTTCTACGGGACATCATTAACGACTTTAAACTTTCATAATTGGTCCTGTCTTGAAACTTTGGTAATTCCATGACATCATCTGGCGTCATATCTCTGCCAATAACTTTTATCGCTTTATTTGGACAAACTGCCATACATTGTCCACAAGCAATACATCCAAATACTCGACTATGGTCTACTTTAACAATTTTATTTTCTATAAATAATGGTGCTCCCTTACATACTTTTACACAAAGTCCACAGGTTGTACATTTGTTTTTATCTATTTTAACTTCAGCACATTCATAAAATCGACCAGTTTTTAATGCCATAGATATTCAACTCCTTTCACTATTTACCAAACATGCTATTTAAAACACTCCAAAATACATCAACATCATCATCGATTTCTTCTGGTTTAAAGCCAACTACTCTCAGCATACTTATACCTATATACAATGCTATTATTGCATAAGCAGACTTATTTATATCCGTTTCTTTAAAGTCGCCAACCTTATTTCCATAATTAATAATTGATGAAATTCCTTTACAATCGCCTTTATATACTTCATGTAAAACTGCCTGCAGCTTTGCATCTACCATTGCCCTTGAAAAGAAACTTACAAATAACTTAGCTTTTTTTGCTGGCGGAATATTCATTGCCCCCACCCCATGAATTTCAGATACATTTAATTTAAGTTCAGATTTCTTATCAATGTTGTAATACTCTGGCAAAGCATTTTTCTGAACTATTTTCAGAATTTGAAATGGGGTCATATTCTTCCTTACTTCACTATTTATCTTTGTACCATAATAGCTTAAAAATGCTTTAAAGGCTTCAATAATAAGATTGCCCTTACTTTTAAAATAGTAACTAATAACACCTTTAGAACAATTAGCCTCTTTTGCCACCATGTCCAGTGACATTTTTTCTATACCCACCTTACAAATACACTCTAGCGTTGAATTAATTATTTGACTTCTTCTTATAGGCTCCATCCCAACTTTAGGCATACAATTCCCCCTAATATGCGATTATTTTATTTTGACCAGTCATCTTAAAATAACAATACCACCTTTATAATAAAAAAACAATATGACAACACTTATAAAAAACTGTCATATTGTTTACTGTTAATTTTGCTGTACCTATCTAAAATTCAACTTCATCTGTAGACTTTAACTGTACAAACCTTCCTCCTATTATATTATTATTTATTACTCAATATTCCATATACTCTCCATCCTTTGGAATAGAAACTTGTCCTGAAAGTGAATTATCCTTCAAAAAACTTCTTAGTTCTTCTCTCATAAGGCTGCAGTGATTCCATGCCTCCATGTGAACAACAATCACTTTAGACTTTGGCATTTTTTTGCAAATATGAAATATATCCTCTTTACTCATGGTAATAGGAATACCTCCCTCTGTCAACTGCGCAGCACCTGCAAAAATAACAACTAATTCAGGATTATAAGTTTTTAATGCTTGCTCTACTTCCAAACACCATACTGTATCCCCTGTTATATATAATAAGGGTTCATTTTTAGTTTTAATAACATATCCTGAAACTATCCCCATTTGTTTTGCAACTTCACCCTTACCATGTTGACCCCCTACACGTTTAAAAATAATATCATTCCAACGACAATCTTTTTCAATTGGATTAACAGAGTAAAATCCCTTTTGTCTCACTTTTACTTCATCCTCACTCTGACAGAATATAGGTATATTTTTAGGTAATAATCTTGCTGCCGTTTCATCAAAATGATCGCTGTGCATATGGGTTAAAAGGACTGCATCAGTTCTTACAATATCATTAACATCAATGGGCAATTCCACCAGTGGATTTCTATTTTTATTTGACACATTAGGAATATAAGGCATTGTTCCTTTTTTACTAAGCACTGGATCAACTAGAATTGTCTTATTATTTATAATTAGCCTTAATGTTGCATGGCGTATAAGCTGAATTCTCATAGTTTTTCCTCCTTGTATATGATATATTAATTATAAGTCATACTGCTTTTACTTGGAGAAAGTAATTGCCTATTTTCAGTTTCATCATGAAAGGAAATTTATAATTATGCTTGACCAAACAGATATAAAGATTTTAACCTTATTAAAAGAAAATTCTAGACTTCAATGGCGTGAAATTGGAGAGTTAGTTCATTTAACAGGACAAGCAGTAGCAAATAGAATTAAGAAAATGGAAAAAGAAGGAATCATTGAAAAGTATACCATAAATTTAAATAACACAAAACTTGATAAAAGCTTAATTGCCTATATAACTGTTTTTATGAAAACCTCCAATCATCCTGCTTTTATACAATTTGTTAAAAACAATAAATTCATAATTGAGTGCCACAGGATAAGCGGAGATGGCTGCTATTTATTAAAGGTAAATGTAACTGATGAAGAAAATCTTATGTGCTTATTAAATAAAATTTTAGACTTTGGAAATTATCGTCTAAATATATCTATTAGTAGGATAAAGTAACTCTATCGTCCAATTTTTTTACCTTCACAGAAATTTTTGAGTAATATTTATTGGGGTTTTTAGTTATTATTTCATCTGACATATTTTCTATGTAAACACTTCCACAAATGTTAAGATGATTATTCTCTATAAACTCGTTTAATTTATCAAAATTTTTCATATCTTCAGCTAAATAGCTATTATCATAAGTTATAACATAAAGTCCTGCTGGCTTTATGGTTTTTTCTACATTTACATTTTGAGAAACCTTATAAAAATATCTATAAGTTTTGATGCTATCCTCAATTGCCCCATCATAATCAAGATAGACACCTAATGGATAACCATAAACTAATTTCTTACTTTTCGAATAATCTATAAAACTAACAAAATCTTCTTCAAAATTGTCAATATCAAATTTCATTTTCGGTCCTAAAAACAACAATTCTTGCTTACAATTTTTCAAAAAAATCTTGTCACAACTAATATTAGATATAACAGGAATATTACTAGTTCGCTGTTCTATAATATAATTCATTTGATTTAACCTATTGAGTTCCTCTAGTATTTTTTGCTTCTGGTCAGTAATTAAGTTAATAAGATTATGAGGAGATACATTTTCCATATAATTCTTTATTTTCTTTAATGGTATATCTAAATCTTTTAGAGCAAGGATAATGCTTACTTCGTCTAATTGACTATAGGAATAATACCTATAGCCATTTTTCTTCACAAATATAGGTTTCAATATTCCTACATTATCATAATATATTAAATTTTTTCTGTTTATGCCAGACAGCTTAGAAAAAGCCCCTATAGTTAAATATTTTTTTGAACTTATAAAATCATTCATAACCTATACCTTTTATAATTATTATAATATTTAATAATAACTTTCTTTTTGAAGATATTCTATCTTGAAAAGTGTTGACTGTCAAGTTGCTGTACAGTTTACAATATTTTCTATGAATAAAATAGTCAATAAACTATAAAAAACAATTTTTTTATAGACTCTATTTAGTCATTATGTAGTTTTATAGCTAAACTAATTTGGACAGAAAAGGTATCTTTCGCTTTTGTGATAACAAATTTTCCACTATGTCTTTCTATAATTTTTTCACATGTTTTTAGACCGATTCCTGTACTACTTACTGTTTTTAAATTATTATTTATTTCATTTTCAATATAAACAAATAATAGTTGGTTTTTGATATAGTATTTAACTTTAACTATCTTCGATTTATCTGAATACTTCATGATATTAGAGAAAATATTATCAAAAACTCTACGTATAGAAATTAAATTTACTTCTATAAGAAAAGGCGTATTACAGGAATCAATTTGAGAAATAAACCCATTGTCTTCCAATATAAAAATTTGTTCTTCAAGTAGTTGATCTAAAAGTTCATTTCCATCAAAAGCTTCTAATTCCAAATCATCATCATTAGTATTAAACACTATAAAGTATTCAAACAATTTATCAGAAAGATATTTAATTTGGTATGCTTTTTCTCTACTACGATGAATATACTGTCTCAAATTTTCATCTGTCTTATATTTTTTGTATTCTATAATATCTAAATAGCCTACCAGTGCTGTGAGAGGTGTTCTTAAATCATGTGACATTGCTGTAATCAGTTCGCTATTTGCAAGTCTTGCTTTATCTTCACTTTCCAATCTTTCAATGAATGATTTTCTCATCTCATTAATACCTTGCGCCAAGGAAGAAAGTTCATCATTTCCATTAACAGTAATTTCATGAGTCAAATTGCCACCTTCTAATATTTTTATTTCACTCTCAAGCATTCCAATATACGTTGTTTTTCTTTTTATGAAAAACAACATAATTGATATAAAGCAGAAAAAGGAAATCGAAGCATTCAAAAAGCTTACAATATAATAATACTTGTATTGAAAAAAGCATTCCACATACATTTTTGCGTCTGCATCAGCAAATTTAATATCATAAAGTGACATATCGGGTAAAAATGGATTCTCTTCATATTTTCCATAATCGATAGCTGAATTGTTTCTATCAGAATTATAAATTAACTGTTTGTCCTTGTATATATAAAGGCTTACATATTTCTCTTTACGAACCCATTCTGTTATTTTATCATAATCATTTATTGTCAAATTGTTATCTAATATATATCTTCTGAAATCGGATAAGGCTTGATTTTTTTGACTGCTTATAAAAGAAGTTTTATTAAAATGGTTATCCAGCATATTTTCCCCTATTGTTGTTAGTAAAAAGAATATACTAACAGCTATAACAAATGAAAATATTAGGCATAGAATTAATTTGATTTCTAGTTTTTTGCATAAAAAGTTCTTATTCAACTCTATACCCCTTTCCCCATACTGTTTGTATATATTTAGGGTTTTGTGGATCCTTTTCTAATTTCCTTCTTAAGTTTCTTATATGTACCATAATTGTATTGTTACAAGAGTAAAAATAAGGCTCTTCCCAAACACTTTCATACAAATTTTGTGCTGAAAATACTTTTTTTCGATTCTGTGCCATAAGCAACAATAGCTTATATTCTATTTCGGTTAGGATAACTTCTTCTTGATCTATTGATACTTCATTTGAAATTGTGTTTATTGTTAATCCATTTATATTAATAAACTCAGTTGAATCAACTCTATCTTTTCCTTTGTATACGTAATACCTTCTAAGCAATGCTTTAACTCTTGAAACTAATTCTGTATATGAAAATGGTTTTGATAGATAATCATCACATCCAGAAGAAAATCCCATGCATTTATCTGAATCTTGAGTTTTAGCAGTTAGAAACAAAATAGGAGCACTTGTTTTTTTACGAATTTCTACACAAGCTTTAAATCCAGACTTTATAGGCATCATTATATCAAGTATTATTAAATCTATACTTTCATCAACTTTAATTACAGCATCTTCACCATCTGCAGCTTCTATTACATTATATTCTTCACTTTCCAATAAAATACGAACTATTTCTCTTATTTCTTCGTTATCATCTGCAATCAAAATATTCTTCATAGTATTCATTTATATACCTCCATTTTACTATTAGTATATACTGCAATATAGTTAAAATCTATATTATTTAAATGACTTAAGAATTATTAAGATTTATTATAGAGAGATCTTAATATGTTTCTAATATACTATTAATTGAAAATAGAATATAGAAAGGATTGTAAAATTATGAATAAAAATAGAAAACTTTTAATTTATAAAATATTGTTAGTTTTATTAGGTATTTTTACAATTACATTAGTTATGAAATATTTACCACGTATTATTGAACTAACTGTATCACTTGATAAATTCAGGGGTTATATAGTTTCCTTAGGTAGAAGTGGATCTATTGTATTCATTTTCTTCCAAATACTACAAACGGTGATTGCGCCAATTCCAGGAGAAGTAATCCAAGTTGCTGGTGGATATATATATGATGTACCTTTAGGTATAATTTATACCACAGTAGGGATGCTATTGGGAGCTATTATAGCTTTTTATTTTACTAGGCTTATAGGTGGCTCTTTTATACAAAAACTACTTAAGGGAGAAAATTCTCAATGGATGAAGAATATTATGGATAGTAAAAAATTCTCTTTTATTTTATTTATTGTTTTCTTAGTTCCTGGACTACCAAAAGATTTTTTGATATATGTTGCAGGATTAACATCTATAAAGCCATTAAGGTTTTTCGGAATTTTACTTGTTAGCAGATTTCCATGGCTTTTAGCATCTGTAAGTATTGGCTCCAATCTTCATTATGGTAACTATGTATCAACAATGGTAGTATCATTCATAGCCTTAATATCATTTGTTTTAGGAATAGTTTACAAAGATAAACTTATAAATAAGCTTTCATATGATAAAAATGTTCAAGAATCATATAAAGCTAAAGCAAATTAATTTAATTCAGTTGACGAGGGGTGATTATATGCTAAAAATGGCTATACCTAATTTATTTACACTTACTAATCTATCATTTGGAGTTCTCTCAATACTTGAAACTTTTAGGCAAAATTACTTTTGTGCTGCAATATTAATAGTGATTGCAGCCTTAATAGATAGATACGATGGTAGAATTGCTAGATTTTTAAATATATCAGGAAATCTTGGAAAAGAGTTAGATTCCTTAGCAGATTTAGTTTCTTTTGGGGTTGCACCAGCTCTTTTAATGTTCATTAAGTACTATTTTTCTAGTTTAGATTACATTGAAGTTATTGGTGGTTGTTTCATATTGTCATACATTATGAGTGGAGCTTATAGATTGGCTAAATATAATATCAGTGAATTTGATGGTGTTTTTACTGGAGTGCCTATAACAGTTGCAGGTTTTATTATTGCATTATTTTCATTAGTTGCACCTAGTAATGGGAGGTCTATACTTTTATCAACTGTTTTAATAGGGATTCTTGCTTATCTTATGCTCTCAAAATTTAAGCTTAAAAAAGTATAACTTAATTCTTTATTAGAAAGAACTTGTTGAGGAAAAGTAATATGCTATCTTGAAAAGTGTTGACTGTCAAGTTACTGTACAGTTTATACTATTTCTTATACATAAAAATTACATATGAAAGGATACTATAATGCTAAAGCTATTTAAACACTTTAAAGTTAATAAAATACTTTTAGGTTCACTATTCGTAATAATTTTGCTTAAAACTGTAGGTACCTTATATATCCCCACATTAACTGCAGATATAATAAATAATGGTGTAATAAAAGGTAACATTCATTATGTATTAAGAACTGGTGGAATAATGATAGGCACTGCTGTATTTACAGGCATACTTGCTATAATTTCTACATATTTTTCCTCAAATTTATCATCAACACTTTCCAGAGATATTAGAAGCAAAATATTTTCTCACGCACAAGAACTGTCAATAAATGATTTTAAACATTTTTCCACCTCATCTTTAATTACAAGATGTACAAGTGATGTAAATCAAATTGAAAATACATTAACCATGTTTTTCGAAATGATTATTCCAGTTCCATTTATAACTCTGGTAGGAATGTTTTTAGCTTTTTCCAAAGATAAATATATGGCTCTTATAATCTCTATAGCAGGAACAATTTTTATAATATTTATTATGCTTATAAGTAAAAAAGTAATAAATTTATCGAATAAAATCCAAGTTGGGTTAGATAAAATAAATTCTAGAGTAAGGCAATATATTTCAGGAATAAGAATTATACGTGCTTTTAATCGAGAAAAGCATGAAAAAGAATTAATAGATGCTGCATTTACAAATTATGCAGATATTAATGTAAAGCTTAATAAGACATTTGCTGTAGTTATGCCAACTATAATGGCTATAATGAATGTTTGTGCTGTTGCTGTCTTATGGTTTGGAACAATAAGAATAAGTAGAGGAACTATGCAGGTAGGAGACATTATGGCCGTTATTGAATATGCAATAATAATATTGGTCTACCTGGTAATGGCTGTTATTGTATTAATTAATATACCACGTGCTAGTACCTGTTCAATGCGTATATTAGAAGTATTACAATACAAACCTGAAATAGTAGATAAAAAAGTAACTGAGGCCATTTCAAATAATAGAAAGACCTTAGAATTTAGAAATGTCACATTTTCCTATAAAGATGCCGAAAAGCCTGTTTTAAAAAATGTTAGCTTTGTATGTGAAAGTGGTAAAACTACTGCAATCATAGGAGCCACTGCTTCAGGGAAAAGTACTATTGGGAAATTAATACCAAGATTACATGAAATACAAGATGGTAAAATCTTGATTAATAGTGTCAATACAAAATATTTTTCTCAAAAAAATTTAAGAGATATGATAAGTTTTTCACCTCAAAAAGCATTCCTATTTAGTGGAACCATAGTTGACAATATACGGCACGGGAAAAAGGATGCAACTATAAATGAGATAAAAAGTGCTGCAAAAATGGCTCAGGCGGATAAATTTATTTCTGAGCTAAATCTAGGCTATGAATCCTTTGTATCACAAGGTGGCAGTAATTTCTCAGGCGGGCAGAGGCAGAGATTATGCATAGCAAGGGCCTTAATTAAGGACAGTGATATATACATTTTTGATGACAGTTTTTCTGCCCTGGATTATAAAACAGATGCAAAGTTAAGAGAAGCCATAAAACCAAGATTAAAAGATTCAATTGTCATAACCATTGCCCAAAGAATAAGCACAATTATGGAGGCAGATCAAATTTTAGTCCTAGAAGAAGGAAAAATAGCAGGAATAGGTACCCACACAGAACTTCTTAAAAATTGTCCCATATATTTAAAAATAGCTGAATCACAATTAAGTGAGGAGGAGCTGGTATGCTAAATGAAGAAAATTCAACAGATGCAATTTCTTTTGATACTGAAATGTCCGTAGAGAAAGCTAAAGACACAAGGAAAACTGTTATAAGATTAATAAAATTACTTCTAAATCAAAAGTGGAAAATAATTATTGTTATATTTTTTACTATTATAAGCTTAGCCTTTACAATGACTGCTCCATTAATTTTTAGCAAAGCTATCAATACTATTTATGACGGAATAAAGAATGTATCACATACTGGTTACTTCAATATAAATTTTAATATCATAAAAAAGCTTTCACTGATACTGCTTATTATATATTTACTATCCTCATTTGCTAATTATATTGAGCAGAACATAATGGCTGCTGTATCTCAAACATTGGTATTATCTATAAGGAAAAATATAAGTACAAAACTTTCAAAAGTTCCTTTAAAATATTATGATACACACAAAAAAGGGGAAATTCTAAGCAGAATATCAAATGACCTAGAAAAAGTATCTGAGACATTGCAGTCAGGTATGATGCAATTTATTACAGCAGTACTCACAATTATAGGAGCTGTATCCCTCATGCTCTCAATAAATTGGATACTAACTTTAATCGCCATTTTCACTATTATCATGGGAGGTATCGCCACCTCTATAATTGGGAAAAAGAGTATAAATTATTTTTCAAACAGACAGGAATCCTTAGGTAAATTTAATGGACAAATAGAAGAATATTTTACCGGTCAGATGGTTGTAAAGACCTTTAATATGGAAGAGGAAATAATTAATCGCGTTGAAATAACTAATAATAAATTGTATTCTGATGAAAAAAAAGCACAATTTATTACCTATGCTATAGATCCTTTAATCCGTCTGATGAATCAAATAGGATATGTGCTAATAGCATCTCTTGGTGCTGTATTTGTTATTCAAGGAAGGCTTTCAATAGGCCTAATACAAGCCTTCTTTCAATATGTAGATCAAGCATCAGAGCCGTTAACTGAAGCAGCTTATATTTTAAATTCAATGCAGGCAGCTATTGCCTCACTTGAGCGTGTATTTGAAATTTTAGATGAGGATGAGTCAGAAACAGACCCTATAAACTATAAAACTATACTAAATCCAAAGGGCAATGTAACCTTTGAAAATGTACAGTTTGGATATGGACAAGAGCTTATAATTAAAGGAATAAACCTAGAGGTAAAAGCAGGACAAAAAGTTGCTATAGTTGGACCAACAGGTGCAGGAAAAACTACTTTAATAAACCTGCTTATGAGATTTTATGAATTGAATGATGGGAAAATTAAAATTGACGGTATCGATATAACTGAACTTAAAAGAAGTGATTTGCGATCTTTATTTGGAATGGTCCTGCAGGATTCATGGCTATTTGATGGAAGTGTTAAAGATAATATTGCATACAGCAGAGAAAGAGCTACAATTTCAGAAATCAAAGAAGCCGCAGAACTTGCCAGAGCTGATTATTTCATAAGAACACTTCCTCATGGCTATGATACAGTTTTAAATGATGAAAACTCTTCAATATCACAAGGACAAAAGCAACTTTTATGTATTGCCCGTGCTATTTTAGCAAGTCCATATATTTTAATACTTGATGAAGCAACTTCAAGTGTAGATACATGTACAGAATTAGAAATACAAAATGCCATGGATAATCTGATGAAAGAAAGAACAAGCTTTATAATAGCACACAGATTATCTACAATAAAAAATGCAGATAAGATACTAGTCATGGACAAAGGAAATATTGTTGAACAAGGAAACCATAGCGAATTATTAGCTAAAAGTGGTTTGTATAGTGATATATATAACAGCCAATTTATACACCAAAATAAGTGAAGCTACTGAGAGTAAGTTAAAAACTTACCTAAAATTCACAACAATAACATTGGCTTATGGTAAAGCTAGTCAAGCAGGATTGATTATTTCTAAAACAATCCTGCCTAACAAAAAATCCCTGTTTGAATTTATCTATGATGAACTCGATGAAGAAGCTGACGCAGCAGCTGCAGCGGCAACACATCCTGCAATTGCTGCCTGTTCTTGAGCAATAATAATAGCATTAATACTATTTGCTAAAGCTACTTTAATTACTCCCCTTTTCATACCATCTACATAGAAGTCACAAACTAAATTAGCTGAAAGAATTGTTTTAGTATATTTATCTAAACTCCACATTCCATATCCAGGCTTCTTATGAATAAAATCATTGACTTCTTTTATTTCTCTAACTATTTGATCTTCATCATCTGCAATAAGAGTTAACACTCCTAGTGTTGCCAGGCCATTGTATCTAAGACTGCATTTTTCACTTTTAAGCTTATTATAAAGTCTATTTGCCTTCTTGCATTTTTCATAAACAGATTCTTCTCCAAGTGACAAAATATGAGATAATATCTGAAGATCATTTCCCTTCCAAAATCCTTCTTTATTTAATTCTTTATAGCACTCTTCTACTTTTCCCATAGTTTGTCTTACATCTAAATCCGAAGCAGCAAGTACTGCAGCAAAAACATAATCATCAGTAGAAGTTAGCCAAAAATGATTTTCTTTCATATTTTTATAGAACTCTTTCATTCTCTCGATTTTAGAATTCCAATACTCTCTAGTAACATCTTTTGCAAAAGTATAAGTAGCCAGCGGCAGATATGCGCTTTTTTTAAAACCTTCCCCCTTCATTTTTTCATGAATTTCAAGCATTTTTTGAAAAAATCCTTTATAATCTTCCTCAAAGCATAGAAGGGTAGCCATAATAAGCTCATTATTTCCTCTATAATCAGATGTCCATCCTGTTTCCTGCTTTATATACTTTTTTATTTCTTCAATTTTATCTATATTTACCTTTTCACCTCTTGTTGCATGCATCATTGCACAAAAGTGCTTTAACAAGCTTGTATCCCATTTAAAATTACTTTTAAGTTCACTATAGTTTTCTACCATTAGTTCTACCTTTTCTTTCAATCTTATATCCACTATAATTCCCTCCCTATTTAACTTAATATCATTATTACTTAAAATATTTATTTTGTATATACATATTAAAATAAAATATTCAAAAAATAATAAAGTAAATCTTAAGATTTACTAAATATATTAGGAAAGTAAACTTATACTATTTAAAACCAAGCATAAAAACTAGTTTTGGGGAAAACCTACATTGTATTAGAAAGGAGAGACAATTGTGCAAAATAAAATGCGTAAGACTACTAATAATAAAAAAGAAGACAATAGATTTAAAAAGAAAAATATAAACCATGACCCTCAGGATGAAAGTTCAAGAATAAAGTTTGGTTCTCCACCAGAAAAACATTTAGATTAATTTTTGAAAATTAACATTCTATATATAAAGTTATTAATAAAACAAATTAGGAGGCTTAAGCGATGAAATCACATCAAAATAAAGGTCATCATGAAAAAGCCATGGAAAAAGCTAAAGATTTACTTCATAAAGGTACAGGTATGGGAGAGATAAAAGAAGTTACTGGTCTCAATGAACATGATGTAACTAAAGCTAGAATGAAAATGGAAGGCAAAATGTAGAAAGGGGTTCTATGCATGAGTGATGATAGCTTAGATGAAAAAAAGAAAAAAGCTAGAGAAATGCTTATTTCTGGTAAAACCGATAAAGAAATCAAAGACGAAACTGGACTAAGACCTAAAGAAATAAGCAGAATACAACAGGGAATTACAAATCATTTTTAATATGAAAGGACTAACAGTTTTTTAACTGATAGTCCTTTCACACACACTTAATTGATTTTTAATAGCTTTACCTTTTTCACTATAACTAGTGTCATTTACAGATTCTACTTTAAAATTTCCATTTTCATATGTAATCTTGGATATACTTGAATTATCCATATCTCTCACATTAAAATTCTTGTCCAAATAATCAATAATCAATCTAATTATTCCCCCGTGAGCTACTACAAGTATATTTCCACTCTCACCATCAGAATTTTCCATGCATATCCCTGTTAGTGTTTTCATAACTCTTTTTATTACTGTATCATAACACTCCGCTTCCTTTGTATCATCCAAAGTTGCACATGAATTGCAGTATTCTCTTTGAAAATCATACTTTTCTTCTGCTTCCTTAAAAGAACTTACATTAAGATAGCTAAGTATATCGTTAAACATTATACTCTCAAGCTCTCCTTCGTATTTTCCAAAATACATTTCTCTTAGTCCTTCAAGTTCTTTTAACTGTAAATTTTCACTTGCCTTATTTTCCTTTATAACAATTTTTGCAGTTTTCACTGCCCTACCCAAATCACTGCTGTAGGCTGCTTTAAATTTAACATTGCTAAGTCCAAGCCCTGTATTTACAGCTACCTCAATTCCTACCTTGGTAAGAACTCCATCGCACCATCCCTGAGTTCTATTAGCTTTGTTTAAAATGGTTTGTCCATGTCTCATTAAATATAAAGTAATTTTACTTTTATTATTACTGCTCATTTTTTCCTCCATAATTATATCTGCACAATATCTGCACAATATATGCCATATTATGATTATTATAACTTATCTTTTAAATCATTTCATTATCAAAACTTTCAAATTGCGTGGAAGTAATTTATAGTCTTCTATAAAACTAATTGATTCTAGCTTTTTGTAGGTTGTTTCTGGCAATTCCTCTAATGGAGTTTTAGCAAGTATTTTTCTTGTCTCCCAATCATTAAATTCGGTAATATCCTTTATGCTAGTTATACATTTTTTATTTACAGGACATATAATTTGACATCTCATACAACCTATTAAGCAATTGTGCCACTCTGGTCTTAAGCTTTTTTTGAAATCTCCGCTATCTTCATTTTGAAGTGTAATACATTTATTAGCATGTACTATAAATCTATCCTCTGCTATTGCCCCTGTAGGACAATTTTTTAAACACAGATCACAATTTTTACATGCTTTCATAACGGTATACTCCCCCCATGAGTCATTTTTCCAGGGCATATCTGATACATATACTCCAAGCCAATAAAAGCTGCTTTCACCATTTATATAACAAATATTATTTCTTCCATATGTACCTAATCTACTTTTTACTGCTAAAGGTTTGCATGGAATATTAACCTTAATTGCCTTAAAATTTTCATAGGAAAGTATCTTCTCAACAATTTCAGTTATCTCAAATATTTTCTTATGTTTTTTCTCAAATTCACTGCTTGAATTTAATAAATACATTGGCGGCATAATTACAGCATACTTTTTTAAGCCTAAAGTAAAATATACTCTTGCTACTGGCTGTGGAACCGCTATAATAATAATTGATTTTGGTTTTAAAAAATCATCTGATACCTTATAATCAAATTTATTTAAATACTTTCCAATATTAACATTTATATCTTCATAAGTTTGTTTCATATTTTCTATTTCTAATCTTATTTCTTCCATATGTTTAAAGGATATAACTTGTGCCTTAAAACCATATTCTTCAACCTTCTTTATGAAATTATTTGCATAGTTTTTCATTTGCCTGCACCCCTCTTCTTAATATGTATAGTGTAACTATCAATTTTACATAATACAGTTACATTGGTATAATTGGATAATAACATCAATCTAAGTAACGGTCAATATAATTAATGGAGGTTACATAAAATGGAGTTCTTATGTATGGATTTTATCAATAGTCAATGGTACAAAACTCATAAAATTTTTAAGGATCCCCTAAAGGATAAAAATTGGTTAAAAGATTTTTGTGTAAAATGGAATTTAACAGATACTCATATACCTGATAAAGAAATGATTAATAAATTATTAGAACTTAGGGATTTTTTAAGTTATGTTACAAATAAACTATGTACAAAAAAAACATTAGATTTAAAAGACATAAATAAAATAAATGATTATCTTAAAGCTTCTTTATTTTATAAGATATTAGAAAAAAGTGAAGATAGATTCTGTATAAAAACTGTTCCAGTTAAATCCTGTTCAGATTTTATCATATTTGAAATCATTTCTTCTTTTGCTCAAATGATTTCAAAATACGATATAGACAGAATTAAACTTTGTGAAAATCCTGAATGTAGATGGGTTTTTTATGACGAAAGTAAAAGTCATACACGAAAATGGTGTGACAATACCTGCGCAACTCTTATAAAAGTTCGCAGATTTAGAAAAAATAGAAAACAGAAAAAATGACATGATCAAAACTCAATTTGATCATGCCATTTTTTTGTTTATATAAATGCAACATCCAATTTATCACGATCTACTAACCTTTTATACTTGTATTTAGGATATCCAACCATAAGTGCACCTGTTATTACTTTGTCTTTTAGTATACTCTATCAACGGAAAAAATAACCTTTCTATAAATGATCTTGTTTCACCCGTAACATTACCCAAATATATAGGTGAACCTAAAACCACTGCATCTGCTGTATCCAGCTTTTTCAGTACAGGAGAAAGATCATCTACCCTGGCACATTTACCGTAACTTTTACCTCCTTTTAATTTACATGCAAAACAGCTAGCACAACCTTTAAAGTTTAAATCATACAGATGAATAATTTCTGTTTCAGCCCCTTGAGAAGCGGCTCCTTCAAGAACCTTATTTAATAAAGTTGCTGTATTATGATTTTTTCTAGGACCTCCATTAATAGCTATTACTCTCATATCACAATCCTCCTTGTATAATAAGTTTACATAATTTTCAATTCAATAAAATTTCATATTTAATATTTATTTAATTGCCCACTTCTCTAAAAATTTGACTGTTTCATTCCACGAGTCCATATTTGCCTTTGCCCAACTTTCTACATCATATGGATATTTCTCTGATGGATATATTGACTGAAAAGGCACTGTCAACATATGACCTGACTTTGCAAAGGTAATGTGCTTATATTCACGTTTAAAATGTGATTTTTCAAATATACTGCAAGCTGTTTCTGAATGCATTTTTGAAGGCCATATTTCATCTGCTGCTGATGATATCATTAAAACAGATCCATTTATCTTGTCCAATGCAATAGTAGCCTTGTCCCTATCGCCTTCTTCAATTAGTTTTTTATACATCCATGCCAGTGCTCCTTTTTCTTTTTTCATCATTTTTATTATCAATCGCAGTATAATATGAAAACTAAATTTTAGATAAGGTATTTCGCGACCTCTATACATCCATGAAGAATGATGAGAGGGAAGTTTTCCATTCTTAATCCCCTCATATACGTAACAACTTGGAGTATTTGCAATAACACAGGTGATATCTTTAAACATAGATGCTGCAAGGAGCACCAGTTCACCACCCTTAGATCTTCCATATATAGCTATCTTGTTTTCGTCAACAGTATCCTGCCTCTTTAGCCACTTTACTGCATTTTCAACGTACTCAAGAGGTATCATGTTAAGATCCTCTGGTGTTCCTTCAAGTCCAAAATAACAAACCGCTAATGCAGAATATCCTCTCATGGCAAATAGTTCAGCAATTGCCTGTGCTTTTTCAATTCTGCCATCACTTCCACTTAAAACAATTATTGCAGGGTGTTTTATATTATCTTTTGAAGTAAAATATCTTGCTAAGAGATTTTTTTCTACTACATCAACACTTTCGATTGTGTCATCACAGTAAACCCTTGTATGTTTCTTTGATGCAATTATTTTTCCATTTTTCTCTACTGTAAATGTAATTTTGTACTTCCTATTTTCATTTATATTACTTAACTTTTGTATTAACTTGCTCTTACGGATCTGCTTTGGCCTCATAGAATAAAATAATCCCATTTTATCACAATTACTATAAGTTCCATCAACTGGCACTGCATTTTCCAAGTTAATATTTCCACATTCATCTGTTTCAAAAACTGCATAAGACTCCCACAACGTGTTATCTCCTATTTCAAGTATAGAAGCATTAATACAATAGTAATCGCTGCTTACCGCACGAATTGTAACTTTTTCATTTTTGGGAAGACCATTTATTTTTATATCAACTAGCTCATCTACTCTTGATACTTCTGGTGTTATTTTTATTGTACAATTATCATTATTCATAGTTTCTCCTCTACCTTCTATCAAAATCTGCTATTTCCCCATAACCTGTCCAGTTAGACCCATCATAAGCAGCTAATTTATTTAAAAGTTTCCACAATGTCTCTAATTCTTCATCATCAAAGTCTCTAAATATAGTGCTCATAAGTTCATAACATTTGTAATATTTCTACCGTATATTTTTCTCTATTACATATAATCTACTTCAGATCTTCAATTTCATTATACTTACCTATGACAATTAAAATATCACCTTTTGATATTTTATAATCGGATTTAGGAGATACATAAATGGAATCATTCCTTTTTATAGCTATAATATTTATTCCATACTTAGATCTTATGTTTAACTCTTTTAAAGTTTTGTCGTACCACTTTTCAAATGCAAATATTTCTGTTATACCATATTCTGAAGATAACTCTATAAGTTCAAGTATATTTTCTGATGCCAGACTATGAGCAACTCTAAACGCAGTATCTCTTTCAGGAAAAACTACTTTGTCAGCACCTATTTTATATAAGATTTTTGCTTGAATTTCTGTATTTGCTTTAGCAAGAATATATTTTACACCCATTTCCTTTAATATAAGAGTAGCAATAACACTACTTTGAAGATTAGTACCTACCCCTATTATGGCAGCATCAAAGTTGTTCACACCAAGAGATTTTAAATTTTCTTCATCAGATATATCTGTTTGCATAGCCTGAGTTACATAAGGGCTTATTTCCTGTACTACCTCTTCTTTTGAATCCACCGCTAGTACATCATTACCTAAATTATAAAGTGTTGTAGCTACTGAAGCTCCAAATTTACCTAAACCTAAAACTATATATTGTTTTTTTGACATCATACTTCCTCCATTTCTTAAGTTTATTTTATCCAATTAATATTCTACCTTTAGGGTATTTTATAGAATTAGGGGTTGTTCTCTTTACTATTGATAATATTATTGTAAGGCCTCCTAATCTCCCTAAAAACATCACCATTGATATAACAAATTTACCAAAAGGAGTTAAATTTGGTGTAATCCCTAAACTAAGTCCTACAGTTCCAAAAGCAGATACACTTTCAAACAATATATTTTCCATAGTAGTTCCACTTTCAGTTATAGATAACATGATTGAAGATACAAATACTATAATTATTCCTATAGATAAAACTACCAGTGACTTATACACTGTATTTTTATCTATTGTTCTATTACAAATTTCAGTATTTTCCCTACCACTTATTATAGATAAAACCGTTAATATAATGATAGCTAAGGTAGTTGTTTTTATACCCCCAGCTGTAGAACCTGGTGAGCCTCCTATAAACATAAGTATCATAGTTAACAGTTTACTATTTCCATTGATATCGGCAAGTGAAATAGAGTTAAAACCTGCAGTTCTTGGTGTAATGGATGCAAATACACAAGATAATATTTTATTTTTTGTACTCATATTTCCTATGGTTGCAGTATTGTTTCTTTCAAATATAAAAAACAATACTGTACCTGAAACTATTAAAATGCAAGTTGTAATAAGTACTACTTTTGAATGAAGTGATAACTTAACTCGCTTTGAGCTATAAAATATACTCCACAATTCCTGCCATACATAAAATCCAAGACCTCCAATTATAATTAAAGAACTTATTGTAAATATAACAAGGTAGTTGTTACTATAAGGAGTTAAACTTTTTCCATCTCCAAATAAATCTATACCTGCATTGCAAAAAGCAGATATAGAATGAAATACTGAAAAAAACAATCCTTTAATAAATCCAAATTCAGGTATGAATTGAATAGATAAAATTACAGCTCCTATAAATTCAATTAAAAAGGTGAAAATTAATATGTATTTTGACATTTTAACAAGTCCCTGTAGATTAAATGAGTTTAAAGATTCATGTATTATCATCCTTTCTTTTAATGTAATTTTTCTTCCAATAATTAGTGCAAATAGAGTCGAAAATGACATAAATCCCAATCCACCGACTTGAATTAGTATCATAATTACTACTTTTCCAAAATAACTCCAGTGATTTCCCGTATCTACAGTTACAAGTCCTGTTACACATGTAGCCGAGGTTGATACAAATAGAGAATCTATAAAACTTGTATATGACCTGTTTGTAGATGAAATAGGAAGATGCAGAAGTACTGTACCAAATAGTATTATTATTAAAAACCCAAGTACTAAAGTTTGTATTTCATTTATCTTGAATAATTTGCAAAATTTATTTTTCGTTTTCATTAGTTCTAATCTCCTTATTAATTTCTTATAGAAAAAGCCAATAGTTTTAGTATAATACAAAAATAAAGTTTTCAGTCTATAACCATCATTTAAATTTATAATAGCCTCCTATGATATTTTGATTTTATCATAGGAGGCTACATTTTACAGTCCCACTTTAGAAATATTTATCTTTTAATTTCGCAATCCAGTGATCTTTCATATTAGAACAGCTAACGTATGTATCATTTGAAATAAAACTTACTATAACATTTTCAATATTTCTACCGTATATTTTTCACTTGGAGCATTAACTTCAACTGTATCTCCAACTTTTTTGCCTACTAATGCTTTTCCTAAATCTGACTCTATGCTTATAAGCATATTTTCTGGGTCAGCATCTATAGTAGTTACTAATGATACAATTTCTTCATCTTCATCCTCTACAAATTTAATTTTAAATTTACTATTAACACCTATTATCGATTTATCTGCACTTTTAACATCTATTACAGTTGCAGTTGAAATCATACTTAATAGATACTGGATTCTATTGTCATTTTCTCTGTAGTTTGCACAGGCTTCTTTATACTCTGCATTTTCAGACCTATCACCATGTGCAGCAGCTACTAATTTTTCCTTTGCTATTTCAGCCCTTTTTACGGTCATTCTATAGTCTAATTCTTCTCTTAATTTATCAATATTTTCTTGTGTTAGTATATTCTTCATATAAGGACAAACCTCCCCGCCATATATTATGTTACTATTATATAATATATAGAGAAAAATTTAAAATCTCTTGCATAATTTTATAGTTTCAACTTAAACTAATCCATATCAAGTGATTCTTAGGTTCAGGTGGAGTTTGCTTATAAGGAATACCTTTGCTCCATCTGAACCTTAGAAGAATTTACCCAGGTGCGTAGCAGTGCTTATCCCCCACTTTGAAGAAAAGCAGATGTCCCAAATCTTTGATTTGGTGATAGTCGCTTTCACAGAGTGCGATGGGGGGTGTTAGCAATGGTAGCAATCGGATAAATTAAGGAAGAGTTGATAATATGTTTGTAGATAGAAAAGATGCTGGCGAAAAGCTTTCTATAGAACTTGAGAAATTTAAAGATGATAATCCTATTGTTCTTGCTGTCCCAAGAGGTGGAATAGTAACAGCTTATGAAACTATAAAAAAATTTGGATTCGAATGGGATTTAATCATTCCAAGAAAAATCGGTTCACCTCGTAATAAAGAGATTGCCATTGGTGCTGTATCCTTGGATGGAACTTATCTTTTAAATGAAGAATATATACATATGCTAAATATATCCGATGAGTATATAGGAAAAGAATTATCTAATCAAATAAAAGAAATTAAAAGAAGATTAAATAAATATAAAGGAAATGAAAGTTTTCCTGATGTAAAGAATAGAACAGTAATAATTATTGATGATGGAATTGCAACTGGTTTTACAATACAAGCAGCTATAAAGTCAATCAAAAAACATGGTGCAAAAAAAATTATTCTAGCTGTACCAGTAGCCCCACGAGATACAATTTCTCTATTAAAAGAATTTGTAGATGAAGTTATATGCTTATTTATACCCGATGAATTTTATGCTGTAGGCTTACACTATAAGAATTTTGAACAAACTACTGATGAGGAAGTCTTTGCTATAGTACGTGAATTAAAAAGAGATATCTAAATAAGTCGTCTTGGATTTTCATTCAAAGGTACACTTAATTTTACATTTTTATACCACTATTATATAATATATTATTATGTACTACACTATTTCATCAATGAATCTTACTTAGTGGGAAAAGCAGATATCTCAAATCTTTGATTTGATGATAGTCACTTTCTCTTTAGAGTTTTGTTCCTCCCACTAAGTTTAGATGAATTATCTAGGGGCGTAGCTACTGTTATCTCCCACTTTGATAGAAGCGGGAGTGTTACAATAGGTAGCCATCAGATAAATTAAATACCATAGAAGGGAAAGTAGACTATGCTAAAAAAGAATTTTTCAAATGATATATTAAAGAGCGTTTATAATAATATTCCTTATATTAATATTTTTTTTGATAATGACATAGAAATAATGCTTACTGACAGAGAAAAGGTATTATATTATCAAGGTAGTAAAGAAATAGATGCTAAAATTCAAGAAGGATCGCCAGCAGGAAAATTTGTGAAAGAAGCAATGAAATTAGGTAAAGTTGATGTTAAAATCATTCCTGAAGATTTTATAGGAGTAGCATTTAAGTCATATATGATTCCAATAAAAGATGGACAAACTGTTATAGGATCACTAGCCATTGGGAAAAGCCTTTCTAAAAAAAATGCTGTAACCAATATTACAAATACATTATTAGGAAAACTGTCAAACGTACAAACAGTTATAACTGACATTTCATCTCAAGTTCAAGAATTAGATAATATGAACAATGAAATACTATGTGAAACTAATACTGCAAAAGATATGACTAGTGGTACAGATAATATAGTTAGCTTCATAAAAGGCATATCATCTCAAACAAATCTTTTAGGGTTAAACGCATCTATTGAAGCAGCAAGAGCTGGAGATCAGGGAAAAGGATTTAATATTGTTGCACAAGAAATTAGGAAATTATCCAGATCATCTAATGAATCTATAGAAAAAATAGAACATGTTATTAAAAGTATATCCTCATCAGTAGAAAAAGTAAATGATAAAGTAGCTAATGTTGAAAGTATATCATCCAAACAATCAGCAGCTTTACAAAAAATTTCTTCATCCATTGAACAGTTAAATTCTACTGCAAAACTGTTAGAAAAATTTGCAGATGATCTATAATTTTATTTTAATAAATTGTATTTTAGGGTGCCATATGCACCCTATTTTTATTTTGTGCAAGCATTTCAAAAATGCATCTTATATACTCTATATTGCATGTTAAAAGAAAACTATAGTTTACATTTATAAAACCCAATATAATAAATTTGTAATAAAAAGGAGGTTAACTTATGTTCAAAGGATTTATCTTGGGACTTTCAAGCGGTGGCTACTGCCTTGCTTCTTGTATTCCTGTATTTGTTCCCTATATTTTAAGTGAAGACAAAAAGACAAAATGGAATTTTATTTGTTTATCCAAATTTATGTTAGGAAGACTTCTTGGTTATATACTATTTGCTCTTTTGGCGTGGATTACAGGAAACTTTATAATAAAACAATCTCACTATAAAGAAATTATATTTGCACTGTCTTATATATTTTTATCATTTACACTTATAGTTTACACATTTTCAAAGTCACATAGATTTTGCAATATTAAATACTTTAATAAGTTTTTTAACTACTCAAATAAAGAAAAGGGCTTTACTACTGTAGTTCTTTTAGGATTTTTAACAGGTATAAATGTATGTCCACCATTCATTTTAGCTTTTTCAGATGCTGCTTTCTTTACTAATATCATCAGTAGCATTTTGTACTTTGCTGCCTTTTTCGTAGGCACTGCTGTTTATTTCATACCCATTCCATTTATAGGTGTTTTAAAAGGTAAGCAAATTAAATTAATAGGTCAAATGTGTTCTTTGATAATTGGAGTGTTTTACATGTATTCAGGAATAATGATGCTTTTTAAGGAGATGATGTTAAGTTGAATAATTTAGAAACTAAAAAAATAGCAGAAACAAGTACAGGCAAAAAATTTGCAAAATCAGTAGCTGCTTGTATACCAATATTACTGTTAAGTATTGTTTTGTTAAGTGGCGGCAGTTCCCTTCCAAAGGAACCTTTAATGAAAATTTCTTTTTCCATAGGCTATATTTTTATAAATATAATATTTTTTCTTATGGTGTACACAAAGAAAACTTATAAATATAGGAAGATATTTTTTGTAGTCTATGCCCTACTTTTTGCAGTCAGTTTTATGACTAATTTAATAGAAGTAAGAGGAAGTATTTTCTATAATGAATCCACCTTTATTAATGGAGAAACCCCATTTTGTCATATGGTTATTCCAATGATTATAATACCTGCTGCTTTAACCAAAACCATAATTTTCCCTGGTTCTCTTTTAAATGGATTTGCTAGCATTGCAAGTATGATAGTAATTTGGCTTGGAGCTAGTATATCCTTTGGACGGGGCTGGTGCAGTTGGGCTTGTTTTTATGGAGGACTTGATGAAGGCTGTTCTTCACTATGTAAAAAACCAAAGTTGAAAATAAATAGGAAGTGGACTTATTTATCCTTTGCTATTTTAATATCCATTGTTTTATTGTCTGCTGCTACTCTTGCTCCTGTTTACTGTGATTGGCTTTGTCCCTTTAAAGCAGTTACGGAAGCAGAACAAATAACTTCCACAATAGTGTTAATTAAAACTATAGTTTTTTACTCCTTATTCTTAATTTTAGTTATAATACTACCTATACTTACTGGAAAAAGAACTCAATGCGGACTATTTTGTCCCTTTGGAGCCTTCCAATCCTTTTCTAACAAAATAAATATATTTGAAATAAGAATAGATAAAAACAAATGCTTAAATTGCAAAAAGTGTGTAAGAGAATGCCCAACTTACTCAATAGATGAGAACAGTCTTGCAAATGGGAAAGCTTTAATGACCTGTACCAAATGTGGAAAATGTATAGATACATGTCCTGCTTCTGCTGTATCTTATCACATAAAAGGTACAAAAATAGGTGTGAAAACTAATTTATCAAGGTATTTATTTCTCTATCCTGCATATATTTTTGCACTTACAATTGGTGGTGGAGCTATGATTAAGGGAGTCTATAGACTTTTAAAACTTATAACTACAGGCAGCTTTTTTTAGAAGCAATTAAATAATAAAAAGAAAGGCGGATTAAAAATGATCAAATTGAAAGCTTTTTTAGGATATACTGCTGCTGTTTTGTCCTTATTTGTAGTACTAGCCACTTTTATAGCTAATGACTTCTGGGCTAAAGAGTTTGTTAATATAACTTCACTAAAAGTTTCTCCTATATATACCGGCGGTGAAGTAAATAAGACTATTTCTTTTAAGGATTATAACATAAAAATACACAAACCTGTATTTCAGGGTCTTTTTTCTGATAGGTCTAAAGGCTTTGTTGAAATTGATTATGTGGGTAAAAATATACCTAAAGTAATTTCTCAAAGTATAGATTTTGACAGCGATGGTAAATATGATTTTTATATTAAATATGATACTAAAAATGATAAACCTCAATTTAAATCTTTAAATAAAAATGTAGTTTCTCTGCAAGGAGTATATAAAATAACGACTGGATATGCTGTCAGAGTAAATTTAAGAAAGTAGGTAGCCATCAGATAAAAAGTAAGGTTCACATAGAGTCTCGAACCTTACTTTTATTTAGTTACTTTTTGACACATTTAACGATTTCCTCTTAGTTGTTTCTTCTTATTTATAAGTTTCAAATTAAACTTCAAATATTTTTTATAGGAATAGTAGCAAAAGCCCATTCCTAGAAATTCCGCTGATATTAAAATTGAGGCTAATGTCACCGTTACAATTTTTTCATCATAAACTAAATAGTTATAAAACGATGGTATATATGAAATAACTCCTATTATAACAAACACTGCTAAAAAAGATAATTTTGCATCAATTTGTTTTATCCCAAACATATAAATGAATACAAACCTGGAAATTGTTCCGATAACACCACCAAGTATACAAGATATAATTAATATAGACGCAACTACGCCATTCATATTTACAACCGTTACTTGGCACATACCAACAAATAATCCAATAAATACAGATATTATTAAGTTAAATAAAAAGTCTTTTACGTTTTCCTTCATATTCAAATCACCTCAAAATTTATAAACCTCTCTATACGCCGAGGAATTTCTTAAAATCGTTCAAATATTTTCGTGTAACATAAACTTCTTCATCTATATTCATAATTTTTAATATAAGCTTACTATTAAACCAAGAAATTATACGATCTACCTTCTCTATATTTACAACAAAACATTTACTCACTCTTATAAATCCTTTACTTTCTAGCTTCTCTTCTAACTCATAAAGCTTTTCCTTTACTTTATATTTTTTGTCCCTTGTCCTACCGAAAACGTCATTACCCATAGCTTCAAAATAATAAATGTCATCGTAAGTTAATACTTTAAGCTCATCTTTTTCGCATCTTCCTGTAATTATATTTTTAAACTCCTCTTTACTTGTTGAAATTTCATCTAAATAATCCATTAAAACATTTATGGTCGTCATATCAAAATATATGCCTATTTTTCCCTTTTCTAAAGGAAATCCTTTTTCAATTACACACACATTGGCATCCTTACTAATTTTTATTTTCCGGGTATTAAGTATTTCTTCTAATACTCTGGTCATATTTTGAGAACAAATTAAATTCATTTCCATGATAAAACCTCATTTTTCACATTCTACTATAAAAAAAAGTTCCTAAAACAACTAAGAAAAAAAAGTTTAAAATAGTAAATTTCATTAAATATTCCTTCTTCTTCTCTGGATATTCATTGACAAATATCTTATATGATATAAGGCTAGCTAAAGAAGCAATTGGAGTTCCAAGCCCACCAATATTTGCACCACAAAACAGAGCATAGCTATACTTGGTAAAAGGAGCCAACAAAATTGTGCTCGGTACATTGCTGATCATTTGACTTAAAATAATCGAGACAATATAACTTGCTCCCATGGTTTGAGTAATATTTGATAAATTACTTTTTAAAATAGATATATTTGATATATTGCCAACTGCAATAAAAAAGCATATAAAAGTAATTAGCAATCTATAATCAACCTTTTTAAATGTACTTTTGTTTAAAATGAAAGTAATTAGTACCACTACAAATAATGAAGCTAAATAATACACCATACCAAAAACACTTAAAATTATAAGAACAAATAATATTGAAAATATACCAATTTTCTTTTTTTCAACTACTTTAATACAACTCATATCACAATTAATTTGCTTTGGCTTAATAATAAAACTTATTAATATGATTAAAATTAAACTAATGATACAAATGGGTAGTGAAAAATCGAAAAAACTTTTTGCATTTAATTTAAAAAATGAAAAAATATAAAGATTTTGTGGATTCCCCATGGGTGTTGCACTGCTTCCCAAATTTGCAGAAATTGTTACCATAACTGAAGGTATAATAATATTAAAATCACTTTTTTGTGAGATTAATACCATAATAGGCAGCACCGTCAATAATGACACATCATTTGTTAAAAGCATTGAAAATACGAATGAAATTAAACACAATACTTGAGTTAATATTCTTTGATTTTTACAACTATTTAAAATAGCTACCGAAATATAACTAAGCAAAGAGTATTCTTCAAAAACTTTTATTATAATCATTAATTCAAATAAGCAAGCTATTACTTTGAAATCTATGTAATCTATACGAGGAATATTAAAAAAAGAAGTAATTATTACTGCTAATAAAGAAGCCGAGAAAAAAATATCTTCACATAATTTTAATTTTATTTTATTTAACACATTTATAGCCATATTTCCCCCTAGAGAAAACATCAAAAAATTACCCGTACTTCAAAATCAGCACAAGGCTTGTCTACGTTGCCGCAATGTAAAACTTATTGCCGCTAAACTTTTCTATTCCATAATTCTAACGAATTGTATAGAAAGAACCAGTTTATCAAACATTAGTGTAAATCTTATTTACTAATAAGTCAATATTTATTTCAATTTCTTATCTATCCCCCCTTATACGCTATTTGAGTCAGATATAAAAGCTTTTCAATTGCTAACTTAATGTTTGACAACTTACATCTTATCTGTATATGATAAATTTGTTTATATAATTTTTTATAAAACAATAAATAGCAGGAAGGTTAATATATGGGAACAAATACAGTAATAACTCAAATAATATCGTTGTTTTTAGTTGCATTAGTAGGTTTTTATGGTGGAAAGAAAAATATTATAGATGAAAATTTATCAAATGGATTGTCCAAGCTATTAGTAGAAATAACCACTCCTTTTTTAGTTATTTCTTCATTTAGTATTTCTTATGGTTCAAATGTTGCAAATAATATTATAAGGGCTTTTATCTACAGCTTTATAATATTTACATTAACTCCACTATTCGTAAAGCCTTTACTTATAGGAGTTGATAAAAATAAGAAGAACGTTCTTCAATTTGCAATGGTGTTTTCAAACTGCGGCTTTATGGGATTTCCTGTAGCTCAAAGTATTTTTGGAAATGAGGGAGTTGTTTATGCTGCTATATTTAACATGGTTTTCAATATCTTTGTATGGACTTATGGTGTAATGCTATTTAATAATACAAGCAGCTTTAAAGAAGTAATAAAATCTCTTAAAAATCCAGGAATAGTTTCTGCAATAATTGGACTTCTAATTATGGTATTTTCAATAAAAATCCCCCCTATGTTTATGAACACAATGAAAATGGTGGGAAGTCTCACAACTCCTATATCTATGCTCATAATAGGAAGTTTATTGTCAAGAAGTGAGCTTAGTAAGATTATTAAAGACAAGAGTATGTACTATGGTTCACTCATAAAACTTATACTTATACCAGCAGCATTATACGTAGTTTCACTTTTATTTAAAGAACATTCTATGGTATTAAAGACATTAATCTTAATGCAAGCTATGCCTGCAGGAGCATTTACAACAATTTTTGCAGAAAACTTTAACAAAAACAAAGAGTATTCTGCTTTTATAGTATCCTTTTCATCACTGCTCTCAATAGTTACTATACCAATTGTAATTAAACTTTTCATATAGAGTTTCTAACCAGAAAATCAACTTATACCAGCCATATACTAACAAATTTCATCACACTAAAAACTTTTTATAAGTCTAAAGCTCGGTATTTTGAAAATCTAAAGGAGCTTATATAAACTCGTACCTCAGACATATATAAGCTTCTAAGATTTTCTAAAATACCTCACTAAGACTTATAAAAAAAGTTTTTAAATGTGCTTTCAATTTTGTTAGTATATTTTATGTATAAGTTAAATTTCAATTAGAATCACTCATATAGGGTTTCTAACTAAAATATTAACTTATACAGAATAATTAAAATTCTTCTCCAAATACTAAATGTACGGAGAAAGGAGTTTTAATTATGGGAAGAAAATCATTTGAAATAGAATCACTGTATG
>NZ_LROS01000005.1 GCF_001675165.1 Clostridium ragsdalei P11
AGCCAGGATCAAACTCTTAATTTAAAAGTTTATATGGCTCTATAGAAAATCAATACTAACTTCGCATTTCTGCGTCAAACCTTTCGCTGTGGTGCTCATTTACTTAAGTAAACTCCGCTCCTCGCTCAAGGCTTTCCTTGAACTACTCGTTATTATTGATTTTAGTATATTACTAAATGTAATACACCAAATTACGAAATTACTTTTTTAGCTGCTCTCGCAGCTCAAAAGAATTGCTGGTTTATTCTAAATAAGTTATACTTATATCTTCCTCTGTTTAATTTTCAAGGATCATTTTGCCGTCTTACTTCGACAGCTTTTATAGTTTATCATGTATTTTTTTCTTTGTCAACACATTTTTTTAATTTATTTCTAAGAAACTGTGTGACTTATTTACGTGACAACAGTTGATATAATACCATACCTACAATTTTCTTTTACATACTTATATATTATATGCATCATTTATCTAAATAATACTATAAATTTCTATAAAAATCTTTAATATTCACATACCGATACACGAGGAAACGTTATTATAATAAATTTGGCAAAAAAAGAGAAATTGCTTCTTTAAAACAACTTCTCTTCTCATATATTTTAAAAATTATTTATTATATTCTTAAACGCATTACCCCTAACTTCAAAATTAGGAAACATGTCAAAGCTAGCACATGCAGGTGAAAAAGTCACAATATCACCACTACTTGATAATTTTCTAGCAGAATTTACTGCATCTATTAATGAATCTACCTCTACTATAGGCACATCAATTCCTTTTTCACACTTAAGTTTCTCAAATGATTTTTTAATTTTATCTTTTGTAGCCCCCATAAGTATTAGAGTTTTTATTTTTAAATATCCTTCCTCTGCCAAAACATCAAAAGGTATCTTTTTATCATATCCACCTGCTATTAATATTACAGGTTTCTCAAAAGCTCTCAATCCTGCCAATGTTCTTGTAGGACTAGACGCAATAGAATCATTATAATATTTAACTCCATCTAATTCTCTTACAAATTCACACCTATGCTCTACTCCCTCAAATGTAGTAGCAACTTTTCTCATATTATCTACAGAAACATCCTCTTTAATTGCAGAAAATGCAGTAAGCAAATTTGCAACATTATGCATTCCTCTAAGTTTAACTTCACTTATCTTGCATACTTTTTTCCCATCAATACATAAAATGTCTCCCTTTAAATATCCACCAGAAGTTAATTCTTCTTCAATACTAAACTGTCTTACTTTTCCTTTAGCTTCTTTTACCATAGCATTAGTACACTCATTATCTCTATTAAAAATGACCATATCCTGGTTTCCTTGATACTTAAATATACTTTTTTTTGCATTCACATACTCTTCCATATCCTTGTGAATATCAAGATGGTTTGGACTTATATTAGTGATCACAGCTACTTCCGGTGATACATCCATGCCCATAAGTTGAAAGCTTGAAAGTTCAAGAACCACCTTATCCTTAGGACTTATTTCCTCTATCCTAGAAAATAATGGGGTGCCTATATTTCCCCCAACCCAACTTTTATATCCCTGTTCCTTTAACATATTATATATAAGTGTAGTAGTTGTAGTTTTTCCATCACTGCCAGTTACTCCATATATCTTAGCAGGACAATATTTAATAAACTCTTCCATTTCTGAAGTTACATATGCCCCATTTTGTTTAGCTTTTACAAGTGCAGGACTATCTATTCTCATAGAAGGAGTCTTAAATATTACATCAAAATTATCTAAATGTTCGAGATAATTTTTACCTAATACTAAACCCACTCCTCGCTTTTTTAATTTCTTGGCAACTTCACCAAGTTCCCCTTCATCTTTTTTATCAAAAGCACTTACCTGTGCACCTAGTCCCAATAAAAAATTAATTAAAGGTCTGTTACTTATTCCTATTCCAACTACTGCCGTCTTTTTATTTTTTATAAACTTTTTAAAGTTATCAAAATCTTCCTTCATTAAAAAACCTCCAAAAATAAATCTGCTAATTATAATCACGCTTATATCATAACATAATTTTCTATAAATTTGTATGAAGTAGATATATCATACTAAGATAACTCCACCCATATAGATCTTAACCAACATTTAGTTTGTTCGCCCTAATATGCTATTAAAATCTAAATTGTGAGAAAATATTTAATTTAATGACTTTATATGACTCTATTGAAAATTATTATTGTGTTATGTTATACTATGTTTGTGCCGTAAGGAAACATTAATATAATTCCCCAAGTTTTAATTAAACATATAACATATCCCCATGATTAAACCCTAATTTACCGGATCTTTTGATTCGGTAAATTTTTTTAATAAAAAAATATAGAGGAATGCTATCCTGGATAAATAACCGCGGAATAACAAAAGGTGTCATATAAATTTTCTCAAATTTATATGACACCTTTTTACTAAAACTGTACTTTTTCTTGCATAAATGACGATAATTCTTCTATTTTTATTCTAAACTGCTCCATGGTATCCCTATCTCTTACAGTAACAGTATTGTCATCCATTGTATCAAAATCTACTGTTATACAATAAGGCGTTCCAATTTCATCTTCTCTTCTATATCTCTTACCTATACTTCCTGCATCATCGTACTCCACATTAAAATCTTTTCTTAAAATGTTGTATACTTCTAAAGCTTTTTCTGATAATTTTTTACTAAGAGGTAAGATAGCTGCTTTAAATGGAGCTATAGCAGGGTGAAAATGTAGTACTGTTCTCACATCTCCTCCTTCTAATTCTTCTTCATCATATGCATCAACTAAAAATGCAAGTACAGCTCTATCAGCTCCTACAGAAGGTTCTATGCAGTATGGTATATATTTTTCCTTAGTTATCGTATCTAAATAAGTCATATCCTTACCAGAATGCTCTTGATGCTGTTTTAAATCATAATCCGTTCTATCTGCTACACCCCAAAGCTCGCCCCATCCAAATGGAAATAAATATTCAATATCAGAAGTGGCCTTACTATAATGAGAAAGTTCTTCCTTATCATGATCTCTAAATCTTATATTTTCTTCTTTTATTCCAAGACTCAATAAGAAATTCCAGCAATACTTTTTCCAATAATCATGCCATTCTAAATCAGTTCCCGGTTTACAGAAAAATTCAAGTTCCATCTGTTCAAATTCTCTAGTTCTAAAAGTAAAGTTTCCTGGAGTTATTTCATTCCTAAAGGATTTACCTATTTGTGCTATTCCAAAAGGTATCTTTTTTCTACTTGTTCTTTGAACATTTTTAAAATTTACAAATATCCCCTGTGCAGTTTCAGGCCTCAGATATATTTCTGATTTTGAATCCTCTGTAACTCCTTGAAATGTTTTGAACATAAGATTAAATTGTCTGATATCGGTAAAATTTTTCTTTCCACAGCTAGGACAAACAATATTGTTGTCATCTATGTATTTCTTTAGTTTTTCATTGCTCCATCCATCAGCACTAGCCTTTTCTACTCCCTGTGCTGTCATATGTTCTTCTACCAATTTATCAGCTCTAAACCTAGCCTTACATTCTTTACAATCCATAAGTGGATCAGAAAAGTTTCCCACATGACCTGAAGCTACCCAAACTTCATTATTCATAAGTATGGCACAATCTATTCCTACATTATGTTCACTTTCATGAACAAACTTTTGCCACCAAACTTTCTTTACATTATTTTTTAGCTCCACTCCAACAGGTCCATAATCCCATGTATTAGCAAGACCTCCATATATATCCGACCCAGGATATACAAATCCTCTACTTTTAGCTAAAGCTACTACTTTATCCATAGTTTTTTCAAAAGACATTATTTTTTCCCCTTTCTATTTTAATTCATTACTTATTATTAAACATTAAATTTGGATTTTCAAATATAAAAAAAGAACCTGCCACATAAGGGACGAATTTTATTTCCGCGGTTCCACCCTTTTTAGCACAAGCTCATCTTTAAATACATAGTTAGCTCAAAAGTTCCTTCATAAATAAAATCCCAGTTGTTTACACCATCCACAACTTCTCTGTAGAGATTTACATTAATACTATTCTTTATCACAGCATATATTAATTTTTTCTATATAGTTTTCATTTTATCCTATTATCTTTAAATGTAAATAACAAGTCTTTAAATATTACAAAAAATGAAATGGCTCCGTGGAGAGGGCTCGAACCTCCAACCCTTCGGTTAACAGCCGAATGCTCAACCATTGAGCTACCACGGAATAACTTACATATAATATTATATCATGGGATTTTAAAAATGCAACATTTTTTTATTTTTTATGTAAAAACATTTTGAAGACCTATGGATTTTAACTGAAATTTCCTTAGGTCTTCAAACAAGTTACATACTTACTGCTGTTGATTTGGCTTCATTGTAGGAAATAATATAACATCCCTTATTGAAGTGGCATTCGTAAGGAACATTACAAGTCTATCTACCCCTATTCCCAAACCTCCAGTTGGAGGCATGCCTATCTCAAGTGCATTTAAGAAATCTTCATCCATCATATATGCCTCATCATCACCTAGTTCTCTTTCTTTTAGCTGCTGCATAAATCTTTCTCTCTGCACTATAGGATCATTTAGTTCCGAATATGCATTACATATTTCTCTTCCAAATATAAATCCTTCAAATCTTTCCGTAAATTTAGGATTTCCTCTTTTCTTTTTAGTAAGAGGTGATATTTCTACAGGATAATCCATTACAAAAGTAGGTTGAATGAATTGTTCTTCACAAAACTCTTCAAACATAGCATCCAATATATCACCCTTTGAACAATCCTTCAATTCCTTCTTTAATTCAATATGTTTTTCTTTAGCAATTTCTCTAGCTTCCTCATCATCTTTCACTTCATCAAAATCCACATTTGCAAATTTTTTAACTGCCTCTACCATAGTAATTCTATTCCATGGTGGCTTAAAGTCTATTTCTGTATCTTCATAAACTACCTTTGTAGTACCAAGGACTTTCTCACATACATAGGCTATCATATTTTCAGTAATTTCCATCATATCGTTATAATCTGCAAAAGCTTCATATAATTCAATCGATGTATATTCCGGATTGTGCCTTATATCCATACCTTCATTTCTAAAACATTTACCTATTTCATATACTTTTTCAAAACCACCAACTATAAGTCTTTTAAGATATAGTTCTGTAGCAATTCTCAAATACATATCTATATCAAGTGCATTATGATGGGTTGTAAAAGGTTTTGCTGCAGCTCCTCCAGCTATTGACGAAAGTATTGGAGTCTCCACTTCTATGTAGTCCTTGTTATCTAGGAATTCTCTTATTGACTTTATTATGGCAGTTCTCTTCAAGAAAGTATCTCTAACGTCACTGTTTATTATTAAATCCACATATCTCTGCCTATATCTCAAATCTGGATCTTTTAATCCATGCCATTTTTCTGGAAGCGGTTTGAGAGACTTAGCTACCAGTTCAAAATCTGTAATATGAATTGATATTTCTTCTGTCTTAGTTTTAAACACTCTACCAGTTACAGATAAAATATCACCAATATCATAGGATTTGTACTCTTTTAATTTCTCTTCACCTACATCGTTTATCCTTATATATAACTGTATCTTTCCATATCTATCATATAAATCGGAAAATCCAGCTTTTCCATGAACTCTTTTCGAAATAAGCCTTCCTGCTACAGTTACATCTTTACCTTCTAAAGTATCGTAGTTGTCCTTTACTTCTTTTGAAGTATGTGTCCTCTCTACTTTATATACGTCAAAGGGATCTTTTCCTGCTTCTTTAAGGTCTTCAAATTTTTGCAGCCTCTCCCTAATGAGCTCATTAGACTTTTCTTCTAGTGCATGTAATTTCTTTTCGTCTTTTGACATCAATGTTACCCTCCAATTATCTTCTTATACTGAGTATCTCATACTTACTAACTCCATCTGGAACCTGTACTTCAACTACATCCCCAGCTTTTTTACCTACAAGCCCCTTACCTACTGGAGATTCATTGGATATTTTATTGTTAATTGGATCCGCTTCTGCAGACCCTACAATCAAATATTCTACTTCTTCATTAAAATCATAATCCTTAACTTTTACAATAGATCCTATGCCTACTACTCCTGGCGGAATTTCTTCTTCATCTACTATAGTAGCATTTTTTAGCATATTTTCAAGTTGTACTATTCTTCCTTCTACAAATGCTTGTTCATTTTTAGCACTATCATACTCTGAATTTTCACTTAAATCTCCAAAAGAAAGTGCTACTTTAATTTTTTCCATAATTTCTCTTCTTTTAGCTGTTTTTAAATATTCTAATTCATCCTCAAGTTTTGTTATACCTTCATAGGTCATTACATATTTTTTTGATCCACTCATTTAACTATCCCCTTTTAACAATTTATCTAAAATTCTTATAGATAACCCTATTAGCCATCAACGTGCTCACTTTTACTCATTTTTACTCATACTAATTATTATTTAAGTAATTATAAAACAGCACTATTATAATGTCAACATTTTGAAAATTGAATTTTCATATTACAATTTCCTCTAGATTATAAAACCAGCATATCCTCATTAAATTTTATTTTATCAAGAAATATGCCATTATAGGATAAAGATTTTTCCACATTTTTTTCATTCATTTGACAAAGTATAGACCCTAAAAGTTCAAAAGATACTCCATTGTACTTACAATTCCATGGAACTTTATAACTAACATCGTTTACTATTACGCCTCTATCACTGGGTATATAACTATTATCTATATACCATACATATGCATCACTCTTTACAGTGACATTCTTAGAACTTATTACAAAGTCTGCACTTTCAAAAGAAAATTTCATATCAGATGTAATTATAGGAGTTATTCCATAATTAACAATAATATATTGTCCAATACCCTTAGTTTTCATAATATCTTTAGAAAGTAATATTATGTCTTTAGCTTCTCTAGCTAAATAGCATATGGTATCAAATAAAATTTTCTCTGAAGCATCATAAACAACTATACAACTATGTCTTATACTTTTTTTCTTAATCCTAAGTATAACTTTCAAACTCTTTATAATACTAAAAGCCATTAGCTCCCTTTGAAATTTATTGTATAAATTATAATCTAAATATCTATATACTTTAGGGGCTAGTTCCATATCTCTTATACCTGATATCTTTTTTGCTCTTAGGATGTTACTATTATAAGACTCTATATTAATATTTGGCGGAAATTTAACATTTTTTATTTCTAATTTTAGCTCTTTTATAAAGATTTCTTCCTTCAATTTTAGCCTAAATCTATCTTTAATTTTTCCCAAAAAACTGCTGTCATTATAGAATCCAGTTTTTTGCGATGTAGTATATAAAATGGATTTCACACTTTTCTTCCTATTACATTGCTTACAGTAATATCCTATTCTCATGTTCTATTAAAAATTACAACAAAGATTTATATTCATTTAAAATTTTAAATACATTTTCACTCTTTTTTTCACAATTTATTTTATCTTTTATCTCCTTACTATTTTTTAGTCCTTTTATATACCATGCTATGTGCTTTCTCATTTCTCTTACAGTTCTATCATCACCATTGTAATATATTGCCCTTCTATAGTGTTCCATACACAAATTTATTTTTTCTGAAGGACTTGGGAATATAACAGGTTGATGATTTCTAATTTCATATATCTGTTTAAATATCCACGGATTTCCCATGGAACCTCTTCCAATCATTATTCCATCACATCCCGTATTATTAAACAGTCTTACTGCATCTTCTGCTGTAAATACGTCTCCATTTCCGATTACAGGAATGTTTACTTTTTTCTTTACTTGACTTATTATATCCCAATTTGCACTGCCATTATACATCTGTGTACTAGTTCTACCATGAACAGTCACAGCATCAGCTCCTGATTGTTCCATAACTTGGGCAAAGTCCACTACATTTATATTATCAAAATCAAATCCTATTCTCATTTTTACAGTAACTGGTTTTACAGAAGCTTTTTTCACTTCTTTTACTATTTGAGAAGCAAGAGAAGGATTTTTCATAAGTGCAGATCCTTCTCCATTTTTTACTATTTTAGGAGCAGGACACCCCATGTTTATATCTATAATGGCAATATCTTCATTATAATTAAAAAAATCACAAACTTTAGCCATTATAAGTGGATCACTTCCAAATATTTGAACACCTAAAGGCTTTTCTATAGAAGACACTTTGAGCATCTGTTTAGTTCTATCACTATCATAGAAAAGAGCTTTGGCACTTATCATTTCTGTATAGGTAAATCCGCACTTCATCTCTATGCACAATTCTCTAAAAGCCCTATCTGTAACTCCAGCCATAGGCGCCAAAACCACATTGTCTTTCAATTCAAAATTTCCTATTTTCATTAAAGCACCTACTCTTTATTTTTGTCATAGATTATCTTAAGTCCCGTTAATGTCAATATAGAATCTATTGTATCTATAGACTTTGACTCCTCATTTATCAGTTTAGCAAGGCCACCTGTAGCTATTACAAAAGGTTCGTCTTCTCCTAAATCCATCATTTCTTTTTTCATTTTCCCAACTATATAATCCACCTGACCAATATAACCATACACTATGCCAGATTGCATACTCGCAACTGTATTTTTGCATATTACTTTTTGAGGCTTGGTTATTTCCACTCTTGGAAGCTTAGCTGCCTTTTCAACTAAAGCATCTGCAGATATTTTTATTCCCGGGCATATTACTCCCCCTAAATAATCCCCCTTTGCAGTAACTGCACAAAATGTAGTAGCTGTGCCAAAATCTATTATAATTAGAGATCTATTGTACATTTCATGAGCTGCTACAGCATTCACTATTCTATCTGCCCCTACTTCTCTTGGGTTATCATACTTCACATTTATTCCAGTTTTTACTCCAGGTCCAACTATAATTGGAACTATCCCAAAATATATCATTATCATATGCTCTAATGAGTACATTATATTTGGAACTACAGAGGATATTATAACTCCTTTTATATCTGAAGTATCCAATTTTTCGTGTAAGAAAAGTTCCATTACTTGAATTCCATATTCATCTGCTGTCCTTTTAGAATCTGTAGACAATCTACATACTGAAATAAGTTTACTTCCATCATATACTCCTAAAACAATGTTAGTATTTCCTGCATCTAGAACTAGAATCATTAAACAACACCACCCTTCTAAATTTAAATAATAATGATTACTTACATGATATACACAATTAAGGAGCAGCTTTGTAGCTGCCCCCTAGAAACCATCAACTTAAGTCAAAATAATAATTTAATTGTATCAATAAAATTTTATTTGTCAAGATTAAATTGCCATCATCCACTTTAAAGAAAATCATATACTCCAAAGGTGCTACAACTTTGTGATAGTCACTTTCATAGTATACATAGGGGCATTAGCACAAGTATTGGTAATATAGAAAAAGCCCCTGCATACTATCACAGGGACTCTCTACTTAAATATATTCAATTAGGCCTGAGCAAATATTTCTTCAAATTCATTTGCTTCAAGTTTTTCTTTTTCTAAAAGCTGTTTTGCTACTGCATGAAGCTTATTTAAGTTATCTGAAAGAAGCTTTTCTGCTTTATCATAACTTTCATCTATTAATTTTCTTATTTCCTTGTCTATTTCAAAAGCTACTTCTTCACTAAAATTTCTACCCTTGCCTAAATCTCTACCTAAGAATACCTCATCATGTCCTGATCCAAATGCAATAGGGCCTAAATCACTCATACCATAATCCATTACCATTTTTTTAGCTATAGTTGTAGCTCTTTCAATATCATTTTTAGCTCCAGTACTTATATCGCCTATAATCAATTTTTCTGCTACCCTTCCTCCTAGAAGACCCACAATTTCATCTTCTAGCTTTGACTTTGACATATAAGAACTGTCCTTCTCAGGAAGATGCATAGTATATCCCCCTGCCATTCCTCTAGGTATTATACTTATCTGATGAACAGGATCCGAATTAGGTAAAAGTTTCATAACAACAGCGTGACCTGCCTCATGATATGCTGTAAGCCTTCTATCTTCCTCGTCAATTACCCTGCTCTTTTTTTCAGGTCCTGCTATTACTCTAGTTACTGCTTCTTCTAACTCATCCATACCAATTAGTGTTTTACTTTTTCTAACTGCTAAAAGCGCAGATTCATTCATAAGATTTTCCAGATCTGCACCTGTAAATCCAGGTGTTCTTTTAGCTAATACATCTAATTTAACTTCATCTGATAAATGCTTATTTTTAGAGTGAACTTTAAGTATTTCTTCTCTTCCCTTAACATCAGGCGCCCCTACAAGTATTTGCCTATCAAATCTTCCAGGTCTTAAAAGCGCAGGGTCTAATATATCAGGTCTATTTGTAGCAGCTATCATGATTATTCCTTCATTGACTCCAAATCCATCCATTTCGACTAAGAGTTGATTCAAAGTCTGTTCTCTTTCATCATGTCCTCCGCCAAGTCCAGCACCTCTTTGTCTTCCAACTGCATCTATTTCATCTATAAAAACTATACAAGGTGAATTTTTTTTGGCTTGATCAAATAAGTCCCTAACTCTAGAAGCTCCTACACCAACAAACATTTCCACAAAATCTGAACCAGATATACTAAAAAACGGTACTCCAGCTTCACCAGATATAGCTTTAGCGAGAAGAGTTTTTCCTGTTCCTGGAGGTCCTACAAGTAAAACCCCTTTAGGTATCCTGGCTCCCATTTCTATATATCTTTTAGGTTGTTTTAAAAAGTCTACTATCTCTGCTAGTTCTGCTTTTTCCTCTTCTGCTCCTGCAACATCTGCAAAAGTAACTTTCTTCTTATTATTGTCTGGCGTGGCCATTTTAGCTCTGCTCTTTCCAAAATTCATCACATTACGATTTCCACCGCCACCTTGCGATTGCTGCATAAACATAAACCAAAATGCTACAAGCATAAGTATTAAAAGGACAGTCGGTAAATATTGTACCCACATAGGTATTGTTGCAGGTTTAGCATACATTTCTTGAACTTCACCATCTTTAGGATGCTGACCTATAAATTGAAATAATCTTTCAGATGGGACTACAGTCTCATATGCTGTTCCATTTTTTAAACTACCTTGAACTGTCATTTTATCTTCTCTAAGCTGAAAACTTTTTACATCATTACTTAACCAGTACTTCTGAAAATCATTAAAACTAATGGATGTTGAACTTTCATTAGTTCTTACCAGCAACAATGCTGCAACTATCACTAATATAAAAACTACTGCCCAGGCCGTTGCACTTGAAAATTTTTTCATTAAAGGCCCCCCTCTCTTTCTAGTTTTATACTGTAAAATTGTATCATAATTAAAATTCCTTTACAATAAAATTTATTACTAATTATTTGTAAATTTCCTCTTTTAATATCCCAACATATGGGAAATTTCTATACTTTTCTGCATAGTCCAGGCCATATCCTACTAGAAAATAATCAGGCACTTCAAATCCTATGTATTTTGCATTAACGCTAACCTTTCTTCTATCGGCTTTATTTAAAAGACATGCTATTTCTACACTCTTAGCTTTTCTTCCTTTCAAGTAATCCACAAGATAAGCTAAGGTTATACCCGAATCTATGATGTCTTCTACTATTAATATGTGCTTATTCTCTATTTCAAAATCTAAATCTTTTAAAATTCTAACAACACCTGAGCTTTTCGTAGAATTTCCATAGCTTGAAACTGCCATAAAATCCATACTACATGGAATAGTTATTTCTTTAAGCAAATCTGCCATAAATGGGACAGAACCTTTCAATATGCCTACAAGGAGCAAATCCTTTCCATCATAATCCTGACTTATTCTTTTTCCTATTTCCTTAACTTTCTTTTTAATTTTACCTTCATCAAGTAGTACTTCCTTGATATCATCACTAATGTTGGCCATACTTTCCTAGTTCCTCACTTTCAAATTTTATAGCTAAAATATTTCTAGTATTCTTATCAACTTTAAAAAGTTCACTTATTCTATATCCAACAATCCATCCAATTTTATCTCCAAAACATATGATAGGAACATCATTTCTTTTATCTTTAGATACTTTTAAATCTATGAACAGGTCTTTTAATTTCTTACTTCCAGTCATCCCAAGTGGTATAAACTTATCCCCTTCTCTCCTGTTTCGTAATATAATATCTCCTTCTATCTTATCGTAATCAAAATACTGTATAAACTTATTTTTTTTACAATGTATATATTCTTTAGCTTCAACTAGCTCTATGTAAACAGTAGATTTAATTGGGGAGATATTATTACATCCAACTTGCAATATATACTGTTTTTTATGATCTGATATGGCTTTTTTTGTATTTTTATTTATTATAATATTCCCATAGTCGTTCAAAACCAATACATTATTGGGAAGCATCTGTTCCTTCCCGGTAGAATGTTTCTGAACTTCTATTATATTTAGAATATGAATTCTCTCAAAATCTTTTAAATTTCCAGTTACAGCTTTTAAGGACATTCTTATTATCCTACTTAATATTGCTTCCTTTTCTAAGAATGCCTCTTTAGATATTATAACCTTTTCTCCCTTTATGTCACAATGTTTTTTAAATTTTTCTTGTGAAATATAACTTAAATATTCATTATCTATTTTTATTGTATCAGAAAATCTATTTAATACTTTAATTATATCTTTATTAAAGTTCTCTTGTATATATGGTATAAGTTGTAACCTTATTTTATTCCTAGAATATAAAGTTTCTAAGTTAGTTTTATCAATTCTAGGATTAAGATTATTTAAGCTACAATATTTCTCAATTTCATCTCTAGTGCTGCATATCAGAGGCCTAACATATATATTATCTCTTACAGGTCTTATTCCTACTAAACCGTCTAACCCTGCACCTCGCATAATTCTCATTAAAATTGTTTCAGCCTGATCGTTAGCATTATGGGCTATAGCTATTTTTTGAGCTTTTAACTCATCTTTTAGTTTTTCAAAAAAACTATATCTTACTTTTCTTCCCGCACTCTCACAAGATATGCCTTCCTCTTGTGAAACATGATTTACATCTATTTTTAAGCTTTTAAATTGTATCTTCAAATTTTCACAAAACTTTTTTACATATTCTTCGTCTCCATCTGCATCTTTTCCTCTTAAACAGTGATTTACATGAGCTGCACATAAAGTTATGTCTAACTTTTCTCTCAAAATATACAATATGTGTAATAGACATATCGAATCTGGACCTCCCGATACAGCTACTATTACTTTATCTCCTCTATCAAACATTTTATTTTTTGTTATAGTATCCAATACAGATTCTATCAAAACAAACACTTCCTAAAAATTATTATTTTAGAAACAATACGCTAATTTATTATAACATAAATGAATTATTTTTTGTGCAAGAATGACATAAAAGCTATATTTAGACTGTCTACAACACCAATCTATAATTCACAATGCACAGTTCACAATGCACAATTCTGGTAGATTTTCTTAAGTTTTAGCGGAAGAAAATCATCCCTAATTGTGAATCGTGAATTGTGAATTAATTGCTTCGCAATGTTTTTAAACTGTGAAAGTTGAATACTTAAAAAATAGTACTTATCTCCTTTAATAAAGGCTGTATACCTTTTCTACTATTGCTGTCATATCATCTTTTGCCTTCCCTCCAGAAAGTTCTTTTGCCTTATCCGTAATTTTCTTGCACATTTCCTTAGGATCAGTACAATCTAATTCTTTTAGGAATTCTATCATCCAATATAAATTTCCTGCTGCCTCACTTTCATAATCAATTACTCCATCGCTTACCATTATTAGGAAGTCTCCATTCATTATTTTGTTATTACTAATGTCCACATCCACTTTATCTAATATTCCTATAGGAAGTGTTTTTGATTTTATTACTATAACATCTTCCCCTCTTTTTATAAAACTAGCCGCTGCTCCTACTTTCATAAAATCTACTTCACCTTTATATAAGTCCACACTGCTTAAATCTAATGTGGAAAACTTCTCATCTTCAGTAAATTTTATACCCATTATAGAATTTACCGTATTGATAGCTGTCATTTTATTGAAACCCGCACTTGTAAATTCCTTTATAAGCTCAACAGATGCACTACTTTCCTGTCCTGCTTGAGGGCCTGAACCCATTCCATCACTTATAATCGTCATATATGTTCCATCTGGCAATTTTCCAAAGCTATAACTATCACCATTACATTTTTCACCATCTTTACAAACTCTACTCACATAAGCTGCTATATGATATTTAGGGGTTTCTTCAAAAGTTATACTGCAGCTATCCATAGAAGAATTTATATTACATCCATCTTCACTTACACACATTAATTTTTTAGTTACATTGTTTATAAGGGGGAGTATATTTTTAACACACTCCTGTTTGCCGCCACAAGCTTCCATAGATAAGTTTACAACTAAGTGTCCCTTTTTATTATTAAAACAAAATACATCTTTATAATGTATATTGTTTTTGTTTAAAATTCTTCGTATATCATTTTCCACCTCAGGATTAAACTTCATATTTAAATTAAAATCTTCTACTATATCCCCTATAGTTTTTCCCATATTCTTTATTTGAGATGCTAATAATTCTCTACATTCACTGAGTCTGTTCTTTCTCATTTCACTTACAATATAATTATTTACAATCTCTTCCGTATTTTTTATGAGTACCGTTCTTTTAGTACATTTTCTTTGAAGTTCCCCTGGCATATGCTTTTTGTTATCCTCGTAATTTTGTATTAATTCTGCAAAAGCATTATAAGTATAAAAAGCTTCTCTGTTCCAACACATGTGCTTCATATCACAATCAGAACACACTCTATCTGCCAAATTTTCTATAAGTGCACTACTTTTATTTTTCAAAGCAAGTTTATCATTATCTGCTAATTTAGCCAAAACAACTGACATGTTATTAAGTACTTTAGAAAAACTATCAAATTTATGTGAAAAAATAGATTTGATTTTACCTGCATAATTTTCTTTTAAATGCTCTTGCTTTTTTTCCCAATCTAATTCCATTTCTATTTTTTTGTATATTTTTTCAGGTATTACAAAAAATATACAACAGCTTATAATTATTTCTATTATTTTAAATTCTGTCCCTATATTAGAATACATCTTTAGCACCATAAATCCTATAATATAAGCACTTCCGCTCATCCATTTACCTGTTTCCCTAAACACACCTGATATAAGCCCACATAATCCATAAACTGAAATATATATCATCATATCGCTAGAGGTAACTCCTATTATAGTTCCCATAGCTACACCAGCTGCTGCCCCCGATGGACTCCCTTTTACATAACCTAATATAAGTATAAAACCTAGTGCTATTATATTTCTAAAAGATACTCCATGTATATTCATCCCCCAAGTTCCTGCTATAATCAAAGATGCAGTTATAGATATACTAATTATTTCCTCACTACTGTATAAATGTCTAGTTTTTAATTTTTTTAAGCATACTATTGAATAATTAATAATAAAATATATTGGAAAGATACACATAACTTCAAAAACAGAATTAAAAGCAGCTACCCCAACAGTTAATTTCAATATTAAAAACTTATAGGCAAAAAACTCTATTAACGCAGCAGAAAATAATAATACCAACTTCTTTTTTGCACTAATATTATTTAATATATGATTTAAAGTTGCTAATGTTACAATTTCTATACAATATACAGGAAGATATTTAATATTTCCATACATTGAAATGTACCCTAATAGTGTTCCCACTGCAGCAATCAGGGAAGGTTTTCGCTTTTCACATTGTGCTATTGATATAAAAAAGGCTATTCCAAAGGGTGCCATAAGATTTACCATCATAACCCTTCCAACTAAAAAACCTGCTAGGAAATAAAATATTATTTGAATTGTTTTTGTCATATCCCTAGCTTCATGGTTTTTTTCTTCATTCTTTAGCTTTTCTGTCCTTTGATAAGGAAATACCTCTGCTCCATATTGCATATTATACCACCCACCTTATAAAATTACTGCTTACATTATAGCAGTAATTTCTGGAAATAAATGTCATAACATGAGATACCCCTATATTTTTTTTAGGACATTAATTTTATGTTTTTTTCATAATTCTTATTTTAAATACTTACTAAAAACTAGTTATCCTATTTTATCCACAGTGTTAATAAGTTTGTGATTTTAATAATTTTAGAAAGATATGCTTTAACCTGATTAGACTTTGTTCATTATTAATAACTTTAAAGACAAATAAATTAGAAACTAAAAAAAACTTGCAATATATGCAAGTTTTCTTGGTTGCGGGGGAAGGACTTGAACCTCCGACCTTCGGGTTATGAGCCCGACGAGCTACCAGCTGCTCCACCCCGCGGCATTAATTGGTGCTGAAGACCGGAATCGAACCGGTACGGGTTTTAAAGCCCGCAGGATTTTAAGTCCTGTGCGTCTGCCTGTTCCGCCACTCCAGCACATCATCAATTGGTAGCGGAAATAGGACTTGAACCTACGACACTTCGGGTATGAACCGAATGCTCTAGCCAGCTGAGCTATTCCGCCATGTTATATATTTCTGTGGTTGCGGGGGAAGGACTTGAACCTCCGACCTTCGGGTTATGAGCCCGACGAGCTACCAGCTGCTCCACCCCGCGACATTAATTGGTGCTGAAGACCGGAATCGAACCGGTACGGGTTTTAAAGCCCGCAGGATTTTAAGTCCTGTGCGTCTGCCTGTTCCGCCACTCCAGCAAAATATATACACAACAAATTGACGACATATATTATTATATATGGTACTAACTATATTGTCAACTGATTTTTAAAAATTTCTATAAATAAAATTTAAAAAGAGGCTAAACAGCCTCCTTAGGTAATCCTACTAGTAATTAGAAGATTTCTTATATCCTTTGCCTTTTGCATCTTGATGTTTCTTTATATCTTGAAATCTTTCTTCACTATCTTTTAAAAATTTAGATAATCTATCTTCAAAATTACCTTGATTCTGCTTAGTTTTTTCTTTTTGCCAATCTATTTCCATAGGTCTAACACTTTTTTTATCAAGTCCAGCCTGTTTTATAGATAAACTAATTTTCCCATTGTCATCAATAGAAATTACCTTAACTTTTACTTTGTCTTTTTCCTTTAAATAATCTCGTATATTCTTAACATAAGTGTCTGACACCTCAGATATATGCACTAACCCAGTTTTACCTTCAACATCTACAAAAGCTCCAAAACTAGTAATGTTAACTACTGTACCCTCTAGTATGCTTCCTGCCTTTAAGGTCATATTAAAAAAACTCCTCCTTAAAAAATAATACTATATAATATAAACTTCTTCTCTTTTAACAGAGTAGGACTTCTTGGGTCTTGCCCAAAAATCTTTGCTACATCCACAACCACTTATCCTCCATAATCTCAACAGGCATAATTTCAAAAACCTGTTATAGTTTTCTATTACAGCATAACTGGTAATTAGTTTTTATTGTCTATTACAGGAGTTTCACCTTGCTTAATAAGACCTAATTTTTCTCTAGCTAATTTTTCTATATACACATTAGAATTAGACATTTTAACCTCTTCCTGTAATTTTTGATTTTTATATTTACCCCTCTGCTCTTCCACTTTCTTCTCACTTATCTGTTTTTTTATGTTCTGCATAGTTAATTGCTGACTTATAAAAACATAGCCTATATATAGAACTATTAATAAAAAGATTATATTTTTCCACTTGATTTTTATTTTCATTAATAATCACCAATTCTCCCACTAATGATTTACGTTTCTATATACTTATTTTATTAACTATTGCCTTCTTCGATTTATCATATCTCACTTATATTGTAATTTGATTTTTGATTTTCTTCAAGCTAATTTTTATACTTTTTTTTATTTTTTCTTTTAATACTATAAATAAGGTATTGAAAAGGATATATTATTATATATATAAATACCCTAAATAATCTTCCCAATACTTTGAAGAATTTATTATGTAATTCTATAAGCAAATTGCTGAAAAACTTCAAATATAAACATATACCTACACCTAATAGAATATACACATACATTCCCATATAGGCATAGTTTGTATACATTAAAAATATAAATACAATTATGGCTGTAAATACCCAAAACAGGGTATCCTCTATAAACGTTATTACTTTATTTAAATCTTTAAACCCTCTTATTAGTCTGTAAAAATCAAATAATATTCCCGTTATTATTCCTGCTGTAAGGCTAAATATTATAAGTCGAATTTGAGTACTTATTGATATAATCATACTAATCCTTTCATGGTAACATGGTTTTATTTAAACATCTTTGATATTAAACTTTGATTCTTTTTTTTCGACTTATTATTAGTATATACACAAGAATTTACCATACCCACTATAATTACATCTCCATTTTGTACATCTAATTTATTCATCTTTAAACTTTTTCCTTTAATATTGAGGGTTCCAAGATTAGTATTTAAAACTATTTGATCTTCATTAAAACTTACTACTTCAATGACACCAGTTAACATTAACTTTTTTCTATTTTGAAGACTTAATAAGCTTTTCTTGTCTTCTACACTTATTTCCTTTTTCTCCATAAAATATCCCCTCCACCTATAATAAATATATGTAGCTATTGGGGATTATATTACTTTGTATTTTAAATCTTATTCAGTTGAAATTATCCTATACATACTTTGAACGTTTTCTTTTGTAACATGAGCTGCAATATTTAAGATTTCTGCCTTTAAACATTTATTAGCATATTTGATTTCTATTATATCCCCTTCTTTGACTTCAACACTAGGTTTGGCCACTTTTCCATTTATAGCAACCCTTCCACCTTCACATGCTTCTTTTGCTACAGTTCTTCTCTTTATTATTCTAGATACTTTAAGGTATTTATCTAATCTCATACAAACTCCCCTTTAAAACAGAAAACCTAGATTTTCACCCAGGCTTTCTGAAAAATACATTATTTATTTACTCTATCTTTAAACTCTTTACCAGCTTTAAATACAGGAACTGTTGATTCAGGTATTTTTATTTCTTCCTTAGTTCTAGGATTTCTTCCAATTCTTTCAGCTCTTTTTCTTGTTTCAAAGGTACCAAACCCTACTAATTGAACTTTATCTCCCTTTTCCAATGTTTCTTCTACACTTTCTATAAACCCTTTAAGAGCTGCCTCTACATCCTTTTTTGTTAATTTTGACTTTTCTGCTATACCTGCTATTAATTCTGATTTATTCACTTTTTTTACCTCCTCTTATTTTCATAGATAAATGTGTACAAATATTCACAAATATCTTTACGGCTAATTTTCGGTCATCATTAACCAATTTTTTCTAATTAAGCTTCCGAAAGCAATAAATATTGTATACTATACAAAAATATTTAGCAACTTACTATGTAATTTATATATACTTAAAAGTATTCATCACTTTCTAATCTATTGAATATACTTACATGGATATAGTAGCATATTCTGCATTAATTAAAAAATTCCTTCTTTTTGCATATAAAAAATTAAATTTATATATTTTTAGCCTTTTCCCAGAGTTCATCCATTTCATTTAATGTCATGTCTTCCATATCCAGTCCTTTCTCTCTGGCACCTTTCTCTATATATGCAAAACGATTTATAAATTTCTCTATAGTATAATTTAATGCAAATTCAGGGTCAATGTCAAGGAATCTGGCTACATTTACACAAGCAAATATTAAATCTCCTATTTCTTCTACTATTTTTACCCTTTCCTTGCTTTTATATACATCCTTTACTTCATAATATTCCTCTAATACTTTATCTAATGCACATTCAACTTTGTCCCAGTCAAATCCAACCTTAGCAGCTTTTTTTTGAACTTTAGAAGCTCTCATCAAAGCAGGTAAAGCTTGTGCAACATGTCTAAGTTCATCTGTATGAGTTTTAAGTCCTTGCTCCTTTTTCTTTAAAGCATCCCAGTTTGTTAGCACCTCCTCTGAATTATTTACTTCTATATCTCCAAATACATGTGGGTGTCTCTTTATCATTTTATCACATACACCATTAATTACATCATTAATATTAAAAAATCCTTCTTCTTTGCCTATTTGGGAATGGAAAACTATTTGAAATAATACATCTCCCAGTTCCTCCGTCAGTTCTACATCATCTTTTTTATTTATAGCTTCTAGTACTTCATAGCTTTCTTCTATAAGATACTTTTTTAGACTCTCATGGCTTTGTTCCTTATCCCAAGGACAGCCTTCTTGACTTCTTAATTTCTCCATTACATCTAATAAATCTTTTAAATCATACTTGCACTCTAAATCTTTAGGTATATAAATTGATGTCAAATAGTCTATATCCTCTTGTCTGTCCAACTCATACAATTTTATTTTTCTTATACTTTCACTATTCTTAATTCCCGCAGCTCTTATAAAATATATGTCTGCATCATCTCCATAATAATCCATAAGACTTAATTTTACTTCAGATGCAATTAGCCTATCATATACTTGAGTTATTATAGTACCTACCCTTTTATCTAATGCTTCATGCTTTATATCAAAAGCATCTATTATCTTTATTCCTTCAATAACATCTATATTTAATTTTTCTGCAATAACATCTATAAAGCTAACTGATGGTATTATATCCACATCTACAAAATTTTGTTCACACAATTTTAACAATAATTTTACAGATTTTTCTGCTACCAGAGGATGTCCTGGTACTGCATAAATTATTTGATGAAAACTTTTTTCTTTTAATATTAAATCTTCTGCTATAGATCTATATACATCTTCAAATTTCTGCTTTTTTTCATATAGATGATCATATGTTTCAAAATTTATACCCAATTGTCTTAAGTAATCCACAGTAGGATGTTTCTCCGTCCTCAAATATACTTTGCTCACATCCTTCAGTGCATTAACAGCGCCTATTGTAAGGGATTCTATGGATCCTGGCCCCAGACCTACTACCTTAATCATTTGTAAATCCTCCTTTAGTCATTTTCAAAGAAATAACTAGTCAGTATGCTAGGATATTCTTTATCATACTGTGTCGGTAGAACCCTTAGATAGGATTCACTATCTGCGGAACCTACCTCCTTGTCTGATAAAAAATACCCGTCGCATCTTTGACTTGTTATTTTCTTTCAAATTCCTTATTTTTTTAAGAATCTCCTTTTTATATAACTGTATTTGAATATTCCAAATATAACTATAATTGGTATATATATAATCACACCGGCAATTACAGCTAAAAAACAAGCTATTCTACTATTCATGCTATAATTATAGACATACAAATATATAATTACAACAGCTGCCATCATAAAAATGGATGCAAATGCGGGTTTAACCATAGTTTCAAAATAATTTACACGAATTTTTAATTTCCTGCTTAAAAATATTATGTTTAAAATACAGGTTGCAATATATCCTCCTATACTTCCTAAAACAGCTCCATAAATATTTATATAAGGTATTGGCACAAGAAATAGGGTTATAACTATCTTTATAATGCATCCTAACGCCAAATTAGCTACAGGTCTAACATAATGTCCAATGCCCTGCAGCACAGCTGTAGATGTCTGAACAAGTACAATAAAAGGAATAGACAATGCTGAATATTGAAGTATATCAAATCCTGCAGATTGACCTGGAAAAATTAAATCCAGAATAGGGTGTGCTAGAACATATAGTCCAATGGTAGATGGAATTGCAATAACCATAGAAATTTTAAAAGACAAATCCACCTTATTTATGACATCAACTTTTCTATTTAATATATACGATTCTGCAATTATTGGCATCAAAGAAGCACATAGTGCTGAAGATATTGTTAGTGGTATATTTATAAGCACAAATGCTTTTCCAGTAAGCTGTCCATATAATATAGCAGCTTCCCTATATGTAAATCCAGCCACCAATAACTTTTGAGGTACTAAAGCTGAATCTATAAGACTCATTATACTGCTAACTGCTGCTCCTAGAGATACTGGAATAGCTATATACAGCAGTTTACTCAATACATCCTTATTATCTGCGACTTTAAATACGTTTATTTCTTTTCTTACATAAATATACTTTGCTATTAGATATATACCTCCAAATAGTCCTCCTGCTGCTGCCCCTAATGCTGCCCCTCCTGCCGAATACTCTATACCTTTAGGCAATAGTATATATGCCAGTCCCACTCCTACTATTACTCTACCTATTTGTTCTATAATTTGAGATACAGCTGTATAATTCATATTTTGAAGGCCTTGAAAAAATCCTCTAAAAGCACTCATTATGGATATAAATATAGGTGCAAATGCAATGGCAATTAAAGAATAGTAGGATTTTCTATCCCATTTCAAAAAATGTATAATTGGATTTGAAAATATAAGTAGTATAGCTGTAAAACCTGTTCCCAAAATAACCATTAAGAGTATAGATTTTCTAAGTACCTGAATTACCCCTTCATGATCTCCAACGGCATTTCTCTCTGATACCATCTTTGACACCGCTACAGGTATACCTGAAGCTGCAGCAATAAAGAACATATAAAGTGGAAATGACATTTGATAGTAGCCCACTCCCTCATCTCCAATGAGCATTTGAAGTGGCCACCTAAAAAATAATCCTAAAAATTTTGATAGTATACCCGCTGCCCCTAATACAAAAGTGCCTTTTATAAGGGATTGTTTTTTCATAAAAATACCTCCGAATGCTATAATTGCAAACAATTTGTTCCATGTTTATAATTATTTAAAACTCGAAGGTATTATTACTTTAAATGAATACTTTTTAAATTATAGTCAATAATGTCAACAGAATATAAATGGCAGCTAGTGCTGCCATTATCTATTGTTCCATTTGTTTACCTAAAAAGGATGATGCAGTTTCAGCTAGCTTTATTTCCATATCTCCAAAATTAACTTTTTCTTTAGATACTATTATTACAGCTCCAATTGCATCGCCTCCTGCTATTATAGGGCATATAATTTGAGCTGAGTACTTACCCTGTACATCCTCATCATCATATAGAGGAATAATTCCATCTTCCTCCTTATCCCCAGCTATGGAAACCGTTTTTCTATTATCTATTAATTTTTCTAGTTCATTACTTATCTTTTTTCCCATATATTCTTTTTTAGGTATACCACTAATTGACACCATGCTGTCTTTATCACATATCATAATTATATTTCCTATAGTTTGTTGAAGTGATTCTGTATATCCTTTTGAAACATCACTAAGTTCTCCAATAGGGGAATATTTTTTTAATATAACCCCACCTTCCCTATCAGTAAATATTTCAAGAGGATCTCCTTCTCTTATTCTAAGGGTTCTTCTTATTTCTTTTGGTATGACAACTCTACCTAAGTCATCTATACGTCTAACAATTCCTGTTGCTTTCATACTATAATTCCTCCTATAAAATATAATATATAACTTGTATTATTATTATCTTTCTAAATATGCAATTTTATACACAATTGTTATTTAAATTAGAAAAAATAAAAAGAACTATAGCACAATTGCTACAGTTCTTTTCTACCTATTTAAATAAAAATTAATTTACATAATATTTTTTTCTTTTTTAGTTATACTTGCAGCCTTTTTCCATTCTTGAACTTTTTGAGAAACTAATTTACTCTTTTGATCACTTTCCAGCTGCTTCTTTATCTCATCTTTAACTTTGTTAAAGTCCTTAACTGGATACTCTTGCTTTTTTATACACTTGATTATATGATATCCGAAACTACTTTGAACTGGATCTGATATAGCACCTTCTTTTAATGCTTTTGCTCCTGCCATAAATTGAGCATCATACCCTGAATCGTTATAATTTACAAACCCTAAGTCTCCACCTTTATCTTTAGTAGCGGTATCCTGAGAAACTTCTTTTGCAACCTTTGCAAAATCTTCTCCCTTATCTAACCTTGCTTTCACTTTTTGTGCTTCATCTTTTGTCTTTACAAGTATATGAGCTAAATGCATTTTATTAGGCTGCTCTGTATACTTATCCTTATTTGCATTATAATAGTCTTTAATCTGTTTGTCTGTTATCTTTACACTTTTTGCAAGATAATTGCTTATGTTTGTTTCTATTGCTTGAGTTTTCAATTGTGCTAAAAACATAGTCTTAAATGATTCCTCAGTAAATCCCTGTGCTTTTAATGCTGCATCAAATTGACTGGTATCACCTTTAAAGTTCTGCTTTTTAATCTCATCAATCTTTTTATTCATATCTGATTTTAATTTACTTTCATCTGGTGCAAGCTTTAACTCTTTAGCTTTTTGTTCAATTACTTTAGTAGTAATCATATTGTCAAGTATCTGTTCTTTTTGTGTCTTAATAGCACTAGTAGCTTCATCATTTTTTGCATAGTCTGAACCATATTGTTGTTTAACTTGACTTAGCAATTGAATTGTATTTGGATCTTTATCTAAATCACCTCTTGTGATTTTTTCTCCATTAACTGTTGCCACAGTACTATTAGCTATAGCTTCTGGTGTTTTTTCTATCATATTACATCCTACAGTTGAAAATGCGAACACTGTTATAAATGCCGCAGCTACCAACCTTTTTATATTCTTCACGGTTTATTCCCCCACTCTTTTTGTGTTTTGCAAAATATAAATTAATTTTAACACAAAACTATTTTTACTACAAAGCTATTTTTGTTCATATATTTTTAGCATATATTTCACAATTTCCTTAATTTGATGTAAAATATCTTCTCTTTTTACATTTTTTAATTTATATCCAAACCCGGGCTTTTTATTCATCTTCAACACAAACTCATGTGGATAAGTTTTAAACAGTTACCTAAGCACATTTTTGTCAACCCTATCCTGATCTTGAAATGAAAAAACAACTTCGTCCTTTACTTCTTTTATCTCCTCTATTCCAATTTTCTTACTCATACTTCTTATATAGGCTATATCCATCAGGTTGTATACTGAAGTTGGTATATCAGAGAATCTATCTTCCAATTCCTCTTTTATATCAAGCATATCATCATATGAACTTATAGCTGCTATTTTCTTATATATCTCTATTTTCTGAACTTCACTCTTTATATAATTATCAGGTATATATGCGTCTATTTTCAATTCTACGGTAGTTTCTACAGGCTCTTTGTCTATGTCTCCTTTTACAAGCTTTATAGTATCTTCTAGCATTCTACAATAGAGATCATATCCTACAGCAGCCATATGACCATGCTGTGATGATCCCATCATATTACCTGCACCTCTTATCTCCAGATCTTTTAGTGCTATTTTAAATCCAGATCCAAGTTCAGTAAATTCTTTAATAGCTTTAAGCCTTTTTTCTGCTACTTCCGTAAGAACCTTATCTCTTCTATAACTCAAGTAACAATAAGCCATTCTATTAGTTCTTCCAACTCTTCCTCTTAATTGATATAGTTGTGATAAGCCCATTTTATCAGCATCATATATTATCATGGTATTTACATTCTGTATATCCATACCAGTTTCTATAATAGTAGTTGCTACTAAAATATTATACTCATTTTTCATAAAATCAACTATTATATTTTCAAGTTCTCTTTCTTGCATTTGTCCGTGGGCCACAGCTACTTTTGCTTCTGGAATTAGTTTGGCTATGTAAGAAGCCATTTCTTTTATGCTCTCAACTCTATTATAGACAAAATAAACCTGTCCCCCTCTATTTATTTCTCTTAATATGGCGTCTCTTATTAATTGATCATTATATTCCACTACATAAGTTTGAATTGGATATCTTTCCTCTGGAGGTGTCTCTATAACACTTATATCCCTAGCCCCTACGAGAGACATATGTAAGGTTCTAGGTATAGGTGTAGCACTTAACGTAAGTACATCTACATTTTTTCTAATCTTTTTGATCTTTTCCTTATGACTTACTCCAAACCTCTGTTCCTCATCTATTATAAGAAGTCCCAAATCTTTAAATTGTACATCCTTTTGTAATATTCTGTGAGTACCAATTAATATATCAACGTCTCCTACTTTAACTGCCTTTATGGATGCTTTTTGCTGTGCTGTTGTTCTAAACCTGCTTATCATATCTATTTTTACAGGAAAATCAGAAAACCTTTGAACAAAATTATTATAATGTTGTTGCGCAAGTATCGTAGTTGGAACTAAAAATGCAACTTGTTTTCCATCCATAACAGCCTTAAAAGCAGCTCTTACTGCTACTTCTGTTTTCCCATATCCTACATCCCCACAAAGTAATCTGTCCATTACCTTATCTGATTCCATATCTTGCTTTATATCCTGTATAGTTGTAAGTTGATCTGGTGTCTCTTCATAGGGGAACTCATCCTCAAACTGTTTTTGCCATACTGTATCCTTTGAATACTTATAACCTTTTAAAGTAGACCTAATTGCATATAATTTTACTAAATCTTCAGCTATTTCCTCTATTGATTTCTTTACCTTTTTCTTAGCTTTAGCCCAATCTGATCCTCCCAATTTACTTATTTTGGGACTTTTTCCTTCAGAGCCTATATATTTTTGCACCATATCCAATTGTTCTACAGGTACATACAGTTTATCTTCAGAGTCATATATGAGTTCCAAATAATCCTTCTTGTGACCTTGAACTTCCAGCTGCTTTATGCCTTTATATATTCCTATACCATGATTTACATGTACTACAAAATCCCCGGGCTTAAGTTCTGTAAAACTTTTTATTTTGCTTACTCCCTTTTTGAGAGCCTTCCTTGTATTCTTCTTTTTTGCTTTACCAAAAACTTCTTTATCTGATATAACTCCTACTTTAAAATCTGGATATTCAAAACCCTTGAGTTGACTTCCAAAAGTTATAACAACTTCCCCTGATTTAATCTCATGAATAACATCTCTATAGCTACTTTCTATGCCTCTTTCCCTTAAAGTGCCTACCAATCTTTCTCCTCTAGGTCTTGTTCCAGATAAAATCAGAATTTTATAACCTCTAGACTTTTTATCCTTTATATCCTCAATAAGTAGATCCATCTGTCCTTGGTAACTATTTAAAGTTATCTGAGAAAAATTAGTTATAGTTTTAGGTTGAATAACCTTAGAGGACTTAGCAATAGCATCTAATGTCATAATCTCCTTATTTTTAAGTTCTTCAAGTAAATCAGATTTTGCACATAACATTTTACTCTGTTTGGGAAGTATATTTCCCTTTTCTAAAAGGCTTTTATAATTTTCTTCAAATTCAAAATATACACTATTTAATTTCCCAGAGCACCTCTGTACATCATCCATAACTATAAAATAGTCCTTAGCATAATCAAGGAAAGAAGCAGGCTTATTGTAAAAATACGGAAGAAAACTATCAATATTTTCAAAGCTCCAGTTCTCCTCTAGATTTTCTAAGTTTTTCTTTGTTAACTCATCTATTCTATCTAATGCTTCCTTATTCTTGCTCTTTTTTAATTTCTTTTCTACTAGAGCTGCGTCATCTTCTATACTTTTTCTTCCCTTTTGAATCTTATCCTTATCAAGTATAATCTCTTTAGCAGGAAATATTTCTATACTGTCTATTTTATCAATACTTCTCTGTGATTCTAAATTTAAAGTCCTAATAGATTCTACTTCATCCCCAAATAGCTCTATTCTATATGCTTCTGCAGCTATTGGTGAGTATACATCCATTATGTCACCTCTTATGGAAAATTGGCCTTTTGAATCCACAATTTCATTTTTTTCATAACCACCTTGAACCAATTTCTCACTTATATCTTTTAAATTTAAAACGCTGCCTACAGATATGTTAATTATATAATTTTCATATAACTCTACAGGTATATATGTAGATGCTAGAGATTCCACACAAGTTATTATAATTTTTCTACCTGTATCTATCATTTTCCTTATTACCTTTAACCTTTCCCACCTTAGGTCTCCTGATATGGCATCTATATTATAAAATACCATCTCTTTAGTAGGAAAATAGTATACTTCTGCTAAATAAAAGGATAGATCTTCATATAGTTTTCTGGCTTCTACATCACTATGAGTAACAATTAAGAAAGGCTTGTCTATTTCATTATACACTCCATATATTAAGTAACTTTTAGCTGACTCTGAAAGTCCAAATACCCCTATAGGAAACCTTTTTTTGCTTATTCCATCAATAATATTTCTAAATTCTCTGCTTTCCCTCATAGGTTTTATAAGTCCATCTAATCTCATTTTAACAACCACCCTACAAATTTTATTCATCCGACTCTAGATAAATATTTCACTTAAGTTTTTTAATTTAACGCACAACAACCGTTAATCTCTTTGTTTAAAGAGATTATACGGTATCAATTGAATTATTTTGTAATAAACTTTATCTGATCGCTACCATTGCTAACACACCCTCTTTTATCAAAGTAGGGAATAAGCACTGCTACGCGCCTGGATAAGTTCTTCCCCTAAAGGATAACGTATTCTAAGTGCTAAAGACACTAAGAATACTGTTAATAAGGTTTAGCTAGAAAAAGCAATTCTTATAAGCAAACTCCATCTGAACCTAAGAATCACTTGATATTTTTAATCCATTGAACTTATTCATAGCTTCTTCTACTCCACAATTTATGAGACATTCCAATACATCTGCGCTAGTTTCTAAAACTTTTTCTATGTCATTTCTTTCATTTTTGTCAAATTTTCCCAAAACATGAGATACAAGATCCCCTTTAGGCTGTCCAATCCCTATTTTTATTCTTGGGAATACATCTGTGCCTAAATTTGCTATTACGCTCTTTATGCCATTATGTCCTCCAGCACTTCCATGTTTTCTTATTCTAATCCTTCCAACTTCAAGATCTATATCATCATATATAATTATTATATTACTGCTTTTTATCTTAAAAAAATTTGCAGCCTCTATTACACTTTCTCCACTCAAATTCATATAAGTACTTGGTTTTAATAACATTACTTTATTATCTGATATTGTGCCTTCTCCATAGGTTCCTTTAAATTTTTCCCTATTTATAGGAATATTATACTTACTACTTATTAAATCTACAGCATCAAACCCTATATTGTGTCTTGTATGCTGATACTTAGTTCCTATATTTCCTAATCCAACTATTAAAAACATTATTTCACTCCAATCTCAATACTATATTAAATCCATTACATAATATATATTATACTAAAAGACATAAATAATAAAGAGACCAAAAGTCTCTTTATTTATTTCCCTTCAATTCAGAGAGAACTACTTCCACTTTTATAGTCTTACCATCTCTCCAAATTTCAGCCTCAACCTTTTCTCCAATTTTATGACTTTCTATTATTTCTTCTATATCTGATACATCTCTTACCTTTTTACCGTCTACCTGCATTATTATATCCGTAGGCTTTATACCAGCAACACCAGCCCCACTATTTTTTTCTACCTGTTCAATATAAACTCCTTGAATTTTATCATCCTCTGACACTACACTTTCTCCAGATATACCTAGATAAGGCCTTGATACTTTTCCACTGTTCATAAGTGATTTTATTATATCCTTTGCTTCATTTATGTCTATAGCAAATCCCATTCCCTCTGCATTTAAATTAGCCCCTATTTTTAAACTATTTATACCTATAACATTACCTTGTAAATCACAAAGGGGTCCACCGCTGTTTCCTGGATTTATAGCTGCATCTGTCTGAATAACTTTATATATTGATCCATTGTACTCTATCTTCCTGTTTAATGCACTTATTATTCCTGCAGTAACAGATCCTGCAAACTGCTCACCTAATGAATTTCCTATGGCAATTGCAGTGTCCCCAACCTTCACTTTCGAAGAATCTCCAAATCTAACTACGGGAAGGTTTTTTGCATCCACTTTTATTACAGCTAAATCGGATCTTTGATCTGCTCCTAACACAGAAGCATTTAATATCTTATTACTTGAAAGCTTAACAGTAATCTTATCCGCTCCCTGCACTACATGATAATTAGTAACTATATATCCATTGGAATCAATTATTACTCCAGATCCACTTCCTGCATCCTGCAATCCAAAATATCCTTCTGATTTATTACTTATTCCTACTACTGCAGGACCAACAGTTTCAGCTACTTCCGTTATAGAATTTTCCTTCGTGCTTTCAGATTTATCTTTTGCTTCACTTTTATCTTGCTTTGGTTCAACTAACATTCGATTATCAGGTGTATAAATTTTAGAGGCCTGTTTTTTATTAATTACATATGCTCCAGATATACCTCCAGAAACTGCAGCTACTAGTACAACACAAAATAAACTGGCTATTTTTTTTATATTTGACCTTTTCTTACTATTTACAAACTTTATTTTTGCCTCATCATCTTTTACATTTTCCCAATTAGCATCTTTTATGTTATCATCATTCATTAATTACACCTCATAATCTCTAAACTTAGAGTAATTATAATAAAAAAATTTTACACAAATATGAACAGAATGTAATTATTCCTTAAACCCTCTTTAAAGTGAAAGTAAACATAATTCCCTTAGGTTCCTTATTTTCAGCCCATATATCTTCACCTAATTGGGTAAGTATACTTCTTACAATAGAAAGTCCAAGCCCCGTACTCACTTTTGAAGTTCTGGATTTATCCACCTTATAAAACCTATCCCATATATGTTTTAAATCTGACTCCGGTATCCCTGATCCATCATTATAAACGGATACAACTGCCTTTTCACCTTTAACCTTAGTTGAAATTTTTATATTTCCACCAATATCTGAATATTTTATAGCATTATCCACTAAATTTGTAACCACCTGAGTTATCCTGTCTTTATCTGCAGCTACATACAACTTATTATCTTCCAGCAATACATCTACTTTTAGTTTCTTATTATTTATTTTAGTTTCAAATTTTATAACACATAGTCTTATAATCTCATTTATATCTACTTCTTCTATTCTAAGTTTAAATTCACCAGCTTCAATTGCAGATAAATCCAAAAGATCATTTACAAGCCTTGTAAGTCTTTGTATCTCTGAATAAGTAACTGACAGGTAATAGTTCTGTTTTTCTGCTGGAATAACTCCATCAATCATTCCCCCAATAAATCCTTTTATAGAAGTTATTGGAGACCTTATTTCATGAGATACATTGGATATAAACTCTCTTCTATGCTTTTCTACTTTTTCTAATGAATCTGCCATAATGTTAAAGGATTTCGCAAGTTCTCCAATTTCATCTTTGGATTCTATATGAACTCTCTTTTCAACTTCTCCTTTAGATATCTTATCTGCTGCATAATTTATTTTTTTAAGGGGATTTATTATTATTTTTTGTGATAAATAATAAATTACAATGCAGCATATTATAATTGCCAAAATAGCTGATATCCATATAATTTCATACACTCTCTTTAGAGGACTCTTTAATTCACTTATAGAAGTATGCATCATTATAGCACCTCTGAAAACTCCATTTGAAAAAATAGGTATTTCAAATGTATGAACTGGAGCTGTAAATATGCCTGGGTAACTTTGTATCTTATTAACTGTTTTATTCTCTCTAAGGTCTTGTAAATCTTTAGTAACTATTTGCCTAGAAGTAGCTATCAGTTTTTTATGCTCGCTTTTTGATACAGAATAGATGTATCCGTAATTATCAACTAGCCATATATCTGCTGATAAATACTTTCCTATATAACTTAAAGTTTCATTTATATTATCTGAAGTCAAATTCCCATTTAAATACTGTATAGCTTTATATTCTATAAGCTGAGATTCTCTAAGCATCTCTACTTTTCTCTGTTGAAAATAATAACCTTCAAACCAATAGGATAAAAAACCTGATGTCAATACAAAACTAACTATAATGATTCCAGTAAATGCAACCATAAGTTTTGAAAATAACCCCTTTTTCATTTACTTCACCTCAAATTTATACCCTACACCCCACACAGTTTCTATTTGCCAATTTGGTCCTCCTTGAAGCTTTTCCCTTAATCTCTTAACATGTACATCTACAGTTCTAGAATCTCCTGGATAATCGTAGCCCCAAACTTCACATAAAAGTTGTTCTCTAGTAAATACTCTGTTTTTATTACTTGCAAGATAATGTAGTAATTCAAACTCCTTAGGTGGCATTTTTATTTCATCATCTTTATAAACTACTGTATATGAATTTATATCAATAGTTAGTTGATTAAATTTTAGCACTTCCTTGTTTTCGTTATCCACACTATACCTTCTAAGTACTGCCTTAATTCTAGCTAGCATCTCCTTGGCCTCAAAAGGTTTAACTATATAGTCATCTGCTCCCAGTTCAAGACCTAAAACCTTATCAAAAGTTTCCCCTTTTGCTGTAAGCATAATTACAGGAGTTTCATATTCTTTTCTTATCCACTTAAGTACATCTATTCCATCTATATTTGGAAGCATTATATCTAAAAGTACTAAATCCGGTTTATATTCTAAAAACATAGTTTCTGCTGTCTTACCATCATTAACAACCTTTGTCTCATATCCTGCACTTTCTACGTACATTTTTATTACTTCACATATATTTTCATCATCATCTACTATTAAAATTTTACCTATAGACCCTTCCATAATTTCACCCTCCTAAATAAATATTGATATATGAATACCTCATCAATCATGTTATTTGTAATAAACAAATTCCCTATAATAAATTTATCACATATTTTTGTATAAATAATAATATATTATCAAAAGTTACAAATAAGTCATAAATACTAAGTACACTTTAATATTTTTAATTAAAAGGCATGTAGAATACATTTTCTACATGCCTTTTAATTCTAATCTTCAAATAATTTACTTACAGAAACATCTTCATATATTCTTTTTATAGCTTCCGCAAATACTGGAGCTATAGATAGTATCTTAAATTTATCCAGCATTTTGCTGTCAGGTAAGTTTATAGTATTCAACATTATCAGTTCTTTTATAACAGAATCTTTTATTCTCTCTATTGCTGGACCTGATAATACTGCATGTGTACAGCAAGCATAAACTTCTTTTGCTCCACGTTTCATAAGAGCATTAGCACCATTTGTTATTGTTCCAGCTGTATCTATCATGTCATCCACTAATATAACTGTTTTTCCTTCTATATCTCCAATTATATTCATTACTTCTGATACATTAGCTTTTGGTCTTCTCTTGTCAATAATAGCTATGCTTGCATTTAACTTGTCGGCAAATTTTCTTGCCCTTGTTACACTTCCAAGATCTGGTGAAACTACAACTATATCATCTCTCTTATCAAATTCCTTTTGTATAAAATACTTTGCAAGAATAGGTGCTCCCAAAAGATGATCTAAAGGTATATTGAAATATCCTTGGATTTGTGCTGCATGTAAATCCATTGTAAGTACTCTGTCTGCCCCAGCAGCAGTTAATATATCTGCTACAAGTTTTGCTGTAATTGGATCTCTTGCCTTAGCTTTTCTGTCCTGTCTAGCATATCCGTAATAAGGCATTACTGCAGTTATTCTCCCTGCTGATGCTCTTTTAAATGCATCAATCATAATTAAAAGCTCCATCAAATTATCATTTACAGGGTCATTTGTTGATTGAACTATAAATACGTCCATTCCTCTAACTGTCTCATTAATATCTACAGATATTTCTCCGTCACTAAAAGTAGAAACTTTAGAATCTCCAACTTTAGTTCCTAAAATATCCGCTATTTGCCTAGCTAATTCAGGATGAGAATTGCCTGCAAAAATTTTAATATTCTTACCATGGGTTATCATTATGTAAAGCCCTCCTAAAATTTTATTTCTTTAATCCTTTTTTATATACCCAATTTTCCTTATTTATTTGTCGTGCCCTAGCTACTGCTAATGCTCCTTCTGGAACTTCATCTGTTATTGTAGAACCTGCTGCTATATAAGTATCGTCGTTAACCTTAACTGGAGAGATCAAATTTGTATTACATCCTATAAATGAATTGTTTCCAATTAACGTTTTATTCTTTTTCCTTCCATCATAATTTACTACAACAGTTCCACATCCAAAATTGCATCCACTTCCAACTTCCGCATCTCCTATATATGTCAAATGAGACACTTTTGTCTTATCCCCTATAGTTGACTTCTTTACTTCCACAAAATCACCTATTCTTACAGACTTACCTATTGTACTTTCAGGCCTTATGTATGCAAAAGGTCCTACAGTAGTACTTTCCCCTATAGTACTATCTAGTATTACTGAACTTTGAATTGTTACATTATTTTGTATTACACTATTTTGTATTCTAGAATTAGGATACAATGTACAATTTTCGCCCACTACAGTATTACCCTGAAGTACATTCCCAGGATATACTATAGTATCTTTACCTATTTTAACGTCTAACTCTATGTAAGTATTATCAGCATCAATAAGAGTAACACCATTTTTCATATGTTTTATATTTATTCTTTTTCTCATAATCCTTTCAGCTTCTGAAAGCTGAACCCTTGAGTTAACTCCCATAGTCTCCTCAAATGGAATTGGTAATGCTCCAACTTTTTTTCCTTGACCTTTCAATATTTCTATGACATCAGTCAAATAATATTCGCCTTGAGCGTTATCATTATGTATTTTATCTAGGCTTTCCGTTAAGCTCTCTATATCAAAACAGTACATTCCTGAATTTATCTCATTTACTCTAAGCTCTTCCTCTGAGCAATCTTTATGCTCAACTATTTTAGATACTTCTCCACTTTTTTCTCTAATAATTCTTCCATATCCGGAAGGATCTTTCACTAAAGAAGTTAGTATAGTAGCTTTATATCCACCTTCATTATGAAAGCTTAGCATCTTTTTTATAGTATCCTCTTTTATTAAAGGTGCATCTCCTGTAAATACAGCTACGGTTCCCTTTTTATCCTTTAAAAAGCTTACCGAACATAAAACAGCATTTCCTGTGCCCAATTGTTTTTCCTGAAAAGAATAACTTACATTCCTGCTTTCAGTATGTTTTTTTACCTCATCTGAACCTTTGCCAATTACCACATCTATATTTTCTATTTGTGCTTTCTTTACAGTATCAATAACTATATTCACCATTTCTCTTCCGCAAACCTTATGGAGTACTTTAGGATTAGATGATTTCATCCTTTTTCCTTCTCCAGCCGCCAATATTATAGCACAATTATACATTTTAACACCTCTTTATGGTTATAAGCTTCAATTTTATACATTATATTATTAAAACATCCTATAATATTATATTTTATATGAAAATTATTTGCAACCTTATAAATAACTTTCGGATAATAATTTTTAAATGTATTTTGAAAATTATTAAAGAATAATAAAAGGGAGTATAAATACTCCCTTTTATTATTCCTTAACCTTTTCTTCGGTAACAGTTTCTTCACTTTTTACTTTTTCATACTCATCAAGAATTGCCTTTTGTATTTTCTCCCTTGTTTGAGTATTTATAGGGTGAGCAATGTCTTTAAACTCTCCATCAGGAGTCTTTCTACTTGGCATTGCTATAAAAAGACCATTTTGACCTTCTATAACTTTTATATCGTGAACTACGAATTCGTTATCAAAGGTTACTGAAACAATAGCTTTCATCTTACCCTCTGCTGCAATTTTTCTTACCCTAACGTCTGTAATTTGCATATAAATCCACCTCCAAGATGCTTATGTATATACTATTCTCTATATTTTGTATTTTTCCTTCCTATTTTATTAAAAATTAATAAAATTTTTTGAAAATTTTATTAGTTAAACATTTCAGAAGGAAATAGAATTGCATTTCCACTTTCATCAATGCCTTTAAAATCAACTAGTGACACATAGTTTTCAACTAATTTGTTAGATGTTCCTATATTGTCTATTAAAATTCCTATTCCTAAAAGTTCACTTTCAAATTCCTTCAAAAGATCTACTATACCTTTAGCAGTTCCTCCTGCTTTCATAAAGTCATCAATAAAAATACACTTACTTCCTTTCTTCAATGCCTTCTTAGACAAAGACATATTTTGAATTCTTCCTGTAGAACCTGATACATAATTTATAGTTAAAGTAGAGCCTTCAGTAAATTTCGTTTCCCTTCTTACAACTACAAGTTGAACTCCGAGCATCCTGGCTACTTCATAAGCTAGTGGAATTCCCTTTGTCTCAACAGTAACTACATAATCAATATCCTTTTCTATAAAAATAGATGCCAAAATCAATCCGGCAGTGTATATTATCTTAGGGTTAAACATTATATCTGTCATATATAAAAAATTCCCTAGTATTATTCTTTCTCTATCTTTCAAAATAATACATAATTTTTCAGCAAATTCCCTTTTCTTTTCATTAGACATACCACATACATATTTAATTCCCCCTGCTGCTCCTGATACAGTATTTATTTTTCCCATGTCCAATTTATTTAAAGTATCCTTCACTACTACAATATCCTCACTTACAGTAGACTTTGCAGTATTAAACATTTCTGTGAAGTTATTCAAGCCCATTATTTTATTAGGATTTTCAAGTAAGATTTTTGTTACTGCAGCTATTCTCTGATTTCTACTAAACTTTTGCATTCTATCACCCATCTATATAATTTTACGAATAATATGTTACTATTTTATTCTATTATTCATATTGTATTCTAAAAAATGTTATTTATCAACACCTATTTACTACAGGCTCAACTAGTAGCTTAAGAATTCATTGCTATAAAATTTTTAAAAAGTTTAAAGTTCAAATATTGCAAATTATAAATTATATCCATAAAGTTATGTTTTTTAATTAATTTTTGTATATAATTATTAGATGAGTTAGTTAAATTAAAGGAGTGATTCAGTTGTCATTTGATTTTATAAAAAATAAGACAGTACATTTTATAGGTATAGGCGGAGTAAGCATGAGCGCTTTAGCTGAAATTTTAATAGAAAAGGGATCTAAAGTATCCGGTTCAGATATAAAAACTTCTCCTGCAACAGAAAAATTAAAATCAAAAGGAGCTACAATTTATATAGGACAAATCAGTGAAAATATAAAACCAGATATAGATTTAGTTATATATACTGCCGCAATCCAAAAAAATAATGAGGAATTTTTAAAAGCTAAAACTTTGAACATTCCTCTAATGTCCAGAGCTGAACTTTTAGGTCATATAATGAAAGGTCATAAGTATAATGTAGCTATAGCAGGTACCCATGGTAAAACCACAACTACATCCATGCTATCATGTATTACACTTAAAGCGGATTTAGATCCTACCATATTAGTAGGAGGAAACTTGGACAATATAAATGGGAATGTAAGAATAGGAAACAGCCCTTATTTCATTACTGAAGCTTGTGAATACAAAGGATCTTTTCTGAAGTTTTTCCCATCCATAGGCGTAATCTTAAATATAGATGCAGATCACCTTGATTATTATAAAGATATAGATGATATACAAAATGCCTTTATAAAATTTGCAAATCTAATTCCAGAAGAAGGATACTTAGTTTGTTGTGCGGACGATGCAAGAATGAAAAATGTTATATCAACCGTTAACTGCAACGTATTAACTTATGGAATTAATGATGGTGACATTACAGCTAGAAATATATGTTTTGATGAAAAAAGTTGTGCATCCTTTGATATATATAAAAATGATGTTAAAATATCATCTTTACATTTGAGTGTTCCAGGTAAACACAATATATTAAATGCACTGGCAAGTACAGCCGTATCTTTAGTCTTAGATATATCCACTGATAACATAAAAATGGGATTGGAAAACTTTAAAGGTACTCACAGAAGATTTGAGTTGAAGGGTAAAAAAGAAGGCATAACAGTAATAGACGATTATGCTCATCATCCTACTGAGATAAAAGCAACTTTAAATGCTGCTATAAATTACCCTCATAAGAGAATAATCTGTGTATTTCAGCCCCATACTTTTTCACGAACTATAAGCTTATTTAAAGAATTTACTGAGGCTTTCGACAACGTAGATGAACTAATTTTAGCAAATATATATCCTGCAAGAGAAAAAGACACTGGCAAGGTAAGTTCTGCTATGCTATCTAAAGAAATTGCAAAACGTGGTATAAAGTCTACTAATATCTCAGATTTTAAATCCATAGTTGATTATTTAAAATCTAATTTAAAAGATGGAGATCTTCTTTTAACTGTAGGTGCAGGAGATATATTTAAAGTAGGAGAAATGTATTTAAGCGAATAATTTAAGTGTAAAATGCCTCCAATAAGGTAATACTATAGATTAATAAACCTATTGGAGGTGTTTTATTTGAAAAATTTTTTAATATCTGCTTCAGTAGACGTAATTTTAATTCTATTATCCTATTTTTTGTTTCAAAAAATAATAAGTGGCCCTACAAGACACAAACTATATAAAAAGTTTTTTAGTTCTTTTGCTAAATTTGTAATTTATATTTTTATAATCAGCATACTTTTAACAGGCATAACTGCACTAATATTATATAGAACCTCTTACATAGCTTATATAAATATAATATCACCAGCCCTAGTATCAGTACTAGTTGGATTCCTCATGTCTACAGTTCCTACAAGAGGCGAAGGGGATAACGAAGATAAAATGAGTATATGATACTTTATTTGCAATTCGTAAACTAAGAAATTACGAAGCAATTTAGTTGACAATTGAAAATTGAAAGTGGACAGTGAAGGTGGATTTTTTTCCGTTACACTACAAAAAATCTTTAATTAAATTTTTGAAAGCTCGTTTTGCTAAAGCAAAACATAGCTGAGTTGATTCATATAAATTTAAAGATTTTTTGCCATAGCTAAAAATCATCCTTCACTGTCAATTGTCCACTATCAACTTTCAACTCAAAAACTTTGCTTCGCAATTTTTTATTTTTGCGATAACTGAAAATTATCCTCAATTGTAAATCGTACATTGTGCACTGCAGTTTACAAGTATCTTGTCTTTTTTTTATATATGGTATAAAATAGCATATGAGCGGGGTGTAGCGCAGATGGTAGCGCGCTTGCTTCGGGAGCAAGAGGTCGCAGGTTCAAATCCTGTCACTCCGACCAAATCATTAGCACAATTTAAGTTTGTAGCTTTTGAAGTTTTGTATTCATAAGAACTTTTAGGCTTTTTGAGAGAAACCTCAAAAAGCCCATTTTATATTAAAAAGATAAAAATATACTAAACTTGAAATGAGGTTATGTATAGATGCTTAAAAACATTAAAGGTGCTATTTTTGATATGGATGGTACTCTTATTGACTCCATGTGGATGTGGGAAAACATTGATGAAAACTATTTAGCAAGAAAAAAACTAACTGTTCCTCCAAGCTTAAAAAGTGATATAGAACATATGAGCTTTTATGAAACTGCCGAGTATTTTAAAAACAAATTTAATATTTCTGATAGTATAGAAGGAATTCAAAAAGAATGGTATGATATGGCTATTTATGAATATTCTCATAATATCTCACTTAAACCAGGAGCTAAAGAGTTTTTGCTTTTATTAAAGAAAAAGGGTATTAAAATAGCTTTAGCTACAAGCAATTATAGAGAAATAACAAACGTATGTCTCAAAAAGAATAAAATATATGATTTATTTGACTCAATAATTACAGGCGATGAAGTTTCAAAAAGTAAGGCTTTCCCCGATATATATATTTGTGCTGCCCAAAAGTTAAATTTAAATTCAAAGGATTGTGTAGTTTTTGAAGATGTGCTGTGTGCCGTTAAAGGTGCAAAATCAGCAGGTATGACTGTAATAGGTGTGCATGACCTATATTCTGAGTACCAGTGGAACGAAATAATAGATTATTCGGACATGCATATATCTAATTATAACGAATTAATGAAGACAATATAATTTTCATTTTTAAGTACCTTATTGAATATACTAATATAAAAGTACTTAAATGAGGAGATTTAAAATGCTAGCCTTTTTATTCCTTCTAATTATAGCAGGAAATGCTGTTATTCTATACAAATTTAACGATAAGGTCTCAATCCAGAGAAGACAAATACTTTCTTTAAAATATGAAAACGATGATTTAAAATCAAAATTATTAAAACAAACTCCTAAGAAAATAGACATTAAGTACGTCACTCCTCAATTTTTAAACGCAGTAGTTACTATAAGTGGGAATCTCCATCTTTCACCTATTTCAAACTCCAGCATAGTTAATACTTTAAAAGAAAATGCTTCTTTAAAAATTCAAGATAGTGCTCAAATTCAAAGTCAACTTTGGTATGAAGTTTTTTTGCCTGGAGACAACAGGCTGAATTCTAAAGGATGGATAAAGTCCAATTATATAAGGATAATTGAATAAAGCCCTTCATTACTTAAAACTAGGGCTTTTCAACATTTCTATAATAATTTGATAACTCCATCTAAATATTCGGGAACACCTTTTATTATATCTTTCTTGCAGCAGTATTTTAAATCATCATACAAATCTAGCTGTTGTATCCTTTTGTAGTGAGATGCATTTTGTATAAACCCTACAATATCTGGATTCTTTTCATAAACATATAATGCAGTTTTAGATATATCTGTAAGCTCTACCTCTGTCTTTTCCAATATGCACTTTATTATATATCCGCTGCATATAAAATCATCCATAGAAAATTGTCCACTTGTTCCAGAATTAACTATCGTTACATCATTTCTTAAGCTTACTAGCTTATCTGCCACCTTAGCTCCATTTATAAGGGCTCCTATTAACATATTTTTTGCTGCAACACTTCTTTTTATTGCTCTAGTTCCATTAGTTGTAGTCATTATAAGAATTTTATCTTTTACAACTTCTCTAGTATACTCAAGTGGAGAATTCGAGCAATCAAATTCTGGTATTTTTAAGGCATTTCTCTCGCCTCCAAGTATATATTTTTCCCTATCTCTCCCTGCTATTTCTAGAGCTTCTTCTACAGTTAGAACAGGTATCACTTCCTTACATCCATTGTCCATAGCAGTGGTAATTACTGAAGTTGCCCTAAGCATGTCCACTATTACCACAGACTTGTCCTCAATTTTCTCATCTTTTATATCATCTGCTGATATTATTACATCTATTTTCAATTTTCAATTTCCTCCTCTAAAAGTAATCACGTATTATTTTCAACTCAACTTTCGCATATATAAAATTTTCACTTAATATAAAAACTTTGCGAAGCAAAGCTTTTGAAAATAACAAAGTTCAAATAACAAAGAACAGATAAAGATGATTTCCATCGTACCTCAGGAAATCTATAATTTTAATATTTTCTGACGTTAGGAAGAAAATTATCCCTATTTGATATTTGAACTTTGTTATTTAAAAAAATTACGTCGCAATTTTTTTAAACTGTGAAAGTTGAGTAATTAACTATTCCTTATTATTCCCATAACATATTCCCTGATAGATGTTCCTATCCTTCATGGTTTTATCTATATCATTTAAAACTTCCCACTTTTTAAGACTCCATTTAGGTCCTATAAGTAAATTTCTAGGTGCATCTCCAGTTAACCTGTGAATTACAATATCCGGCCTGGTATTTGACAGTGCTGAGCATATTACATCTACATAATCTTCTTGACTCATAAGCTTCAACTGTCCTTCATTGTACAATTTTACAAGAGGAGTATGTTCCATTAAGTGAAGCAAATGGAACTTTACTCCCTGTATATCCTGACTTGATACATATTTTACTGTATTCATCATAATGTCTTTATTTTCATAGGGCAGTCCCATTATTAAATGTACTACCACTTCAATTCCTATTTTTCTTAAATTTTTTACAGACTTTTCAAAGGTTTCTAATTTATATCCCCTGTTTATTTTTTCTGCTGTAAAATCATTGGAACTTTGCAAGCCAAGCTCTACCCAAGTATAAATTTTATTATTAAATTTCTCAAGTAATTCCAGCACATCATCTCCAAGGCAATCAGGTCTAGTAGCTATTGCAAGACCAACTACACCTTCTTGATTTATAGCTTCCTCATACTTCTGCTTTAGTATTTCTACAGGAGCATAGGTATTTGTATATGCTTGAAAATATGCTATATACTTTCCATTTTTCCACTTCTTGTTCATCATTTGCTTTATACCCTGAAACTGACTTAATATAGATACATTCCTATTTCCTGCAAAATCCCCAGATCCTTTTTCACTGCAAAATATACATCCACCTGTACTTATAGTACCGTCTCTATTAGGACAAGAAAATCCACCATCCAAAGATATCTTAAATACTTTACATCCAAATTTTCTTCTCAAATAATAATTCAAACTATAGTATGTTTTGTCTCCCCACAGCATTCTAACCCTTCATCCTCTCAATCTCCCAATAAATAATACATTGTCATTATATCACAATATTACATTTTCACTGCTTTAAAATTCTTTAAGCTTAACTTCCACTTACCAGTTAGTTTAGAAAGTGATTCACTACTATTATTTTTTGATGTAACATCAAAGTTTAATATATCTTCATCAAAAGAGGAAAAAACTACATCCACTTTATCAAGAGGAAATTTTTCTTCAAACTTGTAATCCACTATATCTCCTGAATTTGCCTTATAGAGTCTTATACAATGACCTATATTTTCATTTGTATATTGTGCCATGACAAACTTCTCATCTTGAGAAAATGTTACAAATTCTACTTTAGAATCCTTTAGAAGATCTAAATTAGTTATATTTTTTCCTACTGTTTTCTCCACTTCACCCTTTTTGCCACCTTCTCCTCCATCCTTACTGTCACCGCCATCACCCTGCTGTCCGTCAGAATCCTGGGATTGTGCTGACATGCTTTCATCTATTTTTATTACTCCTATATATGAATCTTTGTTATAAGTAACCATTGCCATGTTATCTCCCGTATAGGAAAAATCAATTATACCAAAGTTGTTTTTTGGTACAGCAGCCTTATCTATATTTACCTTATCATCTTTTGGAAATACATAATTAGGTACATTTGTTATGTCTATTACTACATTTGTCTTTACATCATTTTTATTTCTCATTTTTATTTTATCTTTTTCAATAAATGCTTCCCTATCCACAACATCACTAGTTTTATTAATCTTATAGTCATTACCTTCCTTTACTACTTTTATAGAATATTCATCTAACACTGCAAAAGGTTTGCTTAAATCTACTCTTGCCACTTTTACCTTAAATTGCCCTGACTTTCCAATTTCGCTGCTATCACTTAAACTATATCCAACAATTTTTAAATTTTGATTTTCACTCTTTATGGGACTTTTTAGGAGTTCTTTGGAATATAATTTTTTAATATTCTCAACATCACTTTTCATGAGATATTTCATATAAGTATCTACCGTATTGCCTGCTGCTTTCATATCAAAACTTTCATTTGACTCTTTAGTATCTTCCTTTTTATTTAAATTGCATCCGCATATTAAACTACAAGAAAAAATTATAAGTAATATGGTACAAATTATACTTCTTTTTCTCATATACTTCCTACTCTCAGTTTTTACTCTGTAGTAGAAATTCACCTCCTTCTATTAAGTTAAGTGATTTTGAAAGAAATAACTAGTTATTATGCCAACCTATTTTCTTTCAAATGCCTTAGCTAATTCACTTAAACTTTATTTTTCCCGTAAATAGAATTTTAATTTATAATTCATTATTTTTATATGTGATTTATATATTTATATATAGGATATATTTATTCGATGGCTGCCTTTTCGGAAAAGTGGACATAAGTAAAATTAAAAATTATATTACTGGGGGGATATTTTTGAATAAAGAGATTGTTTTGATTTTCCAAGTAGCCGCTGTATTTATAGGTACAATAGTTGGCGCTGGCTTAGCATCAGGACAAGAAATAAGCCAATTTTTTACCCAATATGGTTACAAAAGCTTCATAGGTATATTGATCTGCTGTATTGTATACATAGTAATGTCAATTATAATAATTAGCATAAGCAAAAAATATAAATTAAACTCTTATGATGGTCTCATATCCTTAGTAAGTCCTGGATTTTTAGGTATACTTACCAATTCCTTAACTACTTTTTTCTTAATTGGTGGATCAGCTATAATACTTGCTGGAAGTGGCGCCCTAATTCATCAATACTTTGGAGTATCACGGTGGATAGGTATAATATTTATGATATTTATAGCTATGATTACATTATTTAGAGATACTAAAGGGCTGCTTGAAATAAATTCAGTCATAGTTCCTTCACTTATATTAGTAATAGTAACGTTATTTATATTATATTTAGCTTTCTATAAAAATCTAAATATATCTAGCTTAAAAAATATAAATTGCTGTAAACAGAGCTGGCTTTTCTCTTCATTAATGTATTCTGGTTTTAATATGTTATCCTGCAGTGGCGTTTTAGTGCCTTTAAGTCTTTCCATAAACAAAAGGAAAAGTCTTATCGCAGGTTCTATTATCGGCTCCTTAATCCTTACAATACTGGTTTTTATAATAAACTTCATGCTAATTTTGAATATACCCTATATATTTAAATATGAAATTCCCCTCCTCTACATAGCAAATCGTTTTGGAAAAATATTAGAAATAGTACTGCTTGCTATAATTTGGTTGGAGATGTTTTCTACAGAGGTATCTAATATATATAGTGTAGGAAAGAACTTTGAAGAAGTATTTAATATACCCTATAAAAGATCAATAATTATAATAATATTAATTACAATTCCTGTATCCCAAATTGGTTTTGTAAAACTAATTTCATTTTTATATCCTGCTTTTGGTTTAGTAAGTCTTATATTTATAGTACAATGTATTGTTTTTTATCTTAGAAATTATAATAAATGAATTACTTCTTTATGTTATAATTAAAAAGCTATAATCATATTGATTTTTAATTATCTAAACTTTAAAGGAAGTGCTTTTATGCAAAACTATTTGGAAAATTGCATCTTATGTCCTAGATCCTGCAAAGCAAACAGATTAAAAGGCTCAACTGGCTTTTGCAATGCTGGCAAAAATGTAAAAATAGCCAAAGTATCCTTACACAAGTGGGAAGAACCCTGCATTTCTGGTATTAATGGTTCAGGAACTATATTTTTTTCTAATTGTAATCTAAGATGTGTTTTTTGCCAGAATCACACTATAAGTGCTGAGAACATAGGAAAAGAAGTATCCATAAAAAGGCTTAGTGAAATTTTTCTAGAACAACAGGATAGAAATGCTCACAACATAAATTTAGTTACTCCAACCCATTACATTCCACAAATAATTAAAGCCCTGGATATAGCTAAATCAAAGGGTCTTCATCTTCCAGTATTATTCAATACTAACAGTTATATAAATGCAGCTGCTTTAAAAGACCTGAAAGGATATATAGATGTGTATCTTCCTGATTTAAAATATTTTAATAGCAAATATGCAGTTAAATATTCTCATGCCCCCGACTACTTTATCTATGCTTCAAAAGCCATAGAAGAAATGTTTAACCAAGTAGGCACTATAAAATTTGATAAAAACGGCATGGTAACAAAAGGGGTTATAATACGTCACCTCATGCTGCCCGGTTTATTATTTGACTCAAAGAAAATAATAGATTATATATACAATACCTTTGGAGATTCAGTTTACATAAGCATAATGAATCAATATACACCTATGTATAATTCTTATAAGTTTCCTGAAATAAACAGGCCTTTAAGCCCAAAGCACTATGATTCATTTATAAATTATTGTCTATCTCTAGGTATAAAAAATGCATTTATTCAAGACAGTACAAGTTCTTCTAAAAGTTTTGTACCTGACTTCAACTTAGAAGGAATTTAAATTAGAAATTGGCTAGAATAGAATCTCTGTTCCTATCCTAGCCAATTTCACTATATTTTGTTTTTACCTAGTTGTGTCCTAAATATTCAGCTTTAATTCCAAATTAAAGTTTTATTTCAAGTCTATCCAATTTAGCAATTATCTTTAAACTTTTAATCTCAATAGTTTCTGTTCTTATACCACTTCTACTACTAATAAGAAGCACCTTATTACTATCCAGCTTCTTTATCTGTCTCAATTCCCTTTTTCCACTATATTCTACTAAATATATAGAATTATTATAGATTTCCCCTGTGATGTGTACAAAAACTAAATCTCCTCTTTGTATTCTAAATCCTTCCATATCATCACTTTCTACTTGCAAATACATCACTTTATCCTGAGCATATCCTTCTATTTTATTATCAATCAACGGAAGCTGTCTAAATCCTACTGATCTTCTCATATCATATTTATAAATAGGTACCTTTTTTAAAACAGATCCAAAAGCCTCACTCCAAACGTCCTGTACTTTCTCCTTCTTAGTTACTGGAGAAAATTTTGGAGTTTTATCTTCTTTATATACTTCCTCTTCAAAAGACATAGTTATATCATTTATACTTTTACCTAATATTTTGGAAAGTTTATCAATTATATTTTGATTTACTATTCTCTTTCCAGATTCCGCTTCATTTATAAATTTCTCTGAAACTCCTAGTTTTTTAGCTAACTGTTTCTGACTAATACCCAATTCAGTTCTTGCTAATTTTATTTTTTGTCCTACTCTATTCATTTTCTCCTCCTAATTTAATAGATAATGATTATTTTTCTCCTAATGCAAGAAGGAAGTCATTATTTGAACTTTGATATTTAAACTTTAAACTTTCTATATACTTCCCTCTTTTAAAAGTTTATAACTCAATTGTATTATAAATTTACTTTCCATGGAATTAAATATTGTTACTTTTCCTACTTTATTCTTATTGTTTTTTATATGGTATTTAACAAGCTGTCTTTTAAGTTGTTCTACAGTACCTTTACTTCCATCTATTATAGGGATGTCCTCATTTAAAATTTTGCGTATGCTTTTCTTTACAAATGGGTAATGAGTACATCCTAATACCACTGCTGCAATTCCTTCATCTTTCAGTGAATTTAGTTTTTCCTTTAAATAACCTTCTACTTCCTCTCCTTCTATCTTACCCTGCTCAATAAGTTCTACTAAACCAGGACATGGCAGTGGTTCTATCGATGATCTACTTTCATACTTTTTCATGAGATTACTAAACTTTCTTTCTGAAAGGGTCATAGTAGTTGCCATTATTACTATCTTACCTTTTCTATTAAATTCTACTGCCGGTTTTAAAGCTGGTTCTATGCCTATTATAGGCATAGATTTGCTATATTTTTTTCTCAAATCTATTATTGCTGCACTAGTTGCAGTATTACAAGCCACAACCAACGCCTTTATATTCTTTGTTAATAGAAGCTCTACTGCATTAAAAGTAAGTCTTTTTACCTCTTCTGCAGTTTTTACCCCATAAGGAGCCATTTTAGAATCTCCAAAATACACAAAATCTTCATTTGATAAGATTTTAACTGCTTCTTTTAAAACACTTATTCCACCTATTCCAGAATCAAAAAAACCAATAGGTCTATCTTCTAAATCCACTCTATCACCTCATTATTCTAATCAAAAAACTTTCTATATTCATTATATATTATACATTTAAACTATACAAAAAAAATCTAAAAAACTAAATTATGAGTATAATTAATCGTTTAAATCTACAATATAAGTATGTTGCAAATTTCTTGCTTTCTATTAATATTGCAATTACAATTATAAATTCCTTCAAAATTCTATTGACATATATCAATATTAATTATAAAATCATAGATATATAAATTTGAGTTATTAAAATAACGAAAGTAGCAATTTATTAGGTGTAAAAATATTAGAGTATTAAAAATGAGATACTCTTCTAATTATTTATAGGAGGAATGGAATTATGTTAAAAGATCTAGTGTATGTAGTGCCTAAAGAAACGCACTCAGAGGAAAATTTAAAGAAAATGCTAACTGCACATTCAGAAATAAAATTTGTGTCCCTTATAGGTATAGATCTTTCTGGTAACAATACTGATGAGAAAATCCCTATTGAGGTCTTTTTGAAAGATATAAATGGCTTTTTAAATGGAGCAATTCAAACTGATGGTTCATCTGTAGTTCTTCCAGGAATAGCAACTCTAAACAATGCAAAAGTAGATATGCTGCCTGATCTTGATGTAAATTGGTATGTAGAATACAATGAAGAAAATATTGACCTTGAAACAAATAAACCTGTTGGGACACTGAGAATTCCTTGTTTCCTATATCATGAAAACAAAGCAGTAGATTCTAGATACGCTCTAAAAAATTGTGTAGAACATTTCACATCAAATCTCTTAGACTTATTTAAAAAATACCCTAGTACTATATCATCTTTTGGAATAAAATACGAGGATATAGATGATGTAATTGCTACTTGTGCTACAGAACTAGAATTTTGGGTAATGACACCTAACGATAAAGCACACACTGAAGAATTATTCACATCTCAGGAACTTCAAGAACAATATTGGACTAGAACAAAAGGTATAGTAAAAACAGCCTTAGAGGAAACTCTATTAAATATGAACTTATACGGCTTAAAGCCTGAAATGGGACATAAAGAAGTAGGCGGTGTAAAAGCTAAAGTAGATAAATCAGGAAACTTCAATCATGTAATGGAACAATTAGAAATAGACTGGAAATACTGTACTGCTGTTCAAGCAGCAGATAATGAATTACTTGTAAAAAATATAGTTGAAGAAACTTTTAGAAGCAATGGATTAGATGTTACTTTCCTTGCTAAACCTATTGAAGGGGTAGCTGGCAGCGGAGAACATACCCATATAGGAATAGCACTAAAACTTAAAAATGGTAAAGTTATGAATCTATTTTCTTCTACTAAAGAACACTTCTTAAGTATTTTTGGATATGCTTCTGTAATGGGAATACTTAAAAACTACGAAGTTATAAATCCTTTTGTTTCTAACACCACTGATTCCCTCAGAAGATTAAAACCTGGATTTGAAGCACCTATATGTATAGTAACTTCCCTAGGTCACTCTGCAGAGATTCCTTCAAGAAACAGAACTGTACTCATAGGAGTTATAAGAGATTCTGCAAATCCTTTAGCTACAAGATTTGAATTAAGAGCTCCAAATCCTCATACAAACACCTATTTAGCTGTAACTACATTATATTTAGCTATGATGGACGGAATAAAATATGCGGTTACAAATGAAAAAACAGAAGATGACTTATTAAAGGAACTTTCCAAGAAAGCTGAAGATGATGCAGATTATTTGGAAAAGGGAAGGGCATATAGAAGTGAGGAAAATGTATTTGAATCCTTTTCTGATGAAGAAAGAGTAAGATTATTTGGTACAGCCCCTGCAACTGTATATGAAAATCTCAGCGCTCTTGATAAATACCCAGAGAAAAAAGCTGTCCTAACTGCAGAAGGTGTATTAGACGAAAAATTAATAAACAGCTTTAGATTAGGAGCTACAACTAGATGGCTAATAGAACTAAATCATAGAATATTAAATGATTACTCCAATGAAATAAGAGATTGTAAGATGTTACATTCCATAGATAAAGCTTTAGATCTAGATGTAGCTAATTGGCAAAAAATAAATGATTTAAGATATTACTTAATGAAAGATTCATATTCTAATAAAAGCTTATTTACTAGAATAAAACTTGCATCAGAAGCTGGAGATTACGAAGAAGTATCTAACCTTCAAATAGAAGCTGAAGAAAAAATTAGTGAACTGAAAGATTTATACTCAAGTTATAAGAAAAATTTATTAGATATCTAAGTATAAAGAAGGTAGTAAGCTTAAAGTTTACTACCTTTTTAATCAAATTATATTAAAAATCCCTTAAAGGGAAATTTTTTATAAGTGTTTCCTTTCTATTGTTTATAGGTTTCCAAAGTGCTATTCTATCTATTCGAGCCATTTTATAAATTTCATCTTTTTTGTTATTATTACAAGCCGAAACGTACTCCTTGGATGTCAATTCCTTAATGGAGTAATTCGTATTTGCAAGTACAGTATGTAGGTCCCAATTGTTTCCATTCTCTCTAACATCAAACTTATAAAGTTTTAAAGTTTCATTTATCTGTCTTGCCAGCCTTATTACATATCCTTTATTTTCTACCTTTAAATTAACAGACTTATAAGATTGATTAAAACAAATGGCTTCATTCACTTTTACTTTAAACTTCTTATAAGGTTTTAATATATCAGAAACAATCTTAGTAAATTTCTCTATATCTGGATTTTCCACAGCTCCAAGAGTTATATGTAAAGGCGGTATATTTTTATACAATCTATACTTTCTACATATATTCCTTTGTATATGCTCAATATAAGAATAGGAATCTTTATCAAACAAAGCTACTAAATAATATTTCATTATTTTCTCAATCCCCCAAATTAATTTTACAAAAATGTATAGTATGTAACTAACATTATATCACATAATTATTATTCTTATAGCATTAAAAATTACCAATAATTATAGGTATATAAAATGTGTCTAAGTGTAAAAATACTAATGTTATAAAATTTACAAAGAGAAAGAGGTGAAATCCTGCTTTAAAATATATTTATCTTTTAAAAGCAGGTATATTATGAATAATACTGAAAATAATAGTATTGGATGTATAGTAAATGAATGCAGATTTCATGCAAAGAATACAAATTATTGCACTCTCGACAAAATACAAGTTACAAAGCATGAATCTATGGCTAAAGACGTACAATGTACTGACTGTGGTAGTTTTATGAAGCAAGAATAATTATTCTCCACAGTATCTACTTGAAACAATAAAAACTTAAAACAATTCCACCAGCCCAGCTTTGTCATTAAAGCTGGGCTTTAATTTAAAAAATAATTAATTTCATTTATATTATAATTTAAGAGTATCATTCATATTTTCAAATTTTATGTTAAAATAACACAAAATTATGATATAATAAATTTTGTGTAATATGAATTAAATTTGAGATTTTCTAAACTTTATATAAATATAAATTTGTGATAAGGATGGATACGTGAATGGATAAATTGGTAATTAATGGTGGAAGGCCTCTTTCCGGTTTTATAGAAATTAACGGTGCAAAAAATGCTGCTGTAGCAATATTACCGGCATCAATAATGGCCAGTAAAGGATTATGCTCAATTGATAATATACCTAATATAGAAGACGTCCACTGCATAGAAAGAATTCTTGAGAGTTTAGGCTGCGAAATAAAAACAGGTAAAAATTCAGTAGTAATTGATAGTACTACTATAAATAGTATAGATGCAAACACTGATGATGTACGAAAAATGAGAGCTTCTTATTATCTCATAGGCGCACTGCTAGGTAGATTTAAAAAAGCTAGGGTTGAACTACCAGGAGGATGCCCTATAGGGGTTAGACCTATAGATCAGCATATAAAAGGATTTGAAGCTTTGGGTGCCCAAGTTAAAATTAAACACGGTTGTGTATTAGTAGAAGCTAAAAAATTGATTGGAACAAGTATATTTTTTGACGTAGTAAGCGTAGGGGCCACTATAAACGTAATGTTAGCTGCCTCTCTTGCAGAAGGAGTAACTACCTTAGAAAATGTAGCAAAGGAACCCCACGTAGTAGATGTAGCAAATTTCTTAAATAGCATGGGAGCGAATATAAAAGGTGCAGGCACTGATATAATAAGAATAGTAGGGGTTAAAGAACTAAAAGGTTGCTCCTATAGTGTTATACCAGATCAAATAGAGGCTGGTACGTATATGATTGCAGCAGCAGCCTGCGGTGGAGAAGTAGTTGTCCAAAACGTTATACCTAAGCACCTGGAATCTATATCAGCAAAGCTTATAGAAATGGGAGCTGAGGTAATAGAAGATGGTGATTCTGTTACTGTAAAATCAAGTGGAAAATTAAAGGGCGTAAATATAAAGACCCAACCTTACCCTGGATTTCCTACAGATGTACAACAACCTTTAAGTACTCTTTTAACCGTAGCAGAAGGAAGAAGCATTATAAATGAAAGTATATGGGAAAGTAGATTTAAGCATGTAGATGAACTCAAAAAAATGGGTGCCAATATTAAAGTAGAAGGTAGAACCGCCATTATAGATGGCGTAAGTAAGCTCAGTGGAGCTATTGTAAAAGCAACAGACTTGAGAGCTGGTGCTGCAATGGTTATAGCTGGCCTTATTGCCGAGGGCACTACTGAAGTTTTGAGTATTAAACACATTGATAGGGGATACCCCAATATAGAAGATAAATTTAGAGCTCTAGGTGCCGATATAAAGAGAGTATCTTATTCTGAGTAATACAAATATTATTAATAGGGAGATTTATTATGATTTTTTGTCCTTTATACAGTGGCAGCAGTGGAAATTCCATATTTATAGCATCTGATAATGCTAAAATTCTGATAGATGCAGGACTTTCTGGTAAAAGTATAGAAAATGCTCTTTTAAAAATTGGACATAAGCCAAATGACATAGACGCCATACTAGTTACCCATGAACACAGTGACCATATTAAAGGTGTAGGTGTGTTATCTAGGAAATATGATATACCTATATATGCAAATACCCTTACCTGGAAAGCCATGTTAAAATCTATAGGCAAGATAAAAGAACATAATATCAAAATAATTTATGACAATTATATAAACATAAAAGACATGGACATAGTAAGTTATAGTATATCCCATGATGCTGCAGATCCTTATGGATATGCAATTAACTGTAAAAACAAGAAAGCATGTGTAGCAACAGACTTAGGTTTTATATCAGATGACATCAAGGATATATTAAAAGATTCAGATTTAATTCTTTTAGAAAGTAACCACGATGTAGAAATGTTAAAGTTTGGACCTTATCCCTATGATTTAAAAAGGAGAATTCTAAGTAAAATAGGTCACTTATCAAATGATGACTGTGGAATGGCCATCCCAGACATTTTAAATGGAAAATTCAAAAGAATTATTTTAGGACATTTAAGTAAAATAAATAATTATCCTGAATTAGCCTATGAAACTGTAACAAATAGTTTAAGAGAATGCGGCATTAAATTAAATACTGATGTAAGCATATCCATGGCAAGACGTGATCAGCCCAGCAATTATATAAGCTTTTAAAAGTATGGGAAGATTTTATACAGTTAATTTTGCCTTGTGAAAACTGTCAGGAGTGATATTAAAATGGAAAGAGAAACTACATATTGCTGTGATCATCATGTTGACATAGCTTTTGATGATTTTTTGGTGGATAATGAAACTTTTCCCTATTTGGTGAATATAACAGGCCATAAGTGTACTTATTGCAACAAAGAGGCCACTTACGCCTTAAAATCAAGACCTTAAAAAGGAATTGCAAAATATAATAATTTTTATTATAATACCTCAGTATAGGTTTTTTATTAAAAAGATTTTTAACTTAGACAAAATATTTAAAATAGAAGATAAATATGGTGATTTTAGACAAAGGCTGGCATTGTATTAATACAAATCAGCCCTTAAATTAGAACACCTATATATTTATCTGTAGATTTGAAGGGAGGTACTGCTGTAAAAAATGTATACAGCAGGATAACGTATGAGTTTGTATGAAGATTGGACAAATATGGTTGTAAATTTTGTAAAGTCAAAAGGTGAAGCTGCCTTTTGGAAAGAATATGGCTCAATTGAAAAAAGTATTTATACAAAAATTTTATCTGAACATGAGGGCGCTATAGATGGAGCTATAAAAGACTTGGCAAAAAAGTTTGAAACTTCAGAAGTATTTTTCATGGGATTTTTAGATGGAATAAATGACAGTCTTGAAAAACCTTTAGTTCTTGAAGACTTAAAGGTAGATTCAAAAATCGCTATAGAAATTAATTTTGAAAAATTATACTTTAACATGTTAGATGCCAAAGCTGATTATCTGTATGATCTTCCTCAGTGGGAGTCTATATTTTCAAATCAAAAAAGAAGAGAAATACATAAACAATGGGTTTCTTCTAAAACCGTAGTAAATAAAACTAAGGTTGGTAGAAATGATCCTTGTCCATGTGGCAGCGGTAAAAAGTATAAACAGTGCTGTGGTAAAAAATAAGTATATGATTTTCATGTTTAATTTGGAGTAAGCTTTTTAAAGTTTGCTCCATTTTTATTATTATATTTATCCCATCGCTGTCATATAAGCAAACTCCATCTGAACCTAAGAATCATTTGATATATTATCGTAAAATAGAACTTAATTTTTTATAAAGGAGGATTTTTAAATATGAAAATTAAAAGCAAAAAAATCACACTCATAATTTCAATTTTAGCAATTGCTCTTTTTACATTTATTTATTTTAATAGCCCACTTAAGTCTAATAAAAATTACCCCATAGTCACCGGGTCATTTATCCAGTTAGATCTCACTCAAAATTGGTCAGATAGTGATTGGCAGAAGGAACTAACCTATCTAAAGCAAAACAAAATGAAGTATTTGGTGCTATCTGGTGTCTCCCAAACTAATGACAACATTACTAAGATTTCATATAAAAATTCAAACACAAACTACCTGAAATTATATCCTAGCGTTGATCCTGTGGATTTATGTTTAAAAAATGCTGAAAAATTAAACATGAAAGTTTTTATGGATACCAATTATAACAATGAGTGGTGGCAAATATCTCCGGAAAACTCAGCCTGGTTAAATTCTCAAATAGAAAGAAGCAGTCTTATAGCTGATGATTTATATAAGAACTATCACCGTAAATATCCTAATGCTTTTTATGGATGGTATTTTCCTTATGAAGTAGACAATGCTAAATTTAATAAATTCAATAAATATGACGCTCTAATAAATGCTATAAATGTTCACCTTAAAACTCTTAGTGAAAGAAAAGAACGTCTTCCTATTTTATTATCGCCCTTCATGAATTCATCTGCAGGTACTGCCAAAGAATATGAAGCAGATTGGAAATATGTATTTTCAAAAACAGACTTTAAAAAAGGAGATATATTTTGTCCTCAAGATTGCGTAGGCAGTGGTAGGCTAAAACTAGAAGAAGTTAATTCATGGTATACTGCCCTTAGAAAAGCTGTAGACAGCAAACCTGGCATGTTATTTTGGGCCAATGCTGAAAACTTTGATTATGCCAATAACTCCAGTACACCTTTGGACAGGTTTTTAAAACAACTCACTTTGGAACAGCCCTGTGTGGACAACATAATATGTTTTTCTTACAGTCACTATTATAGTCCAAATAACATAGACAGTGGCTTTAATGAAGCATATTCTTATTATGTAAAAAAAGGCAAACTTCCTATAAAAAAATTAGATATTCCTCAAAATTTAACTGTATCAACTATAGAAAAAAACAAGTTTAGAATAACTTGGTCAAGCCCTAAAAACTCTAATGATATTTGCGGCTATGAAGTTTACAGAAACGGTACCCTAATTTCTCGTATTATGACCCAAAGGAAATATGGAGGTAATCCTCAATCTTTTACTAAATCCATTACAGATATACCTTTACTACGTGAAGATACAAAACATTGTACTTATGAAGTAAGATCTCTAGGTTTTTCGGGCAATGTATCAAAACCTTCAAAACCTGCAGTAGCTGCAGTGGATTCTATAAAAAAGCTTCCAAACCTGCTTTCAAGGAATTGCACTTACACCTTGCTTCCTATGCCCCACGAAAATTACAATGATGCAACGCTTAAAAAACTTACTGACGGAAAGTTTGCTTCTGTAAATTCAGTAAAAGACAAAGCTTTGGTAGGTTGGTACACTAAACCTATAGATATAACTATAGATCTAGGAAGCTCAAAACAAGTGGAACAATTCATGGTAAGTTATTTTAGAGACACAATTTCTTGGGCTGAACTTCCCGATAGAGCTTCTATTGCCGTATCTGAAGATGATGTAAATTTTACACCTGTAGGACTTTTTAGGGTTCCTTCTGTACCTTTTTCAGATAGATATGGTTCCAAATATCCACTATATTTAACTTTGTCCAGGCCTATAAATGCAAGATATATAAAACTAACTTCTATTACTAAACCTAATTATTATACTTTTATAGATGAATTTGAAGTGCGAGGTAACTAAAAACACCACTGTACATATGTTTAATGTAAATTTTTCGTTTGCATACCTATTATATTATTGTATAATATAATAGAATGTGACTAAATAACGATTCCTAAGCATCAGATAGAGTTAAAACTCCCTCTGATACCAAGAACCTATTTATAAAGTTCATACTAATCTTAAAAACTGTGTATTCAGTTAATCCAATATTTTAAAGCAGTTATGAAAATTTAAAATACAATGTACTTATGGAGGAAAATTTATGGAAACCACATTGATAAGATCTCTTTATAGAGAAACTGAAAAATTTGTAAACAAAGATATTAAAATTTCAGGCTGGATTAGAACCCTAAGAGATTCTAAATCATTCGGCTTTATAGAATTAAATGATGGATCATTTTTCAAAAACATTCAAATAGTCTTTGATGAAAAATTGACTAACTTTAAAGAACTAACAAAATTAGCTATCAGTTCATCATTGTCTATAGAGGGCACCTTGGTTCTTACACCTAATGCAAAACAGCCTTTTGAAATACAGGCCAAGAAAATAACATTAGAAGGTAATTCATCTTCAGACTACCCTCTTCAAAAAAAAAGACATACTTTAGAATATCTTAGAACCATCGCTCACTTGAGATCAAGAAGCAATACTTTTTCTGCAGTATTTAGAGTTCGTTCTATAGCAGCTTATGCAGTTCATAAATTCTTCCAAGAAAGAGGATTTGTATATGCAAACACACCTTTAATAACTGGAAGTGACTGTGAAGGTGCTGGAGAAATGTTTAAAGTAACTTCCATGGATTTAAATAACATTCCTAAAAAGGAAGATGGCAGCGTAGACTATTCAAAAGATTTCTTTGGTAAAGAAACAAATTTAACTGTAAGTGGTCAATTGTCCGCAGAAACTATGGCTCTTGCTTTTAGAAATGTATATACTTTTGGTCCTACTTTTAGAGCAGAGGATTCAAATACAGCTAGACACGCTGCTGAATTTTGGATGATAGAACCTGAAATGGCCTTTGCTGAATTAAAAGATTATATGGATGTAGCAGAGGAATTAGTAAAATATGTAATAAATTACGTGCTTGAAAATGCACCAGAAGAAATGGCCTTTTTCAATTCTTTCATAGATAAAACTTTATTTAGTAGATTAGATAATGTAGCTAATTCAGAATTTGGTAGAATAACTTACACTGAGGCTGTGGATATATTAAAGAAAAGTGGAGCATCGTTTGAATATCCAGTAGAATGGGGTATTGACCTTCAAACAGAACATGAAAGATATCTAACTGAAAAAGTATTTAAAAAGCCTATATTTGTTACCGATTATCCAAAAGCCATAAAAGCATTCTATATGAGAGAAAATGAAGATGGGAAAACAGTTGCAGCTGCAGATCTTTTGGTACCAGGAGTAGGAGAAATAATTGGAGGAAGCCAAAGAGAAGAACGATATAAAGTTCTTGAAAAAAGAATAGAAGAACTTGGACTTAATAAAAAAGATTATTGGTGGTACTTAGAACTTAGAAAATATGGAGAAACTAAACATTCCGGTTTTGGCCTTGGGTTTGAAAGAATACTAATGTATATAACTGGTATGTCTAATATACGAGATGTAATTCCATTTCCTAGAACAACTGGTTCTGCTGAATTTTAATGCACTAATTGTTAGGCATTTTCAAAGAAATAACTAGTCAATATGCTAGCCTATTTCTTTCAAATGCCTTAAGGGGGGTAATATTGTATGGAAAAAAGAATAGGTGTAGTTGGTATAGTAGTAAACGACCTTGAAAACTCTCCAAAAGTAAATACTATACTTCACTCTTTTTCAAATATCATAGTGGGAAGATTAGGTATTCCATACAGAGAAAAAAACGTTTCAGTTATATCAGTAATAGTAGACGGTACCTCAGATGAAATAAGTTCCATGACTGGCAAGTTAGGTAAAATGGATGGAATAACGGTAAAAACTGCTATAACTAAAAAGTAATTTTATTAAATAAGAATAAGACTTCTAAAATTTACATAAAATTAAGGAGGTCTTATTTTTGTGTTCAAAATATCCTTACATAATAAAATTACTTTGTAAACCTTTTACTTTTGACATTAAAATTACTTTATACGAAAAATTATAAAAATTTATAAATTTTTATAATTTTTTTCATTGTAACCGGTTGCACATTGTTTCAATATTTATTAAATTTCGCTAAAATATAATATGTAGGAAAAGTCATTGTAAAAAAATTTTATAATAATTATATATAAAGAAAGGCGGCCTATGCATGAATATAGTAAAATTATTTGAATTACAAGAAAATTTAAATAGCAGAATTAGAAGTAACATTTCTATAAAAAAAGATTCTTTAATTTCAAAGGAAACTCTTGCACTTCAAGTAAAAATGGCTGAACTGGCTAATGAAACCCAGTGTTTTAATTTTTGGAGTAATGATGTAACTGCAAACAATGATTTAATTTTAAAGGAGTATATAAATTCTTTAAATTTTATATTAACTCTAGGACTTGAAAAAGAATTTACTGATATTAAAATAAACGTAAAAACCAACGATGGAGATATTACATCTCAATTCTTAAATTTATATATCGATATAAATGACTTTATCGTCTGTTCATCTAAAGATCATTACATAACTTTATTCGAAGATTTTTTGAGTTTAGGATACAGCCTAGGTTTTTCCACGAAAGTCATAGAAAATGCTTACTACTCTAAACATTCTGTTCTTATGTAAATAAACTTAACTTCTAATATTCTCAAGTGCATAACCTTGAGAATATTTTTATAAACAAAGTTTTAATAATATAGATCTCCTATGGTTAAACTACTGTGGGAGGCGATATAAATTGTTTGGTATACTTTATTCAATAGTAGCAGGAATAAGCATGAGCATTCAGGGTGTATTTAATACTAGATTGAGTGATAAATTAGGGCTATGGATCACAACCACAATAGTTCAAGGCACTGGGTTTGTAATAGCCCTTATCTTAGCTTTTTTTAGCAAAAAAAACACCTTGCAAAACATAAGTTGCTGCAAAAAGTTATACCTTTTAGGTGGGGTTTTAGGTATAATCATAACAGTAACTGTAATACAAGGCATTAAATTTCTAGGGCCAACTCATTCTATTGCAATAATTTTAGTTGCCCAACTTGCTACTGCAGCCTTAATTGATTTTTGGGGATTGTTTGATTCCCAGAAAATAAGTTTTACAACAAATAAAATACTAGGATTGACTATGATGGTTTTAGGTATAATAATACTTAAATGGAGAAGTTAGATACTTTTAATATATTAGACTAATTAATTAAATAAATATATAATTAATACAGGATATGTTAAAAAAGTAAAACTGCCATTTTAAGGGGGAATTTTCAATGGACTTTAAACAAATAGAAGCTTTTATAAATGTAGCTAAATTTAAAAGCTTTTCAAAGGCTGCAAATTTCAGTTTTTTATCTCAGCCTGCCATTAGTTCTCACATTTCTATTTTAGAAAAAGAATTAAAAGTATATTTATTTGATAGGACTTCTAAAGAGGTACGTCTTACTCCTGCAGGAGAATCTTTTCTAAACTTTGCATTAGAAATTTTAGAAATTCGTGACAACGCCATATATACATTAACTAATTTTAATGAAACTATAACTGGTAATTTAAAATTAGCTTCTAGTACTACTCCCTGTAACACCTTAGTTCCTTCCTTAATAGAAAAATTTCATAATATACATCCTGGTGTAACTTTCGATGTATTAGAATTAAACTCTTCAAAAATAATTGATAACATAATAAAATTTAATTTTGAAATTGGATTAATAGGAGAACCTATAGACGATGAAAAAATTGAAAGTTATGAATTAACTAAAGATGAGCTAGTTATTATATCTCATCCTTCCTTTAACATTCCCGATATTATAGACATACCTTCCCTTTTTAAGTACAATTTTATATTACGAGAAAAAGGTTCTGCTACAAGAAAGACATTTGAAGATGCCTTAATAAAAAATGGATATAGTACTTCTCACATAACTTCATGTTTAGAAGTGAATAATATAAGCACTCTTATACAATTTGTAAGAAAAGGATTTGGTATAGCTGTAGTTTCAAAGCAAGTACTTAAAAATTATATATCCCTAGGACTTATAAAGGAAAGTACTATAAAGGATATTCCACTAACTAGATCCATATATCTTATTATAAGTTCTAAGAGATCTCTTACTCCAACAGCAAAATCATTTTTTAACTTTTGTAAAAAATGTTTTAAGGTAGATTAGTATGATATAGGGTCCTTTTTCCGTAAATTAACTTATACATAAAATTTCGACTTAATATAAAAAAATTACATCGTAATTTTTTAAACTGCGAAAGTTGAGTTTTTAATTATTAATTCTTAACTATAGCACATATACTGTAATAAGCATTATAATATATTGTAATAAATTTTAAGGAGAATAATATGTTTTCCATAAAAAAGAAATTGGAACTTAACCTAAAATTATCAATGGACAAGGGATTATATAAAACTTACAGAGTTATAATAAAATGTAATTCTCTTATGGAAATTATAGAAAAAAAAATAAAGCTGTACAACGGTAAAATAATACGTTCAATTCCAATTATAAATTGCATATGTGCCACCTTAACCTCTCGTTCTATAAACAGGATAATAGAATTTCCTCAAGTGCGTTACGTGACAAATGACTGCTGTGCTCTACTATGCGGTAATAATAGCATACTTGCTTCAAATGGTGTAGTATTTGAGGATAACTACAAACTCACAGGTAAAAATGTGTGTATAGGGTTAATAGACTCAGGTTCTTACCCTCATCCAGATCTTTTGAATCCTAAAAATAAGATAACAAAATTTGTGGATTTAATAAACTCATATAAATATCCCTATGATGACAATGGACATGGTACTTTTATGAGTGGAATTATGTGTGGCAGCGGTATTGAGTCCAAAGGACTATATAAAGGTATTGCAGAAAACAGCAGTATTTACTCTATAAAAGCCTTTAATGCTCTAGGTAAAGGCTATGTGTCAGATATATTATTTTCACTTCAGCTATTATTGAATGAAAGCTCAGATGAAAAAATAAAAATAATTTGCCTTCCCTTTGAATTAGATATGGATAATCATTTCATACTATCCTTATTTGAAAAAATGTTTCAAATAGCTGTTAAATTAAACATAACAATTATAGTGCCGTCTGGTCACCGAGGTAACCTTCAAGGTAGCATAAAAGGCATTGCCACTTTAAACAATTGTATAACTGCTGCAGGCATTGATACAACTTTTAGAGATCTTAAACCCTATAAATACTCTTCCTGCGGTCCCATTAATAAAATTCAAAAACCTGACCTGAGTGCTGCCTGCGTAAATATATGCTCTATAAATTCAAATACACAATATATACCCCAGCGAAATGGAGCGAAACTATATCCAAAACTGCTTGAAAATCCATATGTATATTATACGGGAGTCTCCTGTGCCGCAGCCTATATAAGTGGTGTATGTGCCTTAATGTATGAAAATAATCCTGAGCTCACTTTCAATGATCTAAGTTCTCTTTTAAAAATATCCTGCAACCTGATCAACGTACCAAAATGGTGTCAAGGTTCTGGTATGTTGGATTTAAATAAATTATTGCCTTAAATATAAAATAACTACAAATGAATAGTTTGATCTATTCTTTGTAGTTTATCATTTAACAAAATATAATTTAATTCTAATAACCCTTATTTATATCTACTATGTTTACTAACTTGTCTCCTGATGCATACCTTTTTAGATTATCATATATCATATTAAATCTCCTAATGTCCACTTGATCTGATACCCAAGAATTATGAGGTGTTATAGTTACATTTTCAAATTCCCAAAAAGGACTACTTTCATCTAAAGGCTCATTTTCTACCACATCTAAAGCAGCTCCTGCTATTTTCCCATTTTTTATGTTCTCTAGCAAATCTTTTTCATCTAATATAGATCCTCTAGCAATGTTCACTATATAAACTCCATTTTTCATACTTTTAAATAAGTTTTCATTTACTAAATGATTGGTTTTCTTAGTATAGGGAATAGACACTACTACTATATCAGATAACTTTAACATATCTTCTACATTTTCCAAAGAGAAACACTTATCAAAATGTTCCACATCATTGCCCTTTGTATTTAATCCTAAAATTTTTACACCAAACGGTTTCAATCTACTTGCCGCTTCTTTAGCTATACTACCTGTACCTATAAATCCTACCGTTTTGCCCCACAACTCCAATATTCCCATATCCATTTTCCAGATCTTATTTTTTTGTTTTTCATAGAACTTCTGGCTGTGTTTCAGCATTTCTAATATCTTTAATACTATCCATTCTCCCATAGGTATGCTATATCCACCCTTATTATTAGTCAAAATTATATTTTTCTTCCTAATATCATCCTTGGGAGCCTGATCTATTCCAACACTAAAAAGCTGTATCCATTTTAACTTATTCATTTTACTTATATCTAGAGTTTTAAAAGGATCATAGCATAACAAAACCTCTGCATCCCTAAATTCATCCTTATAATGCAAATTGTCATCTTCAACTACTTCTATGTCATATCCTAATCTTTGTATGCCGCTGATACTTTTCTTACCAAAATCACGCGTACACAGTAATTTAATTCCCATAAGACTCACCCCTACAAAATCAAATACCTAAAATCCACTTATTCCATAAACTTGCCCATTTTTCTAAATTTATTGTACCTTTCCTGGAGTAACTCTTCTTTAGATCTTTTCCTAAGTATACCTATTTTTTCTATAAGTTCTTCTTTTATGGTGCAGGACATTTTATCTACATCTTTTTGTGCCCCTCCTGCAGGTTCCTTTAATACTTTATCTATTATACCGTATTTTTTTAAATCTTGAGCTGTAATTTTCATAATCTCAGCTGCTTCCTTAGCTTTGGAAGCATCTTTCCATAGTATACCTGCAAAACCTTCCGGGGTTAAAATAGAATATATAGAATTCTCCAGCATCCAAACTGAATCTGCTACAGCAAAAGCAAGGGCGCCACCACTTCCACCTTCTCCAACTATTATAGATATTATAGGTACTTTTAAATTAAACATCTCCATTAGATTTTTGGCTATTGCCTCTCCCTGTCCTCTTTCCTCTGCTTCCATGCCGCAAAAGGCTCCAGGTGTATCCACAAAACATATAATAGGCCTATCAAATTTATCTGCCTGTTTCATAAGTCTTAATCCTTTTCTATATCCGTCAGGCTCTGGCATACCAAAATTTCTCTTTATATTTTCTTGTGTATTCCTACCTTTTTGCTGGGCCACAATTGTTACAGGTTCCCCATTTAACAATCCAATACCTCCTACTACAGAAGGATCATCATTAAAATATCTATCTCCATGAAGCTCCATAAAAGAGTCAAATATTCTATTTATATAATCAAGTGAAGTTGGCCTTTCTATCATTCTAGCTAAAGTAACCCTATCCCACGCATTTTTACTCTCAAATTTTTTATTAAAAATTTTTTGAACCTTTTCTAATTTTTCCATATAAGAGCTTCCTTTCATTTAGAAAATTTACCTATTCCTATTATGAATATACAATATCTTCTTCAAGGTATTCTTTAAACTTTCCCTTGAAACTATACTATCTACAAATCCATGTTTTAATAGAAATTCTGCACTTTGAAATCCCTCAGGAAGTTTTTGCTTTATGGTCTGCTCTATTACTCTCTTTCCTGCAAATCCCACGAGCGCTCCAGGTTCTGCTAAAATTATATCACCAAGCATAGCAAAACTTGCTGTAACTCCACCAGTAGTAGGATCTGTAAGAACCGATATATATAAAAGTCCTGCATCATTCAACCTATTTATAGCTCCACTTATCTTTGCCATCTGCATTAATGAAAAAATACCTTCCTGCATTCTAGCACCTCCAGAAGCTGTAAAAATAATTAGAGGTATTTTTAACTCAATAGCTTTTTCTACAGCTCTGGTAATTTTCTCTCCTACAACGGAACCCATGCTTCCCATCATAAAATTACTATCCATAACACAAATTACTGCAGACTCTCCTCCTATGGTACCCTTTCCTGTAATTACAGCTTCTTTGAGATTAGTCTTTTTCTGCATGTTACTGATTTTATCTTCATATCCTTTAAATCCTATAGGATTAGTAGACGTCATGTTTTCATCAAATTGGCAAAAGCTGTCCTTATCTGTTATAAGATCTATTCTTTCTTTAGCATTCATCCTAAAATGATGCTTGCAATACTGGCATACTCTATTATTTTTTTCTAGATCCTGCTTATAAAGTACCTTGCCACATCCATCACATTTTACCCACATTCCATTTGGTATACTTGGCCTTGAATCTAAATCTTCATGGATATTATTTAAAGCCCTCTGACTAACTGTAATATATTTTGTTTTTTTGAAGAATTTATTTAACAAGCTTTATCACCTCTCTTATAAGATTGACCACCAAATCGTAAATAGTCAATTTATTTTATAGTAAAGCAATATAACTATTTTACTACAAATAAAGGAAGGAATTAATACTTGAAATTATTTTCTATAAACTTTGTATCGTAAGTTCCTTCTATAAATTCCTTACTATCTATGAGTTCAAATTGGAAGTCTATATTGGTACTAACTCCTTCTATAATAAACTCTCCCAGAGCTCTCCTCATTCTACATATAGCCTCATCTCTATCTTTTCCATATACAATGAGCTTTGCTATCATAGAATCATAATAGGGAGGAATATTATATCCCGAGTACACTGCACTATCTACTCTTACATTAAAACCTCCAGGTACATATAAATCTTTTATTTTTCCTGGAGAAGGCATAAAACCTCTTTTTACATCTTCTGCATTTATTCTGCACTCTATAGAATGACCAGTTATTTTCACATCCTCTTGAGAAAAATCCAACTTTTCTCCTGCTGCAATTTTTATCTGCTCTTTTACAAGATCTATACCCGTTACCATTTCTGTTATAGCATGTTCTACTTGAATACGAGTATTCATCTCCATGAAATAGTAATTGTTATTTTTGTCTAAAAGAAATTCTACAGTTCCAGCATTATTATAATGTACAGCTTTTGCAGCCCTTACAGCTGTTTCTCCCATGGATTTTCTAAGTTCTTCCGTAACTACCTTGCTAGGTGCTTCTTCCATTACTTTTTGATTTCTTCTCTGCATGGAACAGTCTCTTTCTCCCAGATAAACTACATTTTCAAAATTATCTCCAAGTATCTGAATTTCTACATGCTTTGGCCTTTCTATAAACTTTTCCAAGTATATAGTATCATCTCCAAAGGCTGCACTAGCTTCAGCTTTAGCATTTTCATAATTTTTTATAATCTCAGATTCATCATATACAACTCTTATACCACGTCCACCACCGCCTGCAGATGCTTTTATCATAACAGGGTATCCTATTTTTCTTGCAGTTTCCAAAAGTTCTTCATTTGTTTTTATGGCCCCATCTGACCCTGGTACGATAGGAACCCCTGCCTTTCCCATTATATCTCTGGCATTAGACTTATTGCCCATATTGTCAATGCATTCCGGAGTAGGACCTATAAAAGTAATATTGCACTGCTGACATATACTTGCAAACTTACTGTTTTCAGATAAAAAACCAAATCCAGGATGAATGGCTTGTGCTCCTGATAAAACTGTGGCACTTATTATATTTTGTACGTTTAAATAGCTTTCTTTAGGAGATGCCGGTCCTATACATATGGCTTCATCTGCCATCTGAGTGTGAAGTGCATCCCTATCTACTTCTGAATACACTGCTACAGTTTCTATTCCCATTTCCCTGCAAGCTCTAATTATCCTAACTGCTATTTCTCCTCTATTGGCAATCAAAATCTTATTAAACACTTTTAAAATTCAACTCCTGACAATTTAATTTTTGTCTCCTATCATAAACAACAATTCACCTTCAGCAGCTTTTTTGCCTTCCACATAGGCTACTGCCTTTCCAATTCCTGCAGGTCCTTTAATTTTTACAATTTCTGCTTCTAATTTAAGTGTGTCCCCAGGCACTACCTTTCTTCTGAATTTTGCCTTATTTATTCCTCCAAAGAAAGCTATTTTTCCTTTAAATTCTTCTTTGCTTAAAATAGCTACAGCTCCAGCCTGAGCTAATGCTTCTATTATAAGTACTCCAGGCATTACAGGTTCTTCTGGAAAATGTCCCTGAAAAAAATATTCATTAGCAGTAACATTCTTATATGCTATAACTTTTTTACCTGGCTCCATATAGGTTACCTTATCCAACAAAAGAAATGGATATCTATGAGGAATAATTTTTTTTATTTCATTTATTCCAAAGTTCACATTAAATTCATCTTGTTCCATAAGTATTCTCCTCCCACAGCTATTAAGCTTCAGTTTTTATTTTAAATAGTGGCTGACCATACTCTACCATTTGTTCATTCTTAACTAAAATATCCACTACTTCTCCATCTACCTCGCTTTGAATCTCATTCATAAGTTTCATAGCTTCTATTATACAGAGAGTGTCTCCTTTTTTTACTTTAGATCCTACATTTACGAAAACAGGTTTTTCAGGTCCTGATGAATTATAAAAAGTACCTACTATAGGTGACTTTACATCTTTTATGTTGTCACCTTCTATATCGTCATCTTTTTTTTCTTCAGATTTTTTAACCTTATCTATATTATCTTCTTTTACTTCAATTTTGTCACTTTGTTTTTGAAAAACAGGTTTTATATTTTCTCCATTTTCTTTTACTATGTTTACCTGTTTTATGTTTCCTTCTTCACCTTGCTTTTTCATAATTATAGATACGTTATCCCAATTAACTTCTAAATATCCAAGCTTTGAATTATCCATAGTTTTTATCATATTTTCAATTGCTTTAAAGTCCATATTTACTCACTCCACTTTTTTAATAAAATCACTGCATTATGTCCACCAAATCCTAAAGAATTAGACATAACATATTTAAGTTCAGCCTCTCTTGCCTTGTTTGGAACATAATCTAAGTCACATTCCTCATCCTGAACTTTATATCCTACTGTAGGAGGTATAATTTCTTCTTCTAAAGCCTTAACACTTATTATAGCCTCTATTGCTCCTGCAGCTCCAAGCAAATGTCCAGTCATTGATTTTGTAGAGCTTATAGGTATATTCTTAGCATAATCTCCAAAAGCTTTTTTAATTGCCTCTGTTTCAACTTTATCATTTATTTTTGTACTTGTTCCATGAGCATTTATATAAGATACTTCTTCTTTTTCAATTCCAGCTTCTTCTATAGCAAGGCTCATAGCCCTTGCTGCACCTTCACCACCTGGTGCTGGTGATGTCATATGGTATGCATCACATGTAAAACCATATCCAACTAATTCTGCATATATTTTAGCTCCTCTTTTTTGAGCATGCTCTAAAGACTCCAATATCAATATGCCAGAACCTTCTCCCATTACAAATCCATCCCTTTCCTTATCAAAAGGAACAGATGCTCTTTTAGGATCTGTACTCTTAGTTAAAGTAGTTGCTGCAGCAAATCCAGCCATAGACAATGGTGTAATACATGCTTCGGTTCCACCTGCTATCATTACATCTGCAAGATTATTTTTAATCATTCTAAAAGCTTCACCCACACAATTTGTACCTGTAGCACAAGCTGTAACTATATTACTGCATGGTCCCTTAGCTCCAAATTTTATAGCTATATTTCCAGCAGCCATATTACTTATAATCATTGGTATAAATAAAGGAGTTATTCTGTTAGGTCCTTTTTCCTCTAACACAGAATGTTGTTTTTCTATAGTTCCTATTCCACCTATACCTGAACCAATAACTACTCCAAATCTTTCTTTCTCTACACTTTCAATATCAAGTTTAGAATCTTCTACAGCTTCCATTGCTGAAACCATAGCAAACTGACAAAATCTGTCAAACCTTTTTGATTCTTTTCTGTCTAAATGTTCATGTGGATCAAATCCTTTAACTTCTGCTGCAACTTTTGCTTTATAATTTTCTGCATCAAAAGCCTTAATAAAATCTATTCCACAAACTCCATTTTTTATATTATTCCAAAATGTATCGGTATCATTTCCTACTGGTGTAATTGCTCCAAGTCCTGTAATTACCACTCTTTTTTCCATATCTTTCACCAACCCTTAAAAATTTTTACATTACCATTCCACCATCTACGTTTATTACCTGACCTGTTACATAATCTGCACTAGAAGATGCTAAAAAAGCTACTACATTTGCTACATTTTCAGCACTTCCAAATTTTTTTAGAGGTATATTATTTAATGTAGCATCTTTAACTTTATCTGAAAGAACTTCTGTCATATCGGTTTTTATAAAACCAGGTGCCACAGCATTCACATTTATTCCTCTTGATGCTAATTCCCTAGCTGTAGACTTCGTAATGCCTATTATTCCGGCTTTTGCTGCAGAATAGTTTACTTGGCCAGCATTCCCTGTAACTCCTACTACTGAAGATATACTTATTATTTTACCACTTTTTTGTTTAACCATTATAGGACTCACATGTCTTATACAATTAAAGGCTCCTTTTAAGTTTACCTCTATTACCTTATCAAAGTCTTCTTCTTTCATTCTAAGTATAAGTCCATCTCTAGTTATCCCTGCATTATTTACGAGTACATCTATTCTACCAAAAGTATCTACTGCTTGCTTCATAATATTTTTTGCATCTTCAAATACACTTACATCACCCTGCACTGCAATAGCTTCAGAACCTCTTTCCTTAATTTCACCTATTACTTTTTCTACTGAATTTAAGCTGCTTCTATAATTGACTACTATATTAAATCCGTCTTCTGCCAATTTAAGTGCAATGGCTCTTCCAATGCCTTTAGCTCCACCTGTGACTACCGCTACCTTTTTACTAACAATATCCATTTTAATTCTCCTATCTATTTTTTAATTCTTCCACAGTAGAATTTAATGATTTAATATCCTGAACATTTAATATAAGGGCTTTTCTGTCTATTTTTCTTACAAATCCACTCAAAACCTTTCCAGGCCCTATTTCTACAAAAGTATCTGCCCCTGCTTCAAGCATAGTGTTTATACTTTTCTCAAAGAGTACAGTGCTCATAACCTGCCTTTTCAAATAAGATTTTACCTTATCCAGTTTTTCAATTATCTCCCCTGTAACATTTGTTACAACTGGAATTAAAAACTCCTTAAGGGATAATTTATTTAATTCTCCTTCTAACTTTTCTGCTGCTGGCTTCAACATAGAAGTATGAAAAGGTCCGCTAACTGAAAGCTCTATAGCTCTGCGAGCTCCTCGCTCTTTTGCTAGCTTGCAAGCAGCTTTTACCGCTTCTATTTCTCCTCCAATTACTACCTGACCAGGACAGTTCATATTTGAAGTTTCCACTATACCAAAAGAAGAACTATCTGCACATATTTTTTCCACTTTTACATAATCTAATCCTAGTATTGCGGCCATTGTACCAATACCTTCAGGCACTGCCTCCTGCATATACTTTCCTCTCTTTTTAACTAGGGAAACTGCTTCTTTAAATCCCATAACACCGCTGCATACAAGAGCTGAATATTCACCAAGACTTAAACCTGCTGCTATATCTGGCTTAATTCCAAAGCCCTCCAATGCTCTTAAAGCTGCTATACTTGTAGTTAAAATTGCAGGTTGGGTATTTTCAGTTTTGTTTAAATCTTCTTCCGGACCTTCAAAACACATATTACTTATTGAAAAATCCAATACCTCATCCGCATCTTTAAACACATTTTTACATACATCTATATTTTCAAAAAGGTCTTTTCCCATACCTACGTACTGGGCTCCCTGTCCTGAAAATAAGAAAGCTATTTTACCCATATATACCTCCAAATATTATTTTTAAAACATATTTTGAACTCTTTTTAAGTTCTCTTGAGTCTCTTTAAATATTTCCTGAATAATTTCATCACAGCTTTGTTCTTTACATACAAGTCCTGCTATTTGACCTGCCATAACAGAACCGTTATCTATATCTCCTTCACGAACTGCCCTTGCTAGTGCTCCTCTTCCTAATTTTTCATATTCTTCCATAGGTGCTCCATTTTTCTCTAGCAGCTGGAATTTTCTCACTAGTTTATTTCTAAGAACACGAACGGGATGACCCGTCACCCTACCTGTAACCTGTGTGTCTATATCTTTTGCCTTTAACACTTTTTCTTTATAATTTTCATGGACTGTACATTCATTTGCAACTAAAAATCTAGTTCCAAGCTGTATCCCCTGAGCTCCCAACATAAAAGCAGCTGCTGCACCTCTTCCGTCTCCAATACCACCTGCTGCAATTACAGGAATACTTACAGCATCTACTACTTGAGGTACTAATGCCATAGTAGTAAGCTCTCCTACGTGTCCTCCAGATTCACAGCCTTCTGCAATAACTGCATCGACTCCTGCTCTTTCCATTCTTTTAGCTAATGCTACAGATGCTACAACAGGTATAACCTTTATATCATTTTCCTTCCACATATCTATGTACTTTCCTGGATTTCCTGCTCCAGTAGTTACAACTTTAACCTTTTCTTCACATGCCATTTTAGCTACTGCTTCAGCTGTTTCTGATAAAAGCATTATATTTACGCCAAAAGGTTTATCTGTAAGTTTTTTGGCCTTTCGTATTTCATCTCTTACCCATTCAAGTGGTGCGTTTCCAGTAATTATTCCAAGTCCTCCTGCATTTGACACCGCAGCTGCTAGTGAGCTGTCTGCAATCCAAGCCATTGCTCCTTGAATAATTGGATACTTTATTCCTACCATATTTGAAAATACAGAATTAATCATAAATTAACCTCCCTTTATCCTCTTTAATTTTTCCTAATATCATTCTTAACCTCCAGAGTTTTATATCAATCATAAATTTACCTTTAATATAAATCCTCCATAGGTTAATCCTCCTCCAAAACCTACAATAAGTATTTTATCCCCTTTTTTAACTAAGTTTTTTTTGCGAACTTCATCTAAGGCTATCCCTATACTTGCAGCAGAAGTATTGCCATAACTATCCAAATTGATATAAAACCTATCCATACCTATTCCAAGTTTTTTTGCTGCACATTCTATTATCCTGTAATTTGCCTGGTGAGGAATTATATATTTAATTTCTTCTAAAGTACAATCAGCCTGTTGAAGTAGGGCTTTAACTGATTTTTCTAAAACTTTTACTCCAAATTTAAATATTTCTCTTCCTTCCATTCCAACTACACTCTTAATAGTGCCTGTAACACCATCAACATAAGGATTGTTTACAGCTACTGCAGGACATGTTAATGAATCTCCCTTACTTCCATCTGATCCAGTATAAGTTGAAAGTATCTGATCTTCTTCTCCACTTTGCAAAAATGCAGCTGACGCACCATCACCAAACAATATACAAGTGCTTCTATCTTTCCAGTCAAGTATTTTAGAAAATGTATCTGCTCCTATGACAAGAACATTTTTAAACCTTCCAGCCCTTATAAATTGAACTGCAATATCCATTGCATATGCAAAACCTGAACAAGCTGCCGATACATCAAAGCATGTAGCATTTACTGCCTTTATATTTTTCTGAACTATACAGGCGGTAGAAGGCATAAAGCTATCCGGAGTAACAGTTGCAAGTACTATAAGTTCAATATCTTCTACACTTATTTTAGCATCCTTAATTGCCTCTATAGCTGCTTTTGTTGCCATATCTGAGGTATCTTCTCCTTGAGATATCCTTCTCTCCTTTATCCCTGTTCTGCTTGTTATCCATTCATCACTGGTATCTACTATGAGAGACAGATCATTATTATCCACAATCTTGGGAGGAACATAGCTTCCTGTACCTGTAATTTCTACTTTATTCATTATTCTTCTCCTTTGATCCAATTTTTAGATTATACTTTGATCTGAAGAAATTATTGAGTTTCTCCAATGATTTAATTAAAACCCCTTCTTCTTCTTCCGTTAACTCTCCTACGATTTCTTCAACCATATTAGAATGAAACTTATGGTGAACTCTAAAGGCAAGTTTTCCTTTTTGGGTCAACTGTATGTATACAATTCTTCTATCTTCTTTACTCCTTGTTCGTGTAACATATTGCTTTCTTTCTAAACGATTTATGGCCGTAGTTAAGGTCCCCATAGTTATATCTAGTTGACAGGCAACATCTTTCATTCTCTTCAGTTTATCCATACCTATAGCTTCTATAGTGTGTACCTCCGTTACAGATAAATCTTTAAATGTTGCATATTGAAGGGATTTTTGTTCTATTACTAGAATATCGTTAAAAAGATCTACTAACAATTCATTTATAACATTTATACCTTTGTTCACTAGATCACCACTTTGACAATTAATTTACGCCACTTATATCAAATATTTTCTGCTTCTAAAACTAGCTCTTTCATAAGTTCCTTAACCTTTACAATTTTGTTTACCTTATAAGCGTTACTTCCAACAAAAATAAGCCCTTCATCTATATTTCCTTTAACAGCATTGATCAGTGCTCTGGATATACAATAAGGAGTTTCCTTAGGATTACACTTTTTCAAACAATTGTAACATCTTTTAGGCGCAATTCTCCCTTCTTCAGCTTGCCTTATAAGCTTATTTCTTAAAGCTCTTCCAGGAAGCCCTACAGGACTTTTTATTATTTTTATATCCTCTTTTTTTGAATCTATGTATGCCTTTTTAAAGTTTATGCTAGCATCACATTCTTCAGTTGCCACAAAACGTGTTCCCATCTGTACTGCATCTACACCTAACTTGAAGAATTTTGCAATATCAGCTCCTGTATATATTCCACCAGCTGCTGCTACAGGAATATTCTTATTATATTTTTCTCTAAAATATTTAACTACTTTGATTACTTCACATACTATATCTTCTAAACATTCTTTTCCTTCTTGTAGTTGTTCTAAATGAAATCCCAAATGTCCCCCAGCTTTAGGTCCTTCTACTACAACTAAATCCGGAAGTCTAGAATATTTTTTCAACCAGTGTCTAATTATAAGAGAAGCTGCCTTCCCTGAAGAAACTATAGGTGCTATCTTTATGCTGCTTCCCTCAACAAGTTTAGGTAAAATAAGTGGAAGTCCTGCTCCGGATATTATAATGTCAGCTTTTTCCTCAATACAGGTCTTTACCATATCATTATAATCATTTATAGCCACCATAATATTTGCTCCAATTATACCTTTGGGACTTAATTCTTTAGCTTTTTGTATTTCCTTTCTCAATGCTCTAAGGTTAGCCTCCGTTGGGTTAGCTTCAAAATCTGGTTCTCTATATCCTATCTGCACTGTAGAAATTATACCTATACCACCTTCATTTGCTACTGCCTGTGCTAAATTATGTAGAGAAATTCCTACACCCATTCCACCTTGTATAATAGGTATTTTAGCTTTTAGATCTCCTATGATCAATGGAGGTAATTTCATGTGACCCCCTCCTTCAAATAATTTTTGATACTCGAATATTTTGATATTCAAAGTATATATTAAAAACTTTTAACTGTCCAGCATCTTAAAATTTTAAGATTAAAGACTACTATATCCTAAAACTTAATTTTATCCTATTTACCTTAGTATAATCAAGTAATTTTAATATAATATTAAAACAAAATAGTTTAAAACTATGCCTTTAAACTCTATAATATAATAAATTGAAAAGTTAGTAAACTTAAATATAGAAAATAATTCCAAAAGTATTACATTGTTATACTTTTTATATTTTGTTATAATATTTATATGATAGCTTTTTAAAACAAAGCTTATAAAAGGTAGGTAAAAAATATATGAGTACTTTTGTATTTAAGACCGCTGAAGCTAACTATACTCCTGTAAGCAACGTTTTTATAGATAAGTTTATGCCTAAAGCCCGAGGGGAATTTGTTAAAGTATACCTGCTTGGGCTAAAATATTGCAAATCAGGTGAATTAGGAGTTAGCTCTCAAATTGTTGCAAGTGCTTTACATCTTTTAGAAACGGATGTATTAAACGCCTGGAACTACTGGAATGACGAAAATGTTATTAAAATGGTACCCGTTGACAATATGGGAAATTATAATATAGAATTCTTAGATTTATCAGATAGAGACAATGAAAAAGAAGATGATATAAATTTACTTGAAGAATTAAATAAAACTTCTATTAAAGATATGCTTGAAGATATAGAAAAATCCTTAGGTAGGACCTTATCTTCAAAAGAAATGACTATGTACATAAGCTGGTTAAATGATTTTAATTTTTCTCCAGAGATTATACTTCTTTTAGTTCAATACTGTGCTTTAAAAGGAAAAACCAACAGCAGATATATAGAAAAAACTGCAATATCTTGGTTTGACGCTAAAATAAAAGATATAAATGATGCCCAGTCTTTTATAAAAAAACATGAAGATAAATGGATTAAAATAAGAAAAATTTTAGGCTATCTTGGTATAAAAGATGGAGAAATAATGAAGCCCCAAGAGGATTTACTTTCTAAATGGATTCAAGCTTACAATTTCTCAGTTGAAATTATATATAAAGCTTGTGACATATGCTTTCAAAGAATAAATAAGGCTGACTTTAAATATATTGATGGAATATTAACAAGCTGGAATAAAGATAAAATTAAGACATTAGAAGATATAGAAAAAAAGGATTTAAAGAAAGTAAATAAAGGCAATTTTAAAAATGTAAAAAGAATTACAGAAAATAAAAGTTCAAAAGGAACTTTTAACAATTTTAAACAGAGAAACTATGACTTTAAAGACTTAGAAAAAAAACTACTAGGATGGGATAAGAATGATTAAGAGCTATCACTCTAATATAATGAAAATATATGAAAAAATAAGAGACGATGATAGAAAAGCTTTAGGCTTTCGAAAGGAAGAAATTAAAAAAAAACTACCTGAAGTATTAAACATACAAAATCAAATAGGTAGACTTTCCTTAAAATTATCAATAAATATATTAAACAATGTCTCAAACAAGGATATTTACTTAAAGGAACTTCACCAAAAAATTTCAGATTTAAGAATAAAAAAAGCTCATATTTTAACATCTAATAATTATCCTGTAAATTATTTAGATATGTCCTATAAATGTGATAAATGCAAAGACACTGGATTCATTGGAAACAAAAAATGCGACTGCTATAAACAAAAACTTATTAAACTTTACTACAGCAATTCTGACTTCAAAAATATGTTAGCTAAGAATAACTTCGATAACTTTAACTTTCAGCTATATTCCTCCACCAAAAGTGAGGGAAACCCTACAAGTCCTAGAAAAAATATAGAAGTAATAGCATCCACATCGTGGAAATACATAGAAAACTTTTCTAACTGCAGCGAAAATTTATTATTTTATGGATCTGCCGGAACAGGAAAGACCTTCTTGTCAAATTGTATATCAAAAGAATTGATAGACAGAGGTTTTTTAGTAATTTATAGAACCTCTGAATCCTTGATTAAAGACCTAAGAGATATAAGATTCAACAATAATATAGAATTAGAAGATATTTTAATGAATTGTGATTTACTTATAATAGATGATTTAGGATCTGAGCAAATAACGGACTTTTCTAAAACTGAACTATTTAACCTTTTAAATAAAAAACTATTGAGACAAAGCAAAATGCTTGTATCCACAAACTATGACTTAGAAGAAATTTTAAAATGCTATTCAGAGAGAATTTCTTCTAGGTTGCTTGGAGAATTTACCTTGTATAAGTTTTTCGGAGAAGACATAAGAATAAAACAAAATATACAAAATAAAAATTTCAAATAAATATCTAGATAAAAAAAATAAGAATGTATTTAAAAATACATTCTTATTTTTGGTGCTGGCAGTAGGAATCGAACCCACGACCTACTGATTACAAGTCAGTTGCTCTACCTGCTGAGCCATGCCAGCACATATGGCGACTCAGGAGGGGATCGAACCCTTGACCTCCGGCGTGACAGGCCGGCACTCTAACCAGCTGAGCTACTGAGCCATATGTGGTGGGCACAACAGGGCTCGAACCTGTGACCCTCTGCTTGTAAGGCAGATGCTCTCCCAGCTGAGCTATGCGCCCACATATACTTACTTTTGGTGACCCCTAGCAGACTTGAACTGCTGTTACCACCGTGAAAGGGTGGTGTCTTAACCACTTGACCAAGGGGCCTTATTTAATTGTCAATGCAAATCTTTAACTATTACTACACAGCATAAGCTAAGAACTTTAACTTAAACAAGTAACCCTCACCTTAAGTGTAGACTTCTCTTTAAGTTAAACTTAAAAATCAAACCTATGCATAACCATAGATAATGGCGACTCAGGAGGGGATCGAACCCTTGACCTCCGGCGTGACAGGCCGGCACTCTAACCAGCTGAGCTACTGAGCCATATGTGGTGGGCACAACAGGGCTCGAACCTGTGACCCTCTGCTTGTAAGGCAGATGCTCTCCCAGCTGAGCTATGCGCCCACATATACTTACTCTTGGTGACCCCTAGCAGACTTGAACTGCTGTTACCACCGTGAAAGGGTGGTGTCTTAACCACTTGACCAAGGGGCCTTATACTGTTTTATTAAGTCGTACCTGACGACCTGACATACACTATAATACAAAATATTTTATAAAGTGTCAATACTTTTTTGTGATATTTTATTGGACATCTTTGAACTTTTCTTCACGATTCCTTATATATCAACGTATTAGGTCAATTTTATATTTTAAAATTTCTTATATAATTTTGGATTTAAAAGCAAAAAACAGCTTTCTTATAATAAAATTTGTACTTTAATAACCTTTTGATTCCATATATCCTATATATTCCATTACAATTAATGCTGTATCTTCTATTGCCCTTTTTGTCACATCTATTACCTTACACCTTAATCTTCTTATAACCTTATCTGAAAATTCCAGTTCCTGAAGAACCCTTTCTTCATTTGCATACTTAAACCTATTAGATGTAGTATTGTATCTATCTACTCTATGTTTTCTTACTTCTATTAAGTGCACTGGATCTATAGTAAGAGCTACAATCTTTTTTCTATCAATGTCAAACAGCTCCTCTGGCACAGGTACCTCGGGCATAAGCGGTATGTTCAAAGCTTTTATTCCCTTATTTGCAAGATACATACAAAGTGGCGTTTTAGAAGTTCTAGAAAGACCTAAAAGAACAACATCCGCATATTTTATTCCTGAATTATCCTTGCTATCATCATACTTTATGGCAAATTCTACTGCCTCTACCTTTTTATAATACTCAGAATCTATTTCCCATACAGCACCTGGCTTATATTCAGGTATTTTATTTAGTATCCTTGATATCATACTTATACAAGGTCCTAAAATATTATTTATAGGAATACCACATTCTACACACCTTTGAACTAGAAATTCTCTTACTTCTACAAGGATTATTGTAGATATAACCATGATATTTTCTTTGCTTTCTAACCCATTTATAAATTCATTTACATCCTCATAACTCTTTATATAAGGCACCCTGTGTACTTCTATCTCTGAATAAAATTGGCTAGCAGCACCTTTAGCAACAAGTTCTGCAGTCTCACCTATAGAGTCAGAAACTGCATATATTTTAAGCATAAAAAACCCCCTAAACTTTATTTGATGGCTACCTACTGTAACACTCCCACGCACTCTGTGAAAGCGACTATCACCAAATCAAAGATTTGGGATATCTGCTTTTCTATCAAAGCGGGAGATAACAGTAGCTACGCCCCTAGATAATTCATCTAGACTTAGTGGGAGAAACCGAACTCCCACTAAGTAAGATTCATTGATGTTTTTTCGTAAGTTCTACAAGTGCACATCCTTTTACTGCATCAATTGCATTGTTACTGCAGAAATTTAATATTTCCTCACTTTCTGCACCTGGCTGTATTAATATTTTGTCTATGCCAATTTCAAAAGCTTTTTTAACTATATCAATACCAGTCTTAGGATTTATGCACAAATCAAGTACATCTACTTTAAAAGGTATTTCACTTAAAGATTTGTGTACCTTCCCGCTAGCATCTCTAGGATTCACTCCCTCTGCATTATACATTGCGCCCTTAAGAGAACTTAATATTTTAAAAGCATATTTTTCTTCATTAGACACATCGCCAACTACTACCCAGTTCTTATAATATAGAAAATTAGCAGCTTCCATTTGGACAACACTCCTTTTTACAAAATATATAAGATAATAGAAATGAATTTTTACCTCGTTCATGTTTATAATGTTGTTTTTATTATATTACAAACTGCAGTTAAATATATATTTTTTTGCAAACTGTATTAAAAGAAGTACAAGTAAGTTAAAATATAACTATCAAGTGATTCTTAGGTTCAGATGGAGCTTGCTTATAAGGATGACTTTCTCTAGCTGAACCTTATTAACAGTATTCTTAGTGTCTTTAGCACTTAGAATACGTTATCCTTTAGGGGAAGAACTTATCCAGGCGCGTAACAGTACTTATCCCCCACTTTAATAAAGATGAGGGGGTTAGCACTGATAGCGATCGGATAAATGAATTTTATTAAATAGGAGATGTATCTACATGTTTCATGAAATCATAGTAATTGGTGCAGGTGCTTCTGGTATCATGGCTGCAATTACGGCAAAAGACAGAGGAAAAGACGTAGCAATTTTAGAATCTAAAAGTAGAATAGGAAATAAAATATTATCAACTGGAAATGGGAGATGTAATATAACTAATAAAAATATAGATTTTTGTAGATATCACAGTAATAATACTCATTTTTTTGAAAGTGTCTTAAATAATTTTTCCCTTGACGACACAATAAACTTTTTTAATTCACTAGGTCTTCCAATTACAACTTTGGAAAACGGAAGGATGTATCCCCTCTCTCTTCAATCATCCTCCGTACTAGATATATTAAAAATGGCTATTGAAGATCGAAATATACCTGTTTATTTAAATTCAAAAGTCGGTAATATAGCTTTTGGTAAAAAATCCTTTAAAATATACTGTAATGATCAAATTTACGAATGTAATAAACTAATATTATGTACAGGTGGCAAATCTGCCCCTAATACAGGATCTGACGGTTCGGGATTTACCCTATGTAAAAACCTTGGCCACAGTATAATACCACCCCTTCCTGGCCTTGTACAGTTGAAATTAAGCTATACTCATTTAAAAGCCCTATCGGGAGTAAAATTTAATGGGTATGTATACATAGTTGTGGATAATATAATACAAAAAAAAGAATATGGAGAAATATTATTTACAGATTACGGAATATCAGGGCCACCTATACTTGACATAAGTCGCATAGCTTCCTGTAATTTATTTAGTAAAAAGTCCGTTAAGATTAAAATTGACATGCTTCCAGATTTTGAAGAAAAGGATTTAGTAGAGTTCCTGGAAAATCGCTGGGGAACTTTTGGTTACAGAAGTATATTCGACTCATTCATAGGAGTAATAAATAAAAAAATCATACCTATACTTTTAAGAGAATCATCCATTGAAGATATTCATAAATCATGTAGTGAATTAAATTGGCAGGAAAAAAAGAATATATGTCACTTACTCAAATCCTGGGAATTTACAGTATATGATACTAATTCCTTCAAAAATTCTCAAGTTACCTGTGGAGGAGTAGACACCTCTCAAGTAAACAGCACTACTTTGGAATCAAAAAAAATAAAAAATTTATATTTAGCAGGAGAAATTTTGGATGTGGATGGTGACTGTGGTGGTTTTAATTTACAATGGGCCTGGAGTTCGGGATTTACTGCAGGGAAAAGTGCTGCTGAAACATAATTCATCAGCCTTTCTCTCTGCTTTTTATTCTTCATTCTTTTCCCAAACCGCTTCTATCACTGATAATTCTTTTTCCTCTTGATCCACTATCTTATGCAGAGATATATAACTATTTTCTTTCTTTTTCAGTTCAGTATATATTTTTATTTTTTCTCCATATAATGCCTCTTTTTCATAAGTTATATTTAGATTTTTTATAGTAAAATTAAGTACTATATCAAGAGGTATAGTTTCCACAATCCAATCTACATACTTAACATTATTGACATGCCTGTTGGTATCTATGTCACTGTACCTTACATTAAAACCTTTTTCTATATCAAACTGTTCTGGTAACTTTATTTTTTTAATAATCAACGGTTTTATCTCATTTCCAGATACACCGTACATTTTATACATATCTTCAGTTATCCTAATTACTTTACGTTTTTCTTTATCTATAAGAAGCCATATTGAATTGGCTGATGCAATGACATTTTCCTTATCATCTAAAACCTTAAAAGTCCTATATCCATAGAACTTTCTGAAGGAATATGCTTTAGTTTGAACTGTTATTTTTTCACCATAATGAGGATACCTATTAATATGTATATCCCATTTATACAGTACCCAGGCTACCCCTTTTTGTTTTAAGTAATCAAGTCCTCCTCCTATATCTTCTGATTGTTTTGTAGATACATCTTCAAAATAGTTCATAAGACTTGTTACAAGCAATTTCTTTCTAAAATCTATTTCATAGTATTGGACTTCGTATTCTTTTTCAGTAACTACATTTTCCAATTTTATTTACCCTCCTTATCTTAGAAATTTCTATTACATTTATATTATAATATAATTTCCATTTTTTCTGTAGAATAAAATTGCTAAAGATAAAAAATTCACCCTTAAATAAACTTAATTTAATAAATTTATTTAAGGGTGATAACTTTAATTTTATATTTCACTTACATCTATTGTCTGATCTCTTCTTGGTCCAACAGATACTATAGATACCTTTGTTCCAGTAAATTCTTCTATTCTACTTAAATACTTTTTAGCATTCTGTGGTAACTCGTTATAAGTTTTGGCATTTTCTATTTCTCTGCCCCAACCTTCAAATTCTTCATATACAGGTTCGCATTTAGCTAAATCTTCTAAACTTGCAGGTACATAGTCTATAATTTTTCCATTAAATTTATATCCTACGCATGCTTTTACCTTTTCAAGTCCTGCTAAAGTATCTATTTTTGTAATAGCAAAGCTTGTAAGTCCAGAAACTCTGCTGCTAGTCTTAAGTATTACTAGATCTAGCCATCCGCATCTTCTAGCTCTTCCTGTAGTAACTCCATATTCATGACCATTTTCCCTAATCCATTCTCCTGTCTTGTCAAAAAGCTCTGTAGGGAAAGGTCCTTTTCCTACTCTTGTAGTATACGCCTTTGCAATACCTACTGCTCCTGTTATCATAGTAGGTCCTATTCCTGAACCAATACATACTCCACCAGCAATAGTGCTTGAAGATGTAACATAAGGATAAGTTCCATAATCTATATCCAGCAAAGTACCCTGTGCACCTTCAAATAATACTTTTTTTCCACCTTTTATACTATTATATACTTCTACAGATATATCTTTAACATAAGGAGCTAATTTCTTTGCATAATCAATATATTCATTGTATATAGTATCAAAGTCAAGAGCCTTTTCTCCATAAACCTTAGTTATTATGTCATTCTTTATTTTTAAATTTTCTTTTAGATTTTCTTCAAATATATTCTGGTGCATAAGATCACAAACTCTTATGCCGCTTCTTTCCATTTTATCCGTATAGCACGGTCCAATTCCTTTTCCTGTAGTTCCTATATCTTTTTTACCTCTTGCCCTCTCTTTTATACCGTCTAATACCTTATGGTAAGGCATAATAAGCTGGGCTCTATCACTTATTATTAAATTCTCAGGTGATATGTCTACTCCTAGGTCTTTTAAATAATCCATTTCTTCAAATAATGCTTTTGGATCAAGCACTACTCCATTTCCTATTACATTCACCTTATCTTTATACAATATTCCAGATGGTACAAGATGAAGTTTGTATTGCTTATCACCTACTTCAACTGTATGACCTGCATTATTTCCACCTTGAAATCTGACAACAACATCTGCCCCTTTTGCAAGATAATCTGTCATCTTTCCTTTTCCTTCATCACCCCATTGGGATCCTAAAACAATAAATGCTGACATGAGAATTTCCTCCCCTTTTTTTGTATAACCCAAATCTTTCAAAATAATATATAATAATTTACAATTATTTGCTAACTATATCTCTTCCAACTACTACACCTGTTACTGAGGCCTGCATAAGCCCTCTTGTAATACCTGCACCATCTCCTATGGCATATAGATTCTTTATAGAAGTTTCAAACTTATCATTTGTGTCACATTTACTAGAATAGAATTTTACCTCCACGCCATATAAAAGTGTATTTTTGCTATAAAGTCCTGGTGCTACATTGTTAAAAGCTTTTAGTGCCTCAACTATGGATGTAAGATATCTCTGAGGTAAAACATAACTTAAATCTCCAGGCACTGCTGATTTCAAAGTTGGAATAGTAGTGGATTTTTTAAGTCTTGAATAATCAGTTCTTCTTCCATTTAATAAATCACCCAGTCTTTGTACCATTATGCCATTTCCAGTAAGCATATTTCCAAGCTTTGCAATATACTTACCATAAGTTATAGGTTGGTTGAAGGGCTCTGTAAAAGATGTAGAAACGAGCATTGCAAAGTTTGTATTTTCTGTTCTCAATTCTTTTTCTTCATAACTATGCCCATTTACAACTGCTATGGTACCATCATAGTGCTCTTCTGATACTACCCCACCTGGATTCATGCAAAAAGTTCTAACCTTATTATCAAAAGTATCAGAATAATATACAAGTTTTGCTTCATATAAGTCTTTAGTCAAGTGGTCCATTATTGAATTTGGTACCTCAACCCGAACACCTATGTCTACAGCATTATTTGTAGTTTTTAACTTTAACTTTTGGGATTGATTTGAAAACCATTCTGCACCACCCCTGCCTGGAGCAACTACTACATGATGTGCTAAAACCTTTTTCTTACCATCCTTGTTTTCCACACAAACTCCAATTACGCTATCACCTTCTACTAATATCTCATCTACTGTAGTAAGTTCATTAAATTCAGTATTTGTGTTATCCAAAAGATGGTAATACATTTTTTTCAGTACTTCATAGGCTAACTCTGTTCCCAGATGCCTAACAGGACACTGTATAAGACGAATATTATATTTGCTTGCTTCATACTTTATCTTATCTATATTTTCATTGTTTAATCCATATACAACCTTGTTAGCTCCAAAATTTAAATATATATCATCACAATATTTTATTAATTTTTTACATTCATCTTCTGAAAAATACTCTAAAATTCTACCTCCGACTTCTGGGCTTAAAGAAAGCTTTCCATCAGAAAAAGCTCCTGCACCTGACCAGCCAGAAGTGATACCACATGGATTGCAATTTACACACTTTCCATTTATCCTAGCCGGACACTTTCTATCCTCTATATTTCTGCCTTTATCAATTATAAGTACACTTAGATTCTTGTTAAGCTTTGTAATTTCTAAAGCAGTAAATATTCCCGCAGGACCAGCTCCAACTATTATTACATCATATTTTTCTTTCAAGTAGCATCCCTCCTACAATATGGTATCAAAATTGTATGTTACAGTCAACAGAAAATCACGAATAATTTCTATTAAAATAATAATAAAATTCGTAAAACTCCATAGTGAAATTTTCTGTAACAAATTTTTCCTTTCATCATACTATGATAATATAATAAATTTTATGGAGGCATTAAATGAATACCAATCAAAATAACTCAAATGATAAAGAAGAAAATACCCAGTATTATGATCGTACTGATAAAGATACTTATGCTTCTTCTCCTGCTTATTACTGCCCTGTATATAACTGCCCCTACAATCCAGAAATGATGGATGAAGAGGACGATTTTACTGAATCAGGAGATGATCTATACAGACAACGTGGAAGAAGGAGAAGAAGAAGACGCAGACGTAGACACAGAATGCCATATTCTCCATTCATATTCCCAATTGTATTTCCACTAGATTTTGATGACTGGGATTGGTAAACCTTAATACTTCTATACCTCTTGAAAATAAGTACTTAATTAAATTTAAGTGCTTATTTTTATATTTCTCTTCAAAATTGCATTCTATTTTATTTTTAGCTTTTTTGTTATAAAATATTAATAAGTTAAATTTTAGTTATTAACTTAAGGGGGATAAAATGTGAACTTTAGAGTAGAAAAAGATTTACTTGGAGAAAAGGAAATTGAAACCTCTTCCTATTTTGGTATTAATACCGAAAGAGCTTTAGAAAATTTTAATTTACAGGGCAAAACCGTTAATTTAAATTTAGTTAAAGAAATTGCACTCATAAAAAAAGCAGCTGCCCTAGTCAATAAAGATTTAAGAGAACTTAAAATTGAAAAAGCTGATGCCATAATTAAAGCTAGTGAAGAAGTTATCGGTGGCAAATTTGACGATCAATTTAAGTTAAGTGCATTTCAAGGTGGAGCCGGCACATCCACAAATATGAATGTAAATGAAGTCATAGCAAACAGAGCTATAGAGCTACTAGGTGGTAAAAAGGGAGATTACTCATTAGTACATCCTTTAAATGATGTAAATATGTCTCAATCTACAAATGATGTTTATCCTACTGCTCTTAGAATTGCAGCTATACGCCGCATAAGAAAGTTAAGCAGTTGTCTGTCTGATCTTCAGGAAGAGCTTCAAGTTAAAGAAAACGATTTTTCAGATATATTGAAATTAGGTAGAACCCAACTAATGGATGCGCTTCCCATGATGGTAGGACAAGGTTTTGGTGCTTACGCCAAAGCAATATCTCGAGATAGATGGAGAATATATAAAGTAGAAGAAAGACTCAGGGAAATCAACATAGGCGGTACCGCTATAGGTACAGGTCTTAATGCAACTAATAAATTTATATATAAGATAACAGATGTACTTCAAGACTTAACCGGCCTTGGAATTGCCCGTTCCGATTATCCTATGGATGTTACTCAAAATTGTGATGTATTTGTTGAGGTCTCAGGACTTTTAAAGTCCCTAGCCTGCAATCTTTTAAAAATTTCAAATGATTTAAGGCTTTTAAATTCGGGACCCCGGGGAGGAATAGGAGAAATCATTCTTCCAAAGGTACAAGCAGGTTCAACCATCATGCCGGGAAAAGTCAATCCAGTCATAGCTGAAATGGTAGCACAGGTAAGTATGAGAGTAATATCAAACGACACAGCAATTACTATGGCCAGCAGTTCAGGTCAATTGGAGTTAAATGCATTCACTCCACTCATTGCAGAATGTCTACTTGAATCCCTAGAACTTTTAGAAAGAACAGTTACACTATTTAGGGAAAAGTGCATTAGCGGAATCAAAGTAAATGAAGAAAATTGTAAAAAAAATCTTGAAAATTCCACAGCACTGGTAACTGCATTAGTACATTACATAGGTTATGATAAGGCTAGTGAGCTTGCAAAGAAAGCCTTGAAAAATCATAAAACTATAAGAGAAATTCTATATGAAGAAAAAATACTGCCTAAGGAAAAAATAGATGAAATAATAAATCCATATCAGCTGACAAAACCAGGTATACCTGGCAAATAAATATTGGAGGAGATTACTTATGAGTTTAAATGAAACACCTCGCTCAGTAAGAACACATATAGCACTCTTTGGCAAAAGGAATGCTGGCAAATCAAGTATTATAAACGCTTTAACAGGCCAAGATATAGCCATCGTATCAGACGTAAGGGGTACTACTACAGATCCAGTCTATAAATCTATGGAGATACTTCCCATAGGTCCCTGTGTAATAATAGATACCGCAGGCCTTGATGATGAAGGCGAACTCGGCGAACTTAGAAAAGAAAAAACATTAAGCGTTTTAAATAAAACTGACATATCAATAATTGTAATAGATTCAACTGTTGGAATTACAGATTATGACGAGTCTATAATAAATCAAATTAAAAATAAAAAAATTCCCCTTATAGGAGTCTTAAACAAAATCGATGCTGCTGATATAAAAGATTTAGATGTAGAACATATGAGAAAAGAACTCAAAATACCAATTGTAAAAGTATCTGCACTTAAAAGAAAAGGTATACTTGAGTTAAAAAATCAAATAATAGCTGCACAACCTCAAAGTGAAGATAAATTTAAAGTAATTGGTGATTTAATAAACCCTGGAGACTTTGTGGTTCTTGTAACTCCAATAGATAAAGCAGCTCCTAAAGGAAGACTTATTCTCCCTCAGCAGCAAACCATAAGAGATATACTGGAAAGTGATGCTACTGCAGTGGTAACTAAAGAATTTGAACTTAGAGAAACCTTACAAAACCTAGGGAAAAAACCTAAAATAGTAGTTACAGATTCCCAAGCATTTTTAAAAGTAGCAGCAGATACCCCAAAAGATATATTGATGACTTCCTTTTCCATACTCTTTGCAAGATGCAAAGGAGACCTAGTAGAACTTATAAAAGGAGTAAAAGCTGTAAAAAAATTAAAAGATGGAGACAAAGTACTTATTGCAGAAGGCTGCACTCACCATAGACAATCTGATGATATAGGTAAAGTAAAAATTCCTAGATGGATACGACAAATTACCGGTAAAAAAATAGATTTTGAATTTTCATCTGGTGTTTCTTTTACAGAAGAAATAAAGAAATATGCCTTAGTAGTTCACTGCGGTGCTTGCATGTTAAATAGAGCCGCAATGCTTTATAGAATAAATACTGCAAAAGAACTTAATGTCCCTATTGTAAACTATGGCATACTTATTGCATATGTCCAAGGTATACTAGATAGAGCTTTAAAACCATTTCCACTAGCTAAAATGGCATGGGACGATGAAAATTAAATTACAAGAGATATAATTATAAAGTAAAAAGCAGTTGGCTAAAATAATATTTCAGTCAACTGCTTTTCACTTTATATTGACTACACATCATATCTATGTTAAAGTATGAACGTGAATGATAATCAATCTCATATGAAATATATTATCATTATATTGTAAGGAGGCTTTATTATGTTAAATTTCTATCATAATTAAACTTTAACTAAATCAAGAAATGCTACGAGGGGGGATCTAATTGAATTCAAAAAAAATTATAGGCTTAATAATGTCAACAATACTACTTTCTACATCAACTGTTTTTGCGGAATCTTCATATACATTAAATCAAAAAAGAATTTTCGGAAACGACCGATATGAAACTTCTGCACTGATAAGTAAGGAAGGTTGGAAAATTTCTTCCAATGTGATTATATGCAATGGAGAAAATTTCCCCGATGCACTTTGTGCTGTACCACTAGCTAAAAAATATGATGCACCTATTTTACTTAACAATAAAGATAGTCTAAATCAAAATATAAAACAAGAATTAAAAAGATTAAATCCTGATAGCGTCACTATTATAGGTGGAAAAGGAGTTATAAATAGCAAAGTTGAAGATGAAATAAAATCCTCTGTACCTAATTTGAAAAAAATTGATAGATTAGGTGGAACTGATAGATATGAAACTTCAAAAATCATTGCAGAAAAAGTCGGAAAAAGTAATAATATTGTATTAGTTTCAGGTAAAGTTCCGTCAGATGCACTATCAATAAGCTCTATAGCTGCAAATAAAAATATGCCTATATTGTTAGCAGATCAAAACAATAACGGTATACAAAATTATGTAAAAAGTAATTCTGTTACTAAAACTTACATAATTGGAGGAGAAGCTTGTGTTTCAAAAGATATAGAAAAAATTGTTTCAAACCCTGAGAGAATATATGGAAAAGATCGTTATGAAAGTAACGAAAAAATATTGAACAGATTTCAAGACTCTATAAATTTTAACAACATATACTTAACTGCTGCACAGCATAATGGAATAGACCAATTTGCCGATGCTCTATCAAGTTCTGCATTAGCTGCAAAGAATTGTAACCCAGTGGTGTTAGTTAACACTGATATAAATAAAGATACTTTGAATCTTATAAAATCCAAAGTTACTAAAGAAAGCATTATAATTGCACTTGGTGGAGAAAAAATTGTATCTGCAAATCTAGTAGATACTTTAGTTAATATAAATAGCTCTCCTTCTAAAGAAAATAACACTTCTGAAAGTTCAGGAGGTTCAAGTAGTTCTTCTAATTCTAATGAATCCTCCTATACTGTATCTATGAAACAGTCATTTCCAGGCGCATTTACTTATGACCTAGAAGTAACCTCAAACAACGGTTCAGAAATGCTAAAAGGATATAAATTACTGTATGATGGAACAGTAATAGCTAGTGACGAGGATGGAGATGGAATAACAAAACCTCTATCTATTTTCTTTGGAGATGACACTGATAGATCCAAATTTCAAATTTCAAAGGATGGAAAATATATTAACTTTAGTGGAATAAAATAATTGGAGGTATAAAAATGATAAGAAAAAAATTTATGTATTCATTGGCACTATCAACAATAATGATTTTAGGAGCAGGAAATTGTGCACTAGCAGAAAGCATTGATCAATTACCTAATATACAAGATAATTCTCTAGTACTTGGAAAAAGCTTATTTAAACTAGACAGTGCTAATAATTCAGTTTATAATCTAAATACTTTTGTAGAGTCATCAAAAACAGTAGACAATAAAAATGGAGTTTACTATAAATACAATGGAAAATGGTACACAGGAAAGGATATAGAAAGTTTTACAAATTTAAAAAATGGTACACCTCTAGACACTATTTCAAATGATATCTTAAAAGTAAATGGTGAAGATTCAAGTATTTACAAAAACCATAATTTTTCATTTGATTGGTATCAAGATGGAGATTACTCACATGATAAAGATGCTGACAATGAATCTATAGAACAATTTGTAGTAAATTTTAATCAAAATATAAACGGAAGTAAAGGGACTTTAAAAATCATAGTTCCAGACAACACTAAAAAAGATCCCTACGGAACTGATAAACTTGGAGAAATTATCATTAATTTGGATGGCTCTAATAAACCTACAGCTCTTGCAAATGTACATGGGGGGAAACCTGTATCAGGTTTCGTTGTAAAAAATAAAGGAAATGTAAACAGTCTATACATAGAACTTACAGAAGATTGGACAAGAATTTTAAATACTGAAGAAACTGGCATAAATTATTACGATGCTAGAGTAAATGGATTAAAACTCACAGCAGAAAACCTAGAGGATGCAAATGGAAACAAACTCACAAATGCAGATGGTTCAACCGAGTTAACTGCAAAACGCAGCATAAATCTTGCAAAAGATACTCAAAAACCAAAGGTAATATATCAAAAACCTATATATACTTATATCGGTGAAAATGGTTTCCAGACTGCTGGAAATACAAGACTTGTATTTAATGAGCCTGTTCAAATATTTACACAAGAAATGGCAGATTCTTTAGAAAAATCAGGCGGAACCCTTCCCGAAATAGAAAGTGGATACAATCCTCTGACCCCTAGTCAACAACAACTTAAAGATAACAAATATGGTCTTCCAATATTCTCAGCTAAATACTATAAAGTTGATGATAAGGGAAACAACATACTTGATAAAGATGGTAATCCTGTAACAATCGAAGGAAAATATTCATTAATGGGTGACATACTTAAAACTGGTGCTAAAGGTGAGGACAATGGTGATAAAATTGCATTTAGACTAAATCAAATCCCTTTTAAGTATGATTTTGATCCACAGAATGAAGGAATCATTAGATTTAGAGATTTTGGTTCATTTCTAATAAATCCTGTTACTACATTAACTGAAGGTAAATGGAAACTAGTAGCTAAAAATATAACTGATGATGCAGGAAACACTATGGATGATTATGTTTCTGATCCAATAGAAATTAAACCTTACTTCACTATAGAAAAATTGACTAAGGAAGGTATAAAAGTTCACTTTACTGATCCTTTTGCCAAAAATACAGTTTTTGGAAACAAAGTAATTGTTCTTGTATATAAAGGTGATGATTTTGTAGGTATGGCTTATCTTAATGATTTAAAAGAAGGTCAAACAGAAGCAGAAGGTACTTTTACTAAACCACTTACAACTTTAGAGGGAACTTACAACATAAATAATATTATATATACAGTACCTAAAGATAACTCTTCTTTAAATACTCAGGATACAACTTCAAACAATAATTTAAATACAAATACCACCAATAATACTGACAATAAAGATAACTCCTCTGCAGACAATTTAAGTAAAGCAAATAATGAGGATACACTTAAAAATACTAAAGATCTATCTAATGACACTAAATTAAACCAAAATTAATTCAAATATCATTTAAATTATTAAAGGAGCTAAATTAAGAATTTTAATTTAGCTCCTTTAGTTTCTTAGATTTTAATAAACGGTGAAACAAAAAGAATTACTGAAAGAACAATTATAAATATTACAGTTACCCATATGATAATATTTTGTAATCCATTGTTAACATATTCACCCATAAGTTCTTTATTATTAGTAAGTAATACCATAAATATTAATATAATAGGACATAAAATTCCTGCAAGCTGTTGGGTAACAAGCATAACCCCTACTAATGATACATTAGGTATCAATACTATTATTGAACTAAATATTATCATAAAAGTAAAAATACCATAAAAAGCAGGCGATTCCTTATACTTATGGTCTAATCCGCTTTCAAGTCCAAAGCATTCACATATTGCATATGAAGTAGACAATGGAATAACCATACATGCAAGCACAGATGCTCCAAAAAGCCCAACTCCAAAGAGGATGGACGCATAGTTTCCTGCTAGCGGCTTAAGTGCCTGTGCAGCTTGGCTGGCGCTATCTATTTTTACTCCTGCTTTGTATAAGGTAACAGCAGTACATATTATTATAAAAAATGCAACCAAATTTCCCCAAACGGAACCTAAATATACATCCAATTTTTCATATTTATAGTCTTTTATTTGTAGTCCCTTATCTACTACAGAAGATTGAAGATAAAACTGCATATACGGAGTAATTGTAGTACCTATCATTCCTATAAATGACAAAATAAATCCACTGTCAAATTTTAAAGTAGGAGTAAAAGTTGCTCTTATTACATGATTCCAATCTGGTTTTTCTATAAAACAAGTTATTATATAAGAAAAAAACACAAGTGTAAAAGCTAAAAATATCTTTTCTATATTTGAATAAGAACCTTTTGTAATAAGGAACCAAACAACAAACGCCATTACAGGAACCGAAACATATTTATTTATGCCAAACATATCCATGCTAGCAGCTATACCAGCAAAATCACCTACACAAACACCAAAATTAGCAACAAATAAAATTAGCATTGCAAAAAAGGCAAGCTTAACGCTAAAATTTTCTCTGATTAAATCAGAAAGCCCCTTTCCTGTTACAACAGCCATTCTAGCATTCATTTCCTGTATAACAGATAAGCTAAATGTTATTAATAACAGTCCCCAAAGCATGTTGTAACCATAGGATGCTCCAATAGTCGCATAAGTAGTAATACCACCTGCATCATTTCCTGCATTTACAGTGATTAATCCAGGACCAATTATGCTTAATATCAATAAAAATTTATTTTTCTTTTTCATATTTTATTCTCCTATTTTTATATATACATCACATTTATATATACATAAATTATACCGTTTTTCCTTTAGTTGATGTACAAACATGAGTCATATATAATATAACATATGAGGTGATGTAAAATGTTACGAAATGGTCAAAAATACAATTCACAGATAAAATTCCATGTTTTAAAACTAATAGTTTGTTTGTCATTCATTTTACTACTTAGTTCATGTTCTTACAATAACGCTTCTAATAATCAGCTCTATGAAAAAAACATAATAACGATGGATACGCCAATGGATTTAAAAGCCTATGGGACTAATGCTCAGAAAGCAGTAGATGAAAGTGTTAAAAAATTGTATCAACTAAATGATATGGCAAGTACTACTGTAAATAACAGCGATATTATGAAAATTAACAACGCTTCAGGCAAAAATTATGTAAAGGTTAACCCTGAAATAATTAAAATGATAAAACTCTCACAAAAATATTCAAAAATAAGTAGTGGTAAGTGGGATATTACAGTAGGTCCTATAATAAACCTATGGGGAATAGGTACCGACAAAGCAAGACTACCATCGGATTCAGAAATTAAATCTAAATTACCACTAGTCGGATATGATAAGATCAAAATTGATGAAAAAAATAGTAGTATTATGCTGACGCAGCCCGGCATGGCCTTAGATTTAGGCGGAATTGCCAAAGGATTTGCTGCTGATGAAGTATTAAAGATTTACAAAAAATATAATATAAAAAATGGACTTATAGACTTAGGCTCAAGTTCTATATATGCAGTTGGTAAAAATGAAAGTAATTCCCCTTGGGGAATAGGAATTAAAAATCCTAGAAGCGATGATATGCTAGGTATAGTTAAACTATCAAACGAAGGACTATCTACCTCAGGTGATTATGAAAGATATTTTATAAAAAATGGTAAAAGATATCATCATATACTTGATCCTGCAACAGGATACCCTGTAGATAATGGAGTTATGAGTGTAACTGTTATAGTTGACAATAATGTCTCTGATAGTAATACCACAGCCGACATCATGTCTCTACTTGTATTTGAATTAGGCCCTAAGGAAGGTTTAAATTTGGTAAACAAAACACCTGGTATATCTTGCGAGGTTACTACCAAAGATAATAAGGTTTACACATCATCAAAGTTTAAAGATAAGTTTTCTGATTTAAATAAGAATTTTAAAATGGCAAACTAACATAGATAAATCATCTATCTAGATTTTAAGGAGGACATTATGAAAAATTATGAAATTAAACAGGCTGAAGAACTTATAAATTATATTTACGAAAGTCCAACTTCCTTTCATGCAGTAAAAAATGCTGTATCTGAACTTAAAAAATTTGGATTTGTAGAAATTAAAGAGGGAGAAGCTTTAAAAATAAAAAAGGGAGGTAAATATTTTGTAACTAAAAATCAATCTGCCCTTATTGCTTTTACAGTTGGAAAAGGCGAACTTGAAAACGATGGGTTTAGAATAATAGGAGCTCATACTGATTCACCCAGCTTTAGAGTAAAGCCAAATTCAGACATAGAAGTAGAAGGTGCTTATGTAAAGCTAAATACAGAAGTATACGGAGGCCCAATATTAAATACATGGATGGATAGACCTCTTTCGTTAGCAGGAAGAGTCGTTTTAAAAAGCAAAGATTCCTTTCATCCTGAGATAAAACTTTTAAACATAAAAAAACCTCTTATGGTAATACCAAACTTAGCAATACATATGAATAGAGATATAAATTCAGGTGTTGAACTAAATAGGCAAAAACATATCCTCCCTCTTTTAGCACTAGTAAATGATAAATTCAAACAGGGACATTACCTTACTCAAATTATAAGTGAAGAACTTTCAGTACCTGAAGAAGATATATTGGATTTTGACTTATTCCTATATGAATTTGAAAAAGGCAGCATAATAGGCGCTGACCAGGAATTTATATCCTCAGGAAGACTAGATGATTTAAGCATGGTTTATTCAGGGATAAAAGCAATTTCAAATAGCAAGATTAAAAATACTACAAATGTAATGGTCTGCTTTGACAATGAAGAAGTAGGGAGCACCACAAAACAGGGTGCAAATTCACCTATGCTTTTGTCTATATTAGAAAGAATAGCTTTCAATCTTGGTAAAAGCAAAGATGATTTTTACAGAGCTATATCAAAATCATTTATAATATCCTGTGATTTGGGTCATGCACTGCATCCAAATTATCAAGAGAAATCTGATCCTGTAAACAGACCTATTATAAATAAAGGCCCTATTATAAAGATAAGTGCCAGCCAGAGCTATACTACAGATGCTGTATCCAGTGCCATATATAAAAATATATGCTGCGAAGCTGGAGTTCCTGTTCAAGTATTTGTGAATCGATCAGATGAAAGAGGAGGTTCAACTATAGGTCCAATATCTTCAAGTCATATAAACATGACGTCCTTAGACATGGGCTTAGCTATATTATCCATGCATTCCGTAAGAGAATTAGGTGGCATAAAAGATTATGTATATGCTTTAGAATCCTTTAATAAATTTTATGATCTATAATATTTTATGTAACTAAAAAAGGTTTTTGGATTTTCCAAAAACCTTTTTTACATAATTTATCCGATGACTACCTGCTTTAATACTCCAACTTCTCTAAGTTGGAGTATTAAAGCAGGTACGTCCCTGGATAACGATTTCTAAGCATCAGGTGGAGTCAAAACTCCATCTGATGCCAAGAACCCTGTTTATCTTAACATTTAAATTTACTTATCTGCTCATTAAATTTATCTACCATTTCTTCTAGTTGTTCTGAAAGTTTTGCAACACTTTCAGATGAGGCTAACATTTCCTCTGAAGATGCTGCTATTTCTTCCGATGAAGCTGATGTTTCCTCAGATACGGCAGTCACAGCTTCAACTTTTCCAACAATATCATTCTTGGAATTATTGGTAGACTCTAAAGATTCATTCACATCTTTAACTAGTGGTCTAATGGTCTGTATGGAAGAAGTCATTTCTTCAAAAGAATTTATAGTTTTATCTACTATAACAGTTTGATTTTCAACTAAATTCTTAACTTTATTTGAAGTAGACATTACTTCTTTAGTCTCAATGCTTATTGATTTAACAAGTGATTGTATCTGGCCAGTTGATTCCTTGGACTGTTCTGCAAGTAATCTAACTTCTTCAGCTACAACAGAAAAACCCTTTCCTGCTTCCCCTGCCCTTGATGCTTCAATTGCCGCATTCAGTGCTAGAAGATTGGTTTGTTCTGATATGTCATTTATCACTTCAGTTATATTTCCAACTTTTGAAACACTATCATTTAAGCTATCAATCTTTCCTGTAACTTTTTCAAATGACGTTTTTACATCTCCTATTGATTGTAGAAGCAGCTTTACCTGTTCTTTTCCATTATCAGCTTTACTTCTTGTTATCTTGGAGCTATCATTGACATTTGAAAGCTTTCCGGATATATTTTCAAATTCTTTTTCAAACTTATCTACAACATTTGACACAAAAATTAAATCTTGTGACTGCTGTGTAGTTCCCTTTGCTACTTCCTGTATAGCATTTGCAACTTCATTTGCAGCACCAGTCATATGTTCTGCACTGGTATTCAAATCATCAGACATTGATCTTATATTTATTGAATTTTCTCTTATAGAACCTATAGTATTTTTTAAACTTTCACTCATATTTTTAAAGCTGCGTGCTAATACCCCAATCTCACCTTTACTATTTACAGTTATTTTACTGTCTAAATCACCATTTTCTATTTTTTTAGCAGCAGTAACCAATTCTTCTAAAGGAGATGTTATACCCTTAGATATCTTAATCAGTATAATTACAGCTACAGTAAAACACATAAGTGATAAAATTATTATAATTGCTATAGTAGTATAAACTGTCTTATGTACATTTTCCATGGACATACCTACATCTACTGCTCCTATGGTTATACCATTTTTAGCTATAGGTATTAGTATATCATAAACTGGTATTTTCCCTTTATACTTATACTCTGAAAAATAAGTTTTTCCATCTACAGCAGCAGTTTTACTTCCTATATCATGTACAGTCATACCCACTCTGCTTTTATCACTATGAGCTATAATTTTTAAGTTTTTATTTACAAACAAAGCATATACAATACTTTTGTCTTTAACTATATTTTCCAAAACGTTTTGTGTTTCAAGACTTGAAGTTAATTTTTGAACTTTATTTGCCAAAATTCCTATTTGTATAATTCCTCCATCGGATTTTCTAATACTTCCATATTTATAATAATTGTTGGATTCAGCACTTTTTCTAATATTTTCTATTGATATATCTTTATTTCCCTTTAGTACTTTATAAGAATCAGTTTTACTGTCAAATACAAAATTAATACTTGATGTTAGATTTGAATATATTACTTTTCCAGATGGATCAGTAGAATTTATTTCATCTACATCAAACTGTTTTGCAATGGATGTTAGATAATCATTATTAATTTTATCAGAATTGTTTACTAAAAAACTTCCTAGTGTCCTTATTCTAGTGTCTATAGAATTATTCAACTCATCTATAGAATTATTGTTTCTTTCTAATTCAGCACCAATTTCATTTGCTATACTCATTCCATCTGTTTTTGTCTGTAATAATATTTTATTTCTTGCTATTCCTATAGATACACATGCAATAATAGTTATAACTATAAAAATTATTGCTGCAGGCACAGCTAATATTTTAAATTTTACAGAATCCTTTAGTTTATTAGCATCTTGCATAAAAATCATCCCCTTTGTATGATTTTTTTCGTAATAAATTATGCAAGCATTATAGCAAAAAGTAAAATAACACAATTATAAATATTAAAAATATTCTCTATTTGTTGAGATATATTAATATGTGCTTAAGAAAATGTCCATAACTTATTTAATACATAATTAATTATTCCAGTAATAATGGTATCTTATGGTACGTATTTTTGTCAAAAACAAGCTTATACTATAATTAAAATTTCTAGGAGGTAACGTTATGAACAATTTAATGAAGAACATAGAATTTTCAAAGGTGCTTAATTTGAAAGATCTTATCTCTTACCAAGAAGGTCAAGTTATAAGCAAAACTATAGCACAAATACCTACTTCAAATATTACTTTATTCTCACTAGACAAAGGTGAAGGTATAAGCACACATGTGACTTCTGGTGACGCTATGGTTCAAATACTAGATGGTACAGCTGAAATTACAATAGATGATAATGTTTTTATTTTAAAATCAGGTGAAGCTATAATAATGCCTTCTGACATTCCCCATGGATTAAAAGCTGTAGAAAAATTTAAAATGCTTTTAACTGTAGTAAAACATTAAATAATTTTATACCTTAAAAGTTTTTAAAAAATGTCTGGCTGCTGAGGACAAATACTGATTTTTCATCCATATTATAGCTGTCTGTGTTTCCACAGAAGCTAGTTTAATTTTTTTATAATTGAAATTTGAATTGGGAATAAGTCCAATAGCAGCCTCAGGTACAACAGCTGTTCCTATCCCACTACTTGCCCATAATAATAAATTTCAACTTCTATTATTCCTCTCTTTAGTAGCTCTAATACTCTATAGTATCTTCATCCCATATTTCAAAATCAATACCTTAATATTTTTTATAAGACTTCTAAATTCTCTTATGATGCTCTATTGCAACTTAACTAACTTTACAACGTAACTTAATAAGCTGGATGGTTTTTCTCCTTCATAAAAATAGTAAGATAAAACATCATCAAACCATATTACTACAATACTTAATACATACCAGTAAATACTGTTTTTTAAACATATTTGTCCCATAAAGTTAAATTTCTCTTGTGAATAGTCCCACAAATTGAAATGCAAATATAAATTAAAAAATACTCCTGTAAGTAGTTCCACTATACAAATTAAAGAACCTCCCATTATAACCTGCTGCCACATTTTTAAGTTATAATATTCAGGTCTATCATTCAAACTTCCAATTAATGCAGCACATAATCCTCCTATAGGAAACATCCAAAGGGAAGTCCACCCACATAAACTCCATTTACATATACCACTAAAACCTGTTAATGCACCACAGCATGCTCTAGAAATTATCTCTACATTTAAATAAATACTTCCGAATATGAAAAAATGGATTATCTTGTTTTTTTTATATTTCAAACAAAACACCTCTCATGTATAAGTCCATATACTAGTTTGTTCTATTTAATTTCTTCTTATTACTTTTTGTTATACACATTAAACTTTTAGTTGTTAATATCTAAAATTAAGTTGTTTTTAAAATATAAATATCTGCTGTACAATTTAATTGTAAACGTATTATATTAATTCCTACAATTTTAATGGACAATCAATTCTAAGCTGTAATTAGATTTATCATAGTATGAAAAACCCCAAATCTTTTTCATGTCTAAATTATAATATTAAATTTTATTTCTATACTTAGAAAACCTGAAAGGGGGAATATAAGTGAGTATCAACACAAAATCATCAGAAGTTGAAATTAGAGAATCACGATTAGGTTCAAATAATGAATTCAAAGGAACTGCTAGGGAGTTATGTGACAAATCCACACAAAATAAGTTTTGTGGAAGAAAACGTTCCTTCACTCAATGTACTGAATGTAGTTCAAGTAGAGCATTGTCTATGCTTGTAATGATAAGAGATTCTGCAATAATAAACCATGCCCCACTAGGATGTAGTGCGGATTTCGCCGAGTTTAATTTTACTAATAGAGGAGAACAGATAAGAAGGAAACTACCTTTAAAAAATGTAAATTTATTGAGCACAAATCTTGAAGAAAAAGATATGATTTATGGTGGAGGAGCAAAGCTAGAGGCAACTATAAGGAATGCATATATAAGATTTAAACCAAAAGCAATATTTGTAACAACCTCTTGTGCATCCAGTATCATCGGAGATGATGTGTCAGGTATAACTGATAAACTAGAAAGTGAATTAGGTATACCGGTTGTATACATTTCCTGTGAAGGTTTTAAATCTAAAATATGGGCAACGGGATTTGACTCTGCTTTTCATGGGATTATCAGAAAAATAGTCAAGCCACCTGTTAAAAAGGAAAAGAAGTTAGTTAATGTTATAAATTTTTGGGGTAGCGACGTATTTACTGATTTGTTTAGACGAATAGGTCTTAAGCCTAATTATATTGTACCCTTTACCACTATTGAGCAATTAGAGAAAATATCCGAAGCTGCTGCCACAGTAGAAGTTTGCCCTACTCTAGGTACCTATCTAGCTGCAGCTTTAGAACAAGAATATGGAGTTCCAGAGGTAAAATCACCACCTCCCTATGGTCTTAAAGCTTCAGATCAATTTTTTAGGGAACTTGGGAAGGTAACCCATAAAGAAAGAGAAGTTGAAATACTTATAAAACAAGAAAGAAAAAGAATTTCAGAAGAACTTGAAGAATTAAGAGATAAATTGAAAGGTAAAAAAGTTTATGTATGTGCTGGAGCTGCCCATGGACATAGTTTACTAGGACTGATGAATGATCTTGGAATGAATGTTGTTGGTGCAGGAATATTCCATCATGATCCCCACTATGACAATGGAAATAAAAAATGTGATGTTTTAAAATATGTAGTTGACAATTATGGAGATATTAAAAACTTTAATGTTTGCAATAAACAAGTCTTTGAATTGGTGAATACATTAAATAAATTAAAGCCAGATGTATTAATTGTACGGCACGGTAGTTTATCGGCTTGGGGTGTAAACCTTGGAATACCAACATTATTAATTGGAGATGAACAATTTGGTATAAGCTATCAAGGAATCTTGAACTATGGTAATAAAATTTTAGACACTCTTGCAACTAAGGAATTCGTAAGCAATATTGCTGCTCATTCAGAACTTCCATATACTAGCTGGTGGATGAATCAAGATCCTCAAACATTTTTAGGGAGGGAGAAAATTGAATAATAATAATGATGATAATCAGCGTTCAGAAAAATGGAATTCTACCTTATTCTGGTGGCGTAATAATACAAATAATATAGTTGAACAACCCCGGCATTTTTGTGCACTAGGATGCCAACAGACTGTAGCTGCTATTAAGAAAGCTATTCCTATAGTTCATTCAGGCCCTGGATGTTCATATAAACTCTTCCGTGGATTAAGCACATCATCAGGCTATCAAGGAGTAGGATATTCTGGTGGAAGCTCCGTTCCTTGTACTAATTCGACAGAAAAAGAAGTAATATTTGGTGGAGAAAGTAGATTAAAAGAAGTAATAGATGGAGCATTAAAAGTTTTAAAAGGAGATCTATTTGTTGTTTTAACTGGATGTACAGCTGATATTGTAGGTGATGATGTAAAACATATAGTTAAGGAATATCAGCAAAAAGATATTCCAATAGTTTTTGCAGAAACCGGCGGATTTAAAGGAACTAATTACAAGGGTCATGAGTTAGTAATTGAAGCTATAATAAATCAATTTATTGGTGATGTTGAAGTAAAAAAAGAAAAACGATTAGTAAATGTTTTCGCATCAATTCCCTATCAGGATAGCTTTTGGTCTGGAAATTTAGCTAAAATAAAGCATCTGTTAGAAGCAACAGGTTTAAAGGTAAATATACTTTTTGGGCCAGAATCTGGAGGAGTTAAAGAATGGAAAACCATTCCTAATGCAGAGTTTAATTTAGTACTATCTCCCTGGGTAGGATTGAAAACTGCCAAACTGCTTAAAACTAAATATAAAACTCCTTATTTCCATTACCCCGTTGTGCCTATAGGAGCAAGTGAAACTAGTAAATTTCTAAGACAAGTAGGAGAATTTGCAGGACTCGATAAATCAAGAATTGAAAGTCTAATTAAAAAAGAAGAAAAAAATTTTTACTACTACATAGAGAGAGCTATTGATTTTTTTACTGAATTTCGCTTTAGTATGCCAGATAGATTTTTTAATATAAACGACTCTTTTTATGCACTTGGCATTAGTAAATTTTTGCCAAATGGACTCGGCATTCTTCCTGGAGAACAATACATTACAGAAGATACACCTAAAGAATATCAAGAATTTATAATAAATCAATTTAAACACTTGTCAAAAAATACTTCATCTAAAGTAATCTTTGAAATTGATGGAGGCAAAATATCTCATAAATTAAAAGAATATGATTATGATGGACATACTCCTCTAATTTTAGGTAGCTCCTGGGATATTGATATAGCTCGACATCAAAATGGATTTTGGTTAAATATATCTTTGCCGGTTATGCACAGATTGGTTTTAGATAGAAGCTATATTGGATACAGCGGAGGACTTCGATTGGCAGAAGATATATACGACAGCATTTTAGGAACATATAAGTACTAAATAATTATACCTTACAAAAAGGACTGTATTTTATTAAAGTTTTAACTTATTTATGGGAGTGAATGAAATGACAAAAAAAATAAAGTCAATTGCAATATATGGTAAGGGCGGTATAGGTAAATCTACCACAACTTCAAATATCAGTGCAGCACTATCTAAAATGGGTTATAAAGTAATGCAATTTGGTTGTGATCCTAAAAGCGATTCAACAAACACATTGAGAAATGGTAATTACATTCCTACCGTTTTAGATACACTACGAGAAAAAGATAAAGTAGATGCACATGATGTAATTTTTGAGGGTTTCAATGGAGTCTACTGTGTAGAATCAGGAGGTCCATGTCCCGGAGTAGGCTGTGCAGGTAGAGGTATCATTACCGCAGTACAATTTTTTAAACAACAAAGAATTTTCGAGGAATTGGATTTAGATTATATAATATATGACGTTTTAGGTGATGTCGTATGCGGCGGCTTTGCAATGCCAATACGAGAGGGAATAGCAGAACATGTATTTACGGTTTCCTCCTCAGATTTCATGTCTATATATGCGTCTAATAATTTGTTTAAAGGTATTAAAAAATATTCTAATTCTGATGGAGCATTACTTGGCGGTATTATAGGAAATTCTATTAACAAACCTTATGACAAAAAAATACTTGATGCTTTTGCAGAAAAAACAAATACACAGGTAATCGAATATATACCAAGGTCAATTACCGTTACACACAGCGAACTTCAAGGTAAAACTACCATTGAAGATGCCCCGGATTCCGATCAAGCTAAAATTTATACTAGATTAGCTAAAAAAATAGCAGTTCATACTGAATCAAAAGTGCCTTCCCCTCTAGGTATTCAAGAACTAAGAGATTGGGGTAAGCAATTAGCAAATTATTTACTGAAACAAGAAAATCAATAGCATGGGGAGAAAATATTATGGAGAATGCAGATATAAATAAGAGTATGGAATTATCTCATGCTTTAAAAGTTCACCCTTGCTTTAGTAGAGGGAATGCTTCGAATTATGGAAGAATTCATCTTCCAGTAAGTTCTCACTGTAACATACAGTGTAAATTTTGTAAAAGAGTTTATAATGACAGCGAAAATAGACCTGGTGTTACAAAGGAAATACTATCTCCAAAAGACACTATAAAAAAAGTTAAAAAGGCTCTAGAACTTTGTCCTCAAATAACTGTAGTAGGTATAGCCGGTCCGGGAGATAGCTTGGCTACTCCTCAAGCAATTGAAACCTTTAAACTTATTCATAGAGCCTATCCTACCCTTATAAAATGTCTTAGCACTAATGGCCTTTTACTTTATAAGTATGCCCAAGAAATTTATGATGTAGGAGTAAGAACTATAACAGTTACTGTAAACGCTGTAGATCCATGTATTGGAAGTAAAATTATATCTTACATAAATTACAAAGGCGGAAAATATTACAGTAAAGAAGCATCAAGTATTCTCATAAATAATCAGCTAAAAGGTATATCCAAAATAAGTAAACTTGGAGTTATAGTAAAGGTAAATTCGGTATTGATTCCAGGCATTAATGACCAACATATAGGGGCAATAGCTAAAACCGTTAAAGATGCAGGAGCATTTCTATACAACATCATACCACTTATACCTCAACATGAATTCAGCCATATTCTTGCTCCTACATGTCAGCAATTAAATGAAGCAAGAATAACAGCTGAAAAGTATATTTCTGTATTTAAAAATTGTAAACACTGCCGCGCAGATGCATGTGGAATACCTGGTAAAAAAGACTTTTCAAATGAACTTTATGAAATCACTAGTTATCCTGAAACTTTCTCTCACGGCTAACATATAAATCTCATAAAATAAAGCAGACATTTTAGATAAATGCCTGCTTTGTTTTTTATCTTTAGATATTTAATTTTTTACGTTTTGACTCTATCCTTTGAAGCATTTGCTCTGCTGCCTTATCTGGATCAGGTTCTACAAAGAATTTTGAACCATAGTCATCTTCCATCTTATTTAACAGATAATCTGCAACAAATGGACCTCCAGTTACAGGTGGAACAACACCAAGCCATGCATCTATACCGCTTCCTACTACATACATTCCTATAGCTACTGCTTTTTCTGACATCCATTCAGGAGCAGCTCCAACTACTGGCAAATCGCTGATATCCAATTTTAAATAATTTGCTAGTTCACCAACAAGTTGTAAATTACGACTGATATCAACACATGAACCTTGGTGAAGAACAGGTGGAATATCTAATAAATCACACACTTTTTTAAGTCCAGGACCAGCTATCTCTTTAGCTTCTTTTAAAAGCAATCCTGCCTTTGCTGCTGCATGAGCTGCACAGCCCGTAACAACTACTATTACATCATGTGCAATTAAATACTTAATCATTTTTACTATAGGTCCATCATGTTCAACTTTCGGGTTATTACAACCTACAAAAGCAGCTGCACCTCTTATAACACCCGATAATATAACATCTGCAAGAGGTTTAACTGTTTGAAGCTGATCTATATTTGAATTGACAACCTTGTCAAGGGTGTCAACTATAGCTTCAGTACTAAATCCAACCACTGCATCACATTTTTCATGAGGAATTAAAACCTTTTCTCTATCTCTATTCTTATAATTTAATATAGCTTCTTTCAATATCTGTTTTGCACATTCATAGGCATTGTCTTCATCAAACTCAATATATAATGAATCTGTTATCTTAGCTTTTGGTGATGTTGTTATAAATTTAGTATGATAAGATTGAGATAGTTTTGCAAGTGATGGCATTATGCACTGAACATCAACTATCAATGCTTCAACTGCACCTGTTACTACAGCAAGTTCCTGTTGAAGGAAGTTTCCTGCCATCTTAATACCATGTCTTAGTGCTATTTCATTTCCTGTACAACACATACCACAAAGATTTATTCCATCTGCACCCTGAGCTTTTGCAAGAGCAATGAGTTCAGGATCTTCAGCAGCTGCAACAACTGCTTCTGAAAGTACTGGTTCATGTCCATGCAGTATAACGTTAACTGAATTTTCCTCTAATACGCCTAAATTAGCTGTAGTTTCTACTTCTGATGGAGTTGTAAATAGAATATCACTAAGTTCAGTTGCAATATAAGAACCACCCCATCCATCTCCAAGGGATGCTCTCATTGACATTTTAAGAATATTTTCTGCATCTCCTGAACATCCAATGTGAGTTGAGTGCATTATACTAACTATATCTTTATCAATTGCCCTTGGAGTTACACCAAGCCTGTCCCATACTTCTCTTCTTTTTTTAGGAAGTGCTGTAGGCAAAGTCAAATTTCCATGAGGTTTTCCATACTCATTCAATGTAGCTGCGGCCAAATCATGTGCTACATCATAAATATCTCTTCCCTCAGTTTCAATTCCAAATCTCTTTGCAACAGCTGCAAGCTTTTTCTCATCTCTTATATTTATTTGTCCATCTCTTGATGCGTTTTCAAGATAAAGACATATTGACCTACCATGATCTGAATGTGCTGCCGCTCCAGCTGCACACATTCTTGCAAAGTTTCTTGCAACTATAACATCTGCTGTAGCTCCACAAATACCTCTTGATACTCCTTTTCCTGGAACTGGACTTACCCGGCAAGGCCCCATAGCACAATTTCTACAGCATACACCAGCTAAACCAAAACCACATTGTACTTTCATTTTAGCTTTTCTATCCCATACAGTTTCTACACCATCTTTTTTTGCTTTTTCAATAAGCTCTTCCTCAGCTGCTACTATTTCTGATCTTCTGTCTTCCATTAATAAAATACCTCCTTAAAATATAATAAATTTATAACCCAAATTGTATTTTTTTATTATAGTTAAAATCTAATTGTCTACCAAATTTGTAAAGGTTAACATGGAAGGGGCAAAAATTATTAATCTTTTTTTAACTAAATAGGGTTTTAGGTATTTTTAAGATTATACAATGTATCTTTATAAGATACTTTTGCTATTTTATATAAGAAGGATATATTGTATTTAATATAATTTTTCTCACTATTATACTAATAATGAGATTACCCCTAACATATTTGTGTTTATGTTTAAATTATACGACATATATTTACATTTGATAAACAACTTAAATTTACACTTATACAACTAAAAGTTATAACTTTAAAATTTAAAAGAAGGGCAAAAACAATTTATTTTCTCTATTTTAATCTACATTATTATTGGTCCACGCCTTATATAGAAGTTTAACAGCTGGATTAATTTCATCTAATTTTATTCCTCCAAATCCCAACATAACAGTACCTTTTAAACTGTTCTCAGGATATTTCCAAAACTTCGACGTAGGATATACTTTTACACCAACTTCATGAGCTCTTTCAATTAACTCCCTTTCTGACACATTTTCTTTCACCTGTACTAAGATGTGAAGACCAGCATTCATGCCATAAATAGAAATTTTGTCTCCAAACATTCTTTTCAAACTTTCAACTAGTGCATCATGTTTTTTCTTCTGCATCCTATTAGTTTTTCTAAGGTAGCTTTCCCAATGCCCTTCTTTCATAAAAAGTTCTAAAGTTTTTTGGATAATAAAAGGTACAGAAGGTGGATACCCCTCAAACATTACAGTAAACTTATTTAACATACATTTGGGAATGATCATGTATGATAAACGTAATGTTGGAAATAAAAATTTTGAAAAACTGCCGATATATACAACTCTATCACTACAAAGAGATTGAAGAGACTGCACAGGTTTTGTATTATATCTAAGGTGGCAGCTATAATCATCTTCAATAATTATTGAATTGTTTTTAATTGCCCATTCTATAAGCTCAAGTCTTCTAGAAATAGGCATTATAATTCCTAAAGGATACTGATGTGATGGAGTAACATGCACAGCTTTGGTATTTGTAGAATTTAGTTCCGTTACATTTAATCCGGATGAATCAAGAGAAATAGGCTTCACATTAAATCCATGATTTTCTAAGGTACGGCGGGTTATATGATGTCCTGGTTCTTCCATTGCAATTGTGGTAGTAATATCCTTAATAAGTTGACATAACATACCTAAACAGTAATTCACGCCGGCCCCAATAAAAATTTGATCTAACGTACATTCTACTCCACGATAATAATGAAGATATTTTAATATCTCTTCTCGAAGATCAATTTCTCCAAAAGTTGGACCATAACTTGTCATCTGCCTAGAAAAATTTTTTATGCACTTATTTGTAAGCTTTCTCCACTGCGTCATAGGAAGTTCACTCTCATTCAATTTCCCATATTTAAAATCATATTGAATTAATGAATCCGAATTATCTGGCAACGTAGGTTTATTATAAAAAACTTCTTTTGTACCATGAATATATGAAAGATCTAACTTTTCAACATAATATCCGCTGCGAGGTTTACTAATTAAATATCCTTCCGAATATAGTTGATGATAAGCTATCTCTACAGTGTTTCTACTTATATGTAAATCACTGCATAGTTTTCGGCTTGATGGCAGTTTACTACCTGGCTTTAAATCACCATTTAAAATTTGCTCTCTAAACTGCTGGTACAACTGAATATATAATGGAACATCACTTTTATCTTTTAAAACAAACATACGTTCACATCCTTTTAACCTAAAATCATGATTCTTTAAGAATACGCTTTTCTATAGTTGGCCTCATTCTTTTTTCTAAATCTGGCACTTTTACATATAACACTAGTGTTTTACAATAAAGTTATATTAATTTCTTATTTTATCAACATAAAACGGTATCAACCAATATTTTATATTATTATATCATAATAGATAAAAGTATAAGAATTAGCATATTATACTTTTAAAATTTCTTAAGATATTATAAAAGGCAGGTGTAATGAATTGGAGATCAAACAATTAAAATATTTTCTAGAAGTTTGCAAACATAAGAGTTTTTCAAAAGCTGCTAAAGAAATTTATATTACTCAACAGGGCTTAAGCAAGGCAATTAGTAATTTGGAAGAAGAACTTCAATATCCTTTACTTCATACTACACCTAAAGGAATCAAAATAACAAAATATGGGCAATACTTGCAAAAACGATCGGAACATATTGTACAGGAGTTTGATTTGATTTTAGATGACATGAATAAAATGGCTAATATCAATGAGGGAACTCTAACCGTATGTTTTAGCTTTGGAGTTCTTAATGCTCTATCACCAGATATTATATCTGACTTCCAAAAAACTTATCCTAACATTAAGTTAGTTATAAAAACTTATCCTGATTCAATTTGTGAAGAAGTTGTTATGAATGAAAAAGCAGATTTAGCTGTTTCAATTGGCCCCGTTAATGAAAAAACTTTTAATTCTACTGCCATTAAATCTCAGTATCCTTGTATTTTAGTAAATAAAAAAAATCCATTGTCTAAAAAAACATCAGTGGATTTTAAAGAATTAAAAAACGAAAAATTTATTATTCTTAATGAAAAATTTCATTTTTATCACAACTTTATTAATAAATGCAGAGAATCAGGTTTTGAACCAAATATAGTCTTTACTACCTCAGAAATTATTACCGTTCATAAACTAAGTCATTTTAATAAAGGTATTGGAATAAGTATTGATTTTATGGCTAAAGATATTAACTATGAGGACATTTATCCAATTCCTTTTAAAGATCCTTCTTTCAAATGGGAAATTTGTTTAATAACTAAGAAACACCGATTTGAGCCCAATTTAGTGAAAATATTCACAAATTATATGCTAAATTACTAAAACTAATATACATGCGTTATTTTTACTTACTAAGCTGCCGTAATCTCTATACTATGATTAATTGAAATTTCAGCTGCACTAAAAAACCAAAAAATAAGCAGTTGTAATTCCTATAACCATTTATTTTTTGGCAGTTATAACAGCATTTGACCCTACAGTCTACTGATTATCAATTAGCACTTTTATACTATGCTAATTAAACTTTTTTAGATACTTCTTCCAATACTTCAGCAGTTGAAGAAAGTTCTTGAATAGATGAAGTTATCTCCTCTATTGCACTGCTTGCTGCTTCAAAATTGGAATTTGATTTATTTATACTATTAGTAACAAGTTCCATAGAACTGGTAATTTCTTTTAGCACGGAATCAATTTCTTTAACTGATTCACTACTTGATTTAGACAATTTTCTTATTTCTTGTGCAACTACACCAAAGCCTTTTCCATTATCTCCTGCTCTTGAAGCTTCAATAGCTGCATTTAATCCCAAAAGATTTGTCTGCTTTGAAATGCTTTGTATAAATCTTAAGATTTCATTAGTATCCTTAGCATTTTTATTAGCTTTATTTAATGCTTTAGAAGTATCTTCATTTGAGTTAACTATGTTTTGGATTTGCTCGGAAATATCACTGCTTGCCAAGGACATTTGTTTAAGAGAACCAGATACATTTTTAGATAGAGTCAGCACCTTATCCATATTTTCAAGACTTTGTGCCGCTAGTAAAAGACCAATTACCTTGTTATTATTATCTTTAATTGGAATTGAGTACGATCTAAAAGGTACTCCGTATAATTCTTTGGAAACAATATCTATTACTGGCTTTCCAGTTCTTAGTGCCTCACCTGGCGGTCCTTTTCTTGGTATTGGATCTCCTTCTTTACTTGATAAACTTAGCTTGTCACTATAAAGAATTTTTAAAATTTTTTCTGTATCAGTAATATATATAGTTATATGATGACCAAAAAGTATATCTATGTATTGCAGTGAATCATTTAAAGAATTAAATATTGTATTTTCAACTATCGGTGATAACATATTTTTGCCTCCAATTAATTTACTATAAATACAATATATATTATACATCTTACTTGTATAAATTGAAATATATTCCTTGCATTTGTATATAAGTAAATTTATGATTAATTTACCATATACCTATTTTATGAAAACACTACAAATAAGAAAACACCCGCTAGTCTACTGCAATATTACTACAATAAACAAGTGGGTATTTCCATTTAATATTAAATCTAAGGCTTACTATATTGTAGGGCTTCTCTCCCTTCATCACCAGTACTTATACGTATAACGTTTTCAATATCATAAACAAATATTTTTCCATCACCTATTTCTCCTGTGTGGAGTATTTTTTTAGCAGTTTCAATAACAAGTTCTACAGGTACTTCACAGACTACCACTTCTACTTTTACTTTTGGTAGTAGATTAATGTCCATGGTTAATCCACGATAATATTCCTTATAACCTTTTTGTACTCCACATCCTAAAACATTTGTAACAGTCATACCCGTAACACCAATGTCATTTAATGCTTCTCTTAATTCCTCCAATTTAGCTTTGTGAGTAATAATATCCACCTTTTTAAGTTTATTACCCATTGTTTTACCTCCCTTATTAAATATATTTCAATTTCTTTCGTAATTCTACAATCATTGATCTGGATACTTAAAATGTACAAATTAATAAATTAATTCTTTACATAATATTATATAGGGTTTCTAAGTGATAATTTAACTTATACTAGGAAACTTCTAGCATAAGCTAATGAATGAATCTTAGCAAAATTAGAATTAAGTTCGTCAAAAAGAATTTTAATATCTGATACTAATTCCCAT
>NZ_LROS01000006.1 GCF_001675165.1 Clostridium ragsdalei P11
TTAATTCAAAGTTTCCACTTTTGTCTGATTCTGTAGACGTCCATATACTTGGTATATATCTCTCGTCCCCAACTACTGATCCTGCTGCTTCCTGCCTATCTCCTCCTGCTGTTATTATTACTGTTCCCCCCGCAGCTATACTATCTTCATCCAAACTTATTGTGTTATTAGATGCATTTGCAGCGGTTGGTGCAGGATTCACTGTTACCGTATATGTTACCTTTGTCGTTCCATCTTCTGCCGTCACTCCTAGCTTGTCTCCACTTAATACAGGATCATGTAGTGAGGCTTCGTCAAAGCTCTCATGAGATTCTCCCTTTGTTATGGCTGCTATGAAATCTGATTTTGTTGTCCCATAAGGCACATTTGTTATACTCTCATCTGCCGTTCCTCCTGCACTTACTGTATAGCTGTCTGATGTCACCGTTGCTACCGTGCTCTTTGCAGGGTTAACTGTAATTGTGTATGTCACTTTCGTTGTTCCATCTTCTGCCGTCACTACTAGCTTATCTCCATTTACTACAGGATCATGCAGTGATGCTTCATCAAAGCTCTCATGGGATTCTCCCTTTGTCAGTGCTGCTATAAAGTCTGCTTTTGTTGTACCATATGGTACATTTGTTATACTCTCACCTGCCGTTCCTCCTGCACTTACTGTATAACTGTCTGATGTTACCGTTGCTATATTACTTGATGAACTAGGGAAAAAATCATTTACATCTCCTGTAATAAATCCATAACTCAAACTAGTGTTATCAAAATAATGAACCATTAATTTATCTATTTGAGGTATAATTGGATATATGGTAACACTATATTGACTTGCTGCATCTTTAAGATAATTTAAGCTGTCAATATCCATTTTACCTTTTGTCCATTTACTGCTTCCTGCCTTCATACCATAAAAGTATAGTCCATTTATTTGCCAACTATCAGGATCATATACTTCCGAAATAAAATACATATTATCATTTGCATCAATTACCAGATCTCCAATGTCTCCACAATTACAAGAAAGTATATCTTTAGCTTCTATAGATGATGTTACCCATGCACCATCATCTCCTGTGTCAGAGACGATTCCATTTCCCCCATTTAAACTATCAGTATACGCTAAGTATATATTGCCTGCCGAATTCGAAACTGCACCGTAAATATCATATACATATCCTTTTGTAGAACCATCAAGTATTTGATTGGGATTATCATATGGATAAGGAAGAGCATATACATCATTACCATTGCTTCTTGTTATAGTATAAATAATGGTAAATTTGTCCAAGGCATCACTAACAAAATACTTTATACTTCCTGATTCACCAGAAGATAAATTCAAAGATAATTCTTTAACTTGTGACCACGTGCTATTTGAATTTGCACCAGACTTAACAACGATATAGCTGTCTGAAGTATTATTACTATTTCTTTTTATGTATGCTAAAGTAATATCACCAGAAGCATTTATTTGCATTTTAGCATATTCATACTGATAATGTGTAACTGAAAGTGACCCATCACTAAGAGCTTGTGTTTCAATTGCATTAAAAGATCCATCCCATGTTCCTGAATTTGTGTTGTATTTTCCAAAACATAGCTCTTTATTGTATTTGCAATATACTCCATTGTCAGTATTGAGAACTGTCCCATTCTCAACAACTACAATATTTAAAATTCCAGATGAATCTATGAGCATAGAAATTCCATCATAATAATTGCTATCTTGGTTTAGTCCTATCTTTGAATTTAAGCTAACAACACTTGTCCATATATTAGTTGAAGGAACATATTTGTATATCTTATAGTCAATGGTACCAGAACCGCCTTTTACACTTCCTTGTACAGCAAAAGCACAATACATATCACCATTTGGCGCTTTTGTAATTGCCATGGGACTTCCATAATAAGAGCTTCCCGAACCATAAATGCCAGAGGTTACGGATGCCTTAACCGGGTTATAATATACAAATGTTAGTAAAATAGCACTAACCATAAATAGAAAAACTCTCATTAAAGTAAAAAAAGCTATTTTTTGTTGTCCAGATACTGTACTTTTTGTACAGTACATATTAACACCTCTTTTCTATAAATTATTAGTCACCTATAATTTAAATTTCAATTCAATCTTATGACGTAAAAATAACTGCTGATAAAAATTAATTTCTTTTACAGCTTAATAGATTTTCCTCCATATTATTGAAAATACATTTCTTATTATAAATCGACTTTTTCCGACATGTATTTATTATATCATGAATTTCTGATAATACAGAAAATTTTTACTAGATATTAAATAAAAACTAATTATATTTATTTCTAAATTTAAGCTTTTCAGATTATATAAAGAAATGATCTCCAAAAAAATTTTTCCCTAGATACTATCCATAGTACCTAAGGAGACAATCAATAATAAATTCACAAATAATGATATAATTATATTATTATTTGTGAATAAGTGAGGTATAGTATGCTGGAAATATTTATTTGTGACGACAACAAATCTTATAGAGATAAAATTAAACAAATTATTGAAAACACTATTTTGAGGGAATCTTTAGATTTGCATATACCCCTCTGCACTAACAGCCCAATAGAACTATTAAAGTATGTAAAAGATCATGCAGCAACTGGGATTTACTTTCTGGATGTTGATTTAAAAAGCAGCATGAATGGAATAAAGCTTGGTGAAAAAATAAGAGACTTAGATCCCTTTGGATTCATAATATTTACAACTATCCATATGGAAATGAGCTATCTCGTATTTAAATACAAAGTTGAAGCAATGGATTATGTTGCTAAAGACGAAGATGATTTTAAAGCACGGGTAACAAGTTGTCTTATGAAGGCTTATAACATTTATACTAGAGAAAATCTTAGTGAAGGATATATTAAAGTAAATGAAGATTCTAGAATAATAAATATAAAGCTATCTGATATCTTATTTATTGAGACAAGCAGTACCCCTCATAAGATAAGAGTACATGAGGAAAATAGACAAATAGAGTTTTATGGAAATCTTAAAGATATGGAGCAAAAACTAACTTCAAACTTTTACAGGTGTCATAAGTCCTATATTGTAAATAAAAACAAGATTGATGAAATAGATCTGAAAAATAACAAAATCATTATGGTAAATGGAGAAGAATGTTTTGTTTCTTTTAGATACAAGAGAGGCCTTATAAAATGATCATCAAAAAATTTCCCATAAGTAAACTTTTTACAGACGTGATCTTCCCTTCACTGCAAATTAGCTTATTATGTTGTATTTCAATATACATATTATTTAAAGATAAAGTTACCTTAAATGTAATGAAAAAGTACTTTCTCATATCTTTTGTAGTTGGAGTGGTGCTTCAAACTGGTTCATATACCATAATACTCCCTATCTTTACAATACTAATAATATTCTTATTAAAAAATAGTAAAGACATAAAAAGTACTATAGAAATACTCATAACCATTTTTACAATATGCTTTATTAACATCATGTATAATGGAATTTTAAAATTAGATGTTTATAAAACAATATCTTTTAAAAATTGCATTGTTGAACTCATAATTATTCTATTTTTTACACTTTTAATATATATAATTAAAAAGTATATTCCATGTAAACTTAGAAAATCAAGAAAAATTTCAATACAGCAAATAAGATATAGGATGATTCTAATTATAAGTATTCCTATAGCCTTAAGTATATTCTTTATTTATCCTCTGGCAGATTCAGCAAATTACTTTGGAATATATTTTATAATTGAATGCTATCTTCCACTTGGGATTCCTCTTATTTCAATAATACTCATACTTATAATAATTTATAATTATGACAAGAGTTTAAAAATTGAATTTGATTTAAAAAGAGAAATTGAAGAAAAAGACAGAATAGAAGAATATGCACATGTAGTTGAAGAAATGTACAGTGAAACCAGAAAATTCAAGCATGATTATATAAATATGCTTATTCCTCTTAAGGAATATATAGATACTTCTAATGTGAATGATCTGAAAGATTTCTTTTATGACAATGTACTCAACATAGACAAAGATATAAAGTGGAATAACACAAATATAGATAAGTTAAAATATATTAAGATACTGCCTTTAAAGGCCCTGATTTCCACAAAACTAATAAAAGCATTATCCTCAAGGATAAATATAAAAGTAGAAATAGTGGAAGATATATCTCAAATATCTATGAACATAATGGATTTATGCAGAATACTTGGAATACTTTTGGATAATGCAATAGAAGCATCACTAAAGTGTAATTTGCCTAAGCTATATTTCTGCATTTGTGTAAAAAAGGATTATGTGGTTATAGCCGTTCACAATAACTTTGGGAATACAAAACCAGTGATACACAAAATATATGAAAAAGGTTTTTCAACTAAAGGAGATGGAAGAGGCCTTGGCTTATATATCTTAAAAGATACTATAGATACAAAATATAATAATGTATTTATAAATACATCCGTTGAGGACAATATGTTTATACAGGAATTATGGATTAAGAATATGCATGGGACATCCTAACTAGGATGTCTTTTTCTTTAACGTAAGTTTTTTAATCTTAACCGTATCAGCTTCTGCTATTTATGAATTCAGGACATCCTTTTTGGACTAATATATAAAATATGCACTAATACCTGTTAATATGTAATGGATGTTTAGGTTTGCAAACTAAAAATTAATCTTTTAAGAAAGGATAAAAAATGGAACCAATTTTAAAAGTAAAAAATTTAAGTAAATACTATAAGAGTCAAAAAGTAATTGACAACATCAATATGAAGGTATTCAAAGGAGACATCTATGGTTTTATAGGTCCAAACGGAGCTGGGAAAACAACAACTATAAAAACTATTTTGCGTTTACTAAAACCTTCAAGTGGTGAAGTCTTCATAGATGGCAAAAATGTATTTAAAAATGGAGAAAACAATCCTTCAGATATAGGAGCCATGATAGACTATCCAAGCTTTTATAATAATTTATCTGGATATAAAAATTTAATACTCTATGCAAATGTCTTGAATCTCAGCAAAGAGAGAGTTTATGAGGTTTTGGAATTAGTAAAATTGATAGATGATAAAGATAAAAAAGTAAGCAATTATTCTATGGGAATGAAGCAGAGGCTTGCAGTGGCAAGAGCATTTTTATCTAAACCCCAAATTGTTATATTAGATGAACCAACTAATGGCCTCGACCCTGAAGGAGTAAGAGATATGAGAAATTTAATTAACAAATTAGCTAGGGAAAATGGTACAACTTTCATATACTGTTCTCACATTTTAAATGAAGTACAAAATATATGTAATAGAGTTGCAATGATAAATAAAGGCAGAATAATTGTTGAAGATTCTATGAAAAATCTACTTAAAAGTGCTAATTCTCTAGAAGACTATTTTATGAAAGCAGTGGGACTCTAATATGATAAAAAATGAATTTATAAAATTTTTTACTCCTTTAAAAATATCAATATATGGAGGTATCATATTTATATTCATTTTATTGAATGATGTAATATTTGGAGATAAAGCCTCCGCTATAGTTACTTTTCACAGCTTGCTTTATAACGATATGTCTTCCCTTGTGTTTATGCTTCCAATAATTTTAGCACCAATAGCTTCCGATATGATTACACGTGATTATGAATCTGGCTGCATGAAATTTGTTGTAATTTATAAAGGCAAAGCAAAAGTACTTTTATGCAAAATAGTTTCTCTTATTTTAATAACAGGCATTATGATAATTTTTACATTTGCTATTTTAAATGTAATCTATATTTTCAAAGATTCAGTACATATTAATTTACTTTTAGATATAAAAATGGGATTGTTGTTTTTAACTGCACTTATGCCAGTATTACTTATATATGTTTTAATTTCTATACTATCCAAAAACAGCACTATACTATCATTGCTCGTATTTCTTTTAATTGTAATGTCAGACTTTATTCCTAAGACAATTGGAAATATAACTCCACGAAGATTTCTATGGGAATGTCTTTTAAAAAATCAAACTGATAAATTTTCTATAATCTTATTTTCAATATACATTATAATTCTTGTATTTTTAAACTTTAAGTTATTCAATAAAAAGGAGCTGATACATTGATACTCAAACTTTTTAAAAATGAAATTATAAAAATGCTGCATTCTAAAAAATTATATGTACTTATGGTATTTGTCATATTCATGATTTCAGCAATATGTTATATGATATATTTAGAGAAAGGACATATAATGAATAATGCACCTATGTCACGCAAATACAACAGTCAGCTTAAAATTGAGATCTTGAACATGAATAGTGTAATATTTTTAAAGCAATTCAGCACAGAATTTATATTTAGGACAGTCGTACCATACTTTGCATTCTTCATGACTGTATTTTCAGTTAGCATATTTGGTGAAGATTTTTTTAGTGGGAACATGAAATACTTTGCAAGATTAACTAAAGATCATGTTAATGTATTTAAAGCAAAAATACTTAGTATTATTTTTTATTCAGCACTAGTAGTTATTTTGACATTGATATTAGGATTTACAATAAGTGCATTTGTTTTTAAATTGAGTTTTGATGGTTTAGGAAGAATTGTATTAATTTATTTTTCTGCAATAATTCCAGTTGCTTCATTTGGATTAATTATAGGAATAATATCTTTGTTTTTTAAAAACACAACAATTAGTATATCTATAGGCATTGTAAGTTCCATATTTTTAACTGTTTCAGACAGACTTACAATCACAAGTAACTTTTCGCCTATAGGAGTACTTGGTCTTATGGAGAAGTTCAGAGCTGACAATATATCATTAATCTCTTTGCTGATGGTAAATGGAGTATCCATTATATATTTGCTAGGTGCTTATTTTATAGGAAGAAAATTGTTCAAAAATAAGGAATTTGCCTGAAACTTTTCTAATCATTTTCAATCTCCAGAGTTAATAATAAAAAAGTACCTTAATCCATTATATTTATATGGTTTAAAGTGCTTTTGTGGTACTTGTCCTATTTTTGATTTTCTTTCATAGAGTTTATTTCTTCAAACCTTTTCTCTGCTGCGTTTATTGCCTCCACTCCTGCTTTACATAAAACATTAATACCTTTAACAATAGTTACAATCACAAATGCTTCTACTAATTCTTCCATAGTCAAACCTGCTTCTATGGCAGCAACAGCATGTGACTTTGCACCACTTACTTCATCATCTAAACTATCCAATATGGCAAAAATTAATTCTCTTGTTTTTTTAGGTAAATGTCCTTCTTGAACCGATTCACGCATGGTTAAATAACCCTTTAATCCATCAGGACAATATTTAGATAAAGCTTTAGCAAAAGGCGGATCCCATTTCAATTCATTCTTATAATAATCAAGTATACTTTCTAAATCTTTCACAATTAATTCCCCCACTTTTATAATATATTATTTTTTCCTTTATTCTACATTTTCATTATAGTATAAAAACTATTTTGAATATAGGGTTTTCTAACTCAAAAATCAACTTATACGCAGGTATATGAAAATCTAAAATTCAAAAAGCTGCTGACAAAATATTTCATCAACAGCCTTACTAATACAAAATACTATATTGTTTAATTTTTAATTAATTTTATCACCATGATACTGCATTCCATAACCAGGCATATTAATGGTAATACCTGTAATTTGTCCATTTGAATTTTTATCAAATGTAGTATCTCCATATAAAATTCTCATAAAGAATTTATCTTGAGATTCAGCAAAAAGCTCATATTTTTGATTTGTTCCATCTGCTAAATAATAAAGATGCCCACCTTCATTTGTTATTGAAATATTTCCCATATCTTTAGATTGATATTTTCCTACATATTTATTTAATACACTATTATCAAGTTTTATAACATTCTTTGCTTTAGGCATACTATAATTATTTTTTCCAAGTGCTATATTTGAAAGAGTGTATGTAAGTGGATTTATAGTATAGTATCCTGAATTTGTAAGTATAATTATACTTAAACCTTTATCTGTATACCTTGCTATATTGCTTGTAAATCCAAGTACATTTCCATCATGAAAAACCTCATGGCCATTATCTCCATCAACTATCATCCAGCCATAACCATAGTAGATGCCGCTTCCTTTTGCCATTTCAACATACTTTGAAAACACTTTGTCCATAGTTTTCTTGCTTACAAGCTTTTCTGTATCAAGTGCCATATTCCATCTATATAAATCTTCTGTAGTAGAATATAAATTACCTGCTCCATGTACCCCATCAACTATAATTTCATCGCTTATTGGTGTAGTATCCAAATATCCTTGATATCCACTTGAATTATACATTTTTTCTTTTCCTATATATCCAATTCCCGTATCATTCATATTTAGTGGTTTAAATATATTCTTATTTAAATAATTTTCATAATTCATTCCACTTACTTTTTCAACTATATATCCAAGTAATAAATATCCTGAATTAGAATATTCAAATTGAGTGCCTGGTTTAAAATTAAGAGGTTTATTCTTAAAAAAGTTAATTGCAGTATTTATATTTTGCAAGTCCTCAGGCTTCATATTCAAAAATCCAGGCATCTCATTTAAACTTTTAATACCAGATGTATGAGTAAGTAAATTATAGATAGTTATTTCATCTCCATGTGGAAAATCAGGTACGTACTTTGAAAGTTTATCTTGTTCACTTAAGAGTCCCTTTTGTTCAAGCTGCATTATTGCCATTGCTGTAAATTGTTTCGTCATTGATCCTATCAAGAATCTAGTCTGAGATGTATTTTTAATATTTTGTTCGAAGTTTGCCATACCATACCCTCTATTTAAGAGTATATTTCCATCTTTAGCAACTAAAACACTTCCATGAAAGTTATCTGATTTTTGTAAGGCAGTTAAATAATCATCCAACTTTGTAGCAATTATTTTATCATTTGCATAAACTAATTGCTTATTCAAGCTATCTTCAGTATTTTTTTTCATATCAGATATTTTGACTATCTGAGTAGTACTGTCCCAATCAACTAATTTATTAAATGCTTCACTAAAAAACTCAAGTGGTACAAAAACTTGTCCATAATTTACTATTGGAATTGTGGAAAGCGTAATAGCCTTACCGTTAGCAGTTACTTTCTCATCTCCACTTTTAAATGTAATATTTACGTTAGAACCTTTTATTGTAATATTACCATCCTTAACCTGTAAAACAGCATCACTTCTGATTTGTTTAAGTATTGGAATAAGTGGCATCATAACTTTTGAATTTGAATTCACATATGGTTTTGGATCTAATATAATTGCTTTATCATTTACCTTTACTACAATTGAACTAGTTTTAGATGCAGTTATAGCTGTTCCAGTCCCAGCAATCGCTTGTGCACTTACAGGTGTTACAGCTGAATAAGTGACAAGAGTAAGCGATACAAGAAGACCTGATATACACTTTTTAATCATTCACACATCCATCCCTTCAAATTTTTGATTGAGGGATTGAATTTTACAAATCTTACTTATCTTCAATAAAATTCCCCCCCTATTAATATATCATTAAATGATACACTGTAAATAAATCATATCATTTAATGATATACGTGTCAATGTATAACTTAATTTCCTATATGCCCAAATTATACCGTCACTTTGATAAGTAATATTAAAGAAAGTCTTAAGAAAAACTTAAGATTAATTCCTCCATTTTCATAATGTATTATTAGTTCCTATATTATAATCTTAAAATTATTTATAATAAACAGAGTTCTAAGCAAAAAATCAAAGAGTTCACAGCTAATTATTGAAAACTGTAATCTCTTTGATACCTATAGTGATTCTAATTTAAATTGAAACTTATGCATGAAATATAATGACAAAATTGAAATCACATTTAAAAACTTTTTCATAAGTCTTAGCGAGATATTTTAGAAAATCTTAGAAGATTAGATATGTCTGAGGTACGAGTTTATCTAATCTTCTTTAGATTTTCAAAATACGAACTTTAGACTTATTAAAAGTTTTTATAGTGATGAAATTTGTTATTATATGATATTGTATAAGTTAACTTTCAATCTAGAAACTCTATAAAAATTTTACTTAGAAAATATTAAAGGTTTTTTTCTTTCTGGTGGAGTCAATTTAGTTTTCATATATCCCATACTCATGGTAGAAACCAATTCATACTTTTCAGGTACCCCATGCTTTTCTTTAAATTCTTTTGTATTTAATAGAGCTTCTGCAAATCCAATCCAGCAAGTCCCAATCCCCATGCTGTGGGCTGCAAGCATAATATTGCCTGCTGCAAGACTGCAGTCATAAACATGCCAGTGAGATTCTTTATTTCCGTAAATAACTAGCACTGTACCTGCATTATTAAATATATTATATTTAGGATTCTTTAACCAACTCTCATATTGACCTAAGTAAGGATATTTTTCAATATTTTTCAATAAATACTGTTTTGTAGCTTCAGATAAAGAATCTATTTCATCCTTGTCCTGAATAACTACAAATCCCCATGGTTCAAGACCTGAACCAGTTGAAGCTTTTGTTCCAAGCTCTATAAGATTAGTTATAGTTTCTTTAGATATTACTTCATCTGTATATGCTCGAACACTTCTTTTACCGCTAATGCATTCTAAAACTTCCATTTTATTACCCCTTTCAAGACCTGTTTTTTTAACTCAACCTTCAGATATACAAAGTTTTGATTAATAGTTAAGAATGAAGAATTAATAGTTAATGTGGATTTTTTTTCCGTTACACTACAAAAAATCTTTGATTAAGCTTTTCACTACTCGTTTTGCTAAAGCAAAATATTGCTGATTTATATAAATTTAAAGATTTTTTGCGACAGCTAAAAATTATCCTTTACTATTAATTTTTCATTATTAATTCTTAACTTGCGAAGCTTTGCTTCGCAAAGTTTTTAAACTGTGAAAGTTGAGTTTTTAATAGTTAGTATTCTATGTTTCTAATTTCTTTATATTTTATTTTTCTTTTCTTGTCAATAAAAAATGCCAAAAAATTTATAAGAATAATTTTTATATATAATTCAAATAATTAAATTAATAACTATTTTTCAATAAAAAGTGAAGGTGATATTAATAATGGGTTATTATGGATATGGAATGATGGGATACGGCTGGGGACTTTTTATGATGATATGTATGATTGCCTTAACAATTTTAGCTGCTGTGGCTCTTATACGCTACCTTCATCAATCAAGTAAGCCAAATAACCAAATAGCTGGAAACAATAATGCCTTAAACATACTTAATGAAAGGTATGCCAGAGGAGAACTAACTGAAGAAGAATATAGAAACAAGAAAACTCAAATTCAATCATAAACAGAGTTCTTAGCATCAGATGGAGTTTTGACTCCACCTGACGCTTAGAAATCGTTATCCAGGGACGTAACTGCTCTTTACTCCCACTTGGAAAAGCGGGAGTATTAGAGCAGGTAGTCATCGGATAACATTATATAAAAAATACCAGCAAAAATTACCTGGTATTTTTTAATTACATCTCTATTATTTCTCTTTCATCTTTTCTGCAAAAATAGCATCAAGCTGTTCTAAAAAATTAATTATATCTGAAAATATTGCTGACTTTTGGGATGACTGCATATTTAAATCACTAATTTCATTTTTTACAACTTTTGAAGAGTTAATTATGTTCCTTATATCATTTGATATTTCTTCAACTTCTTTCTCATTGCTGCTTATAGAACTGCTAATTTCTCCCGATCTTTCTTTTACTTCCTTAGATGAATTAAGAATTTCCGTAAAAACTTGTTCTGTACTTTCTGCCGAGGATATTCCTTCCTTTAAAGCTGAACTAGAATTTTTTATAGCTCCAGATAATTTACCCAAGTTGTCATTCATACCTGACATCTTTCTATTTATGCCTTCCACCAATTCTTTAGTTGAATCTGCAAGTTTTCCAACTTCTCCAGCAACAACTGCAAATCCTTTTCCTGCTTCTCCAGCCCTTGCTGCTTCAATATTAGCATTTAACGCCAGAAGATTTGTCTCATTAGCTATATCACTGATATTGCTTGATAATTCTCCTATATCATTAAAAGAACTTTCAAGTGTCTTAAACATATCGGCAAATTCATTCATACTGCTTTGAATATTACTCATTTTTTTCTCTAAATCACCAACAATAACTTTGGCATCATCTAAAGATTTTATGGAATTATCTGCAGCTGCATTTATATTATTCGAACTTGTCGAAAAATAACTGAAATTATCATTGAAGTTATTTAGCACATCTTCTATTTTACTTATACTTTGAGAAACTTGATTAAATGTATTTGAAACATCATATACAGCCTTTGATATTGTAATTTCACTATCCATAAGATTGGACATTCTTTCTTGTATATAATTCAAACTATAATTAATATATTTATTCTCATCAATATCAACATTTGACTTAGCTTTGCTTTTTTCACTGCAGCTGCTATCTACTATATCCACTTCTTCATTTCTTTTAAATATTTTAAGCATATATGTCCTCCCTTGTATTTATTCAAAAACACCAATTACCATAGTTTGATTAAAATGATAATCCCCCATTTGTTCGCCATAGCTTGCAAATCCTACATAATCTCCAAGTTCACCTAATTGTTTTGCAAATTTCTCTGCAAAACCTTCCTTTTCAAAAAGCATGGTTCTCGCAATACAATTGATCACTATCGCACATGAGATATGATCAAAATCATTGTTTATTTTAGATATGGTGGATTTTAATATTTCTTTATAATTATCCGGTTCAAGTAAAACCACAGTGGTGTTTTTATATAGTCTGCTGTAATAGGAAATTGCTCTATCGTCAATTAGATTCCTATTTGCTGAAATGTATAGATCATTACCTACAACTCTTCCCAGCGGATGAGTATCAAATAGTTCTTTAATACTACTTACAGGAACATTTAAACTTTCAGCAAGGACTTCAGCACAGGGTCTTTCATTGAGCTCATACACAATCCTCTGTTTCGGATCTACTTTAGTAACCAAAAAGGAGTGATTTGTTTTCTTGAATATATTTTCCTTATATATTTTTATTTTTCCACTCAAGTTTCTGATTAACACAAATACACAATTATTACTGTATACCTTTCCATTTAATCCTACATAAGTAGTTTGGAACTCTCCATCATCTGCCGAAGTTCCTCCAAACAAAGGTATCTTATATACTTCTAGTAAAGAATTCATAGTTGATATAACCTTCTCTTCGCTATTGGTCGTCCCAACACAAAACTCAAGACATACTGTATTATTTGTATTCTTAAATTTACTTACAGCATCTTGAAGTCTTTGAATGTACTTTACTGGATACTTGTCTATTTCTTCAATTACACCAGCAAAACATTCTATGCCATCTTCAAAACTCATGGCAAGCAGTGCACCATTCGTAAGTCCATACCTGCAAATTTCTCTATATGCAGAAGAACCAATTAATATGGAATTGGGAAATTTGTCATGTAGTAATTTGCTAAATTGTTCAAATCGGCTCTTACTCGTATAGTAAACTATCAACTTAGGATTAGTAAAATCTTGAGTAGCTTCTTCTAATGCTGACTGGAGATTATTAGATTTTCCTATTCCAACTTTCGTCTTAATCATCTTTAAATTTCTCCTTTTTTCTCAAAGTATATCTTTATCAAGTGATTCTTAGGTTCAGATGGAGTTTGCCTATAAGGATGACTTTATCCAGCTGAACCTTAGAAGAACTTATCCAGGGACATAGCTGCTCTTTGCTCCCACTTAGAGAAAAGCAGATGTCTCAAATTCTTTGATTTGGTGACAGTCGCTTTCACAGAGTACGTGGGGGTATTAGAGCAGGTAGTCATCGGATAAAACAATTTTGCATTTTTTATAATATCATTGTAATCCTTTACCCTACAAATTTCTACATTTTTCAATAATAAAAATCAAACTCAGTTAAAACCTTTTTTGTAAATTTTCGTTAATAATCAAAAAAGATTATCTTTTTAACTATATACAAATCATTAAAAAGTAATCTTTCCATTAATTAAATATTATGACTTATGGATAAATAGGCATTTCACATAATTGATCATCGCACTCACCGGATTGTTTGGAAAAAGCTTTTTCCCAAATAATATAAAGACAATTATAATAACTAATGCCAATATATCTCTATAATCCATTTATCTTACACCTCCAAAATAGTAGCAAAAGATTTCTTTTACATATCTTTATTAGAATATACCTTAAGAGATATGGAATATGAAATTAGCACAGCTAAAATTGCTATTAAAAGTAATATAACAGGCAAGTACTTCAAAATAATATGTATATATTGTACAGCTAAAGGAGAAAATTTTAATTTAGCAAATTTGGATTTGCCAATAACTATGCCAGCAGGTGCTAAAAAAACTAAAAGTATAAGAACACGTGATTTCTCCACTCCAAATTTATAAATAACAGGCAGCGTAACACTTATAAATAAAAAACCACCTGCCATAGCTGCTCCATTGACTGTAAATATTTCTATGACATCTAAATTATGTTTATTAATTCCCTGAGCAAAACTGAGAGCTGTTGCTAGTATTGACCCGATAAAAATTACAATGATGGAAACCATATATTTTGAGAGAACTACATCTCTTCTTGTAACCGGCATGGTAAGTGCATATTTATCCCACTTTGCTGTATTGTCATATGACATAGTATTTATAACAAATATACTTACAAAAAATATTATAAATACATCCCAAACTTCCATATTAATGCCCTGTAAAAAATAAAATAAGCTGAAGACTACAATTGGAATAAACAAAGATTTTCCACTGCTTTTTAAGTTATACAAATCTTTTAAAATCAACCCATTCATTATTTATCACCCCTAATATAAAATATCAGAATATTCCTCTATCATAAAACTTGCTACATATCCTTTAAAATTAAATTAATATACAAAAATACACAAATTAAACATTTTACATATCTCTATTACTATATACTTTTATGGATATGGCATAGGAAATTAGCATAACTAAAATTGTTATTAAAAGTGATATAATAGGCAAGTACTGCAAAATAATATCCATATACTGTTTCTTCAAAGGGGAAAAACTTAACTTTGCAAGTTTAGATTTAGAAATACCTGTAATGCCACCACATACTAAAAAAAATACTAAAAATATAACAATACGCGACTTCTCTACTCCAAATTTATAAATGACAGGTAATGTAATGCTTATAAGCAAAAATCCCACTGCCAAAACAGCCCCAGTAACTTCAAATATCTCCACCATATCTAAGTTATGCTTATAAATTCCCTGAGCAAAACACAAAGCTACTGCAATCCCTGCCCCAATAAGACTTAAAATAATGGAAATCAGATATTTTGAAAGTACCACATCTTTCCTTGTAACTGGCATAGTCAGTGCGTATTTATCCCACTTTGCTATGTTGTCATATGACATAGTATTTATAACAAGCATGCTTGCTAAAATTACCACAAGTCCATTTAAAAAACCCATATTATCTTGTTGAAAAAATATAACCCCAAAACCTATAAGCCAAATAATTAAAAATTTACTACTTTTTTTTAAATTGTATAAATCTTTTAGAATTAACCCCAGCATTATTTATCACCCCTAATATAAAATAACATGATATCTTCTATGGAAGTGTTGTCCACCACAAGTTTTGGATGCTTCTCTATAAAATCGTATTTGTCATTTATTAAAACCTCATACCCAAATTGATTTTTTCTGTAATTTATAAATTCTTCTTTAGAAAGATTATTAAAATCTGAAGTTCCACATTTCAATATACCCATATTTTCTCTCAAATCATCTTTGCTTTTGCTAAAAACTACCTGTCCATCGTGAATGAAAGTAATGTAATCTGCTATCTTATCAAGGTCGCTGGTTACATGAGATGATAACAAAATAGAATGTTCTTCATCTTGAATAAAATCCAAAAATATATCAAGAATTTCTTCCCTGGCAACAGGGTCAAGGCCTCCTGTTGCCTCATCCAAAATCAGAAGTTTTGGCTTATGAGCCAGTGCAGCAGCAATACACAATTTCATTTTCATTCCCCTTGAAAATTCTTTTACAATTTTATCTTTAGGTACTTGAAATTTATCCAGGTAGCTAAAAAAGAGATTGCTGTCCCACTGTTTATAAATCTTTGCCATAAATTTTGAAATGTTTTTTGCATTTAAAGTGTCATGAAAATTACTTTCATCAAAAACTACACCAATCTGTTCTTTTATATACTTTTCATCTTTTATATTGTCATGATCGAGTATTTTTATCTCTCCACTTTCCCTGCTAATCAAATTTAAAATAGCTTTTAATGTAGTAGTTTTTCCTGCACCATTCTCACCTATAAATCCTACGATACTGCCTTTAGGTACAGAAAATGAAACATTTTTCAAGCTAAAATTTTTATAAATTTTGTTTAATCCCCTAACACTTATTGCTTCATCCATAATTATTCTCCTTTATATAATAATTTTAGAATATCTTCTAGTTCCTCATAACTAATGCCACTTACCTTTGCAAGATCCACAGCTTTTTGTAAATGTTCTTCTGCAAGGCGCAGCTGTTCTTCTTTTATAATCTCCATATTCTTGCCTGCTACAAAACTTCCCTTTCCCTTTACTGTTTCAATAAAGCCATCTCTCTCTAAATCTGTGTAGGCACGTTTTGTAGTTATAACACTGATCCTCAGTTCTTTAGCCAAAAGCCTCATGCTGGGCAGAGCATATCCTTCAGCCAAGGAACCTCTTATAATCATGTTTTTTATTTGGGCTGATATTTGTTCATAAATTGGTTTATCGCTGGAGTTGCTTATGATGATATCCAACTAATCACCCCTTATCTTAAATTATGTATTTCATGTATATTGTATATATCATATATATACAATATAGCAATATGTACTCTCTGTCAATAGTAAACTAAAAAAATTTCCTACTGAAGTTGTAACTGAAGTAGGAATTTTTTATACTTAAATATTTTCTTCTTCAAGCATTCGCATAAGTTCATTTAAATCATGAAAATTTAATATACCTTTAAGATAATCCAGCACTATCTTAGCTTCAACAGCTTTTAATTTTTCCACAGCCTCTTCTGTTTTTGGATAATTAACTATAACTTTTATGGTCATAACCATACCCCTTTTAGCATTTTTATCATAATATGAGATTAATTTTAAAAGGTGATTAATATTATATAAATAGATGGGGGTGATAATCATAATAAGGGCTGCCATATATTCAAGGAAATCAAAATTCACAGACAAAGGTGAATCCATAGGAAACCAGGTAGATATGTGCCAGGAATATTTAAACCGGATGTATGATAATATTAAAGAAATAAAGATATATGAAGATGAAGGCTTTAGTGGTTCTAATGTTAAAAGACCTCAATTTCAAAAATTAATGGCAGATATAAAAAAGAAAAAATTTACACACTTAATATGCTACAGACTTGATAGAATATCAAGAAATGTAGCTGATTTTGCAGGTACTCTTGAAATTCTAAATAAATGCAATGTATCTTTCATTTCCATTAAGGAACAATTTGACACATCTTCCGCCATGGGCAGAGCCATGATGAACATAGCTGCAGTATTTGCTCAACTAGAAAGAGAAACTATAGCAGAAAGAGTACGGGATAATATGCTGGAACTTGCTAAAACAGGTAGATGGCTCGGAGGTACTCCACCTCTTGGATTTGAATCTGAACCTATAAAATATGCAAATTCTAATGGTAAAGGGAAAAAAATGTTTAAGTTAAGCAATGTATCAGCTGAAATAAATCTGGTAAAATTCATTTATAAACTATACTTGAGTAAAAAAAATTTTAGTTCCACTGCAAGTTATCTTTGTAAAAATGAGTACAAAGGTAAAAACGGTGGAGAATTTTCCCGGGGCACTGTACAACAAATAATACTAAATCCTGTATACTGTACAGCAGATGAAAGAATATTTAACTGGTTTAAAAGTAAAGGAGCTATAACTTGTGGAATCCCTGACGGAAAGCACGGACTTATGGTATATAATAAAAAAGCAGGAGGCAAAAAAGAAAACTCTATAGATAAATGGATTGTATCTGTGGGAAAACATGAGTCCGTTGTGAGTTCTGATATATGGGTAAAGTGTCACGATATACTAGAGGAAAGTAAGCAAAAATCTTCTCCTCGCTATGGTACTGGCAGAAAATTTTTGCTTTCAGGGATGATTATTTGTGGTGAATGCGGCTCAGGCATGTCCTCCTGGTCTCATTACAATAAAAAGAAAGATTTCTTAGAACGCTATTACCGATGCAATTTAAAAAATAGAGCCAGCAGCAGATGCAAAAATAAAATGCTAAATGCCTATAAGGCAGAAGAATACGTAGAAAAATATTTTTTGCATTTGGATATATCTGCACTTTTACGTATTTATAAATCAGATCCGTCAAATAAGGTGAACAAATATAAGTGTTCCAAACAAATACTTATATTTAAAAAAAAGATTGATGCTAATAACAAAATTCTTAAAGGTTTGATTAGAAAATTCTCCCTTCTGGATGACAATATAGATATTTTGCAAATAATAAAAAAAGAAATGTCTGATATAAAAAAAGAAAATGAGGATTTGGAAAATAAAATAACTAAATTATCAACTTCTACAAATTCAACTGTATGTTCTGAAAAATTTTTAAATTCAATAAAAGATCAGCTTTTGGATTTTAAAAAGTTCTTTGCTTCAATGGATATTGATAGTAAAAAATTGCTTTTAAATTCTTTAATAAAAAATATAGTTTGGTATGGTAAAGACGAAATTTTACAAATAAATCTTATTGGATGTGATAATAATATTAAGAAGACGTAATCTCACAGCTTGCGTCTTCTTGTGTTTTTGATATGGCAGCTTCTGCACCCTGACCTGTTGTTAGATCTATATTTATCCCCTGCTCTTTAAACATTCCCTTATTTATTGCCACATACATAGGCGCATAAAATACAGACCTCGCTACCTCATTCAATTTTACTGTAACTAATGCCTTGCTATCTTTTTTGCCACCGCATCCCGTAAAAATAGTAACTATAAATATAAAGGAGAGTAAAATACAACTTATGCAAAACTTCTTTCTAGTCATAAAATCCTCCAAAAACATTAATATTTATATTATTAATATGAAGGATACTACAATTATGTTAAAATGTTTAGAAATTCTATCATCTCTATAGAATTTCTAAACAAAAAATCAACTCATACCTCAGACAATTCAAAAGTTCTAAGTTTTTACGAATTTTTTTCTAAGACTTATATGCAAAATATTTAAAAGAGCTTCATTATTGTAAAAATATGCTTGCTTATAAGTTGATTTTTAAGTTAGAAAACCCATAATTTTATAGAATGTTTAATTTTACACTTATGGAGTTTTCTAATTGAAATTTAAACTTATACACAAAATGAAATTTGTCATTTCATGATTTGTATAAGGTAACTTTCAAGCTAGAACCCTATATTATTTAGTTCCACTTTGTACGAGCACTGCTTTAGGCACTAATTTCTCTTTCCGTTTCTGAGTAGGAGCTTCGTTTTCCATAGATTTAAATGCCACAGATAGCATAAGTTTTAATCTATTTAACTGATTTACTTCACTTGCTCCTGGATCATAGTCTATAGCAGCAATATTACTTCCCTTGTATCTTCTCTTTAATTCCTTTATCATTCCCTTACCTGTTACATGATTAGGCAGACATGCAAAAGGCTGCATACATACGATATTTTTTGTTCCACTTCTTATAAGTTCTATCATCTCAGCAGTCAAGAACCAACCTTCACCTGTTTGATTTCCTATAGAAAGCACTTTAGAAGCATACTTTGCCAGTTCTTCAATGTCTGATGGAGGAGTGAACCTTTTACTATTTTCAAGGGCTTTTCGCATATGCCTTCTAAAATATTCAATACATTTAATTGCCCATTTATTTATGATATTGTCCTTGTAACTTCCCGCCAAATATTTATATTTGAATTCAGCATCATAAGCACAATACAAAAGAAAATCTGTCAAGTCCGGAACTACTGCTTCCGCACCTTCCTTTTCCAAAACATCTACAATATTGTTATTAGCTGTAGGATGGAACTTAACTAATATCTCCCCTACTACTCCAACTTTAGGCTTTTTAACTTTATTTAATTCAAGATTGTCGAAGTCTTCTACTATGCTGTATATATTTTTTTTAAATTCACTGTGACTTCCACTTTTAACACTTTCCTTACACTTATCAACCCATTTTCTATAAAGGGTATTTGCAGACCCCGGTATCTTTTCATAAGGCCTTACTTTGTACAACACTCTCATAAACAAGTCTCCATATAAAAGTGCAATCATAGCCTTATTTACAAGTCCAATGGTAATTTTAAATCCTGGATTTTTTTCTAATCCCACTGTGTTTAGGGATATTACAGGTATATTTTCCATACCAGCTTCTCTAAGTGCTTTTCTTAAGAAACCTATATAGTTCGTAGCCCTACATCCTCCCCCTGTTTGAGAAATTATTAAAGAAGTATTATTTAAGTCATATTTTCCAGATTTTAATGCCTCTATCATTTGTCCCACTACTATTATGGAAGGATAACAAGCATCGTTATTTACATATTTAAGTCCCTCATCTACTGCTTTCTTATCTACAGAAGGTAACACCTCCAGGTTATATCCAGATGCTTTAAAAGCTTCCTGCAGAAATTGAAAATGTATAGGTGACATCTGAGGACACAATATAGTATGCTTTTTCCTCATTTCTTCAGTAAACAGTACTTTTTTATAATCAGTTCCAACTTTATGAGGTTTAAAACCAGATTTATCTCTCTCTTCAATAGCTGCCTTAAGAGAACGCATTCTTATTTTAACAGCCCCCAAATTACTACCCTCATCAATTTTAAGTACTGTATATATCTTTCCGTATTTATTTAATATTTCCTGAGTTTGATCTGTAGTTACTGCATCTAATCCACAGCCAAAGGAATTTAATTGTACAAGCTCTATATTGTCCTGTTTAGCTACAAAACTTGCTGCAGCATATAATCTAGAATGATATACCCACTGATCTACTACCCTTAAAGGTCTTTCTACTACTCCAAGGTGTGCCACAGAATCCTCAGTAAGTACTGCCATACCGTAAGATGTTATTATATTAGGTATACCATGATTTATTTCCGGATCAATATGATAAGGTCTTCCTGCAAGTACTATGCCCTTTTTACCTGTATCTTTAAGATATTTTATTACTTCTTCACCTTTTGATCTTATATCATTTTTTACCTTTCTACTCTCTTCAAAAGCTTTTGCCACTGCAGAGGATATTTCCTTTTGAGGTATATTAAACTCTTTAAGTTCTTCTCCAAGTCTCTCTGCGAGCTTGGGTTCGTTATTCAAAGACAAGAATGGATTTTTGAAATTAATATCTTTTTCCTTTAGTATATCCATATTGTTTTTTATAACTTCAGGATAAGATGTTACTATAGGACAGTTATAGTTATTATCTGCATTTTCTTGTTCTTTTTTCTCATAAGGTATACATGGATAGAATATAAAATTTACTCCTCTATTTATAAGGTCCATTATATGTCCGTGGACCATCTTTCCAGGATAGCAAACTGACTCAGAAGGTATTGTTTCTATTCCAAGTTCGTAAATTCTCTTTGATGAACGGGAAGATATTTCTACTCTAAATCCCAGATCAGTGAAAAATGTAAACCAAAATGGATAATTTTCGTATAAATTTAACACTCGAGGTATCCCTACTATCCCTCTTTTTGCCTCGCTCTTTTTAAGAGGAATGTAATTAAATATTCTTTTATACTTATAGGCAAAAACATCAGGCACATCTTGACTTTTACGTTCTAATCCTGCACCTCTTTCACACCTGTTTCCAGATATAAATTCTTTTCCATCGGAAAATTTATTTACAGTTAAAAGACAGTTGTTAGCACACTTTCCGCATCTTCTCATAGATACTTCTGATGTAAAATTGCCTAGCTCATTTTCACTTAAAAGTGTACTTTCACACCCAGCCTGATGTCTTTCCTTTGCAATAATTGCAGATCCAAAAGCTCCCATAAGCCCTGCTATATCAGGTCTTACTACTTCCCTGTCAGATATGATTTCAAAGGCTCTAAGTACAGCATCGTTATAAAAAGTTCCCCCTTGTACTATTACCTTTTCTCCAAATTCTTTTGAATTTCTCATCTTTATTACTTTAAATAAAGCATTCTTTATAATTGAATAAGAAAGTCCTGCAGATATATCTCCTACTGAAGCTCCTTCTTTTTGAGCTTGTTTAACTCTCGAATTCATAAATACAGTACACCTGGAACCCAAATCCACAGGTTTTTGGGAAGTTTCTGCAGCTTTTGCAAAGTCTTCTACACTCATATTAAGTGATTTAGCAAAAGTCTCTAAGAAAGATCCACATCCAGATGAGCAGGCTTCATTTAAAATTACGCTGTCAATTACCTTGTCCTTAACCTTCAAACATTTCATATCCTGTCCACCAATATCCAGTATAAAATCTACTCCAGGCTGGAAAAATTCTGCTGCCTTATAGTGGGCAATAGTTTCAACTTCGCCTATATCTACATGCAGTGCTGCTTTTATAAGATTTTCTCCATAACCTGTAACTGCTGAGCTTACTATATGTGCACCTTCAGGCATCTTTTTGTATAGATCCTTTAATATTCTTACAGACGACTTTAAAGGGCTGCCTTCATTACCCTTATAGAAAGAATAAAGTAAATTTCCTTCTTCATCTATAAGTGCCGCCTTAGTTGTAGTTGAGCCTGCATCTATTCCAAGATAACAGTTTCCTCTAAATGTATTCAAGTTCGCTCTTTTTACCACACTGGTACTGTGTCTTTTCTTAAACTCATTTAATTCATTCTCATCTTTAAATAATGGCCTTATAGTTTGTATTTCATCTGCTGAAGAATTGCTTAAATTAGGAAGCCTGTCTACTAAATCTTCAGCAGAAATAACTTTTCCATTTTTAGAAGAAATAGCTGCTCCAAGTGCTACAAACAATTGAGGATTCTCAGGAAAAATCACCTGCCTATCCGTAAGCTTTAAAGTTTCTATAAATCTTTTTCTAAGTTCTGATAAAAAATACAGTGGCCCACCTAGGAATGCCACATTACCTTTTATAACTTTTCCGCAAGCAAGTCCACTTATTGTCTGATTTACAACTGATTGAAATACAGATACTGCAATATCTTCTTTTGCAGCTCCCTCATTTAAAAGAGGTTGTATATCAGTTTTGGCAAATACACCACACCTTGCTGCTATAGGATAAATCACTTTGTAATTTTTAGCTAATTCATTTAGTCCCTGCGCATCTGTTTGAAGAAGAGATGCCATTTGGTCTATAAATGCACCAGTTCCACCTGCACAAGTTCCATTCATTCTTTGATCAATTCCACCATCAAAAAAGGTTATCTTGGCATCTTCACCACCTAATTCTATTGCCACATCCGTCTCCGGTATAAATTGTTCTATAGTATTAGTGCAAGCTACTACTTCTTGAATAAACGGTATGTCAAGCCACTTAGATACAGATAACCCACCTGAACCCGTAACCATTACAGTGATATTTGAATCCTTTAATTTTTCATAGGCATCTTTAATAACTTTAGCTATAGTACTTTTTATATCAGAAAAATGTCTTTGGTATTTATGATATACTATACTATCTTTAATATCTGATATAACTATTTTTACTGTAGTTGAACCTACATCAAGACCTACATGAAATAAATTTTTCATAAGCAATCACCTTTTAATAAAATAATAATTTGAAATAGTACATTGATATTGTAATATATTTTCACCTAACAATAAACAGGAAATAATAGCTTTTATCCATATGCTTTATAGCATGTGCCATCACAACCCATATTTAGAAAATAATTCTACGAATATGCCGCATAGTTACAATACAATTTGGATTTAAACTGTGTTTAAACCTAATTCAGTAATTATATTATAACACATGTTACCCCTTAATTAATTTTAAGTTTAAAATACTACCATAATATAAATTAATATGTGAGTATTTTCATAGTTATGTGTTGAATTTTGTGCTGTTATCGTCTTTTCGTCAGGAACAATAAATTACGAGCCTTCATATAATAAATCATAGTTTGTAATAAGACATTTGAAAGAAAATGCCTAAGCCTAATAAATGCCAATTAATAACTGTAAACTGGCGGGAGATGATATTTTGAGTAAATTAACAGTAAAAGATGTATTTATGAACTACCATTCACTTAAAGGATTTACTAAAGCCTTGACTGATATAAACTTTTCCGTAGAAGAAGGAGAATTTTTAAGCATAGTAGGTCCATCAGGCTGTGGAAAAACTACACTTTTAAATATAATAGCAGGTCTTATAAAGCCTTCTTGTGGTGAAATATTTATAGACAATGAACCCTTAGCTTCTGCTTCTTCAAAACTTGGATATATGTTTCAAAGAGATCACCTATTTGAATGGTCCAGCGTGTGGAACAATATAACTCTTGGTATAAGAATACAACATAAATCACCAGACTTATACAAAGACAAGTTAAATTCCTTACTTAAAAATTATGGTCTTATGGACTTTGTAAATTATTATCCAGACGAATTATCAGGGGGAATGCGTCAAAAGGTTGCCTTAATAAGAACTCTTGCCTTAAATCCTGAAGTTCTACTTTTAGATGAGCCTTTCTCAGCACTGGATTATCAGACTAGATTAAATATAAGCGATGAAATATTTAAAATATTGAAGAGGGAAAGAAAAACAGTCATAATGGTAACCCACGATATATCAGAGGCTATATCTATGTCAAATAGAATAGTAGTACTTTCAAAAAGGCCTGCTAAAATTAAAAAAATATTTGATATAACTTTCAGTGAATCTTATAATTCTCCTTTAAAATGCAGGGAAGATCCAGAATTTAGAATCTACTTTAACAGCATATGGAAGGAGTTGAATTATTAATGTTGGATTACAACAAGGAACACCAAATATATATAAATAATATAGTAACTAGAAAGAAGAAAGTTATATTAAGCAGATTTATAATTTTAATAGCTTTTTTTGCATTATGGGAAATAGCAGGCGACCTTGGATGGATAGATCCTTTTCTAACCAGTACACCCTCTAGAATGTGGAAAAACCTTATAAAGCTCTATGCAGAAGGAACTCTATTTAGACATATTGGCATAACTTGTTATGAAACCATACTGGGATTTTTACTTAGCACAGTTCTTGGAACTATAATTGCCATACTTCTCTGGTGGTCTGACTTCATTTCAGATGTACTTGACCCTTATATAGTTGTATTAAATGCACTTCCTAAAATTGCCTTAGCACCTATAATAATATTTTGGGCAGGAAATGGTATGTCAACTATCATTGTAATCACCATATTAATTTCAGTAATTGTAACCATAATAAATGTATTTCATGGATTTAAAATTGTAGATAGAGATAAAATCAGGCTTCTAAAGACCTTTGGAGCTTCAAAACTTCAAGTTCTCATTTACCTTATAATACCTTCTTCAGTACCTACTTTAATATCTGCTTTAAAAATAAATGTAGGCCTGTCCTGGGTTGGCGTAATAATGGGAGAATTCCTAGTAGCAAAAGAAGGCCTTGGTTTCTTAATCATATACGGAGGTCAGATATCACAGTTAGATACAGTAATGGTCAGCATAATCATACTTTCAATTTTAGCTTACCTAATGTACAGAGCAGTAGAACTTGCAGAGAAAAAGCTGACAAAAATAATGCTTCATTAAATTGCAGGATTGTAAAAAATTAATAGTTAAGAATGAAGAATTAATAGTTAATGTGGATTTTTTTCCGTTATACTGCAAAAAATCTTTGATTAAGTTTTTCACCACTCGTTTCGCTAAAGCGGAACATTGCTGATTTATATAAATTTAAAGATTTTTTGCGACAGCTAAAAATCATCTTTCATTATTAATTCTTCATTATTAATTCTTAACTTGTGAAACTTTGCTTCGCAACGTTTTTATAACCTTCAATCCATTATTGCCATGGTTTATGCAAAATTCTCAAACATTGGTTCAATATACCCTTTAATAAATTTTAATCTATCTTTAGCACGTGGTATAAAAAGAGAAGCAATAGCTACTATCATTTTTTTCTTCGTATTGACATAAATCACATTTCCACCATCGCCCATAGCTGCATAAGCATGTTCTTTGTCATCAATAATCCACCACAGATAGCCATACGACAGCTTCCACTGCTTACATATGCTATGTTCCTTTGTACTCTCATTTATCCAATCTGACGAAATAATTTGTTTACCCTTCCATATTCCCTTATCTAAATATAATTGACCTACCTTTGCCATATCCGTGGTAGTCAGATTAAGACCCCATCCTGCTGTATTTACTCCAGCCCTGTCAGCAACCCATCCTCTAACATTTTTTTCTTTATACCAGTCAAGTTGTTCCTTCTTATTATGAAAGACTATATTGCCTTCCACATGAATATCCAGTGGTAAAAATAAATATTTTGCTGCAAAATCAAGTACAGATTGTCCAGTTGTTTTTGCAAGAATACCAGACAAAATATCTGGGCCTATGAGAGGAGTGTATCTAAATTCTCCTATTTTTCCTTTGCCTCCTAATAAATCAAGTGCACTATTTACCCAGTTATCGCTTGCAAAATATTCTGTGTAGGGTTCTGACTTATATTTATACGGAGCTGTCATTGTAAGCATATCCTTAAGTGTAACATTCTGTATCGTCTTTTCTCCTCTTTTAACTGTATAATCGGGAAAAAAATCCAGTATTTTTTGGTTAATACTTTTGATATATTCTCTATCTATGGCAATGCCAATCAATATAGAAACAATACTTTTGGTAACTGAAAAAACATGGAAAGTACTAGCAGCATTACATTCGTTAAAGTAGTTTTCATATAGTATTTTACTATTTTTTAACACTATCATTCCTCCAATATTGTTATAGCTGCTATTTATTATCTTTTCCATTTTCGTCTTCAAGAGCATATAAGATACCTCCCTGTCTTGGAATTTGGATTAGCTGTAAGCTGTTCTGGTGTTCCTTTCGCAATTATCTCGCCACCCATATCTCCACCTTCTGGACCAAGTTCAATAATATAATCACAGTTTTTTAATACATCTATATTGTGTTCAATGATAATCACTGAATTTCCATTCGTAACTAGATGATCTAATAGTTTTAGCAACAATGCCGTATCATACATGCTAAGCCCGGTTGTTGGTTCATCCAGTACATAAAGCATATTTCCCCCCCGTTGCTTCCCCAGTTCTTTGGCAAGTTTGACTCTCTGCGCCTCACCACCACTTAATGAAGAAGTTGGCTGACCAAGTGTTAAATATCCCATGCCCATATGATCTAAGATATGCAGCGGTTTTGCAATGTTGCTTTGATCTGCAAAGAAAAAAACAGCTTCTATAATACTCATCTCTAACACATCCGTAATGGTTTTTTCTTTATATTTCACCAAAAGACTCTCTTCCTGAAATCGCTTGCCGTGACACGTAGGACAGAGCTTATCAACAGAAAAATTTGAGGTCAAAAATATTCTTTCATATCCACTCCCTCCGCAGTCCGGACATGCCCCTTTGGAATGAAACGAAAAATATCCAGCATTCATGTTTCTTATTTTTGCTTCCGGTTGTTTTGCAAAAAGCTCGCGGATTTTATCCCAGATTCCTATATAGGAGGCAGGTGTAGAAATGGCACTTTTTCCAATAGGCTCCTGCGATATCTTGGCAAAACTGCTTATCCGTTCTACCCCAGTTATACCAGATGCATGACCATATTTTCTGGCACTAGTAATGCGTTTTAATAAAGTGTCTTCTATCAAAGAACTCTTTCCACTCCCAGATAGCCCTGCAATTCCAACCATAACATGAAGTGGAAATGCTACTGTAAGGTCCTTTAAGCAATGAATATTAGCATGTTTTAGGATTATACAGTCTTTCTTATCAAATGTATCTGTTCTACTCTCACATTGTGGCATATCACATTTGTGAGAAAGATACTTGCTAAGCAGTGTATCTGCTTTTACATAGTCTTTATAGTCCCCCTGGTAGACTACTGTTCCACCTTCTATACCTGCTTTCGGACCAATTTCTATTATATGATCAGCCTGACTAATCATCTCTTTATCATGCTCCACCACAATCACTGTATTACCAAGATCTCTTAATTCCTTTATCGCTTCAATCATGCTTTGCTTCTCAGATGGATGTAATCCTGCCATTGGTTCATCAAAGACATAAATCAGTGAATCTAGTTTTGACTCCAGGTGAAGATGAAGAAAGATGCGCTGCACCTCTCCACCACTTAAGGATGACATCTCACGATAAAGAGTTAGATGTCCCAAGCGAAACTTAATCAGCTGATTTAATTTCCGCCTCACATTTTTTATTGCATTCTTACTAAACTGGGAAAGTTCTTCTCCAGGTATTCCATTTAGATAATCAAGGAGACCTTCCAGTGTCATCTGTGCCAGTTCACCAATCCGCTTTCCATGAAAAAAGACTTTTCTCGCATCATCGCCTACCCTTTCACCATGGCAATCTGGGCAGATAATTTTCACATAAACTTCCTCCACATCCTCACCTTTTTCATAAGCATTTCTTAGTATCCGTTCTAAGCAGTAGCTTTGCTTCCCATTATCATACGTTCCATAAACCACTTCGTCTTGAATATCTTCTGGAAGCTGCCAAAATGAGGTATCAAAATACATACCGTATTTCTTCTTTAAAATCCGTAAGAAACCACTGGTTACCTTAAGACTATCATAAACCTCTAATAACGTTGTTGTTTTATCTGGAACTAACTGCTTAAGATTGATATCATAATAAGAACCTCTTCCTTTACAGCTAATACACATTCCATCAGCCGTTGTATAAAGAAATAAACTTGGAGATAGATGTTCCATATGCTCATCCAAAATTTTTCCATCACTGGCATAGATAAGAGCCAGCTGATTTAGAATTCCAGTCTTTGTGCCCACTGTAGAACGTGGATTACTCTGCCTTATGGTGTTCTGGTGTACCGCCACCGTTGGACCAATTCCCTCAATCGTATCGAACCGATCCTCGTTATCAAGTCCAGCCATAATGCCAATCGACCGTAGATACTGGTTCTTACCTTCTTCAAACAAAATATCAAATGCAAGACTGGATTTTCCAGAACCACTGATGCCTGTAATGACTACCAGTTCATGCTTAGGAATCGTTAAATCAATATTTTTTAGATTATGAATTCGTGCTCCATGAATGTTGATTTGTTCCATATACTCACCCCAAATAGATTTTAAGCATATTAGAAATGAATGGACTCAATGGGAACATAAATGTCCACTTTAATGATATGACTCTCGCTGTCATCCGGATTGTTAAGGTATACTTCAAAAGGATATGAATCTCTGGGAATGTAGCCACTGCCCATAAGCCATTCCCGGTACATATAATTCCAGGCATCACTGAACTGTTCCTTCTGAAGCTGAAAATGTCCCACCGCATACAGACCGCCTTCTAACTCCATCCTGCCAAGAACTCCATCTTCTTTAACTGCTATGTCCTTTGGAACCGTCAGACACAGGCTAGTACGAAACTGGCTCTCCTCTCCAAATTCCGGATTGTCATGGTACATGGCAAGCAGCCAATTCTGACCATTCACAAGAAGGTGCTGTTTCTTTGCATAAACAAATAACATCTTTATTAGATTGGCATATTCTTTTGCTAATGTCTCATAAGTACCTGTATGCCTTACATAAACAACCTGTTTTTCCTCGAGATTTTCTATGGTAATCTTACCGGTAACAGAAAAAGGATTACCCGTCCATTCTTTCTTTGCTGTGTCCTTATTATACTCAGACAATAAAAAAGAATCTTTGCAATTCTTGCTATATTCCTTCCGGTATTCTCTTGGACTAACTCCATAATAATTCTTAAATGCCCGAGAAAATACAGCTGAATCCGAAAATCCAAGTTCATAAGCAATGTCCGTTATATTTTTATCTGCCCGGTGTGCCAACAGAAACAATGCCCTCTCCATGCGAATCCGGTTCACATAATGTGCTAACGGTTCATGTAACATACCCTGAAAGATCCGACTGAAATGATATTTAGAAAATCCAGCGGCATTGGAAAGTTCCTCAATGGACAGAGACTGTCCTAAATGATACTCGATGTAATCCTGCACTTTATGAATTCTTCGTATGTACTCTTCCTGACACTTTAGATCTGACATATGAAGACTTTCAAAATGTTTTTTCAATTTTACCTCATCTCCCAATTCTTTATATAAGCAATTACATCTTACTATATAAATACTGTATTCCTTGTTTAAAATCCTTTAGATCCTACAATAATATAAAGCTTCTAAGCACATTTTTAAATATAAATGGAATATTTTTAGAAAATATGGATATAAATTTACTAAAGAACTATGAAATTCCATAGGAACCGAGGAGGATTAAAATGAGCTACTTTCAAGAGGCTAACGAATACTACAATGACAGAGATTACAAAAAGGCTATTGATATGTATGAAAAGGCAATACAAATAAAAGATAATGAAGCATCCTCACTGTATAATTCAGCAGTATGTTTCATAAAACTTAAAGATTACAAAAAAGCAATTAACTTATTAAATTCTGCTCTAAATATAAAGAGAGAAAGTAAATACTTTTTTAACCTGGGATATTGCTACACTATGATAAAAGATAACAAAAAAGCCCTCATATATTTTAACAACGCATGGTGCCTGAATAATGAGGACTCTGATTGTGAAAAAGCAATAAATGCCATATTAAAAAACTATATAACAAAATCAAAATAAGTAAGTACCACTCTAACACAATATGAGTGGAACTTACTTATGCTACCATTCTCCTGCTATCTGTGCATCTTTATGATCAAGTTGAAATCTCCTGCTGTCAAAATAATTTCCCCCTTTGTAAAAGGTAGTATCCACATTTATCCATTTACTTTTTTCAGGGATATATACTTGATTCCACGCATGACTTACCCAGCTTATTCCATTAAATCCCTCTCCAGTTATAAGTCTTACCTTCATGTTATTGGCTCTAGCCATAGCTACATACAGACAAGAATAGTCAAAACAAATTCCCTTTTTAGAATAAAAAGTTGGGATTGCACCTGATTTTACATTGAATTCATTGTTCAATACCTTATTTGCCTTCTCATGGTCATAGCTTATGTTAGTACCTATCCAATTATATAACATTTCTGCTCTTTCATTGGTATTACCCCCTTCTGAGGCAAGTGCTTTAGCTAAACTATTTATTTCACTATTGGATTTTACTCCTTCATCTAAAGTAACTCCATTATAATAAACTACTGTATTGGCTTCATTTTTAACCCTATCTAATTGATCTACACTCTTTGTTTCATTTGAATTTGCATTTCTTATTACTATTTTAAAAGAATTATTTATTACATTTGGCAGTTGTTTTGCAATAGTAGAATTAGTAACGGGAATAACTACTTCTTTGCAAATGCTTTTATAAGGCTTTGAGCCCTCTAAGTATGTGCTCAATTTAGGACTTACATTTAATATAGACATTATATTTAATACAAATACAACTAAAAGAGCATAACATACTGCCTTAGGCAGCTCAAATACCATTCCTGCTATTCTCTTAAACATATTTCCCTTTGGTCTTAAAAACCTATCTATACTATCTAACACAGGATAGAAAATAATACGATTTACTAAATTAAAAAATAATTTTATTATTCTATAACATATAAATATTAGAATGGGAAGAAGGACTGCATATACTATAAAATTATTGTTGTCAAAGTATTGTGTGAGATTTTGAGGTATTAAATTATATATCTTTTCATATATACCCTGGTCATGCTGTATAAATATCTTTTTACCAAAATATATCCCTATTATCAGAGATATTATAAATGAAATGCTTCTGCTTACATCATCAATATCCAATTTTAAATCATTAGAAGAAAACTTAAATAAAAATCCCTTTATGATGGGATATAAAAATATTCCCCCTATCATTAAAGTTATAGGGTTTACTTTCATAATAATAATCACCTCTAAATGGCAAAAAATTTATTGATAGTGATTGTGCATCACTTCATATACAAGCATTCTAATCCTTTAATAATTCATTTAATGTATTCTTTATATCTGTCCATAAATACCCCCTTCTTAAAAGATATTCTCCAAGCCGCCTATATATTTTATTTCTATCTGTTTCTGATTTAGTTATTATCCTATACCTTTTACTTGCCAGATTATATAGTTCATCTTTACTTTTTTCCTGTATACTTTCTTGAAAACTTTCCTTTTCCTCATCTTCTAGCTTGGCATACTTTTTTATGACTTTATCCGATACTGTCCTTGCTTTTTCAAAACTATATCCGCTTCTTGCCAAGTAGTTTCCCAATTTTTCATATACTTTTCTTAAGTTGTTTTCGCTTTTTATAAGCACAGCATACTTTTTTTCTGCTATGTTAAAAGCAGCTTTTTCCTCCTGTTCTTCATCTATAAGATCCAACTTTTTACTTATAATATCCTCGCTTATTCCTTTTTTAATAAGGGAATATCTTATTTTATTTTTACCTTGAGAATAAATCTTTTCTTTTATATAAAGTTCTGTAAACTTATCATCATCTACAAATTTGTATTCTTTTAAAAACTTTATAGTCCTTGAAATAGCATTTTCATCATATTGTTTTTGAACTAATTTATCCTTAATCTGTTTTTCTGTTTTATAAACCCTCTCTATAATTTTCAATGAACTACTTTTACATTTTATAAAATTATCTTCTTCAATTATACTTTTTAAATAATTCACATCAACAGATGTTCCCTTTGATATTCCATAACTATATACAAGTTCTGAACTGCAGGCAAATGCAAATTCTTCATTTATATATACATTTACCCTATCTTTATTTTTCTTTTGTAATTCAATTTTAGTTACTGTATAATTACTCAACCTAGCCCTCCCCCATATTATACATCAATAAATCTTACTTAGTGGGAAAAGCAGATATCCCAAATCTTTGATTTGATGATAGTCGCTTTCTCTTTAGAGTTTTGTTTCTTCCACTAAGTTTAGATGAATTATCTAGGGGCATAGCTACTGTTATCTCCCACTTTGATAGAAGTGGGAGTGTTACAGTAGGTAGCCATCAGATAATTTCATTAGTGAAAACTGCTGCGTTTAGATTCTCTTTTTAAAACATGAATCGTTGGATCTTTTAAGACAGTTCTAGCCACTTCATATATATTTTCTCTAGTTATACTTTCAATTTCATCTATATCATCAATACATTTATATATACTTTCACCTTCTATAGCCTGATGTAAAACATAATTTCCTATATCTGTGGCATCTTCAAGGGTAAATACTACTGCAGTTTTTAATATCTTCTTCATTAAGTTTATAGTATTATCATCAAATTTTATTTCCTCATTCTTTACTTTATATATGCATTTTTCTATAGTATTCATAGCAGATTTTATATTCTTTTCACTGACTGAAGTATATATATAGAGAGTCTTTACTCCCGTAGTTAAATCCAAATCCGTATATACATCATAAGCAAGTCCTTTTTCCTCTCTTAGTTTTCTAAATAAAATAGAATTGCTGCTTTCACCAAATCTATGATTCAATATTTTGAGTGCCAATTCCTCTTTTTCATTTAATCCATAAAAAGTAAAAAGATACACAATAGTACTCTGTTCTATATCTTTTTTATAAGAGACTTCCCTACAGGGTATATTTTGTTCAATTATTATGTCGTTTCTAGTAAATTCCTTGTACTTCCAGTCTTTAAAATATTTCCATACCAAATCATAAATCTCTTCGTGTTCATAAGAAGAAACTACTGTTATGAAGCAATTATTAGGAACATAATAATTATTATAAAATTCAATTAAATCTTTCCTTGTAAATTTAGTTACTCCCTGTTCATCTCCTGCAGTATCATATCTCAATGGACCTTTTTTAAAAGCTAGTTTATTTACTTTTTCAAAACTATAAGCTTCTATATCATCTTTACTGCTTTTTATTTCTGATAATATAACTTCTCTTTCCTTTTCAATTTCTTCATCCGGAAATATAGAATTTATAAACATATCGGAAATAATTTCCACAGACTTTTCTAATTCTTCCCTTAATGAGGTAATACTATACACTGTAGAATTATTGTCTGTATATGCATTATATTCTCCCCCCAGAATTTCTAAATCATTGTTTAATTTTTTATTGTCTCTAGACTTAGTACCCTTAAAAAGCATATGTTCAATAAAATGTGATATGCCCTTTTCCTGAACACTTTCATATATAGCTCCTATTTTAATTCCAGCATGAAAAGCCGCTATATAAGTATCTCTTTTTATAGTAATAAGTTTTATACCATTAGGTAAAACTTTTTGTCTAGCATCAAACATATAAATTCTCCTCTTTAAATAAAAACTATCGTACATTATATTATAATTTATATACAGTGAAATAGAAAGAGCATAAAATTAGACTAATTGTTAATTACAGAAAATTAAATTAAAATTTGATAATATGTATATACTATGATATGATAAACTTTGTTTTGTAATATAAAAAAGAAAGAGGAGTTTTAATGGAAAATATTAATTTTAGTGATTTAAATTTAGATCCTAAGGTTCTTCAAGCAATTGATGATATGGGATTTGAAGAACCATCGCAAATTCAAGCTGAATCAATCCCTGTAATACTAGATGGGAATGACGTAATCGGTCAGGCACAGACAGGTACAGGAAAAACTTTAGCTTTTGGAGCACCTATGTTAAGCAAGATAACTACCAAAAGCAAACACATCTCAGCTCTTATAGTTACTCCCACTCGAGAACTTGCAATTCAAGTAAATGATGAGTTGTCCAGAATTGCTAAATTCAAAAAAGTAGCCCTATTACCTATATACGGTGGTCAACCTATAGACAGGCAAATTAGATCTTTAAAAAGAGGTGTAGATGTAGTAGTAGGCACCCCTGGAAGAATACTTGATCATATAAAGAGGAAAACTTTAGATCTTAGCAATATAGAATTCTTAATACTAGATGAAGCAGATGAAATGTTGGATATGGGTTTTATAGAAGATATAGAAAACATAATAAAAGCCGCAAATTCTGACAGACAGACATTGCTCTTCTCTGCTACTATGCCAGATCAGATAAAAAAGTTATCTTCCAGATATATGAAGTCAAATATTAAGTGCATAAAAATAGCTAAGAACACATTAACTGTAGAGAAAACAAAACAATATTACTATGAGATAAAACAAAAAGATAGATTTGAATCTTTATGTAGAATTCTAGACGTAGATGAACCTTCAAGTGCCATAATATTTTGCAAAACTAAACGTGGTGTAGATGAATTAGTAGAAGGTTTGCAAGCTAGAGGATATAATGTAGAAGGTATGCACGGTGACATGGGACAGAACCAGAGATTAAATACCCTTAGAAAGTTTAAAGAAGGTTCCCTTGAATTCTTAGTTGCCACAGACGTAGCTGCAAGAGGTATAGATGTGGAAAATGTTTCCCACGTTATAAATTATGACCTCCCACAGGACACAGAATCTTATGTCCATAGAATTGGAAGAACCGGAAGGGCAAACAAAGAAGGTATTGCATATTCCTTAGTAACACCTAGAGAATACATACTTTTAAAGCAAATAGAGAAATTTACTAAAAGCAAGATAAGAAGGAAGGAAATTCCTACAGTAGATGATATTTATGAAGCTAAGTATAAAAATATAGAAGAACAAGTTAGAAATATTATATCTGAAGACAATTATAAAAATTTTATTCCTATAGCAACTGAATTAGATGAAGAATACAATCTAGTAGACGTAGCAGCTGCTCTTATGAAAATAATTTTTGACAAAGAATTGAGCTTTGACTATAAGGAAAATTCCTTAACTGTAGATGAAAAAGATGTTAGATTATTCCTATCCATAGGTAGAATGGATAATTTAACTCCTAGAAAACTTTTAAAATTTATAAGTGAAACTTCTTCAGTTGAAGCCTATGAAATAGGTGATATAGATATACTAAATAAATTTACATTTATAAATGTCCCAGAAAGAGTATCTTCTATTATATTGAAAAAAACTAATGGTAAAAAACTTCAGGGAAGAAGAGTTTCAGTTGAAGTGGCTAAAAGTAAAAAATCTCATTAGTTTACTTTTAGTATACTGTTTAAATGTCTTATAATAAAACAATTAAGCCCTATGTCCCAAGGAATATGTCTCAATTTAAGGGTTTTGGGGCTTTTTGTAATTTAAAAATATTGTTTCTAAATTATAATTACAAATTTATATCTATAAAAATTATATATATAATTGCAAAAATTTTTATCATAACAACATTTACCATGATACTTCATATTAAATAGATTTTAAAAGAATAATTTAATAGAAAAGGAGATTTACAATGTCTAAAATATTTTTTAAAGGCAGTTGTATGCTGAATCCTGTACCTTCAGTACTTATAACTTCAAAAAGTAAAAATAGAGATATAAATGTGTTCACTGCTGCCTGGGTAGGTAATGCATGTACTAAACCACCTATGATTACTATAGCCATAAAACCAGAAAGATTATCCTATAAATACATAAAGGAGACAATGGAATTTGCAGTAAACCTTCCTTCTAGAAATTTAACCAGAATTGTAGATTTATGCGGTGTAAAATCTGGCAAAGACTTTAATAAAATAAAAGAATGTAAATTAGAATTAGAAAAAAGTGAAAAAATATCCGTTCCTTGTATTAAAGAATGTGCTGTTAACATGGAATGCAAGGTTAAAAATATAATTCCTCTTGGAAGCCATCATTTATTTATAGCTGAAATTTCATCAGTTCACGTAGATGAAAATCTAATAGACAATAAGGGCAAAATACATTTAGAAAAAGCTGATCTCATATGTTATTCTCACGGAGAATACTTTCCTATAAATTCAAAGCCTCTAGGCAAATTTGGATTTTCCGTCAAAAAGAAAAGGTAGTTTTAAATTAAAATACAGAGTTTCTAAGTAGAAAGTTTACTTATACCAGCCATATACTAACAAATTTCATCACACTAAAAACTTTTTATACTCAAAAAAACCTTCCTGTAGATAAGCCTACAGGAAGATTAATATTCTTCCACTTCTTATCTTTCAGGTAATACCTGCTGGAATTGGCACCGTTGGATTACATCCAGGTTGCCGGGCTTCATAGGGCCAGTCCCTCTACCGCTCTTGATAAGAACTTAATATTTAATTTAATAAAATGTAGCAAACTGCTAATTATTTGTCAACATATTTTCATCAATTTAACTTATAAAAATAAAACATTCAACACACTTATTTTACAATAATTTTTCAACCTGCACATCATAACTTCCATCAGGAGATGCCACAGTTGCCTTTTGACCTACTTTTAGTTTATAAAGTGCCTTTCCTAAAGGAGACTCTATACTTATCTTCATATTCTTAACATCTGCTTCTACTGTACTAACTAAGGTAACTTCTTCAGTTTCATCTACGTCACAAAATTTTACTAATGCGGTTTTATTTATATCGAATACGTCTGCTTCTGAAGAGCTTTCTATTATTACTGCATTTTTGAGCTGAGCTTCAAGTTCCTGTATTCTAGTCTCAGTCATAGATTGATCATCTTTTGCAGCATCATAATCTGCATTTTCACTTAAATCACCTTGTGCACGTGCTGCTTTCAACGCTAACTTAATTTCTACCCTTTTAACTGTTTTTAAGTATTCTAATTCATCTTCTAACTTTTTTTACCTGATTCTGTAAGAATCACATCTTGCATAAAAAAATCACCCACTATTCTAAATTTTATCTGATGGCTACCTACTGTAACACTTTCAATAAGTAAGATTCATTGATAAGGCTTTGCTGCGAAACTTGATAAATTTTGTATAAGTTTAATAGCTTTTATACATTTATTTACTTTACTATTTTATTATAATATTACTAATTAAATAATACAAGTTAAATGTAATCAATTCACAATTCACAATTTCAGTAGATTTTTCTCCACTGTGCTGCGAAAAATTTAAAATTTAAAATTTAAAGCTTATTGAAGCTTTGCTTCAATAGTGCTACATTTTACATTTTCTGAAGTTTTAACAGAAAAAAATCATCCTTAATTGTGAATTAATTGCTTCGCAATGTTTTTAAACTGCGAAAGTTGAGTTAATAAATATTGTATAACATTGACATTAAAATATCTATCATTATATAATATTATTGGAAGTAAATTTAAAAAGACATTCTCACAATGAATTTGTGTGTAATGAGAGCATATAAATCTAAGAATTTCTTACTTGGGTTTTATGTGCTTTTTTTGATGAATAAACTACGAAATTAAATAGAAATTATATATAGGAGGCTTTGACTTATGAAAATAAATTTGAAAGATATTTTTCTTATACTAGTAGGTTCACTTTTTGTAGCTTTTGGCACTTATTTTTTTCTAGCTCCAAATCATATAGCAGCTGGAGGAACAAGCGGTATAGCCATAATTATAAACAGTATATTTCCAAGTATTCCAATAGGTCTTTTAATGATGGGCATGGAAGTTATACTTTTTACCATTGGTATAATTGTAATTGGACCTGTGTTTGGTGGTAAAACCATATTTTGTAGTTTTTCTATATCTGCTCTTGTACTTTTAATGGGAAAAATGTATCCTAATATAAAGCCTTTCAGCAATGATATTTTAATTCAACTCATATTAGGCATACTCATATGTGGATTAGGTATGGGCATTGTTTTTAACTTAAACGCCTCTACTGGTGGAACAGATATAATTGCAAAAATAATAAACAAATACACTCAAATAAGTATAGGCAAATCTGTTTTGATGGCAGACATCGCAATAACTATAGCAGCAACCCTAATACTTGGAGTAAATAAAGGAATGTATGCAATTCTTGGAGTAATATTGAACTCTACTATAATTGATAAAGTTATATTAAGTTTGAACTCCTATAAGCAAGTAGCTATAATAAGTAACAATGGTGAAAATATAAAAAAATATATTGTAAATGAACTATCTAGAAGTGCAACTATCTATTACGCCAAAGGAGCCTATAAAAATAGCAATAAAGAAGTTATAACCACCATTTTGGACAGAAAACAGTTTTTAAAGTTAAAAAATTATATAAAAGTTTTAGATGACAAGGCCTTTATTACTGTAAATGATGTAAATGAAGTACTAGGAGAAGGATTTACTCGTATAATATAAAAAACTTTGTAGTTTTTTATATTTAATTTTCATTGTAGAATAATAATCCAACTCTTGGTAATAATTTAAATTAGTACTTAAACTAGAGGAGGATGTAAAAATGGCACTGCCAAATCACATAGGTATAATTCCAGATGGAAACAGGCGCTGGGCAGTTAAAAGAGGGTTAAGTAAAGAAAAAGGATATAGTTTTGGTCTAAAACCTGGAATAGAATTATTTAAATTATGTGAAAAATTAGGGATAAATGAATTAACCTATTATGGATTCACTACAGATAATACTAAAAGACCATCAATTCAAGCTAAAGCCTTCACCAAAGCTTGTATAGAAGCTGTAAAAATACTTTCAAAAGAAAATGCTTCTCTTTTAGTAGTTGGAAACTCTGACTCTCCTATGTTTCCAAAAGAACTTCTCCCTTATATGGTTAGAAAAAATTTCGGTAAAGGGGGAATAAAAGTTAATTTTTTAGTAAATTACGGATGGGAATGGGATTTAGGTAAAACTAAAAATTTATCAACTACAAATAGACATTCCATTATATCCAGTCTAAATTCCCATGATATATCAAGAGTAGATTTAATAATAAGATGGGGTGGTAGAAGAAGGCTCAGTGGATTTTTACCAGTTCAATCTGTATATTCAGATTTTTACATAATAGATGACTATTGGCCTGATTTTAAAATGGAACATTTAATGCATGCTCTAAAATGGTATAACGATCAGGATATAACTTTAGGTGGTTAATTTTCTTAATTTAAATATAGAGTTTCTAAGTAAAAAATCAACTTATACTTCGTATATTTTTTACAACCTTCAGCTCGTTAAATATTTTGGTAAGTCTAAGTAACTAATTAGCAATTAACAATTAACGATGATTTTCTGTTGTCACAGAAAATCTAAAGATTTAAAGTTCATAGTACTTATTGTTTAGATTTTTCATAACACTTGCGGAGAAAAATCTACTGAAATTGTGAATTGTGAACTAACTATTAAGACTTATATACAAAATATTTAAAAGAGCTTCATTATTGTAAAAATATTCATACGTATAAGTTGATTTTTAAGTCACAATACCCATCTAAATCTATAATGTTTCTAATTGAAATTTTAACTTATACACAAAATGTAATGACGAAGTTGAAAACACCTTTAAAAACTTTTCCATAAGTCTTAGCGAGGTATTTTAGAAAATCTTAGGAGCTTAGATATGTTTGAGGTACGAGTTTAGATAAGGTTCTCAGATTTTCAAAATACCGAGTTTTAGACTTGTCAAAAGTTTTTATGGTGCTGAAATTTGTCATTACATGCTTTGTATAAGGTTACTTTCAAACTTCAAACCCTATAATCATATTTGTTTAATTTACATATAATAAATTGTGTGTTTATTTCCCTATCATTTAGGTTATGTTGAAGTCAATTTTCTTTATCAATTGAGAATACATATCGAAGTAGTTTTCTATTGACTTATAATGATTTTTGTCCTATTATAATAGGTATTAGTTCTTATCACTTGATAACTACTAAATTTTAGGGGAGATGTTTTTTAAATGGATGAAAAAGTAAAAACAGCAAGACTTTCTATAATTTCTAATGCATGTTTAATAACTATGAAATTAATAGTTGGGATAATTACGGGATCAGTTAGTATCCTATCAGAAGCCATACATTCAACTATGGATTTAATTGCAGCTATAATATCGTTTTTTTCTGTTAAAATATCATCCAAACCTGCAGATGCAGAGCATCCTTACGGGCACGGTAAATTCGAAAATGTATCCGGTGTAATCGAATCACTGCTTATATTTGTTGCATCCATATGGATAATAGTAGAAGCTATAAAAAAGATATTAAGCGGAGGAGAAGTAGCCTCATCCAGTCTGGGATTTTTTGTCATGTTTTTTTCTGCTGCAATAAACTTTTTAGTATCCAAAAGATTATATAAAGTAGCTAAAAAAACTGACTCTATTGCTTTAGAAGCAGATGCCCTTCATCTTAAAACAGATGTATATACTTCCCTTGGAGTTGGCTTAGGGCTTTTTCTAATATGGATTACAAAACTGCATTTTCTAGATCCTATAATAGCTGTAATTGTAGCTTTATTTATTTTAAAGGAAGCCTTATGTCTGTTAAAAAAAGCCTTTAATCCACTAGTAGATGTAAAATTATCTGATAAGGAAATTAGCATTGTAAAAGATTGTATATCTAAATACAGTTCCGGATATTGCAGTTTTCACAGATTAAGAACTAGGAAATCTGGAAATAAAAGATATGTAGATGTGCATTTAGTATTTCCTGAAGATATGCATATAAAAGTTGCCCATAAATTGTGTGATGACATAGAAAATGAAATGAGTCACTCACTTCAGAATACGGAAGTAATGATTCATCTGGAATCCTGTGACGATAAATGTAATAGCTGTAGACTTGCTGATACAGCAAAATGCAAAAATAGATAGGATTTTATCATCCTATCTATTTTAATGTTTTTTATTATTTATCTTCTACTTCATTTAAAGCTTTAACTAAACTGTTAACATCAATACCATGTACTGTAGCAGCTTCCTCAACTGTTTCTGCTAAAGATGCAGGACAGCCTATGCATCCCATTCCAAAATTCATCAATGTTTCAGCATATGCTGGCTTCATTTTTACTATTTCACCTATAGTTGTATCTTTAGATATCTTTGCCATAATTTTTAACCTCACTTTTCACTTTTTAATTTATATATTCATTTAATTTTTAATATACTTTTTATTAACAAATTCTAATCCTAAGATAGTGCATTTAATGCCCTTACTAAATTATCTGCATTTAATCCATGTACGTTTGCAGCTTCTTCTAATGTCTCTTCTTGAGATTCACCACAAGTCACACATCCCATTCCAAAAGTCATCAATCTTTCTGCATTTTTTGGATTCATTTTAATAATTTCAGCTATAGTCATATTCTTAGTTATTTCAGACATATTAAATACCTCCACCTACATTATTATAATTACATTAAATATATTTTATACAGCGAACTTACCTTATACTCAAATCTTTATCAATATAAAATTCAAGTCTGTACTTATTATTTAAGTACATTATTACCTAATAGATATTGTCACCATCATAATACTACTAAACTTGTCATATATCAAGTTTTATATATAATTCCTTGCTATTTATTATTTGCCATCTCACAAATAATCGCATATTATAATGTGCAGCAATTATATATTCTACTTCTACCCTTTTCATCCTATTTATCAGATAAAATTATTTTTTATTCATAAGCTTAAAATTCGAATTAGTAATTTCAAATTTACCTTTTAATCCATCTGTAATATAAACTTTTTTATCCTTTGTAATAAATATGGCCTGTAATCCATTTTTTTTGTTTACATAGTCCATTCCCTTATCCACTCCTAGATAAAATATATTTTTAGTCATGGCATCAGCATCTATGGAAATATCTGTGACCAAAGTAACACTAGCTAAATTATTATCCATAGGATACCCTGTAAAGGGATTTAATATATGATGATATTTTTTTCCATTTTTTTCGAAGTACCTTTCATATATGCCTGAAGTTACTACAGTTTTATTTGTAACATTTAAGCCCCCAGCAGGATCTCCTCTTGTTTTAAAAGGGTCTTGTACTCCTATATTCCATGGTTTTCCGTTAGTATTAGTATTTATAGCTAAAATATTTCCTCCCAGGTTCACAATGGCGTGTTTAACTCCATTTTCTTTTAATATTCTCGCAGCCTCATCTGCAGAATATCCCTTTGCAATTCCGCCTAGGTCCAAAGACATACCCTGTCTTTTTAGCATTACCTTACTATCCTTTTCATCTAATAGTAGATCTTTATAATTGATAAGTGATTTCTTTTCATCTATTTCGCTTTGAGAAGGAAGTCTGGCATTATCTGTTCCTATTCCCCATAGTTTAACTAAAGGTCCAACTGTTATGTCAAAAGCCCCTGATGACTGCTCTGAATAGTATTTTCCCTTTTTTAAAACATAAAATGTATCCTTGGATACTTTGACAAAATTCTTGCCTGCAGCATCTGCCACTGCATCCAATTCTGTGCCAGGTTTATTTACACTCATCTTATTTTCAATTTCTTTAATTTTAACAAAAGCCTTATCTATAACTGATTCAGGCTTATTGTCATATACAGTTATAGTACATATAGTACCAAGCATATATTCAGTTTTTGAAACAGGTTGCACATTGTCTTTTACACAAGAAGTTAAAGGAATTATAGAAACTATAATTATGACAATTAAAAATATATTTAGTTTTCTACTATGTTTCATATCATTTAACCTTTCTAATAAAAAATAATTTACTTTAGCTTTATAGGCAAACCACAAGCTACCATATATACTTCATCACTAAAGCGAGCTATAAACTGATTAACCCTTCCTAAAATATCTACAAATACTCTACTTAGCTTATACTCAGACACTACACTATATCCCACTTCATTAGTAACAATTAAAATATGCTTGTCACTATCTTTTATAGAAGATATTATATTGTCTACTTCCTTAATTATATCCTCTTCCAATTTTTCTATGTCTTCAGATGTAATATTGTCAAAGTCATAGTTTTTTTCAAAAATTATATTAGTTACCATAGTTCCTATACATTCTAACATTATGTATTTACTGCTTGATTTTTCTATAGCCTTGTCTAACTTAGTAAAGCCTTCATAAGTTTCCCATTTCTGATTTCTTCTTAGTTTATGCTTCTCAATTCTCTTTTTCATTTCACTGTCCGTAACTACAGCAGTTGCTATATAAAGTACGTCATCTTCATTTTCAAGAATTTTCTCTGCAAAGGTACTTTTTCCACTTCTACTGCCGCCTGTTATTAAAGTTATCTTTCCCATATTTTATCCTCCATCTCATGCCAATAACTCTGTTTATAATAGCTTAGTAAGTATAACAGCAGCTATTATCATAGTAAGTATTTCTACCATTTCATTATCTGCCCCAAATAAATCTCCTGTAAGGCCTCCGATTTTTTTATTGCAAAATACATTTATTAAAAGTGCCATAATCAAAGCGGAAGGTATCATTATAGCAGCATATTTTGGATTCATACCGCAAAGCAAAATGGCAATAGTTACAACGAGTGCTAAAAACATCTGAAGCTTTCCTATATTGCCTATAAAGAAGTTTCCTGTTCCTGTTTTCTTAGCTGTTTTACCTATAAAAGCTATAAATACTATTGAAAATCTACCTATAACAGGTGCAGCTATTATTATAAAAGAAAACCTAGGCACTATAGAACAAAGAAGACTGTATTTTAATATTATATCCATAACTATAGTAGCACAAGCATAACTTCCTATTCTGCTGTCTTTCATTATCTCTATAATTTTGTCATTACCTTTAAAAGCAAAAAATCCATCACTCATATCTCCTAGTCCATCTAAATGCAATGCACCTGTAAGCATTATACCAAGTAAAAGTATGATAGCTACACTTACACTTATAGGGAGTACCATTATACATAGTTTGTACACTATCCATTGAATCCCCCCTACCAATAGTCCTATGACTGGCATAAAGACGGTGCCTCTCCTAAAATTTTCTTGTTCACAAGAGAAGCTTTTATTAATTGGAATTCTAGTCATAAATTGAACCATTAAAAAAAAATCATTTATTAAATTCTTCAAAGTAATTCCTCCTAGTATAATCTATAGTATATTTGAATAAAATTGTAATCAATATTATGTATTAACGTGGGTAATACTATCTATAAATAAATTACTATATTCATACTTAACTAGAGTAACGTCTCCATTTTTTGAAGCAAATTTCCAGAAAAAATCTAGTATACCATCTAAAACATAACAATAAACTGATCTTATAACACCGCTGTGAGTAACTATTAAAACGTTATCTTTGTTTAACTTTAAAATATCATCCATAAAGCTTTTTACTCTAGAATAAAATTCAACGTAACTTTCTCCTTCAGGTGGTGACACACTTTTCCAATCATCACTCCACTTTTTCCATTCTTCAGGATAAAGTTTCATTATTTCTTTGTAATTTTTACCTTCAAACTTTCCAAGGTTCATCTCATTTAATCTTTCATCTATAACAATTTTCTTAGAATTACCTTCTAAAATTATCTTAGCTGTCTGAGATGCTCGCTTTCTGTCACTTACATAAACATCATCAAAGTCTATATTACTTAAAAGTTTTTTTGTCTGTTCCGCCTGACTTAAACCCTTTTCATTTAAAGATACGTCAAGTCTTCCATAATAATATTTATTATTATTTTCATTTGTTTGTCCATGTCTTACAAAATAAATATTCATGAGTTTTATCCTCCTGCATAAAGCCAGCAATGCATGCTAACTTACCTTAGTTATTATATAATATCTAAATAAAATATACAAATTTCAGTATAAACGTAAAAAAATAAGAGGGAAAATCTCCTCTCTTATTTTAAATGAGAATTAGGTATAAAGTATGTTAATTTATTAACTTTTACAAGTTAATAATACCACAATTTTCTTAATAATCAAGACTTTTTATAATAAGAAATATATATTTTATAACTTTTTATTAATTTATGATGATTTTATTACAATTACGTATTGTATATTTATTAACAAGTATATACATGTTATCTTAATAAATATAAGTATATAACACTTATAACAGTAATTACTATAAATTTAATTTTGACAACTAATAACTTTTATTATATAGTAGAATAGATTATAAAATAAGGATGGTGTATATGGATAATTTAACTTCTATTTTTAGAGAAAAAAAGCTAAAACTAACCCCTCAGCGTATTGCTGTATACAAATATTTACAATCTACTAAGAAGCATCCTTCAGCTGAAACCATATATAAAGCCCTTCAGCTAGAATATCCTACTATGAGCCTAGCAACTGTTTATAAAGCTTTAAAAACTTTAGTTGACGTAAAGTTAGTACAGGAAATCAATATAGGAGAAGGTAACTTTAGATATGATGGAAATGTTCATCCTCATTCTCATATACAGTGCATAGTTTGTGAGAAAGTAGATGACGTAGAAGGAATTTGTTTTTCTAATTTAAATGATAAAATTAAAGATTGTGTTGACTACGAAGTATTGAGTAATCAGGTTTATTTTTACGGCATATGTAAAGACTGCCAAAAAAATTCTAAAGAATAATGCTCGTAAGCAGCAAAAATCTAAGGCAGTTATCTTTCATAATTAAGGTAACTGCCTATTTTTAAGAGGACTCATCTACTACCTCATTCCATTCATTTTTAGTGTATTTTCCAGATAGTATACTGTCAACCTTGCTTGATATATTATTTTTAAAACTTTCTGGTACATTATATATAAATGCTATATTGTCTTCCGTGCTGTTTTCTAAGTGAGTTATTACACACTTTTTTATACCATCTTTTGAAATGTCTGAATTTTTAAATCCTGTTACAAAACCTTTGCCACTTAACTTTTTTTGAACATCTTTTCCAAATGCAAACTTTATAAATTCGTTTGTCTCTTCTGTGTTCTTACTACTTATAAGAACACTCATTATGGCATCTGCCATAATTGGAACTTTTAACTGACTTTTAGAATTTGGACTATAATACTCAAAGCATTTTATATTTTTGCTTTTTAAATTGTTCACATAATATGAAGATGCTATTATTACTGGAATGTCTCCTTTATCAAACTTTTTTAAACTTGATTCATTTCCTATTTCAAAAGTATCTTTGCTTATAGATCCATTTTTTACAAGATCATTTAACAAATCGAAACTTTTTTGAACCTCAGTTAACTTTTTGTATGCAGAAGGTCCGCTGTCATATATATTTTCAAGTTTCTTCATAGTAATCATATTGCTTGATATTATAGAAAATAAAGTATTATTAATATCCATTCCTTCATTAAGAACTACAGGTACTCTCATTGATGTAGAGTTCATTATCTTTAAAGAAGCATTAAATTCATCTATATTATTTGGCACTTTTAGGCCTAACTTATCGAAGGCACTTTTATTGCAGAGTATCTCTATAGTATAAGGCATTACAGCAATTCCATAATATCTATCATTAAACCTACCGTAAGATTTTACTGAAGTATAATATTTATCAGTTAATTTATTTTGTTCATACATATTTCCCATATCCGCCAAAAGTCCTTTTCTGACTAACTTTAGCATGTCATTTCTTGAAGCAATTACAATATCTATATCACTGGATTCACTTACATTTTCATCCACTTTTTCTCCTATAGCATTATTTATGTTTACCTTTGCCTTAGGATTTTTCTTTTTATATTCGTCTGTTAAAAATTTTATTATATTTAAAGATTCTTTGTCCTTTACACCTACATATATATTTATCTGTCTGTTTTTTTTGAGTGTCTCTGTATTTTTCCCACATGCAGATAAATTAAATAACAATATTATCATTAATAAAAATGTAATTATCTTATTTTTGAGCATAAATTCTATCATCTCCTTTAAATATAATTTAAGCCCTTTTTCTATAAATTTATTTTGTACATAATAATTAAATATATAATACATTCATATAATTAAGTGGAGGTGAAATTTATGAAATTCAGGATAATATTTCTAAAGAAAAAATACATCTACTTTTTTATATTATTATTGATATTTATATTAGCAGTCATAATTTTTATGGTATCTAGAAGCTCTTCTCCTTCATTTAACACTATTTCAAATAATAAAAAGATAAAAGCAGATTTTAATGGTGATGGAAAAGAAGATATATTATCTATTGTGCGTAATGAAAATAAATATTCAATGAAAGTAATAATTGGAGATAAGTCCTTTAATTTTCAAACAGATAGAAATTCCCCTATAATTGAAAGTTATTCTCCTTATTGGCCCATTAGAGTAATTCTTATGGATGTATCCAGGAATAAGATTCCTGAAATATTTGTACAAGGTTCCATTGCAAATAAACCAGTTCAACGTGTTTTTACATTCAATAATAATAAATTTGATAATATATTTTCAAATTATAACAACATATTAGGATTTATAGACTGTAAAAACAACAAGACGCCAAAAGTAATATCTGGTAAATTCCAAGGAGACAACATGACACTTTCAAATTACATTTTTTTAAACTATAAATTTAAAAATTATAATTATGAGAATGACAATACTTTTATGGGAAAGGATACTATATGCACATTTATTAAATTAATCCAGGGACTTCCTCAAAGTGAATCCTACAAACCTAAAGATATATTTTATTCTAATATATCCAGTGAAAATATGTCTCTAATAGGTAACATGTCCGGTGAAAACAATTCCTATGTATTTCAGGATGCACTGTTCATGGAAAATAAATGTGATGCAAATGGAAATACTTCTGAGTTATCCTGGGCATTAAATTTTAGAGCTATCTCTAACACAGATACCAACATAGTAAAAAACTATACACTAAATTTAGCTCTCATACCAGATAAAAGTAGTGAAAAAAAATATCATTTTAAAATTGCATCTATGTATAGATCTAAATAAAAAAGGGACCGTTCACGCGGTCCCAAGGGGGATGGGGGGTTATTACATCAAATAACATTTTTATTACTTGATGCTAGGAGATTTAAATCTCCTAATTACATTTATTATAATGTCCCATTCTAAACAAATTATTCATAAAAATTAAAATTTTTAATATCTTTTATACAATTCTTCTAATTCTCTCTTTATATCTTTTCTAAGCTCTATAGGTTCAATTACTTCCGCATCTTCCCCAAAGCTCAGTACCCATTTTTTAATATCCTCCAATTCATTCAAGTATATGGTAAAAAGTATTTTTCCCCCTTCAAGCTGGTGTATATGCTGATGTATATGCCATGTAGTATCTTTTATAAATGCAGCTTCCTTCTCGCTAAACTTTATTACTACCTTTATTTTATCTCCCATAAATATACCCCAGTTCTTGTCCAAATATTCTTTTAGTGAAAATGTGTGAGGTCTCATATATATATCTTTACTAATTTTTAAATTTTTTACTCTATTTAGTTTAAAACTACGTATATCACCTTTCATGTGGCAATATCCTATTATATACCAATTTCCTTCTTTAAATATCAAATCGTAAGGATCTATTTTTCTCATAGTTAAATTATTTTTATTTACTGAAAAATAATTTATGCTTAAACTTCTCCCCCTGCTCATAGAATAATTTATCTTAGATATCTTATCTTCTAGATTTTCCATATTTCCCACATAATTTATTGAGAAATTCTTATTACTATTTATTTTACTTAAATCCTCATTTTTATTTACATTTACGCTTTTTACTTTAAAAATAGCATTTTTTAAATCCTTTTCATACACAAAACCATTTTTTGATGTAAGTATTTCCTCCGCCATAAGAAGAGCTTCCAGTTCATTTTCACTTAAGTTGGAAGGTTTTATATAAAAATTTTGGTCTATATAAAATCCGCCATTTCTTCCTTTTCTTGTATATATAGGTACACTTGCTTCATTCAAATTTCTTATATATCTATATATAGTTTTCTTATCCACTTCCAAAATCTCAGATAATTCTGATGCAGTAGTTAAACCTTTATATTGCAGCATTATTATAATTTCTAATAAATTAGAAATTTTAGACATAGTCCTTACCCCCAATATATTTAGTGTTTATAATAATTTATATCGTTACTTTTTATAAACTTTTTAGTAAAACTTTATTCTAAATTAAACTTGTTCTGGTTTAATCTAGAATTTTAGGTATAAGCTTTAATTTTAGTATCAATTTTTTTACCTATGAATAATATATATTATAAATTAATTATGTTTAATTTAAATAAATACAAATCTATTTACTTAAAAATAAGGGGTGAATATGATGTCAAAACACCATCGCAAAAATTACAATACTGGTTTCAATTTAGGTGATATTCTAAATAATATAGATATAACTCAACTTGTCTCAATAATATCTGCCCTAGGTGGTAACTCCAGGAACTCTTCCAATGACCAATTGGGTGCAATGTTGAGTAATCTAAATTTAGGGGATATTTCCAAGAAAAATAATGTGCCTGAGTTTAATCAGTCCAATATAAACTCTCAACTTGCAGAATTGGAAAAGAGATTATCTCAAACGGAAGACAATAGCAGTGGAAAAAGTGAGATATTAGATGCAGTAAGACAACTTAAAAATTCTCCAGATGCAGCTAAAATATTAAATAGTTTTATGAATTCCAATAATAATAAAAAATAATTAAATTACATTTTTTAATTATCTCCTTCAAAAAGGGAGTGTTACAATAGCAATTTTCTAAATTGCTTTGAACACTCCCTGTTTATATTATTACATCATATTAAGTTTTTGCAATAAAAGTGCTGCCACTGTTACTGAATTAAATGCACAATGATTGAACACTGCATACCAGTATCCCTTTTTATTTATTAAATAGCAATTATAAATGCCAATCCATAATATTATAGGGAATGCATTTAAACTAAAATGAATTACTGCAAATATTGAACTGCTCAAAATTGCAGCCAGATATACTCCCATTCTTTTAGTAAATATTTTTTTAAATAAGAGCCATCTAAATACAAATTCCTCAAGTATAGGTGCAAATATTATAACTACAGGTATCATTATCAAAAATTTATTTAAGGACATATTAGCCATATGTGTAACTATATCCTGCTGTTTTAATTCAACTCTAAAATTAGAAAGTATAATAGTTTCAGTTATAGATATACCTATAGTTATCAAATAAAATACCACCACTGCTGCTAAAGCTTTAAAAAATTTAAATCTTCTTATATCAAATTCATATGGTCCATCCCTATGTCTTAAATATCTTATGTTTAAAAGTACAAATATGAAAGGCATAAAGTTTTCCGTAAATATACAGGTAATTACATAGGCTATTCCAATTAACACTAATAGTAAATTACTCTTCTTTTTATCTCTCCAAAACTTTGAAAACACTAAAAATGGTGGTACATATACAATTGAAAATACAAGGACATCCTTTATAATATCCAATTTAAACATGACTAATTTCTCCTTGCTATTATTTGCCTGCATCAATTTAAATTTTATCCTATGAATCCTGCACTAATATTTTACCATTTAGTAGGAATTTATTGTAGACTCCAAAACCTCTAAAATTTTCTCTTTTCCTTGCTTGTTTAATGCAGAAAAAGTTAAAATCTCATCTTTCCCATTAATTTCTAAAGTATCTCTTATAATTTTTAAATTCTTAGACAGTTGATTCTTGGACACTTTATCAATTTTAGTAGCTACAATAGCAATATCATAGTTGTAGTGCTTAATCCACTTATACATAGTTATGTCATCAGCTGTTGGTTTATGCCTGCAATCTAAAATAAGTACTATCTTTTTTAATTGCTGTCTAGCATTTAAATACTTTTCTATTACCTTGCCCCAACTTTCCTTTTCTTTCTTGGAAACTTTTGCATAACCATATCCAGGCAAATCCACGAGATAAAAGTCATTATTTATTAGGAAAAAATTTATTAACCTAGTTTTTCCAGGTGTAGCACTGACCTTAACTAATTTTCTTCTATTTGTTAAAGCATTTATAAGAGAAGACTTTCCTACATTAGATCTGCCCACGAAAGCTACTTCCACTCTGTTATCCACAGGATATTGCCTAGGACTTACTGCTGAAATTATAAATTCTGACTGTTTTATTTCCATAAATATACCCCGCTTAATTATCTCTTAAGATTGCATTTTCAAGTACAGTATCTATATTATCTGCAAGTATATATTTCAATTTGCTTTTAACTGTCTTTGGAATTTTCAAAAGGTCTTTTTCATTTTCCATAGGTATTATAACCGTATCTATACCTGCCCTATACGCTGCAAGACTCTTTTCTTTTAACCCACCTATAGGAAGAACCCTTCCCGTTAATGTTATCTCTCCAGTCATAGCTACATTGTGTTTTACCTTATTTTTGTTAAGTGCAGATATCATTGCAGTAACCATAGTAACTCCTGCAGAAGGTCCATCTTTTGGTACTGCACCTTCTGGAACATGTATATGCAAATCATAGTTTTTATAAAATCCACTTTCTATTCCATATTTATGGGAATTGGCTCTTATATAACTGTACCCAGTTTTAGCTGACTCTTTCATCACATCACCAAGTTGGCCTGTTAATTGCAACTTACCATTTCCAGGCATTACGCTTACTTCTACAGGAAGAGTATCTCCTCCGTATCCTGTCCATGCCATTCCCGTAACTACTCCCACTTTATCTTCCTTATCTACCTTATCATAAGTAAATATTTCAGGTCCAAGGTAAGATTTTACTTTAGTTACAGTAACATTTATATTTTTTTTGCCCTTTTCCATAATCTCTGCTATTGCTTTTCTTATAATGGATGCAACTCTCCTCTCAAGACTCCTAACGCCTGATTCTCTAGTGTAATTGTCTATTAACTTGTATATAGCTGAATCCGAAAAAATAATTTTATTATCCACTAATCCATTTTGTTCTAGCTCTTTAGGTATAAGATGTTCTTTACATATATGGAGTTTTTCTTCACTAGTATACCCAGATATCTCTATTACTTCCATTCTATCAAAAAGTGGCCTTGGAACAGTTTCAAGTGTATTGGCAGTAGTTATAAACATTACATTTGACAAATCAAAATCTAACTCAAGGTAATGATCTCTAAATGTACTGTTTTGCTCACTATCCAATACTTCCAGAAGAGCATCTGCAGGATCTCCTCTAAAGTCCCCGCTCATCTTATCTATTTCATCCAATAAAAATAGTGGATTTTTAGATTTGGCCTGTTTCATTCCATATATTATTCTTCCTGGAATAGCCCCTACATAGGTTTTCCTATGTCCTCTTATCTCAGCTTCATCCCTTACTCCTCCAAGGGACATCCTTACAAAATTTCTATTTAAAGCATGAGCTATAGACTTTGCAATAGAAGTTTTTCCAACTCCAGGAGGTCCTACAAGGCATAGTATTGGACCTTTAAGTGATTTACTCATTTTTTTAGCTGCTAGATATTCAATTATTCTATCTTTAACATCCTTTAATCCATAATGCTCTTTTTCAAGTATTTCTCTAACAGATTTTATCTCTAAATTATCCTTAGTCTGGGCATTCCAAGGTAAATCAAGTATCCAATCCAAATAAGTTCTTATTACTCCCCCTTCTGCAGAATAGGTTCCTGTATTTTTTAATCTATCTAATTCATACAATGCCTTATCTTTAACATCTTTAGGAAGCTTTGCTTTACTTATTTTGTTTTTATACCTTTTCATTTCTTTTTTATCTTCGTCATCTTCCCCAAGTTCTTCTTGTATTGCCTTTAGTTGTTCCTTTAAATAATATTCCTTTTGAACTTTATCTATCTTATTTTTTACTTTTACTCCTATTTTTCTTTCTAACTTTAAAATTTCTATTTCATTTACAAGTACACCTAAAAGTTTTTTAAGCCTTTCTTCTATGTCATAGCATTCCAGAATTTCCTGTCTCTTTTCTTGTTTTAGCATTAAATATGAACTTACAGTATCAGCTAATCTTCCCCAATTATTTAATTCATCTAAGGTTATTATAGTTTCTACTGGTATATTTCCAGATAATTTTATGTATTCATCAAATTTATCTTTAATAGTACGGGCTAAGGCTTCACAATTTTTATTGTCGTCATCTTCTTCTTCATCTTCCAAAATCTCCACTTCTACTTTAAAAAAGGGATCTTTACTTATAAACTCTTTTAATACTGCCCTTGTTTCACCTTCTACAAGTACTCTAACTGTATCTCCTGGTAGTTTTAATATTTGTTTTATATTACAAATAGTACCTGTTTGAAATATATCTTCTTCTTCTGGTTCTTCAATTTTAGCTTCTTTTTGAGCGGTTAAAAATATTTTTTGATCTGCAAGCATAGCTTCTTCTAGTGCAAGTATTGACTTTTTCCTACCTACATCAAAATGTAAAACCATGTATGGAAATACAGTAATACCCCTCAATGGAATTAGAGGAAGAACTTTTAAGTTTTTATCCATCTTTCTCTCCTCACTTTAAATAGTTTAAATTCATATATCAGCATTTTATATACTTAACTATTGCTTAAAAGAGAGTACCGAAACCAGTACTCTCTTTTTAATAACCTATGCAGTTTCAGGGCCTTTTCGTGTTCTTGACTTTTTTAATTTAATAGGCGTCCTCTTTCCATCCTCTGCCTCTATAAGTTCTGGCTTCTTTGTCTCCACTGCATTCTTATCAATTATTACTTTAGCTATTTCCTCTTTTGAAGGTATATCAAACATTACATCCTTCATAGTTTCCTCTATAATAGCTCTAAGACCTCTAGCTCCTGTATTTCTCTTTAATGCTTCATCTGATATAGCTTCCAGTGCATCTTCTTTAAATTCAAGTTCTACATCATCAAATTCAAAGAGCTTTTTATATTGTTTAATCAGTGCATTTTTAGGTTCTTTTAATATTCTTACAAGAGCACTCCTGTCTAATGCCTCCAAAGTTACTATAATAGGAATTCTACCTACAAATTCTGGTATAAGTCCAAACTTTAGAAGATCTCCAGGCATTATATCTTTTAAAAGTTTTCCTATGTCCTTTTCCTTTTTAGATTGTATTTCTGCACCAAAGCCTAAAGTGCTTACTCTAGTCCTACGTTCTATTATATTGTCTATACCATCAAAAGCTCCACCGCATATAAATAATATATTTGTAGTATTTATTTGAATAAATTCTTGATGCGGATGTTTTCTACCACCCTGAGGTGGCACTGAAGCTACTGTACCTTCTAATATCTTTAACAGTGCCTGCTGTACACCTTCTCCTGAAACATCCCTAGTTATAGATGGGTTTTCTGATTTTCTTGCTATTTTATCTATCTCATCTATATATACTATTCCATGTTCAGCTCTTTCTATATCGTAGTCTGCATTTTGTATAAGCTTTAACAATATATTTTCTACATCTTCACCTACATAGCCAGCTTCTGTTAAAGTAGTAGCATCTGCAATAGCAAAAGGTACATTTAAAAATTTTGCTAAAGTTTGAGCTAACAATGTTTTTCCTGATCCTGTAGGACCAAGTAATAATATATTACTTTTTTGAAGTTCTACATCATCATTTTGATTATTTGAATTTATTCTCTTATAATGATTATACACTGCTACAGACAGTGATTTTTTTGCATCTTCCTGACCTATTACATATTGATCAAGGTAATTTTTTATTTCTACAGGTTTAGGTATAGAAGTCATATCTATTTGAACATCTTCTTCAAATTCATCACTTATTATTTCAGAACATAATTCTATACATTCATCACAGATATATACACCTGGTCCTGCAATTAATCTTCTAACTTGATCTTGTGTTTTACCGCAGAATGAGCATTTAAGTTGTTTTTTATCATCATTTTTGGCCATTTCCACACCTCACTAAAGGTTATTTCTTTTTGGTAATAACTTCATCTATCAATCCGTATTCTTTTGCTTCTTCTGCTGTCATAAAGTTATCTCTCTCAGTGTCTTTTTCAACTTTTTCAAGGGGCTGCCCTGTTCTTTCACTTATTATAGTATTTAACTTTTTCTTTATATCTAATATTCTTTTTGCATGAATTCCAATATCAGTTGCCTGACCTTGGAATCCTCCAAGTGGTTGATGTATCATTATCTCTGCATTTGGAAGTGCAAATCTCTTTCCCTTTGCACCAGCCGTAAGCAAAAATGCCCCCATGGAAGCTCCCATACCTATGCATATAGTGGACACATCTGACTTTATATACTGCATCGTATCATAAATTGCCATTCCTGAGGTTATTGATCCACCTGGACTGTTTATATAAAGATATATATCTTTGTCAGGGTCTTCAGCTTCTAGGAATAACAGCTGTGCTACTACCAGACTAGCTGAAACATCATTAACCTCTTCACTAAGCATTACTATTCTATCTTTTAAAAGCCTAGAATAAATATCGTAAGACCTTTCCCCTCTACTTGTTTGTTCTACAACTACTGGTACTAAACTCATAAACTCTCCTCCTCTTATATAACCATTTAAGGCAATTAATATATATTAAAATTAATTTATATCAATCTATAAGGATGAATCCTTTGAACTTTTTTATTTTAAATTAATTGCCAGAAAAGCTCCTGGCAATTAATTTAAATATAATCTATGCTGTTGCTTTATTACTATCTACTAACATTTTTACAACTTTTTCATTAACCACATCTGTCTCTAAATATGATTTTTGATTATTAAAAATTAGTTTTGCAGTTTTTTCTGCTTCTTTATTACCATATTGTGCAGCCATTTCTTTTGCTCTTTCCATAAGTTCGTCATCAGTTGCTTCTATCTTTTCTACTTTTGCTATTTCACCAATTACTAAATCTGTTCTTACTCTTTTTTCTGCTGATTCTTTCATATATTCTCTTACTTTTTCTTCAGTATTATTTGTATATTGATAATATGTCTTAAGGTCTAATCCCTGATATTTTAATCTTAATTCTAAATCTTTAAGCATAGTATCTACTTCTTTTTTTATCATAACTTCTGGTATGTTGATTTCTGCATTTGAGCAAACTTTATCTAAAACTGCTTCTTCAAATTCTCTTTTAGTTCTAAGTTCATTTGCTTCTTTTTTCTTATTCTTTATATCTTCTTTAACTTTATCCAAAGTATCAAATTCTGATATATCTTTAGCAAATTCATCATCTAATTCAGGTAGTTCTTTAATCTTTATTTCTTTAACAGTAACTTTAAATACAGCTTCTTTACCATTTAGCTCTTCTCTTCCATATTCTTTAGGAAATGTAACATGAACATCTTTTGAATCACCAGCATTAAGTCCAATTAACTGATCTTCAAAATTATCTATGAAAGTACCGGATCCGATTTCTAACTGATAATCCTTTCCTGCTCCACCTTCAAACTCTTTGTCATCTACAAATCCATCAAAATCTATTACTGCTATATTTCCCTTTTCTATACTTCCACTTTCTTTGGTTTCTATTCTTGCATTCTTTTGCTGCATTGTCTTTAATTCTGCTTCTACTTCTTCGTCTTTTACGTCATATGTATTTTTCTTAACTTCTAAGTCCTTATACTCTCCAAGTTTAACTTCAGGAAATACAACTATTTTTGCAGTATATATGAATTCTTTTCCTTCTCCTATTTGTACTATATCAATTTCAGGATAATCTACTGGTTTTATATCATTTTCCTTAATAGCTTGTGGATATGTATCATCACAGCAGAAATTTATTGCATCTTCATAAAATACGCCTTCACCATAGTACTTCTTTATTATATTCATAGGGGCTTTACCTTTTCTAAAGCCAGGTATATTGAACTTTTTTGCATTTTTAGCAAATGCTTTTTTCATAGATTCATTAAACTTCTCTGCTTCTACAGTTATTTCCAATTTTACAACATTTTCTTCTATCTTTTCCTTCTTAACATTCATTTATAAAATTCCTCCTACTAATTACTATACATGCTTATATCAACTATGCTATTATACCATATATTTATAAACATTCCTATATGATGTGAGCATTGCCTTTCTTTACTGCTTAAATTGTAAAACTTAATATTGATATTTTATATAATTGCACCATAAAATTCAACTAATATTTTGGTGTACACACAATAATTATATTGTAAAAGTTAAATTTATGGTTTTATTGTATATTTTTCTTATTATTAGGAATTAAATTTAGTATTATAATTATATACCAAAAATCTCAAACTTTATAGTTTTTTTTAATTTTTACAAGCACTTTTCAATATAATCCTTAGAAACTTTTAATTCATCATAGTCTTTATAATTGTCACTGTACACTTCAATTATACCAACCTTATTATAATTTGCTTCTCGCAGCTTACAAAATAACTTCTTATAATTTGTATCACCTTTACCTGGAAGCAAACATGAACTTGTTGAATTTCTATCGTTTATATGTAAATTTTCTATAGCTCCTGACATAATATCTATATATTCTTCAGGTAACCTTCCAGCTCTATAGGCTTGCTTTATGTCCAGTGTAAAATATAGGGAATCCTCATATTTTTCTCTAAGTGTATATAAAAAATCAATATTTCCTGACATACACCAAAATACATTTTCCTGGCACAGTTTTATGCCTTCTTCTCCTGCTGTATATAATAATTTATCATAAACATCAAAAACCAGATCATAGTTAATTACATTATAGAGTTTTTTATGCTTCATTCCATGAAACGTGTAGCACTTAGCTCCAACTTTTCTGGCTAGTTTACATACTTGTTTAAACTGTAAAAATGCGTCATTCCTTCTCCTCTTATATTCATCAAATAAATTAGGTTCAAAAGAAGAAGAAAAGGCATGAACAGAATTTATAGTAAAATTGTTCTTTAATTTCTGTTCCAAAAGTATATCTCCAAAATTTTCACTATATTCACTGATACTATTTAAAAATATTTCTCCTAAATTAAATCCTAAATTTTTCATCAAAGCTATACTATTTTCCGTATTTACATTTGGGTAAAAGCTAGCTGATGACAATCCTATATCCATAATTCCTCCAAAGTTATCATATACTTCTATCGTAAAAATAACCAGTAGAAGGCTGCACCTTCTACTGGGTAACGGAACCTGATGCCGTTAAGTAAACAGTTTTACCATCTACAATGGCCGTAAGTCCCTTTTCATTTATTCCCTGAAACTTTATATCTTCACCTTCTATATTCTGAACCATAACATGATTCTTATTCTGCAAGCTTTCTATCCACACGTATTTTGCAGTTTTCCCAATCCATGGAAGTTGGCTTACATAGGCAATATTATTGTCGTCTATAAATTTAGGTGAAGAACACCATACATATCCTGGATTATTAGTTAATTGAAAATCTTTTGCTATTACAGTTCCTGTAGTAGATACATACTGTGGATTTGTTATATCCTGTTTATTCCCATTTGCATCCACTAACAATATACTCTGAGATTTATCATCAAACAAAAGTGCATTCTTACCTGATGGGCTTACATCATATGTACCGCTGCTATCTGCCTTAAATACTTTGTCATTACCCTTAACTTGATATATTAAACTTACATCTTTTCCACTACTCAATTTTATTTTATATGAATTCTGACTTGCTGCATCCTTAGACTTAGTTTGAGTATTTGGTTGAGATGATTTTTGACTATCCGTATTATTCTTTGTCTGTTTGTTTTCAGAAACAATATTGTTCTTTACCTTACTTGTTTCCTTTACTACATCCCTAAATGCTCCCCTTATGTAAACTACAACTAACACTGCTACCATCAGACATGCCACAATAAGTATAACTTTATTTCTCTTATGCCGCTGCATTTTCTTTTCATATTCTTTGCTAAAAATACTTGGTTTACCCACTAAAAAACTCCTCCTATACTTAGTATTAATAACTATGGGAAGTTAAATCACCCATTATAAAAAGTGGTGATTCCCTGATTAATATTCCCAAAGGATTATCCATTATATAAAATTATACGCAATGAAAAATCATTATAACCCTTCATGTATATAATAAATAATATTGTAGGAATTCATTACTTATTATACCTCAAAAATCTTATAAATAGTAATAATTTTTTGTAAAACTCCATAAAATTGTGAAAGGCAAATTTAAGCTATTTACTTAAATAAGCCTATTCCTAAAAACACAGTTAATGTGCTATAGAAATAGGCTTATTTTTAAGTAATCAATTCACAGTTCACAATTCACAATTTCTGTGGATTTTTCTCCGTGAGTGTTATGAAAAATCTAAAATCTAAGAATTTAATTGTGCATCGTTCATTGTACATTGATTCTTTCCCCTTATTTGAATACTCTACTTCCAGGCTTTACATATTCTTGTCCTTGCTTACACATAGGACAATTTTCCTTATCATAAGTGTTTATATCAAGTTTTACAGCACTATAAATTGGATATTCTATTTTGACACCTTCTGCTCTTCTGTCTACTATGCAGCATATGCCTACAACCTCTCCACCTAATTCCTGAATTACCTTAGCAACCTCTACAGAGGATTTCCCTGTAGTTACCACATCTTCGGAAATTATAATTTTTTCTCCTTCTTTTATTTCAAATCCCCTTCTTATAGTCATATTTCCATTTTGCCTTTCAGCAAATATTCCTGGTTTGCCCGTTTGCCTTGCAAGTTCATAGGAAACTAATATCCCCCCCATTGCAGGTCCAACTATTTTATCATAGTCAACATTCTCTAATTTGTCTGCAATAACTGCTATTACATCTTTTGCCTTGTCAGGATATTGTAAAAGTTTTGCACACTGACAATACCTATCACTGTGTTTTCCTGAAGAAAGTAAAAAATGTCCTTCCAAAAGTGCTCCTACTTCTTTCAATGTATTTATAACTAAATTATCCATAACTGTCCTCCTAAATTATTCCTCTTATTTCACTTAAATCTTTTATATTTTCATCTTTCATATATTTCTCTATACCATCTATTATATCCAAACATATATCTGGTTTTATAAAGTTTGCAGTGCCTACCTGAATTGCATAAGCTCCTGCCATTATAAATTCTATTGCATCTTGAAAGCTTACTATTCCACCTATTCCAACTACAGGAACTTTTACAGCTTTTGAAACTTCATATACCATTCTTAATGCAATGGGCTTTATTGCCGGACCCGACAATCCGGCAGTTATATTATTAAATACTGCCTTCCTGTTTTTAATATCTACAGCCATAGCCTTAAATGTATTTACAAGGGATAAGCTATCCGCTCCTGCTTCGCAGCACTTATATGCCATATCTACGATATCTTCAGCATTAGGAGATAATTTCACCATAAGTGGTTTTTTGCAGACTTTCCTTACAGCACTTACTATTTCATAAGCTACCTTTGATTTTATTCCAAAAGCCATACCCCCACTTTTTACATTAGGGCAAGATATGTTCAGTTCTATAATGTCTACATCCGAGCTACTTAGCTTCTCCACGGATTCAACATAATCATCTATAGTACTTCCGCCTATGTTAGCTATAACAACTGTATCAAATTTTTTCATTTTAGGAAGTTCAAAATTTATAAAATGTTCTACTCCTGGATTTTGAAGTCCCACGCTATTTAATATACCTGCTTTAGTTTCATAGCTTCTTATGCCATCATTTCCTTCTTTTCTTTTTAATGTAAGACCCTTAGAACATATTCCTCCCAATTTTGATACATCATAAATTTGATTATATTCTTCACCAAATCCAAAGGTTCCAGATGCTCCGATTACAGGATTTTTAAAATTCACACCGCATATATCTATCAATTGGTTAAACTTCCTTTCCCCTTCTATATTTAGGCATTTGAAAGAAAATAGTCCAGCATACTGACTAGTTATTTCTTTAAAAATACCTTAAGCGTCACAGTACTATATCGCTTCCTAAGAAAACTGGTCCATCTTTACATGCTCGTTTATTACCTTTAATAGTACTACAAGTACATACAAGACATGCTCCCACTCCACAGGCCATACGATTTTCCATTGAAACATATACGGTTACCTGCTTTTTTCTACACATACTTATTACTTTTTTCATCATGACTTCCGGTCCACAGCATAATACAGTATCATAGAGTTCAGGCCTAAATTCATCAGTTACATAGCCCTTTGTACCCTGGGTTCCCGTTTCTGTAGAAATGTGTATATCATCTACAAAAGGTTTAAATTTATCTATAGAATATACACTATCTCTAAAACCAGCATAAAGATCTAATTTACAATTCTCATGTTGTTTTCTTATGCTTTGAGCAAGATAAAACATTGGGGCAATTCCTATACCTCCTGCAATAATAGCAGTTTTTGTTTTCAAATTCTCTATATCAAATCCATTTCCCAAAGGCCCTAAAAGTTTTATTTCATCGCCAGTTTTCAATTTGCTTAACTTTTCAGTACCTTGCCCTACTACTTGATATAAGAAAACTATTTTATTTGTATCTAAATAATGTACGCTTATAGGCCTTGAAAGCAGCGGTTCTAATTTCCAACATCTCAGCATATAAAACTGACCTGGTTTGCCCTTAAATTTCCCCTGAATTTCAAGCTTATAAATACCTTCAGCTGTTTTTTCATTTTTATATACTTTTTCAGTGGTATAGCTTAACTCATTTTTCAATACATTTCTTCTCCATTTCTAAATATTTTTTGATACCTTAAGGCATTTGAAAGAAAATAACAAGTTAAAGATGCGACGGATATTTTTTATCCGATGACTAACCCGCCCTAATACTCACTCTTTTCCAAGTGTGAGTAAAGAGCGGCTATGTCCATGGATAACAATTTCTAAGCATCAGGTGCTAAGAACTTTGTTTATCAGACAAGGAGGCAGGTTCCGCAGATAGTGAATCCTATCTAAGGGTTCTACCGACGCAGTATGATAAAAAATAGACTAGCATACTGACTGGTTATTTCTTTGAAAATACCTTAAATATATCATCTCTAATTCTAATACATTCTTCTCTAGCACATTCTCCATAATTCTTTTCACCGTTTTCTCTTTTTCTATATGCTAGAAGTATTCCTCTTGAAGAATTCACTACACCGCCATTGCCCTCTTTAAGATAAGCAGCAATGTCTTGTGCTGTTCCCCCTTGGGCTCCATATCCAGGTATTAAGAAAAATACACTGTCTAGATTCCTCCTAAGCTGTACTCCCTCTTCCTGATGAGTACACCCTATTACCCCACCTATGGAACTATAGCCGCAGCCTCCTAAATATTTCTTTCCAAGAAAATTTACTTTTTCTCCTACTACATTGTACAGTTTTTTATCTTCTTTAGTATCTATATATTGAATATCTTCTGCTCCTCTATTTGACGTACGTATAAGCACAAACATTCCCTTATTGTCATTCTTAATGTAAGGTAAATAAGGCTCTAATGTATCAAATCCCATATAAGGATTTAAAGTTATGAAATCACTTTCAAATTCGCCTTTAAAATGTGCCTTTGCATACATTTCTGCTGTTTTTGCTATATCTCCTCTTTTAATATCTGCAATCGTTAAAACCTTCTTATTTCTTATATACTTCAAGGTTTTACTATAGGCCCTGAGTCCTTCCATACCCAAGGCTTCATAGTATGCAATTTGTACTTTATAACAAGCAGCTACATCACAAGTACTGTCTATTATAGTTTTATTAAATTCAAATACAGCATCTTCTATATTTTCATGTGAACTTAGCACATGTTTTGGTATATATTCTAAGGCAGTATCTAGTCCCACACATACATTTCCCTTTTTTAAAACATCATCGTACAATTTATCTATAATCATAAAGAGCCCCCTCTTTAAATATAATTTTCCTTTGTTTTAAAGATATTTCGATAAATTCTCATATATCTGGTCACAATATTCACATCTATAGGACCCTGTTTTTTCGTCCACCAGGTTAAAAATATGAGGTATATTTTTTTCTACAGAAGTAACGCATCTTGGGTTTTTGCATTCTATTATATTTTCAATTTTATCTGGAAGTTTCAATTTTATCTTTTTATATATTTTTTCGTCTTTTATTATATCAATTGTAATGTTAGGATCTATAAATCCAAGCACTGTAAAATCCAGTTCCAAATTATTTTCTATTTTGATTATATCTTTTCTTCCTAACTTTTCACTTACCGCATTCATTATAAGTGCCACAGAATACTTTGCCTTGTTTAATTCCAGGTAATTAAATATTTTCATTCCGTACCCTGCTCTTATATGGTCAATTACAATACCGTTTTTTACACTATTTATTGTAAGCATATTTATCTTCCTCCCCTACCTAATTCCAAGTAATTTCAGCATTAATGCCATTCTCACGTACATACCATATTTAACTTGTTTAAAGTAACAAGCTCTTGGATCACTGTCTATTTCATATGGAATTTCATTTACTCTTGGAAGTGGGTGAAGTACTATCATATCTTTGCCCGCTTTAGACATTTTATCTTTGCTTAATATATATATATCTTTAAGTCTTATATAATCTTCTTCATTAAAAAATCTTTCTTTCTGTACTCTGGTCATATAAAGTATGTCAAGAGAACCTATAGCATCTTCCAAATTTTTAGTTTCACTGTAGTTAACACCTTTTTTATTTAATTCCTTTTTTACGTAATCAGGTACTTTCAATTCTTCCGGGGATATAAGAGTAAAACTATTGTTTTCATATCTAGACATAGCGTTTATGAGTGAGTGTACTGTTCTTCCAAACTTCAAGTCACCGCAGCAGCCTATTTTTAGATTGGATAATGTTCCTTTTATAGATTTAATGGTTAAAAGATCTGTAAGTGTTTGTGTTGGGTGTTGGTGACCACCGTCTCCTGCATTTATAACAGGTACTGTAGAATACATAGATGCTATCTTAGGTGCACCTTCTTTAGGATGCCTCATAGCTATAATATCTGCATAACATCCAATTACCCTTATTGTGTCTGCTATACTTTCACCTTTTGAAACAGAACTTGAATTAGGTTCTGAAAAACCTACTACCTTGCCACCTAACCTAATCATAGCAGATTCAAAACTAAGTCTAGTTCTAGTACTTGGTTCATAAAATAAAGTTGCTAGAAGCTTTCCATCACATACCTTTGAAAAATCCTTCTCTTTTGAGATTATTTCATTTGCAAGTTTGAATATCTCATCTAATTCTTCTATTGAAAAATCCATTATATCTATTAGATGTCTTCCTTTTAACATTAATAATTCCTCCTTCTCAGCCTCTCCGTGCTAAATTTAAAGGTGTAAAAAAATGCCTTCCTTTACGGAAGGCATTATTATACCACAATATAATAATTTTATATTCTACAATATGCCTTCCCAGTCTCACAGGACTAGTTTTAAAGGTCTTTTACTGTTTAATTTTTACTGTGTTTAGGATATCACAGTTTCAAATCAAAGTCAACATGTTATTTTAGTTTTGAAGCTGAAAGAGCTGCTCCAATAGCACCTGCATATCTTCCAAATTTATTGCTTTTAACAGGTGATCTTAATTTTTTAGAAAGGGTGTTTATTATATACTTATTTTGACTTAAACCACCAGTTAAAAAATAATTAAATTCTTCTCCATGCTTTTGACATAAAGATTTTACTTTACTTGTAATAGAATCAACTACTCCAAAAGCTATATCTTCTCTCATGGTACCATTTCCAATTAAACTTGTTATTTCAGATTCAGCAAATACAGTACACATAGAACTTATAGTAACTCCATTTCCACTTTTAGCTTTTTCACACAGTTCATCTATGGTGAACCCTAAAGTGCCAGCCATTAGCTCTAGGAATCTTCCTGTACCTGCTGCACATTTGTCATTCATAGTAAAATTAGTAACTCTACCACCTTTTATGGTAATTATCTTGGTGTCTTGACCACCTATATCGATTACTGTACAGTCATCTTTTAAAAGGTAGTAAGCGCCTTTTCCATGACAAGTAATTTCAGTTATAGTTTTATCAGCATAGGGAACAGATACTCTTCCATACCCCGTAGCTACTATTTTACAATTATCTTTCCCTAATCCTATTTTTTTTAGTCTATCTTTTATAACACCAGCAGTTTTTACACTACTCCAACCTGTTGGAAGTGCAAATGTTTCCCTAATTCCACTGTCATATATACAAACTTTTGAAGCAGTAGAACCTATGTCTATACCTACGTAAATCACAAAATTCCACCTTTTATATTAAGATAAGTTAATAATTAATAATGAAAAGTTAATAGTGAATGATGATTTTTAGCTATAGCAAAAAATCTTTTAATTTATAAGAACCAGTCATAAACCAGCCATGTTTCGCTTTAGCGAAACGAGCTACCAAAGATTTAATTAAAGATTTTTTGTAGTGTAACGAAAAAAATCCACAATAACTATTCATTATTCACTCTTAATTATTAACTAAAAAAGTTGAGTTATTTATAAGTAGGGATTCACAATTTTTTTATCTACACAGTGAAAACCTAAGGTTTTTACATTATGCTGTTGTGCCATCAGCTTTATTTCTTCTTCATCCTTCTTGCTATACATTATAGATATGCCACAGCAGGATGAAATTTCCCTAGGTGTAGGCACAATTGTATATTCTAATTTACTCCCTTTTAATAACTTTTCCATCTTCATCCCTTCAGTATGAGATGGAAAAAGTATATAGTATCTTTTATTGTCCATACTATAAATCTCCTACATTATATCATCTCTAAAAATGCCTCTACTCTTGTTTTTATCTGTCCTGAATCCTCTGTAGAATAATCCGTTTCTATCTGAATTAAAGGTATATCTTTTTCTTTTAACACTTTTTCTACATCCTTATGTTCTACTGCATAAGTATGGCAAAATGAAAGATTAAAATCAATTACACCATCTACATGATATTCATCTACATATTTTATTATATCATCAATTCTTCCTGTATTTGGAGTAAAGCAGGCACAGTTTATCTTCATATATCTGTCAGCCAAATTTTTTACTAAATCGTCTATAGTTTCCCCCTCTTCACAAACTTCATTTTCAAAGTACCTAGTTCCTGTACATGTTTCTTCAACTACTACCTGTGCATTTAATCCTTCTATAATAGAATGAAGTTTCCAGTTAGGCAGTGCCATTGGGGTTCCTGTTATCATAATCCTTTTTTTACCCTCATCTACACCTTTTTTAACTCTTTCATCCAATTCATCGCATAGTTCGTTTAATTTTTCTACAAATCTATCTGGATCATCATAGAAAGCAATTTGCGATATCAATAAAACATCTAATCCACTTATTGGAGACGGCTTATATTTTCTCAAATTATATAATCTTTTAAGTGCCCTTCTCTTCGCATTTGCAGTCTTTATGCCCTGTCTTAAACTTTCTACAGTTACCTTATTTTCCGTAAGTTCTTCCATCTTGCTTATAAATTCCTTTATTTCTTCTTCCCAAGCCTTACAATTTTTTTCTCTTTTCATCTGTGGTAATTCCATAACATGAACTGGAACATAGTCATTTAATATTTCCCAGGCTTTCTTCTTTCCATCACAGGTTGTTTCTCCAATCAGCATATCACAGGATTGAAAATATGGACACGTTCCTCCAACTTTTGCACCCATAAGTGCCTTAATTAAAGGGCATAGGTTCCTTGGTAAAACCTTTTCACCATCTTCAACCCAAAATTGGGATCCTGAGCAAAGACCTACCCCTATTGCTTTTGCTGCAAGTATAACTTCATCAGGAACAAACACACAAAACGTTCCTACTACTTTTCCACCTTGTGCTTTATAGTCATCCAGTTCCTGTATCCTTAATCCATGAACTTCAGCTACTACAAGATTAAAATAATTCATTCCCTCTGGTCTATTTTTTTGGGTTAAATAAACGCCACCGTATAATTCTGGAAGTACTGCACATAATTTATCATGTTTTTCTAAATCTATTCCTAATTTACTCCATAGTTCTCTATAATCTGCCACTACATATTCCCCCTTAACTCTAGATATTATAACATTTAATTTTATAATATCACATTTAACTCTGTCCTCTTATTTGATTTACAAATAGTTATAGAATCAACTATAATATATTTTTATACATGCTTTCTAGATTAAAAGTTATCTTATATCAAATCACATAATAGCAAGTTTGAATAGGAATCCCTATAGTGTCACTTTGAAAAATAAACATATATGTAATAATTTAAATTTTATGCTTAACATAGTATGACAACTGTTTTAATTTATACTCAAATACAGATTCTATAACTTAAAATAGGCTTATACGCAGGCATATTTTTACAATAAACAAGTACATTTAAAAACTTTGTATATAAGTCTTAGTGGAAAATTTATAAAAAACTTAGGCCTTTTGAATTGTCTGAGGTATGAGTTTTCAAAAGGCCTTATGTTTTTATAAATTTTCTGCTTAGACTTATCAAAGTATTTAATCGTACTTGTGATTGTAAAAAATATCCGGAGTATAAACTCATTTTTATTTAGAAAATATCTTTATTTTGCTACATCATAATGTTCCATATCTATTTCAGAGAAATGTCTTATATATGGTTTTTTATAAGCTAGTTTCCATGCAACTCCACAAATTAGTCCTATTACAGCATTTACAGCCCCTATTACAAAAACTTGATTGGACCAATTAAATGAAACAATAACCATGCCTACACTTCCCATAATCATTGCAAATCCACCTATAAGTGAGGATGCTGAACCTGTATCTTCCTGCTGCTGCTCAAGCATCAAATTAGTACTTGGCGGACGCATGCAGCATGATGCTATAGTAGAAGGCAAGAGAGCTAATGCAAATACCCAAGGTTTGCTATTGTCAAATATACAAATTAATATACCGCTAGCTATCATTACAATAAAGCAAATATCAATGATAGATTCACGTTTAAAACGACCTACAAGCTTAAGATAAAGAAACGGACCAAATAACATTCCCACTGCATTTAAAGTAAAATAATAACTGTACACTTCGCTTGTAAGTTTAAAACCATCTTGATATATATAAGATGAGGCAGATATAAAGGCCATACATGCTATATTTACTACAGAAAATATAATTAACATAGAAAAAAATCCTGGATTTTTAAGTACTACGCCTAACCTTCCTAATGTCTGCATTACTGTACCTTTATTGTAATTTGTTAAAGTTTCATTTAGCAATATAGATCCTACTAGAGATGCTAATCCTATGAGGGTAAGACCTACGAATATTTCTCTCCATGAAGTCACTTTTAAAATCCATGAACCTAAAACTGGGGCTACAGCTGGAGAAATTACTGTCATAGATTGAACAATAGATAAAACCGATTCACGTTTTTTGCCACTGTAAACATCTTTAACAATAGCTGTAGCCACTGCACTAGCTGCACTTCCTCCAACAGCTTGAATAATTCTAGAAAATATTAAAAAGGTCATATTTGGAGCAAATACACACATTACACTTCCTATTGAATAAAATACAAGGCCCATAATAAGTACTGGTTTACGTCCGTATTTATCACTTAAAGGTCCAAAAACAAGCATGCCTATGCTAAAAAATACAAAAAACATTATGAGCGTAAGGTTAGTAACAACCTGCGATACATGGAAATATTCAGACATCATAGGCAGGGCTGGAAGATAAAGATCCGTAGATAAAGGCACAAATGCACTTAATAAGGAAATAAGAATTATAAGGCCTTTATTTCCTAGATATTTTTGTTTTACTTCATCATTTTTAGATAACTTTGACATATCACTTTTTACCATAAATACCTTCCTTTCAAATTTATATATTAACGTATAAAAATAAGCCCTACGGGCTATTATGTCAATCTATATATGTCATTTATCATATATAGTAAATCATAACATAATTCATAATATGAAATATTCAATTCACAAGAAACGATGATTTTCTGTTGTCACAAAAAATCTAAAAATTTAATATTCATACTAACTAGTTTTTAGATTTTTCACAACATTAGTGAAGAAAAACCTACTAAAACTGTGAATTGCAAATTGTGAATTAATTTGAGTTCCACTATTTTCTAATTATTAAAAATATATAGCCGTGAATAATGTCATGTACTGCTGATACTTATCCACGGCTGCTTCATTTCTACTTTTTAAATGCTGTCTTGATCAGTTAAAATAATAGGTCCATTTTTCGTTATAGCAAGAGTATGTTCATACTGTGCTGAAAGACTTCCATCTGCAGTACGTGCTGTCCAATCATTACTATCTACTACAGTTGAATAAGTACCTATATCTATCATAGGTTCTATAGTAATTACCATACCCTCTCTAAGTTTAAGTCCTCTTCCCGGCTTACCATAATGTGGTACACATACATCGTCATGCATTACTTTTCCTATGCCATGTCCTGTATAATCTCTTACTACTGAATATCCTAGTGGCTCTGCATAGCTTTGTATTTCGTGTCCTATGTCACCTATTCTATTTCCAACAACAGCTTTCTTTATACCTCTGTAAAGACATTCTTTTGTAACCTTCATAAGGTCCTCGGCTTCCTTAGATATATTTCCTACTGCATAGGACCATGCAGAATCAGCCAACCATCCATTTAAATTTACAACCATATCTATAGTTACAATGTCCCCCTCTTTTAAAGGTTTGTTGCTTGGAAATCCATGACATATCTCATCATTTACTGAAGCACAGGTAGCATATGGAAAACCCATATAACCTTTTTGCTCAGGGGTTGCCCCATTTTCTTTTAAATATTTCTCCGTAAAAGCATCTATTTCCATAGTAGTTATACCTGGCTTAATCATTTTTCTAATTTCTTTGTGACACGATGCTAGTATCTTCCCTGCTGCAGCCATATATCCTATTTCTTTTTCAGTTTTTATATCTATCAAATTTCTCGCCTCTATCTTAAAATTTATCCATACCTATTTCTATTTTAACATATTAATCTACAAAAAACCGTTGTCAATTATTAATTATTATATACTACAGTTTACATATTTTCTACAGTTTTGTATTATAAACTTTGAAAATAATTAACTATAAATTTATCCGATGGCTACCATCCGTAACACTCCCATCCTCTTTAGGTGGGAGATAACGGCTGATACACCCCTGGATAAGTTCTTCTAAGACTCAGATGGAGAGAGGTATTTCTCATAAGCAAACCCCACCTTAGTCTAAGAATCACTTGATATCACGTCTATTTACCAAATCATTACTCATATTTTTTTGTTCTTAACTCCACTATATAATTTAAATCCCTGCCCTAAAACTTCATGGGTATCACTTATTATTATAAATGAGTCTTTATCGATATTTTTTATGAAAGTTTTAAATCTGTTCAATTCTGATTGATCCATAACCACCATTAAAACTGTACGTTTTTCCTCAGTATAACCACCAAAGCCAGACAGCACGGTAACACCTCTGTTTAAATCCTCTAATACAGCTTTTTTAATTAGTTGTGATTTATCAGAAATTACAAAGGCAACTTTTGATCCACTAAATCCTAACTGCATTAAATCAATAGCCTTACTAGTTATATATATGGATATAATCGCATAAAGTGCCTTTTCTGCACCAAATACAAAACCAGCAGCAATAATTACAGAGCCATCTATTAATCCTTGAGAGTTTCCTATGCTCAAGGCCGTATATTTATTGGCAATACTAGCTATTATTGAAGTTCCTCCTGTAGATCCATCACTTTTAAAAACTAAGCCAAGTCCTATACCTGATAGTACTCCCCCATATATAGCACCTAAAAGAGGATTTAATGTCAAAGCATGAAAATGTGTTGTAAAAAGTATGCATAAAGGTAAAACCAAAGAACCAAATACAGTTCTCGTTGCAAATTTTTTCCCCATAAAAAATAGTCCTACAAAAATCAGTGGAATATTTGCACACCATTGTGTAATGGCAGGCTCTACATTAAATACATGCTGTACTAATATAGATATTCCAACCGTCCCCCCAGAAGCTATTTCATTGGGCTTTAAAAATAGATTAAATCCAAAGGCTACTATTATACACCCTATCATCATTTGTAAATACTGTTTTATATATTGATACATAGTACTTTTATTAGTCCAAACATTGTCGTTTGTCATTTCCAATTTCCTTTCCGTAAAAATCATCTAAACTTTTAAAAGCCCTATAGCATAAAACTATAGGGCTTTAATAAACACTTTATTATCTTCTGAATCCTCTGTTGTTCTGTTGTTTTCTTTTTCTTCTACAATCAGGACATCTCTGAGGTTCATTTTCAAAACCTTTTTCTTTATAAAATTCTTGTTCGCCTTCAGTGAATACGAATTCTTCTCCACAGTCTTTGCAAACTATAGTTTTATCTGCCATTTAAACATACCTCCTTTTCCAAAAATCAAGATCTAAAACGATTCACAAATATATTTCTAAAAGAGATATGTTGTTCATCCAATCAAATCTAAGCATCAGTTATCACTAATACTTATTCAGTGTATCATACTAGTATTTAATTTGCAATATAATTGAACTCATTTTAATAAACTTCATCAATTACATAGCCGCTCCTATTCTTATTTCTTTTGGCCTGTTTTTTTAAAGTGCTCATATATTCACCAATTTCATCTACATCTTTAAATCTATTGACATTTCCATACATTCCTCCAAATGCAATTGATGTAAGTGGAAAAATATCTTTATTACCTTTTCGATCAAAAGATTCTATGTAATTATTTTCTTTATCTCTTTCATTAAAAAAATTAAGTATTTTCAAATCAAATTCCTGGATCATCTCTTCACATAATTTATAACATTTAGCAGCAGTATCTTCTATTATGCACACAAAGTCATCTCCTCCTAAATGTCCTATAAAACTATTGTATGGAAAAGACTCCTTAATTTTATTTTCTAAAAAAATTGAAGTAAATTTTAACACCTTATCTCCATTTTCAAAACCATAGGTATCATTATATACTTTAAAATTATTTAAATCAGCATAAAGAAGTAAAAAATTATTTTTATAGCCAATCATATCTTTAAGAGTTTTATTTATAATAGCATTACCCGGTAGTCCAGTCAAAGGATTGAGATTTTTTGCATAATTTTTTTCAAATTCCACTGTATATTCAAGTAAGCATTTAACTGTTACAATTCCACAATATTTGCTATTCTTTGTAACTATTACATAATCATAAATCTTACTATTTTCTCTTGTCATTGCAGTTTTTGATACTTCACTTATAGAATCATAATAGTCTACTATAAGAGGTGAACAATCCATAATTAAGGATATAGGTCTTTTTAAGAACACTGAGATTCCATATTTTGTAGCAAGCATAGAATCAAGATTGTGTTTCATAATTAAACCCGTTGGAAAATCTTCATTTACTATACATACTCCTGTAACACTTGATTGTTCAAAAAATTTTTTTATATTTTCACTTTTAGTTGATACCAAAAATGTTTTATTTTCTTGGGCAATATCTCCAATATAACTTTTTTCAAATTTAACTTTGTTATCAGATATTTTATTATAATCAGCTATTTTTTCTCTTACATTTTGAGGAATATCTAAAAATGTTCCTGCTGGTCTTTGAAGAAAATATCCCTGTCCAGCACAAACACCTATTTTAATTAAGGTTAAAAGTTCTTCTTCCGTTTCAATTCCTTCTGCAATAAGTTTCATATTAGTAGATCTGGCTAAAGTTACAAATGTTTTCATAAGTTCCTGTTTAAATAAATCTTTATCTACATTTTTTATGAGAGAAATATCAATTTTAATATAATGAGGTTTTGTTTCCATTAAAGTTTTAAGTCCTGAATAACCTGCCCCTGTATCATCAATTGCAATTTTATATCCCTGATTAGTATAATTTTCAAGAGCAGTTTTAAAACTTTTATAATCTTCTATAGCAGTTTTCTCCGTAATTTCAAAAATAATTAAGTCTGGAGACATATTGTGTTTCTCTAAAAAATCCTTTGTAAACCCACTTTTAAATCTTTCATCTCTAAATATTTTAGGATCTACATTTATAAATAGTAACTTATTTTTATCAATTGAATTTGCCTTTTCAATGGCTTTTACCCTACACAAAAATTCAAGTTCCCATGTTTTATTATACTTTTCTGCAGCCGAAAAAAGTTTATCTGGAAAATACAAAGGTGAACCTTCAGGTCCGCGGCTAAGTGCTTCATATCCTATAACAAAACCATTTTTCAAAGAAACGATAGGCTGAAAAACAGTATTGATACTTTTTTCTGCTAATATTTTCTCAAGTTCATTCTCTATGCTCATTTAACACACCTCATTAATTTGACTTCAAAAAAAGTATACATTTTGCAAGTTAACTATATGTTATCTATACCATAACAGTTTGTTAAAAACGTTAAGTCCTAGTTACTAAATAACCCTATTTCCCATGTGCATCAGTAACACTTTTAACCTACATTACATATTTTACAGTAGTGAAAGAACTTTAGCCTAGACTAACAAATTTTTTATAAAGAAGGTAATTTTAGAATATGGAAAACGAGTTAAATGTATTAAAGAAAAATAGAGGAATACTTAGAAAAAGTCGTGAATTATCCAAATTTTTAGGGCCTGCTTTTATAGTAAGCGTGGCTTATATAGATCCTGGAAATTTTGCTACAAATATAAGTGCTGGCTCCCAATTTAACTATACTCTCCTATGGGTAATCCTGTGGAGCAATATAATGGCCATCTTCCTCCAGTCCATGTCTGCAAAGCTAGGCATTGCCACAGGACACAACCTACCTGAAATGTGTGGAATGATTTTTTCAAAAAAAACCAATTGGTTTTTATGGATTTGTGCCGAACTTGCTGCTATGGCAACAGATTTAGCAGAATTTCTAGGCGGCACCCTTGGATTGTATCTACTATTTAAGATTCCTATGATTTATGCAGGCCTTCTCACTGGATTAGCAACTTATATTATTGTATATATGGAGAAATATGGTCAAAAGATAATAGAAGCAATAATCACCACATTGGTAACTGTTATATGCATTGCATATTCTATGGAATTATTTATAGCTAAACCTGATTGGACATCTGTTGGGATACATACCCTTGTTCCCATACTGCCAAACGGAAGTGCTGTATTGATAGCTGTAAGTATGCTAGGAGCTACTGTTATGCCCCACGTTATATATCTGCATTCTCAATTGGTTCAAAGTCGTAATCATAAAAATGACAGCATAAAAACTAAACTTGGTCACTTAAAAATGGAGAGAATTGATATAATAATTGCCATGAACATTGCATTTATCGTAAATGCAGCAATGTTAATAGTTTCAGCTGCAGTATTTTATAAAAATGGAATGGCTGTAGACTCCATCGAACAGGCACATAAATCTCTAGAACCACTAGTAGGTTCCTTATCCAGTGGAATTTTTGGCATAGCCTTAATTGCATCTGGATTGTCTTCATCTGCAGTAGGAACATTAGCAGGACAGACTATTATGAAAGGTTTTGTGAATTTAAATATACCACTTAATGTTAGAAGACTTATAACTATGACACCTGCAATGGTTATTATATGTCTCGGAATGAATCCAATGAAAGCTTTAGTGCTAAGCCAGGTTGCATTAAGCTTTGCCCTCCCCCTTGCAATAATACCTATGCTGCTTATAACCAGTCGAAAAGATCTTATGGGGCACCTTGCCAATAAGCCTCTTACAAAAACTGTGGGATGGATTATAACCTGTGTAATAATAGGATTAAATGCTTTACTCATATGTTTAACTTTTACAGGCAATGTTTAATACAACATTGCCTATATGATCTGCAAAGGTTATAATTACCTTAAATATATCAATTTGAAAGGAAGATAACGTTGGATAAAGAAAAATATCATCATGGCAATTTGAAAGAAGAAATGATAAAAAAGGGAATTGAACTTCTAAACAATAGTGGATATGAAGATTTTTCTTTAAGAAAAGTAGCTAAAATGTGCAGCGTGAGCCATACCGCACCCTATAAACATTTTAAAAATAAAGATGAACTCATTTCTGCAATCATTATGGAAGTATCAAAAAGCTTTGAAAACTCTTTGAATGAAATTGTAAACAAATATCCTTCCGATCCAAAAAAACAACTTGTTGAACTCGGAAAACAATATGTAAAATTTATGATTGAAAATCCAGATTATTTTAAATTTATTTTCTTAAGCGATTTTAGTAAACCTGTAAATATAAGCAAAGATAATACTTCATCCTATGAAGGTGGAGCCTTTCAAGTATTTAAAGCAAGTGCCATTAATTACCTAAAATCTGTATATAAAAATACTACAGAAGAAAAGGATCTATCTTTAGATATATTAACTATGTGGAGTGTGGTACACGGTATTTCTGTATTACTATTAAATAATAGTATAAAATACGATGGAGATTACATTGATTTAGTTGATAAAATGTTGAATGAAAAAATAATAAAAATATATAATACTATTAAATTGCCCTGTAACTCTTGCAAATAAGATAAGGCTATAAGCTAACATACTCATAGTCTTACTTATTTAAATTTCTAAGCTAATTGCTTAACTTTTTTTATAGTTTTAATTACTTTCTTACCACTTAGTATATCTCCAGTAGGACATACATTTGCACATAAATGACATCCCTCGCATTTATCTTCAATAAGCTGTGGTTTTCTAAATTCATAGTTCCATTTTATAGCTTGATGCCCTCCATCAAAACAAGATATATAACATCTTCCACATCCAACACAATTGTGATCTCTAAATTCAGGATAAATTATATAATCCCTTTCAAGTTCGTCTGCATTCACTACATTTTTAACTGCCAGTCCCACTAAGTCTTCTACTTTTTCAAATTTTTTGTCTTCCATATAATAGGACAATCCACTTATCAAATCCCTTATTATTCTATATCCATATTGCATAACAGCTGTAGTAATTTGAATATTAGATGCTCCTAGCAGTAAAAATTCTACTGCATCTTCCCAAGTTTCTATTCCACCTATTCCACTTATAGGAATTCCTTTTAGCTTTTCACTCTTAGCCAGGTCACTTATAAATCTAAGAGCTATAGGCTTGATTGCCTTTCCTGAGTATCCAGATATAGCTGATTTACCATTTATTATTGGATAAGGTGAAAACTTATCCAAATCAATCCTGGTTATACTTTTTACAGTGTTTATAGCAGCTATTCCATCTGCGCCACCATGTATTGAAGCTGCTGCAGGGATTACCATATTTCCTATATTGGGAGTCATCTTAGCAAGTACAGGAAGTGAAGTTCCTCTTCTTACAGATCTGCAGTATTTCTCTACAAGTTCAGGATTTTGACCTACATCTGAACCCATAGATTCTTCAGCCATCTGAGGACATGAAAAGTTACATTCAATTATATCTGCTCCTGCTTTTGTAACTAACTCTGCGAGTGTAGTCCACTGCTGTTCATTTTCTCCCATAATGGATGCAACAATAACTTTATCTTTAAATTTTCTCTTCAATTTACTTATACATTCCAGATTATATTCTAAAGGATGCTCTGATATCTGCTCCAAATTTTTAAATCCTATAAAAGGAGTATTCTCTTTGGCTATTACATCAAACCTAGGAGATACCTCATCTGCAACATAAAAACCTATAGTCTTAAATACCACACCAGCCCAGCCCATGTTTAGGGCTTTAGCGCACATTTCAAAGTTATTGCTGATTACAGAAGAGGACAAGAAAAATGGATTTTCGCACTTTATACCACAAAACTCTATAGAAAGGTCCCTCATTTTAAATTACCTCCTCCACTTTTAAGCTCTCTTCATGAAGAAATTTGTGTATCATCCTTATCTTTATGGGCCTATCTATTTTTCCCCTTATACAATTTCTCTGACAATACATCTTATTATTGCATGCAAGACCACATTCACCAGATTTATCTAAGTCATCCATAAACTTATGACACGCTCCTTTATAATTTTTAAATCTTAGAGACATTATAATGTCTGCTGCATTTTTTCCTCCCGGGCATGCTTTGCTGCAAGGTGGATCATAACATAAAAGACATCTAGAAACTTCTTCTATTATCTGACTAAATCTCATATCATTTTTCTTTTCCATATTAAGTCCTCCTATTAGGGCATTTGAAAGAAAATGCCTAATTACCTCTTTATCTTTCTCTTTAAGAATTTTCCCCAACCAGGTTTTCCTACAAATTCTCCATCTTTAAATACAAGCTTTCCTCTTGATAAAGTCATAACTGGATATCCTTTCAATTTAACTCCTTCCCATATGGTATAATCTACATCAGAATGCATATTATCCTTTGAAATTGTAAATTCCTTTTTAGGATCATAGATTACAATATCAGCATCTTTTCCTACTACAATACTACCCTTTTGATTATCACATCCAAATATCTTTGCAGGGTTTGCACTGCAAACTTCTACTGCCTTGTTAAAGGAAATTATTCCTTTATTTGCCTCATTCAACATATATGGATACATATTTTCTATGCCCATACATCCATTTGGTATCTTTGTAAAATCATCTTTTCCCCAATCTTTTTCAGAGCTTTGAAATGGACAATGATCTGTAGCTATGGTAGAAATATCACCTGTTTTTATGCCTTCCCACAGGGCATCTAAACTTTCTTTTCCTTTCATTGGTGGGGAACATACAAAATTTCTGCCGTCTTCTCTCTTGTAAACTTCACTTGTAAAATATAAATATTGAGGACAAGTTTCTGCATATATTTCATAGCCTTCATCTTTTGCTTTCTTTACTTCTTCCATGCCTTCTTTGTTTGCAAGATGTACTATATAAAGGGGAGCATTTAGTGACTTTGCCCAGTGTATTGCCCTCTTATCTGCCTCTGCCTCTACAAATTCAGGTCTTGACATATAGTGATACCAAGCAGAAGTTTTTCCTTCTTTCAGATATTTCTCCGTTCTTATGTCTATTAAATCCGGGTTTTCTGCATGCACTGAAATAAGTGCTCCTGTTTCTTTGGATTTTTCAAGCACCTGGCAAAGTACTCCATCATCTGCCATAAGTCCTTCCTTTTTATATACCATATACACTTTAAAGCTGGGCAGTCCGTAATCTACTGCAGCTTGAAATTCATCTAAAATTTCTGGTCTCAAATCAGATATAACTACGTGAAATGCATAATCAACACAAGCTTGTGGTGCACAGAGTTCATCTCTTTCTCTAGCCGTTTGAATTATGCCGTGACCTTTCTGCTGCAGTGCAAAATCAAAAACTGTCGTTGTACCTCCACAGGCAGCAGCTCTCGTTCCTGCCTCATAGCTATCTGCAGATATGGTGCCCCCAAATGGCATTTCAAGATGTGTATGTGCATCTATTGCCCCTGGTAATACATATTTTCCTTCTGCATCTATTATCTCTTCTCCACTATCCTCAATTTCTTTTCCTATGGCTACAATTTTTCCATTCTTTATACCTATATCTGCTTTATAAGTGTCTTTAGCCGTTATTATAACTCCGTTTTTTATAATCAAATCCATAATTATCACCTCATAAAATAATCTAAAAGCTTTGTTCTTCAAGTTCTTCAGGTTGGCTATTAATTTTACCTGAATTTTTAGATCCTGCACTTAATAAATAATAAACAGCAAATGAAACTCCAAAGCCTACAAACCAAGCATAATTTACTATTCCGCTCAAGCTGGGAACTATTTTACCTATAAGAGCTGCAAAAATTCCTAAAACAAGTGCAATAATTGCTTTTGGATTGAAACCTTTCTTATAAGTGTATAACCCTTTTATAAGATACAGATCTTTAAGATTTACCTTAGTCTTTTTTATAAGCCAGTAGTCACATATGATTATTGCAGCTACAGGTCCAAGTATTCCAGAATAAGTATCAAGCCATGTATACACATATCCACTAGGATCTGCTAAAAGCTTCCATGGCATTATGAGTATTCCTATAATACCTGTAATAAGTCCACCCATTTTAAAACTTATATGTTTCGGTGCTACATTTGAAAAATCATTTGCTGGTGAAACAATGTTTGCAGCAATATTAACAGAAAGAGAAGCAACTACTATACCAAAGAAACCAACTAACATTGCAAAAGGATTTGAAAATTTTGATATTATATCTACCGGGCTCCACATGCTTTTGCCAAATATTACTGCAGTAGCAGAAGTTATTATTATACCCATAGCGGAAAATACTGTCATAGTTATAGGAAGTCCTAAAGATTGTCCTATTAACTGTTCTTTTTGCCCTTTTGCATATCTTGTGAAATCTGGTATATTCAAAGACAGTGTTGCCCAAAATCCTACCATACTGGTAAGTGAAGCAGGAAATACTTTCATAAAGTCATTCATAGTATGCAATTTCCCCGTTGAACTTAAAAGTGGTCCAAAGCCATGAGCAGATTTAACTGACCAAGCCATCAAAATAAGAGCTAAAACCATAACCAGAGGAGCTGCCCAGTTTTCAAATCTTTTCAGCTGCTCCATGCCTTTAAATATAACAAACATCTCAAGGCCCCAGAATATCATAAATGTTATACCAGACGGCAAACTAAGTCCTGCTATTTGAAAACTTCCCCCAAGAGTTTTCCATCCTGGAATTATAGCTGAAAACAATACATTCAATGCACTTCCACCTATATAAGTATTTATTCCAAACCACCCGCAGGCAACAACTGCCCTTAAAATTGCAGGTATATTTGCGCCAAATACCCCAAAGGATAACCTTGAAAACACTGGAAAGTTAATTCCATATTTAGTACCTGGATGGGCATTCAATAAAATTGGTACTAAAACTATCAGATTTCCAAGAGTAATTGTAAACAATGCCTGCTTCCAGCTCATTCCCAGTGATATCAAGCTTCCTGCTAACATATAGGTAGGTATACAGTGAGCCATTCCAATCCAGAGAGCAGTGAAATTATAGGTATTCCAGGTTCTTTCCTTAACTGGAACTGGTGCGTTATCGCCATTGTACAGTTTACTTTCCGTAACAGTTGTGTCGGATTGATCTAATTCATATATTTCTTTTTCTACTGGCTGTTCCATATAGATCCCCTCTTTCTTTTAATAGACTTATAATCAAATTTACATCTTATCGATGTCTAGTATAGTTTGAAGCAGTACATTGGCACCTTTTACACAATTATCCAGAGGAGTTTTTTCTATTTCACAGTGGCTGTGTCCCCCAATACTTGGAACAAATATCATAGTTACAGGAAGCATATCAGCTGCAAATTGAGAATCATGTCCAGGACCGCTGTACATTCTCATATTGGAGTATCCATAAAGATTTGCATTTTTTTCAACCAGATTTACTAATTCTTTATTAAAACTGACAGTTTTACGTGCCCACAACTCCTCATAGCTAACTTTGCAGCTTGCAAGTTCAGATGGAATGTTCTTAATTATATCAACTACCTGCTGTACTACTTTTGGATCTTGATGTCTTGCATCCAAAGTAAATTTAACATCATCTGGTATAATTGTATGAACATTTGGTGAGCAGTTAATTCTTCCAGTAGTATAAACTAACTTGCCATCAAGTTTATCCAGTTCCTTGTGAAGATATAAAATGCCTTCAGAAGCTGCCAAAAGAGCATCCTTTCTTAATTTTTGTGGAACAGTTCCTGCATGTCCAGCTTGACCTATAAATTCGAATTCATAGTTAACCATTCCAACAACGCCTTCTACAACTCCAATATCCTTTTTGGCAGCTTCAAGCACTGGTCCCTGTTCAATATGCAGTTCTAGAAGAGCCATATAGTCTTTAGGATTTATTCTCTTTTTTTCATCACCCTTATATCCACTTGCATCCAAAGCTTCACCAAAAGTTACGCCTTCTGGGTCCTTTGATGCCAGCATCTTTTCTTTATCAAACTTACCAGTAACAACACCAGATGACATCATAGCAGGATCAAAACGTGCTCCTTCTTCGTTAGTCCATATCATAACCGTAATTGGATGGCGGTGAGGAATGTTTTCCCTAGCTATAGTTTCAGCTGCTTCCATTGCAGTCATTACTCCTAAAATTCCATCATAATTTCCACCTTGTACTACTGAATCACAATGAGATCCCATTGCAATATGGGGTAGATCTTCCAGTCCTTTGAAAGTAGCATACATATTTCCCATATCATCTGTTACAATATCTGCACCTAGTGATTTCATTCTCTTTGTGAACTCTGCTCTTGCTTGAAGAGCCGCTTCTGATAGAGATAACCTTGTTATTCCACCATGTCCTGTAGCACCAAATTTACTAAAAGTAGTGATTTTATCTTCCATTCTTTCTTTATCACAACTAACTTTTTTCATATCTTTTACTTCCATAATCAATATCTCCTTTACATTTTTTTTAATTGGTTTATAATATAATTGGTTAATTAATTTTGAGTGTCCTATTTTTGCAGAAAAGGGACGCTTATTTTTTTAATTTTTTTACAAATTCATCTATGGAATACATAACCTTATCAAAAATATCCATAGCTTCTTCCAATTCTTCTTTATTTATAATAAGTGGAGGTGCTACCATCAAGCAGCTCTCATGAGAATAAGTTGAAAATCCTGCCTCTTTTAACATCCCAACTATCTTTGACATTATTCCATCTGGATCTTTTCCATAAGGCACTAGAGCCTCTCTAGTTTCTCTATCTTTTACCAGTTCTACTGCTGAAAACAATCCTATATATCTAACATCTCCTACACTCGAATGCTTTTTCTTTATTTCCTCTAATTTTTGTCCTAAAATTACCCCCATCTTCTTAGAATTTTCTATTAGATTTTCTTCATCATATACATCTAATGTTGCGCAGCCTGCAGCACAAGCTAGTGGATGTGCATTGTATGTTAGTCCACACATAAGTACATTATCATCAAAAAACTTCGCTATTTTCTCACTCACAATTACTCCTCCAAGAGGTACATATCCACAGGTAATTCCTTTTGCAAATGTGATAATATCTGGTTTTACATCCCAATTATTGCAGGCAAACCATTCTCCAGTTCTTCCCCATCCAGCCATAACTTCATCACAAACCATAACTATTCCAAATTCATCACATAGATTTCTTATTCCTTGGAGATAACCTTCAGGTGGTATGATTACACCATTGCTGCCAGTTACACTTTCAACAACAATAGCTGCTACTTTATCCGTACCCTCATATATAAGCTGCTCTCTAAGTTTGCTTAAATAAAATTTTGCAGCTTCTTTTTCACTTTCAAATCTTACTTTTTCTCTGTAAATATAAGGATCAAAGAACTTTACAAATCCAGGTATTCCAGGTTCACAAGTATATCTTCTTGGCTCTCCACTTAAATTTGCAGCTCCAAAACTTGCTCCATGGTAAGAACGATATCTCGAAAATATCTTAAATCTTCCAGTAACCATCTTGGCTATTTTTATAGCATTTTCATTGGAATCTGATCCTCCTAATGTAAAGAATACTTTAGCCATATTATCTGGTGCCTTTTCTATTACCCTAGCAGCCAATTTTGCCCTTACATCTACAGCATATCCAGGTCCCATAAATGGCATTTTTTCTGCCTGCCTTTTTATAGCTTCTATTATCTTTTTATTTCCATGTCCTACATTTACATTAACTAATTGAGAGGACATATCAAAATACTTTTTTCCATCACTGTCCCAAAAATAAATTCCTTCGGCCTTTGTAATTACAAGGGGCTTTAGATTTTTCTGTGCACTCCAGGAATGCAAGTTGTACCTTTTATCATACTCTCTAATTTGATCAACCTCTAAATCTAACTCAGTATCTTCTAAAACTGCCATTTGAATTCCTCCTTAATATATCTTTTCATATATTTCTACTAACTGCTCTAGTGTAGGTTTTCTCGGATTAAGAGCTGTAGTTTTGCTTTCCATAGCATCTTCTGCCATCTTTCTAAAATTGTCTTTGTCTACACCAACTTCTTTAAGTGATACTGGAAGTCCTGTTTCCAAGAAAATAGACCTTATAGTATCTACTGCAATCAAGCTTGCCTCTCTTACAGATTTTCCTTCTACATTTTCTCCCATAGCTTCCGCTATAACTTTAAATCTTTCAGCACAAGAAGCTCTATTAAATTTCATAACCTCTGTAAGCAAAATTGCATTTGCCATTCCATGGGGAACTTTATAGTAAGCTCCTAAAGGTCTTGACATTGAATGAACAAGTGCTGTAGATGCATTGCTAAAAGCAAGTCCTGCATACATCTGTCCAAGCAACATTTTTTCTCTGGCTTCAATATCACCTTTAAGCACTGACCGTGAAATATTACTGCTTATAACATTTATTGCCTTTATTGCAAATGTATCTGACATTGGCTGTGCAGCCTTTGAAATATATGCCTCAATTGCATGAGTGAAAGCATCCATCCCTGTAGCTGCCGTAACTTGAGGCGGCATCATCATAGTCAAAAGTGGATCTAAAATTGCTATTTCAGGTATTATAAAGTTACTTGAAATAAGCATCTTTATCTTTCTTTCAGTATCTGTTATTATAGAAAACTTACTAACTTCACTTCCAGTTCCTGCTGTAGTAGGAACTGCTATAATAGGTATTCCATAAGTTTTAGGCTGAACTTTTTCATAATCTAAAATATCCCCTCCATTTCCTATAACCATACTTATGGCTTTGGCTGCATCCATAGCACTTCCTCCACCTAAGGCAACTATAAAATCTACTTTTTCTTCTTTTCCTACTTTCACTCCTTCCCTTACAGTAAAAACACTAGGATCTGATTCTACTTTATTAAATATAACAGGATCTATTCCCTGATCTTTTAAACTATAGTAAACTTTATCTAATGCACCTGTCTTTTTTGATGAATGTTTTCCTGTAACTATCATTGCCTTATTTCCAAACACCGCTGCTTCATTTCCAATGAAATTTGCGGTATTTTTTCCATACATTATTTTCTTGGGACTTTGAAAAACTGAATAATCCATAATTCCATCACCTTGCTTAGTTAATTTGTAATTTGTTAATTTAAGTGCTGTTTATTTAACTATTTATTAAATTTAATGTATACAATTTACCATATTTTCAACTTAATTAGTATGTCCACTATAAACAAATATATGGATAAATTTTTGTTCAACATATAGAAATTGAATTTAAATCAATCTTAAAAACACCCCAATTTTTATGCAAAGCATAATATTAAAGACAGCTTCATCATCCTTCAAATCACAGTTTAATATTTCCTCTATTCTGTTTATCCTATATTTTATAGTATTTCTATGGATGTAAAGTTTTTCTGCAGTTTTACCCAAGTTTCTATTCTCCTTTAAATATGCAATTAATGTTTTTACTAACACAGAGGAGTTTTTTTCATCATACATTTTAAGTTTAAGTAAACTTTCATCAAATAGTTTTTTCATCTCTGCATTAGTTTCTATATCAAAAAAAAGCCTAAATATGCCTAAGCTTTTATACCTTATAACACAATTTTTCTTTCTAAAAATCTTAGATAACTTTAATGCTTTCATTGCCTCTAGTATTACATATTTAAAATCTTCTAGATCACTGCAATCATCTCCTATTCCTATGCTTACAGTAATATCACACATTCTCTTTGATATTTCCTTTCGTATAGATTCTGCAATCCTGTCTATATTTTCTACACTGGAACATACCATAAAATAAAATGCATCACTTTGAACTGCATAAAAATATTTTTTATTATTTTCATCTAAAACGTATTCTACTATATCTTGTACACGGTTTTTTATATTTGCTATAATCTCTTCATCAACTATATTTTTTTTCTTTATATAAGAACTAAAGTTGTCAATATCAACTACCAAGCTGCAATATTTCTTTTCTCTTTTGTATCCATATAAAATTGCCCTGTCCAACATTTCCTCATCAATATTTATATCTTCAAAAATCACTTCTCGCATAAAATTATTCACAGATTCCTTATGTGCATTTCGTGCAAAAATAGCCCTACAGATAGTTTGAGTTACATCTATCAATTTAACCTCAAAAGGTAACTCAAATATAGGAAAATCTGCAGTATTTGCAAAATCTATAACTTCTTTAGGTGTCTCTTTTATATAAGGACCTATATTTATAACAAGACCAGATAAATTTCTAGAGGTAATATCTTTAATAAATTTAAGGAGAACTTCTGAATTATTTCCTATTGCTATACCAGTAATAAATAAAAGTTCTCCTCCTTTTACAAAATCACTAACATCAGGGACTTCTATTACATGTGCCCAGGTAATTCCCCTGTCTAAACCTCCCTTTCCAGCTACAACTTTCATTTTTTCAAGTCCTGGTAAATTCAATATATTTCTACAGGTAACAATCATATTTTCTATCCCTCTTTTATAATTTAATGTATATTTAATAAAAATATGCTAATATTTTTATTATTTATTTAAAATATACCTGTGTATAATTATAATATATTAATATTTTTTTGTAAAAGTACAAAAATGAAAATTGAATATTTTTACCTGTAATGCAGAGAATAAGCATAAACAGAGTTCTTGGCATGAGATGCTTAGAAATCGTTATCCAGGGACGTAGCTACTCTTTACTCGCACTTGGATAAGTGGGAGTATTAGAGCAGGTAGTCATCGGATAAATTATAAAATAATTTTTTCTAGGAGAGTGATCTTTAATTGTGAAGAAGTTTTTTAATTCTAAAAACACTTCAGATCCTATTTATGTGCAAAAGTTATCTGATGATAGATATAATTTGCCCTTAAATAAATCTCTTTCAAATAATTTAAACGTATTGCATGAATTATTTTCAAATTGTGCTGATGTTGTTTACCATAAATTTGTTATACATTCAATGAAATGTTCCTGCGTACTTATTTTTTTTAATGGACTTTCAGATATAAGGTCAATTAATGAAAGCATATTACCTTCTATCATGAATATTAAAGAAGTTACTGAAAATGATTTAAAATGTGATCATACTGTAGAAATAATTAAAAAATATTTTCTTCAAATTACAAAAATAGGTGAAGTATCAACTATTGGGCAAATTACAAATGCTCTCCTAAATGGAAATACTATACTTCTATTAGACGGTGATGATATGGCTTTAGAAGTGGTAACTCCTGGATGGAAAGAAAAAGACGTATCGGAAACTGATGTTGAAAAGATCATAAGAGGGCCAAATGAAGGATTTACACAAAATATTTCCATCAATATCTCACAACTCAGGAGAAAAATTAAATCTCCAGAGTTAAAAGTTGAAGATTTTATAATTGGAAAACAAACACAGACAAAAATAAGCATTTCCTATTTACAAGGAATAGTAGATAACCATATTGTTGAAGAATTAAAAGAAAGGATTGGAAAAATAAACATAGATTCCATTTTAGAAAGCGGCTATATAGAAGAACTGATAGAAGATACTCACTATACATTGTTTCCCCAAATTCAGCACAGCGAAAGGCCAGATAGAGTTGCCGCTGGAATTTTAGAAGGTAGAGTAGCTGTCTTAGTAGATGGCACTCCTTGTGTTTTAATACTTCCTGCTACCTTAATTCAATTTTTGCAAACTAGTGAGGATTATTATGAAAGATATACTACTACCATATTTGTACATTTCATAAGGTTAATTTTCTTTGTGCTTTCGCTGCTGCTTCCTGGATGTTTTGTTGCAATTATTTTATATCATAAAGAAATGATTCCTACACCTTTACTTATTAGCATTATGGGAGCTGCCCATGGAGTTCCTTTTCCTATTTTTATTGAAGCACTGTTAATGGAAACAGCTTTTGAAGCACTTAGAGAAGCAGGCATCCGTCTTCCTTCACCAGCTAACCAAACTGTAGGTATTGTTGGTGCCCTTGTCATAGGTGATGCAGCCGTTAGAGCTGGGGTTACTTCTCCTATTATGGTTATTGTTATAGCAATTACAGCTATAGCTTCTTTTAGCATTCCATCTTATGATATGGGCTACGCCATTCGTATTTTACGTTTTTCCATGCTGTGTTTAGGAGCATTTTTGGGGCTATATGGGATTTTATTAGGCATCATTATACTTTTAATCCATCTATCATCATTAAGTTCTTTTGGTGTAAATTATCTTTCTCCGCTAGCCCCCTTAAATTTAAAGGATTTGAAAGATACTTTAATAAGATTTCCCTGGCCTTATATGAAATGCAGACCTCACTTTGCCAATGCTAATAATCTACATCGGCAAAAATCATCATCAGAAAACAGCAAAGACGAGAAAGGATAACAAAATATGAAGTATAAATCAACATTATTTTATATTTTAATCTTTATATTTTCAATTTCACTTTACGGTTGTAGTAGTGATAAGAGCGAACTAAATGAAATTTATGTTGTGGGTGGCATGGGTATTGATAAAATATCCAGTAATAACACTTTTCTTGTAACATTAGAAATTATTAATCCCAGCCATTCAAAAAGTGATACTTCTATATCTAAAAGAGAAAATAAATCCATTATTCAAGTAAGCACTGGTCATTCTATTTTTAGTGCAATGCAAAACTTTTCAAAAAATAATCATCAATTACTGGACTTTTCACATGCCAAGGTAATCATTTTATCAAGAGAGTTATGTGAATCAGAATCAGGAGTTTCTGAGGCAATGGATTATTTAAATAGAAATCGTCAAATTCGAAGTACTAGTTGGGTATTTGTTTCAAATAAATCAGCTGGAGAAATTTTACAAAGTGGAATACTTGGTGACTCTGCAACTTCAAGTGCTATAAATACCATGATGAGCTTATTTAAAAAAAATGGACCTATTGTACCTGTAAATATAAATAATTTTATTATAGAGTCAAAAAATGAATCAAAATCGGCCTTTGCCCCTGTAATCGATATAGAAAAATCAAAAGATAGTACTGCTGCCAAAATTGTAGTTGAAAAAATGGCCATTTTTAAAAATAATCATTTAATAGGAATACTTACAAGTGAAGAATCTAAAAGCCTTTTGTGGGTGGTTGATTATGCAAAGGGTCATGAAGTTATCTTTCCTATTAAATCAGGCATAAGTGGTAACGTAACTATAGATGTATTTAAAAAATCTGCCGTGATAATTCCTCATATTACGGAAAATGGCATTAACATGGAAATTGAATGCAGGGGAAATGCTTTTATTGAGCAAGCAGAAAATATTAGTATAAGCCCTACAGCTATAAATAATCTTGAATATGATATTGAATCCACACTAAAAAGTCACTTAAATAAATTAATATATAAATCCCAAAAAGATTTAAATACAGACTTCATTGGTTTTTCAACCAAAATATACAACAACAATCCAAAAGAATGGATTAGTATAAAAAAAAATTGGTCTCAAATATTTCCAAATGTAAAATATGACATTACTTTTAAAATTAATTTAACTAATTTAGGAATAATTAAAGATCCTGTTATGACAAACAAGGAGGAAAATGCTAAATGACTGCAATTGTAATTATTTCATCGTTACTAATAGGAACACTTGAGGGAATAGCTCTAGTTAAAAAAAAAATGTGGAAAGAATTATCATGTGTTGTGATTTTATTAATTATAGCTTTATGTTTTCAAACTAGTAAAAATTTAGGTATGGCAACTCCCATAGATTTAATAGAAAAATTACTTGAACCTATTGGAAAAATATTTTTTAATAAGTTATAAGTTTCGGATTGAGGTGAATAAATATGCATAGAAAAGAAGTTATCACTACAAATCAATTTATATGGATGCTTTTTTGTATAATTACATCTTTTACCGGACTGCACGTAATTCGATTGCTAATTTTTCAAGCAAGAAGAGATGCCTGTTTATCTGTAATTTTAGCCTGGGTTTTAGATGTACTCCTTGCTGTTGTCTATGCTTATATGGGCATAAGATTTCCAGGTCAGAATATGGTGCAGTACAGCATGACTATTCTTGGGAAAAGGTTAGGCAAAATTATAGGCATATTATTTCCTGTTTTCTTCTTGCTCGTATCTTCTGCACTACAAAGAGGACTGAGTATAATACTTAATACTGCATTTTTTCCAAAAACTCCAGTAGAAATAATTCTTATTTCCTCTTATCTTGTGGTTGGATACGCTGTTTTAAAAGGAATAGAAGTACTAGGAAGAGTATGCGAAATTTTAGGTCCCTTTTATTTATTTAGTTGTATTGTACTATTTTTGTTTTTTACTCCTGATGTAAGAATAGATAGACTTAAGCCACAACTAGAAGCTGGCCTATACCCAGCTTTAACAGGTACTCCTCTTATTCTATCCTTTATAGGAATATGTATTATTATGGGCATGTATATTCCCATTTGCAATCATCCAGAAAACGGATTTATTGCAAAATTTACTGCTGTCAGTTTAGGTACTTTCGTCATTTTGTCACTTGTTATCAGTGCAATAGGAATTTTTAGTTATCCACAAGCTAGAAATATGATTAATGTCAGCCTTGAACTCACAAGATTTGTTCATTTAGGTGATTTTTTTGAACGTGTGGAAGCTATCTGGCTTATGATTATCATAGGTGCAGCAATTACAGCATCTGCAAGTATGATATGGGCTTTTAGCGTGGGTATATCTCAAATTGTAGGACTAAATGCATATAAGTCTCTGGTCCTTCCTTCCATACTACTTTCTTTTGTTATCGGTATAACTTCCTTCAAAAATAGCTTGGATCTAGTAACCTTTAGTTTGTACTCATATCCTCTTATGGCTACATTTGTTGAGACAGGATTAGAAATGTTTCTTTTCTTTGCAGCTTTAATCTTAAAGAAACGGGGCTAGCTTAAATCATCATCTTTATCTGCTATATTCTTTACTTTATTTTTGTATTTACTAAAGAGATACTTTTGGAAAAAATAAAAGATTAAAAAACAGGTTAAAACTAAAAATATTCCTATAATAATGGAAATAAAGTTATTGACACCTATTCTATCCATACTTATGCCTCCTCTCTTACAATATATTTCCCAATATTATAGATTTCATTAATTTTGTAGAGTTTCTAAACGAAAAATCAACTTATACAATATCATATAATGACAAATTTCATCATCATAAAAACTTTTAATAAGTCTAAAGCTTGGCATTTTGAAAACCTAAAGGAACTTAGATAAACTCGTACCTCAAACATATCTAAGTTTCTAAGGTTTTCTAAAATGCCAAGCTAAGACCTATTTATAAAAGTTTTTAAGTATGATTTCAATTAGAAACCCTCATATATTGCAGCTAAAAATCAACTTATGTGCAGGAATATTTTTCATTTAGGAACTTTATATTTAATGTTTTTTTAATTGTTCTTGATAAACTTTTTCTATTTTCTTAATAATACTACATTCATTGAAGCTTCTATTATAAATACTAGAGACTTTCATTATCCCCATAATGCTGTTAGTTAAAAAAACACTATCTGCTGACATTAAATCCTCCTTACTGAATTCACCTTCAGTAACGTCGAAGTTATTTATTATAAACTTTCTTACTGTACCCTCAAGTAATCCACACTTTTTAGATGGAGTATATATTTTTTCATTCTTTGTAAAAAACACATTAGATACACTGCCCTCTGATAGTTTATCTTCCGTATTAAAAAACAGCACCTCATTGTATCCATCATCAATACATTTTTCATGTTCTAATATATTTTCTAAATAATTTAAAGATTTTAAGTATGTAAGCTGAGAAAATTCATTTCTCCTAACAGAACTTATTTTAACTTTAAAACCTCTTTTATACTGTTCCTCAGTATAATTGTTCTTTCTAGTATTGAACAACGTATTTTCCTCTGTAACTACTAACTTCAGCACACAATTATTACACTGAAGCTTGTTAACAGCATCCATAACTTCGTCTTCAGTAATTTCTTTATCTATTCCTATAATAGAAAGACCTTTATTTATCCTATATAAATGATTTTCAAGAAAAAGTGGATCATTGTTTACAAGCATAGTTTCAAAAAGTCCTCTTCCAAAGTAAAAGCCGGTATCTAAAAAAACTTTATCATCTTCTACCATCTTACCATTTAAGAGCATCATAACTGCTATTCACCCCTTTATAATACTTTCATTAAAGCTCTAGCCTTATCAAGTGTTTCATCATATTCTGCTTCATCATCAGATTCCCAGGTAATTCCTCCACCAACACCTAAATAAGCTTTTCCATTTTTTATAAGTATAGTTCTAATAGCTATATTTAAATCCACATTACCATCAAAACCTAAATATCCTATGCACCCTGTATAAATATTTCTTCTAGTAGGTTCTAATTTTTCAATTACCTCCATAGACCTGACTTTAGGTGCACCAGTTATGGAACCACCTGGAAAACATGCTTTTATACAATCTATTGCTGTATACTTATCTTTTAATTTTCCTACAACAGTTGATACCAAGTGAAATACTGTACTATATTCCTCTAATTTGAAAAGTTCTGTTACCTTTACAGAATATGGCTTGCATACCTTGCTTAAATCATTTCTCTCTAAGTCTACAATCATTAATAACTCAGACCTATCTTTTTCACTATCTATAAGTTCTTGTCTGTTTTTTAAATCTTCTTCTTTATTTTTACCTCTAGGTCTTGTCCCTTTAATAGGTCTTGTTTGAACAAGGTTATTTCTTACTTCTAAAAATCTCTCCGGTGAAGAAGATACTATACTAAAATCTTCAACATTCATTAATGCAGCAAATGGTGCTGGATTAATATGCCTTAAATCTTTATATACTTCATAAGGATCTTTTTTTGTTTCACAGCAGAATCTTTGGGTTAGATTTGTAATATAAATATCCCCATTTCTTATAAACTGTCTAACCTTTTCTACAGTTTCTACATATTCCTCCCTGCCAAAGTTTGATACAAATTTTGTATCACTATCATTTACTTTTCTATATTTAATTTTATGTCCTTTGGATATTTTATCTTTTATTTCATTAATGCTGTCTTTTTCTGACTTTAATATACCTAAAGATGTAATATAATTCTTCTTTTTTAAGTTATCTACTATTACTGCATTATCATAGAAATAAAAATAGCAGTCAGGTATTTTTATTTCTTCTATAGTCATAACAGGAAGCTCTTCTATAGTTCTCCCTATATCATAAGATAAATATCCCATAGCCCCAGCTATATATGGAAGCTCTGTATTATTTTCAATTTTGTACTTTGCAATAAGTTTTTTAAGTTGGTCAAAAGGGTCGCCATTAAATTCTTTTTTATTTATAGTACAAATATTATTTTCATATTTAAAAGTAGTAAAAGAGTTTAATCCTATAAAAGAGTATCTGCCTAAATCTTCGGCTCCCATGCCGCTGTCTAAAATGGTAACTGTTCTGTCTTCTTTAAACAGCGAGTAAATATCAAAAGCATCTAATTCTGTTTTTATTTCTTCAATGAAGAACTTCATATAATTCCCCCTTACTAAACATTCTTGCTTCTTCTATAAAATTATTAAGCATTTCATGTCCACATTCTGTGAGCTCTGCTTCGGGATGAAATTGTACTCCTTCAACAAGATACTTTTCATGCCTAATCCCCATTATAACTCCATCTGAAGTTTCACAGGTTATATTAAGACACTTAGGAAGTGTTTCCTTTTCTATTACTAACGAATGATATCTTGTAACCTCTACAGGATTTTTGATTTCTTTAAATACTCCTATATTTTTATGATGGACTTTGAATGTTTTACCATGTACAGGCTCCTTACCCTTTATTATATTAGCACCAAAGGCATACCCGATACATTGATGTCCAAGGCATATACCTAAAATAGGAATTTTACCACTAAATTTTTTAATTATATCCACACAAATGCCCGATTGCTCAGGTGACTTAGGTCCTGGAGAAATTATAATCCCTTCTGGATGCATTTTTTCCACATCTTTCAATGTTAATTTATCATTTCTACAAATCTTAACCTCTTCATTTAGTTCTTCTAAATACCTTACCAAGTTGTATACAAATGAATCATAATTATCAATCATAAGAAACATGAATTTTCACTCCTCGGCATTAATTTATATTGGTTTTTAACCTTATTCATTTACATTTCAGTACAATTATTTTTACAATTTTCACCACTTTTATCATAATTCTTTTGGTTAGTTTAATAGATAATCAACGGTTCTAATCAATTACCTCCCTTATCAAGTGATTCTTAGGTTCAGGTGGAGTTTGCCTATAAGGAATACCTTTTCTCCATCTGAACCTTAGAAGAACTTATCCAGGCGCGTAGCAATGCTTATCCCCCACTTTGAAGAAGCTGGGGGTGTTAGCAATGGTAGCGATCGGATAAAATATTTTTATTATATTTAAAAATAAAAAAAGCACATAGCGCATTTAATTTATCCAATGTTATCATCCGCAAACAACTCGCCTGCTTTACAAAAGCTGCAAGTTTTATGCTGTGTATAAAGAACTCTTTGGCTTTAATCCATTAGAGTTCTTATGTACATAGGTTTGCTAAACCCTGGATAAGTTTTATACACTATATGCCTTTATTTTTAAATTCTATTATTAATAAAAGATACTAATTAAAATCTTAAATTTCTATAAGTAAGTATATCACATTTCAATAAATCATATCAATAATGACAAATTTCAATTAGATTACTGCTGCCAATATTAGTTATTACAAGTTAGGAACATCACTTAATAAGTTTCTCTAAGTATACTAATTCGATAAGTAATTAATTTTATTTTATACATAACTTTTTCTGAATATAAGGTTGTATAATTGGTTATCACTATATAATGGAGGTGATTATATATGACAAACATAAAAAATAATAAAACCCCTCATATTAAGTTTAAACATTCTAATGATAAATTTAATATGGAAGCCGCAAGAGAATTAGGAATTGATTTTCCTAATTTTAATCAAACAACCTCAAAAATTATATATGCTTATGAGCTTGGATTAAACGATAGGCTCTAATCTTATCTGCACTGATATTTACAGTATAATAATTTGAATTTCGTACATTCTATTATTATAAGAATATCAATGTATTAAAGCTACTAAATGTTTAAGTTTTAGATAAACCAGAATATTCTTTCTTCAATACATTGATAATTACCTTTATGCTGGGGATGATGAATCCCCAGTATTTACGTTATTTATAGTTAGTTTTGTATAGTAATATTACTTTCTTTCATCCAAAACTTCTTTTGATACACTTAATCTGCCTATGCACTGACAACCTTGTTACGACATTTTTTGGCTTCATATAAAGCTTCATCTGCAGTCTTAATAAATTGTTCAATAGATAACATATCAGACGGAATAACAGTATAAACTCCTAAACTAATGGTAATATAATTGGAAATAGAAGAGTACATATGTGGAATAGCTAACTGTTCAACCTTTTTTCTCAATTGTTCTGCAAATTCCAACACACTTTCCTTTTCCATGTAGGTAAGTACAACAGCAAATTCCTCTCCCCCATATCTTGCAACAGTATCTGAAGAACGCCTTGCAGAAGATGAAAGTACCTTCGAAACTTGCCTTAAACAATCATCTCCAGCTTGATGACCATAATTATCATTAAATGCCTTAAAAAAATCAATATCTATCATAATTAATGACAGTGGTATAAAATAGCGTCTGCACCTATCCCATTCTGCTTCTATTGTTTTATCAAATACAAAACGGTTGAAGATACCTGTTAAACTATCAATTTGAGAAAGTTTTTCTAATTTTTGATTTACCCGTTCTAATTCATCGCTTTTTTTCTGTATTATTTTTTTATTGTTAAAATCATCTACTTGATTTTTATATCTTATACATGATATCATCCAGGATATTATTAAAAAAATAGTACTATTAGTACAATTTGCATACAATATATCGCTGGATTTCTGAAAATATGGCAGAAGAAAAAGAAATGGTAAATGAACAATTAAATACATAATCAATAATGTAATTGGTTTAAAAATCGGAGTTACAGCAACTGCTATAATTGATATGGCATATACAATAATCTGCCCAGAATATAATTGATCCAACAAAGATACACCTGCACACCAACACAATATCATGATTGTAAAAGATACTCCAACAACATTAATACTTGTCTCATGTTTAGAAATGTTATTTTCTAATTTAGCAAATATAAATAAATATACCATCATTATCAAAATTAGTAATATATCCATAGTTGAATAATATATGTCGGTTTTCTTTGGAAAAATATTTTCCCCTATAGTAAACAAAATTACAAGCTCTGCAGCTTCTATAACAATGAAAGTTACTGCTGTAATTTTTCCCCTAGTTAAATTAATTCCATTAATATTTACAACAAATTCTTCTTTATACTTGTCCAATACTGATGCCAATATAAAACTTCTTATCAATCTAAATATTTTAAGAAACATCTTTTTCACCTTTATTTAAAAGATTTTTATCTCATAAACTACTTTTATCAATTAGGATATAAATAAATTATATCATCATTTATAAGAATTTTCTCCTACTATTTATTCTTCTTTTATCCATACTTATCAATGTTAACATCCTATTCACTTATTTGTAATAAAGCTGTCACAGAGCAGTGAGATTATGTGATAAATCAAAGAAATATTTAGGAGGTAATTAAAAATGTTAAAAAGAAACGTTAAAATAATATCTGCTTTAGCCCTTATGGTATCAATTGGTACAGGATTTACTACAGTTAATGCAGCTTCACTTTCTAACAAGACACCAAAATCAGTATATTGTTCTAGTAAAAATTTCAAAACAAAAAATAATGAAAATTTCTTAAAAACTAAACTTGATCCTCTAGTAACATCAGGTACCATCACTAAGGATCAAGAAACTGCCGCATTAAATCTTCTAACTCCTTCTAAAACTAATAAAAAATCAAATACTCAAGTTAAAAAGGAAAAGTCTAAAGATTCATTGAAGACTACTCTTGATTCCCTGGTAACTTCAGGTACCATCACTCAAGATCAGGAAACTGCTATATTAAATAGCAGTAGTCAAGAAAAATCTCAAAAAAAAGCTGAAATGGATAAAGTCAAAAATATGACTCAAACTGAACGTAAAGCTTATTTTCAAAGTAAAAAAACTGCAAGAAAAACTAACTTCTTAGACTCTCTAGTAACTTCAGGCACTATTACCAAAGACCAAGAAACTGCTATAAAAAATCTACTTACTTCTAATAAAAGTGAAAACATTCAAGCTAAGAAAGAAAAATTTACGAATTTGTTAAAAACTAAGCTAGATACTCTTGTAACTGCTGGTACCCTTACTCAGAATCAAGAAACTGCTATGATAAATGCTTTAACCTCTTCTACTAGTAAAAGCACAAAAAATTTAAAATAGTTTTTAATAAAAAATGTGGTCATTTTATATGGTCACATTTTTTATTTAATTTTTTATGCAATTCAGCTAAGGGAAAAGAAATAGGTTTTAGGCCTATTTCTTTTCCTGGTATTTTATAACGGCTGATATAGCTGCCTTTAGATTTTCAACAGATTTGACTAAAAGGTCAATCTTATTTTCAAATCTCATAAGCAGATATATGCTAACTGCTATGGGAAACCCAACGGTACTGATTAAACTAACCAGCTGGTCATACATAAATATCACCTTCCCTTTTGCCATTACAAATAATATATATGCTATTTTAAATATTTTTTCAACTTATTCAATGGTTCTTTTTTAATCAAATACTTGTGTATTTTTTATAAAATATGCGGAATAAATAAAGTATAGTGCATTGTAATAACTTAAAAACTATGAGGGAGGTGATAATAATGAATGCTACTATGCGCTATTTTATAACCTTAAAATGTATTAAGTGCCACAAATGTGCAAATGAATGTCCTGTAGATGCAATATACGAAGGAAATGATAAATTTGAAATTAATGACACCAAATGCATAACCTGTGATAAATGCAGAGAAATATGTCCTGTAGATGCAATACATTATGAAGATGACGAATTTAGAAGTATAAATAGGGAAATGGATTCCTATTTTGGTGGGGGAGCATGGCCATCACCAGGAAGGTATAACAATTTAGAATAATGGAGGTCTCAAAATATGAACGCAATAACTTTAGTTATTATCGCTGCATTAGTTTTAATCATTGCATATCGTTATTATGGATATTTCATAGCTACTAAAGTCTTAATGATAGACCCAGACAGGGAAACTCCTGCTAATAAATTTAATGACGGAAGAGACTATGTGCCAACTAACAAATGGGTAGTTTTTGGACACCACTTTGCTGCCATAGCTGGTGCAGGCCCACTTATAGGTCCAGTTCTTGCTGCACAATTTGGATACATGCCAGGCTACTTGTGGCTGCTTATAGGAGCAGTGCTAGGTGGTGGAGTACATGATATGGTAATTTTATTTGCTTCAGTTAGACATGATGGCAAATCTTTAGCAGAAATCGCGAAGGAAGAAGTTGGTAGGATTACAGGGACAGCCAGCAGTATAGCAGTCCTTTTAATAGTAATTTTGTCTATGGCAGGACTTGCCATCGTCATAGTAAATGCTCTTTACTCTAATCCTTGGGGTACCTTTACAGTAACAGTTACTATACCAATAGCTATGTTTATAGGAATATATATGAGATATATTAGACCTGGAAAGATAGGAGAAGCCTCAGCTATAGGCGTTATATTAGTACTTTTAGGAGTAGTACTAGGACCTGCAGTCAAGGCATCTAGTTTAGCAAGCTATTTTACTCTTAACGAAACCCAATTAAAACTTGTCCTTCCAGCTTACGGCTTTCTTGCTGCTACTTTACCTGTATGGTTTTTACTAGCTCCAAGGGACTATTTAAGTTCTTATATGAAAATAGGCACTATACTTGTCCTAGCTTTAGGCATAGTATTTGTTAGACCTACAATTGCAATGCCTGCAGTAACTAAATTTGCAGCTGGTGGAGGCCCTATAATACCAGGACCGCTGTGGCCTTTCTTGATGATAACTATAGCTTGTGGAGCAATATCAGGTTTCCACGCCTTAATATCCTCAGGAACTACGCCAAAGCTTATAGATAATGAAAAAAGTATTCCTATGATAGGATATGGTGCTATGCTAGCAGAATGTTTTGTAGGAGTAATGGCACTAATTGCAGCTACAGTTCTTCAACCTGGAGACTATTTTGCCATAAATACTAGTGCAGCAGCCTTTAGCAAACTACAGGCTGCAGGTTATAAAATTGTTAACTTGCCTCAACTTTCACAGCTTGTTGGAGAGAATATAGCACATAGACCCGGCGGTGCAGTATCTTTAGCAGTAGGAATGGCTTATATATTTTCCAGAATACCCTTTTTAAAATACTTAATGTCCTATTGGTATCAATTTGCAATAATGTTTGAGGCTCTATTTATATTGACAACTATAGATGCAGGTACTAGAGTTGGAAGGTTTATAGTTCAAGATATAGCAGGAAAAGTTTATAAACCTTTGAAAAGGACCGATTGGTGGCCAGGAATTATAATAACTAGTGGTTTGGTATCTTTTGCTTGGGGATATTTATTGTTTGGAGGAAGCATATCAACTATCTGGCCTATATTTGGTGTGGCTAACCAGCTTCTAGCAACTTTAGCCTTAACTATAGGAACTACTATAATATTAAAGCATAGTAAAAAAAGAAGTTATGCCCTCATAACCTTAATTCCAATGTTAGCTTTACTTGTTACTACTGTAGGTGCTGGTACATGGTCCATATTCAAAACCTATATTCCTAAAAATATGATATTAAATTCTTTTCTTATGACAATAATGATTGCTATAGTAATAATAGTAGTGGTAGATTCCGCATCTAAATGGAGCAAAATTATTAAGGATTAAAAATAACTGTAAATCAACTTTCTAAATTGGAAATTACATTATACAATATTATATAATGACAAATTTCATCATCATAAAAGCTTTTAATAAATCTAAAGCTTGGCATTTTGAAAACCTAAAGAAACTTAGATAAACTCGTACCTCAGACATATCTAAGTTTCTAAGATTTTCTAAAATACCAAGCTAAGACTTATTTATAAAAGTTTTTAAGTATGATTTCAATTTTGTCATTATATTTCACGTATAAGTTGATTTTTCGTTTAGGAACTCTATAACTGTTAATTGTGAATTAGTTTGGCAGCTCTAATTATTTCATCAGCTGCTTCGGAGCATAAACCAGCTAAATCTTCTACATGCAGCTCATTAACTGCAGAACAATCATAAAGGATAGCAGCATCTGCTGGAAATTCCTCATCTGCTGTCCATAACCCAAATATCATAGGCACATTAGGTAATACATCAATCTTTATTCCCACATCTCCAACATCAACTTTTTTTCCACCTAACTTAATACCTGCTTTCAAGAAAAGATCTCCCTTATGCCCGAAAAACTCAACTAATTTATCTATACCGCGATCTGCAAATCCCTGATAAGCATGACCAACTCCTTTTAATTCTCTAAGAGGCACCCACTTATTTGTTAGACTGCTATTAGCAGACCTGTATAGATAACTAAGCATAAGCATTTTAATCATAAGCATTGTATTTATATCTACAGATGGATCTTTATCTCTATTATTCTTTAATACAATATTTCCATCTGGATAAGAAATTAAGTATTCTTTGTTAAAACAGGTTAATGTAAATTGTTTCTTTTCAAGATCATAATAAGCCCTGCTTTTTTTAGCGACTTCTTCTGGATCATATTTAACAAATTCCTTACACATATTTTCATAACAAATCTCATAATTATTTTCCTTGTTCATACTTTCACCCCTTAAATACATAATAACATATGTTACTAATAGTTTTTGCTTAGCTTATACTAATAATGCAAAAGTATTTTTTAGGTTTACTTAAATACTCAACTTTGACACATATAAAATTTTTTAAAGAACAAAGTTCAAATATCAAATAAGGATGATTTTTAGCTGCCGCAAAAAATCTTTAAATTTATATAAATCAGCAATGTTTCGCTTTATCGAAACGAGTGATGAAAAACTTAATCAAAGATTTTTTGTAGTGTAACGGAAAAAATCCACATTAACTATTAATTCTTCATTATTAACTATTAATTATTAACTATTAATTAAAAAAGCTTTGCTTCGCAAAGTTTTTAAACTGGGAAAGTTAAGTAAAACAATAAACACACTTGCATTTAGTGAAAGCATATGATAATATTTATTTATTAATAGTTTATATTAATAAAAAGGAGATGGCAAAATGGCATTTAAATGGAAAGAAGAATTTAATTTAAATATCGATGAAATAGATAAACAACATAAAAAACTAATGGAAATAGGGAAAAAAGCCTATGATATTGCAGTACTAGATGATGGATATGATAGATATGATGAAATAATGACAATACTTGATGAGCTTTTAGAATATACAAAATATCATTTTGAGTATGAAGAAAATATGCTAAAAAAATATAATTATGATCATATTCATGATCAAGAAGAAGAACATGGATTTTACGTATATAAAATAAATGAAGTTGCTTCTAGAGAGGATATAGATGATAATCAAAGAAAAGTAATATTAGAAATTATAGATTTTTTATCTGAATGGATTAGTAACCATATTATGATAGCAGACAGAAAATATGCAGTATTTTTAAAAACTGTTTAATAAAAGAACGAGAGTAAACTAAAATAGTTTTTACTCTCGTTGTAAGTTTCAAAAATAATTTGGTTGTTTCTACTTACCAGTAGCAGCTGAAACCATAGCTTTTACATTTTCAACCTTAGCATTAAATGGTATTGTACATCCTGAAGAAAGAATTAATCCGGTACCATCAAAATCTTTAATAAGTTTAGTACAATAATTATATACCTCATCCGGCGTAGCAAGAACAAGCATTTGTGCAGGCACATCTCCCTTAAAACACATACGACCCCCAAGTAACTTTAAAAATTTTTCCTTATCAGTTATACCATCCGATTCGAAGATACATGACCCCTTTGGAAATGCAGTAAAATACTCCAAGTCTCTAGTCCAGTTTGAATCTACATGGAACATAACTTTGAATCCTGCCTCAATGGCAACATCAGTTGCCTCCTTCATATATTTCCATATGAACCTCTCCCAAAGTTTAGGCGTAAAGAACTCACTAGCACCACGACAGGAACCCCCTAACATTATTGGAGGTTGCTTTTTATTCTTTTTTACTTCCTCAAGCTGCTGTTTCAACTGAGCAATTTCTTCTTCCTGTATAACATTTAATACAGCTTCTACCTTATCCGGCATCTTGTATAAATCTCTTATAAATTTAGACAGTGAACGTCCAAAGCTTATATGTTCCGTGACATTTCCCATAAATGCAGATGTAGGAGCAATATACCCTGCATTTTCAAATTTTTTGGCTGCTTTTGGAGCAAAATCTAAAGTTGCTTTAAGTCCATTAAAATCTAATTTTAGTCTATTTTCTAAAAAATCCTGTAAAAAGTTGTTCCATCCTTTGCTAAGTATGGTATCATAATCTTCAATATTCAAATTTTCTGCTTCGACTACTTGCCAAAGTTGATTGTCAGGAAGCTCTTTTCCAGGAAGTTTAACATGTGAAAGTAATCCAAAGGAAAACATAAGTGGATTTGCATAATTACTGGCACAACCATCTACATCTCCTAGCTGTGATACAGAATTAAAAATTGTATCACAAGATAATTGAAGGTTTGAAACAAAGTCTGAAAGTTTCACACCCATATGTTTTGCACAAAAGGAATCCCCATTAATCATCACCGGAGTCCTATCAGTTTTCATAAGTGCCACAGTTTTCATATAACGATCTAAATGTTCATCGTACAAGCTTTGACCTGTTTTCATTTTATACACCTCTTAAATTATACTAATAACTTTAACTTCTGTTATTCAACACTTATTGACTCTGGCTTTGATGTCTTTAGATTAACCAATGATTGAACAATTGAGTAGATCACAAGACATACAGCGCCAAATACAAATGGAAATCTCATAGATGATATATTAAAAGTACTCTTAACAAAAGCAAAGAAGAAGCTTGAAACAAAACCACCTATACTCATAAATGCAAGAGCTATAGAAATTGCAAAAGGCTGTGCTGACTGAGGCACCGGCATACCAACATACATAATTACAGCTGGTACTACAAGTCCAAATCCCATTCCAACAATAGTTGCTGCAACAGTAAACATAAAAGCACTATTACCATAGATCAAAATCACAAATCCTATAGCATGGAGAACCGTTCCTACAACTATGGTGTACTTTGCAGCTATATGATATAATTTTCCAAAAATCGCACCAGTGAACATTCCACCTATGGAGAACATAGTAAGCGCCATCGCTGCACTAGCTGCAGTTCCTAATTTATTGTCAACTATTAAAGATGACATACCAGTTAACATTGGGTAATTTATTAAAGTATAAACTAGAAAAATTGTTGACCATACATATACCATACCAGGCATCTTTACTTTTTCATTCTTTGCCTTTTCTACCTTCGCAGGCTCAGGTAACATGAAAATAACTACGATAAGAGATATAACAGCCAAAAGATAAGTTAAAAAGGTAGTTCGCCAGCTAATAACACATAAAAATCCTCCAAGCATCTGGAACACAATACCACCTATATTCTGAATAACACTATTGTAACCCATGAGGTTTTCTACATCTTTTCCCTGGAAAAAGTTCATAATAAGTGCTGATGGCATTGGAGATATTAAACCTACGCCAGCTCCCATTATAGCTCTCATAATAAGAATTAGGACAAAGCTATTTGCAAAATAAGGAACAGCACCACCAATGATAGTAAGAATTATTCCAATAATTGTAACACTTCTAAATGTCATAATATTACCAGCTAATTTTCCTCCTATCATTGAAAATGGAATCGTAGTTAAACATGGTAATGTAGCTATAAGTACCACTACACTAAAATCTATTTTTGGGAAAGCTTGACCTATACTTGCAAGTGCAGGAGAAGTTGCTCCTTGTGCCATAACCAGAAATGAAAAAGAAAATATTGCGAATATAGTTGCTGATTTACCTTTACTCATACCTTTACTCATAACTTTAAACTCCCTTCTTCTCTCTTTGATTTTAAAAAAACTTACATATAAATTTTTATACTTTAAAAATGAAATAACACTAATCAATCAGGAGGCATTTTCTATTATTACTTATTTAATGGTTGTCCTAATGTTGCTAAAATAACAGCCTCTATGTTCTCACGTTTTGCATTAGGTGGAACACTACACCCTGAATTCATAATGAAACCAGTATCACCAAATATGTCAATAGTCTCCTTAGCATATTTATAGCATTCTTCAGGTGTTCCTACTGATGTAAGTGCTGGTGGAACGTTACCTGTAATACACATTTTATCTCCAAGTATCTCTTTCATCTTTATATTGCTGGTTACATGATCAGGATCCCATACACATTGAGCTTTTGGAAATTCTCTAAAGTAAGGAAGGAATGTTTCCCAATTACCATCCATATGGAACCAGGTCTTTACATTATTTGCCTGCATTGCAGGTACTACCTTCTGATAATATGTAAAATAGAATTTTTCAAAAACTTTTGGTGATATGAAATCACATCCTGAACGAGTTCCTCCTATAAATCCATATACTCCCGGTAAAGCTTTTATTGCCTTAACCGTATTCTCTACTTCTTCCTGTTCTATAATATCTAGAGCAGCTCTAACCTTATCTGGCATGCGGTACAGATCTCTAAAAAATTTGGGCAATTTACGTGCACCACTTAAAGTCTCAAAAGGTGGCATAGGTAACAATCCGCCAGCCATTCCAACACTTGTTTTTCCAAGAGCAGCTATTTTTTCATTTACCTTACCCATATATTCTGAATCTGGTTGAGGTAATTTTTCTGGATCAAAGCCAATTCTGTTAAGAAGCTCTTGTTTAAGTACTCCCCATCCTTTATTTATAATTGTGTCATAGTCTTCTTCAGTCATAGGTCCCTGCTCATCAATCTGCCAAAGTGCATCTTTAGCTATATCATGTCCTGGAACCTTCATTTTTGCAAACCACATAGCTGCAAAATTTTGCTGCATAAAATCCATAGGTACTCCAGTTGCTGCAGGAACTGAATCCATTTCGTCAAGTATAGGCAATTGAGCAGCTTTTATAAGATTTTCTTCTACAAGTTCTTGCCTTTCCCACCAATCAGATATAGTCATTGTTGGATCTATAAATTTAAAATACATCTGCCCGGAAAGCATAATTGGAATTCTATCCGGTTTTTCCATGTTTAGTGCAGCTAACATTCTTTTATCACGTACTGCAGTCATCTCTTTTGGTGTCATATTATTTCACCCCCATAATTTTTTTGAAATAACCTTGAATTTTTTAAATCTTCTGTATGTATATAGTATAATATTTATACGTTTACATTTCACCCTACATGATGTAGAAATTTATGATAATATTTTATACATTTATGTAAGATAAAATTTTTGTATATGTTTTAAACTTTTCTAAATTGTTTTCATTTAAAATAATTATTCTTGCTCCTTTAGCAAAGCCTTTTTTTCCGTAAGAGTTGTATCCTGTCTTACGCCCATACCCTAAAGTAATACCATTTAAATCTCCTATATAGTCGTTAGTATGATCATGCCCTACAAATACACCTTTCACATCCCCCATTTCAATAAGTGCAGAAAACAATCCACTATCAACAGATTGTGGGGATTCTTTTTCATTTCTTTCTCCTATAGCTTTTCCACTTTGCCATACCTTATATTGCTGCTGCAGTGGAATATGAAAAAACATAAGTGATGGAATTATCTTGCCAAATTCTTTTTTTAGATTAGTTGATAATTTTTTATACCAATCTATTTGTTCTTTTCTTATATACCCATACCCTTTTATGTCATAGCTGCCTGAATCAAACATGTAAATATTAAATATAGGTTTATCATTTTTAGAGTTCTTGATGATGAGGTTATAATCCCCTGCTCTACCAATTGCACTTGAAAAGCTTTGACTAAGATTATACTTGTACGACATATACATTTTCATCTGATTTTTTCTATTTACCATACATAATTCATTATCATGATTACCTAAAACTACTGCCCAGGGGATTTTTCTATCTTTCATTGGTTTGGCAATATTTGCAATTGCCTTTTTAACTTCTTCTTTTAGTTTACAAAACCTACCGTCTATAATATCTCCAGTTAGTACAACAAGATCTGGCTGTTCAGTGTCTAACACATTTTCCATAAGCCTTATAGTTTTTTTATTTTTCAAAGAATACTCATGCAAATCTGTAAATTGAACAATTTTAAATTCCCCATTTTGATTGAATTTTAAATTAATTTTCTGTGGAATTACTCTATACTTTTTTTTAAAAATACCCTTAAAAAAATTTAGTATTGATTTTAATGCATTATCTATCATTTTGTACCTCCATAATTAAATTTTTAGACAAAAATAAAAGGAAGCCTTTCTGCAGATAAAGCGCTTCCTTTGTTAATATATATAATCCACCTTCTATTTTTAAATTATGCCAGGAATGTTTATTTTATTACCTATGAGATAGTCCAAATTTGAATTGAATTTGAACTATCTGCTAATACACAAATTAAGAATATTATTCATTACCTGATTTAATAACTGGCTTTCCATCTTTATCAACCAACAACGTTAATCCCCCAGCATATCCATCATAACTAAATAAATATTCAACACCTGTTTCTTTATCTACTATCACCTTATATCCAGATGTAGTACCCTCTTTAAAAATTACCTCAAATCTTTTATTAGACTTTTCACCAAACATTCTTTACTTCCTCCCTCAATTAACTTTATTTTCCACTAGCCTACTATCATAAATTCTTTTTAATCTTTAATCTTCTATTTTTACAAACAAAAAGAGTTTCCCAAACAATAAACATTAAAAAGTACCTTCTTTTAAGGTTGCAGAAATTTACCGCTGCTCATTAACCTATAAGTAAATTATATCATTTCATACAATATCTCTCTATTATTTTTTATGACGGTTATCTTCACTTCTCACGGATTCTTCTTTATAATGAATGGTGTTATAATATTATGTATAATAATTCTATCATGGAGAGGATGTGTCAAGCTTGTACATAAATGAAACAAAGGTAGTTGTTAGATATGCAGAAACTGATAAAATGGGTATAGTTCATCATTCTAATTATTATATATACTTTGAAGAAGCTAGAACACAGTTTATAAAAAAGACTGGTATAAGTTATTCACAAATGGAGAAAGACGGTATAATGTTTCCTCTAGTTGAAAGTAATTGCAGATACTTACATGGTGCAAAATATGAAGATAAACTAATAATAAAAACTTGGATTAAAGAATTAACACCAGTTAAAGCGGAATTTAACTATTCGGTTATTAGAGAAAATGACCAAAAGGAAATTGCAAAAGGAAGCACATTACACACTTTTGTTAATAATAATTTTAAGATAATTAATTTAAAGAAAAAGCATACAGAACTATTTGAAAAATTACAGTCACTAATATGATAAAAAAGTTAGTTGATAATTCAAATAAAATAATTTATATAGGAATAGTGTATTTATGAAGGATGATATACAAATTAATAAATATTTAGAAAAAGCAGAGGAAGCCTTTGAAGAAAATAAATTAATTAAAGCATTAAATTTATATAATAAAGTTTATGAACTTTCAAATGGTGAAGATGTAGATTCAATAATTAATTTAGCTTTAATATATGACACTTTGGAAAAATCAGAAAAAGCTAAGGCGTATTACAAAGAAGCTTTAAGTATAGATGACTACGAGGAAAGGGCTTACTATGGTTTGGCTGCAATATATGATGATGAAAGAAATTATGAACAAGCTATAAAATTATACAATAAAGCTATTTATATAAATCCAAATTATCATAAGGCTTACTTTTTCTTAGCAAATGCTTACGATGTATCTGGAGAAAAGGATTTAGCAATAGAAACTTATGAAAAACTTTTAAGTTTAAATCCTGCAGATTTTTGGGCAAATTTAAACTTAGGAAGTATCTATAGGGTTTCTAACTAAAATATTAACTTATACAGAATAATTAAAATTCTTCTCCAAATACTAAATGTACGGAGAAAGGAGTTTTAATTATGGGAAGAAAATTATTTGAAATAGAATCACTGTATGATTATAAAATTGAAGATTTAATTGAGCTAAAAAACACTACGAATTCTAAATTTACTAGATTAGTATTAGCTGTGGTTACTATGAGATATCGAGGATGCTCAAAT
>NZ_LROS01000007.1 GCF_001675165.1 Clostridium ragsdalei P11
ATGGGAATTAGTATCAGATATTAAAATTCTTTTTGACGAACTTAATTCTAATTTTGCTAAGATTCATTCATTAGCTTATGCTAGAAGTTTCCTAGTATAAGTTAAATTATCACTTAGAAACCCTATAGTAGTAACAAATGTATTAAATTAAGAAGCTGAATTAAAGGGAGGATTGATGTAATGAAAGTAATAATCCTGGCAGGTGGAAGTGGAACAAGACTATGGCCGCTGAGTCGTGGCAGGTATCCAAAACAATTTATTAAATTGCAAGGTAATAAACCATCCTTATTTCAGGAAACCTTTAAGAGAAGCTTATTATTGGCAGATTTAGATAATATATATGTAGTAACCAATGAAAAGTATAAATTTTTAGTAATGGGTGAAGTTGAAGAATTAGATTATAAATATAATGAATCTAATATAATTGTTGAACCTGAAGTTAAAAATACTCTCCCTGCAATTTACGCAGGTGTTTATGAAATAGCTAAAAAAGGTAATGATACAGTAGTTGTTTTTCCTTCTGATCATATGATTATAAAAGGTAAGGAATTTGCAAATATTATTAAAAGTTCAGAACCGTTAACTAAAGATTCAATTATAACCTTTGGAATTAAACCGGATAGTCCGAATACCGGATATGGGTATATTGCACCGGGAAATAAAAAATTAAATGGATATGAAATAAAAGAGTTTAAAGAAAAGCCGGAGTATGAGACAGCTGTTACATATGTTAATGGGGGATATTATTGGAATGCAGGAATATTTATGTTTAATACTCAGATATTTATAAATGAAGTAAAGCTTTATGCTGAAAATATATATAATGCTTTTAAAAGTAGTAATACCATAAAGGAAGCTTTTAGAAAAATAGATAAAAAAATTTCAATGGACTACGGCATTATGGAAAAAAGTAAAAATATTGCAGTTAAACCCGTAGATATAGGCTGGAATGATCTTGGCAGTTTTGATTCTTTTTATGAAGTTTTTGATAAAGATGAAAATAATAACATATCTCATGCTGATAGTATACTTATTGATTCAAAGGAAAATTACATATATTCGGAAAAAGACAAGTTAGTTGCAGCTGTGGGTATTAATGATTTAATTGTAGTTGATAATAGAGATGCCTTGCTTATTTGTAAAAAAGACCAGTCACAAAAGGTAAAGAAAATTGTAGAAGCTTTAAAAGAAAGAAATGATAGTAGGGTAGAATATCATGTCCAGGATTACAGACCCTGGGGGAATTATAAAGTTCTAGAGCAAGAGAAAAATTCATTTAAAATTAAAAGGATTAAAGTAAGCCAGGGTAAAAAGTTAAGCTATCAGATGCATTATTATAGAAGTGAGCATTGGATAGTTGTTAATGGTATGGCAAAAGTTACAATAGATGATATAGAAAAGCTGGTACCTGCAGGAGAAAGTATTTTTATAAAACCTGGACAAAAACACAGACTTGAAAATCCAGGGAAGATACCTCTTGAGATTATTGAAGTTCAGATGGGGAACTATTTAGAAGAAGATGATATTGTAAGATTTGATGATGACTGATGTGAAAATTAAAAATATTGCGAAGCAATTTTTTTAATTAATAGTTAAGAATGAAGAATTAATAGTTAATGTGGATTTTTTTCCGTTACACTACAAAAAATTTTTAATTAAGCTTTTAACCACTTGTTTCGCTAAAGCGAAACAGTGCCGATTTATATAAATTTAAAGATTTTTTGCGATAGCTAAAAATCATCCTTCACTATTAATTCTTCATTATTAATTCTTAACTTGCTAAGCTTTGTTTTGCAAAGGTTTTAAACTGTGAAAGTTGAGTTATATAACTTTAAATAAGTTAAAAAAGTGAGGGATACCTATATGAAAACATACCTGGTGACAGGAGGAGCAGGCTTTATTGGCTCTAACTTTATTCATTATATGTTAAAAAAATACTTAAATGTAAAAATAATAAATTATGATAAACTCACTTATGCAGGTAATCTTGAAAACCTAAAGACCATATCTAAAAACCCTAACTACAGCTTTATCCAGGGAGACATATGTGATAGAGAAAAGCTGCATAGTCTATTTCAAAAGTATGATATAGACTATGTAATAAATTTTGCAGCAGAATCTCATGTAGACAGGAGCATAAAAGACCCTGAAACTTTTGTAAAAACGAATGTGATGGGAACTGCCGCACTTTTGGATACTGCAAGAAATGCATGGACTATAGAAGGTGAATTTAAACAGGGCAAAAAATATCTTCAGGTTTCCACAGATGAGGTTTATGGGTCGCTTGGAAAGGAAGGCTACTTTACGGAAAAAACTCCACTGGATTCTCACAGCCCTTATTCTTCAAGTAAAGCGTCTGCTGATTTGATGGTAAAGGCCTATTTTGATACTTATAAAATGCCTGTGAATATAACTAGGTGTTCCAATAACTATGGCCCCTATCAATTCCCTGAAAAACTCATTCCACTTGTCATAAACAACTGTCTAAATAAAAGAGATATTCCTGTATATGGTGATGGACTTAACATAAGAGACTGGCTTTATGTAGTAGATCATTGCAGGGCTATAGATATGGTTATTAATAACGGAAAACTAGGAGAGGTTTATAACATAGGCGGCCATAATGAAAGAACAAACATTCATATAGTTAAAACAATAATTTCATATATACATGACAATGTAGATTCTTCTGTAGATGAAAATCTTATAAAATATGTAGAAGATAGAAAAGGGCATGACAGAAGATATGGCATTGATCCTACAAAGATCAAAGATGAACTCGATTGGTATCCTGAAACAAAATTTGAGGACGGAATAATAAAAACTATAATATGGTACTTAGATAATAAAAATTGGATGAATAATGTGACTTCAGGGGAGTATAAGAAATACTATGAGAAAATGTACAGAAATAAATAACAAAGTTCAAATATCAAAGAACAAATAATGAAATTTTGCTACAGGCAAAATAAATATAATTATTTTCTGACGCAGGAAGAAAATCTTCCTAATTTGATATTTGTTATCTGAACTTTGAACTTTAATTGATGTTTAAACTTTCAATTGGAAATCATCCATAACTATTAATTTTTAACTATTAATTCTTAATTAAAAAAGGTGGTGTTAAACTTTGAGAAAGGGCATAATACTCGCCGGTGGTTCTGGAAGCAGACTTTACCCAATGACTAAGGCAATATCAAAGCAGATTGTTCCAATATATGATAAACCTATGATTTATTATCCAATTTCTGTACTTATGCTAGCTGGAATACGCGATATTCTCATTATATCGACACCAAGGGATACAGGTGCTTTTAAAGAACTTTTTGGTGATGGAAGTCAGCTTGGACTTCACTTTCAGTACGAAGTGCAATATGAGCCAAAGGGACTTGCTGAGGCTTTTATAGTTGGAGAAAAATTTATTGGGAATGACGATGTAGTTCTTGTTTTAGGGGATAATGTATTTCATGGATATGGCTTTACCGAAAGGTTAAGGGCTGCTTCAGACAGACATAACTGTTCAACTATTTTTGGATATCATGTAAGTAACCCTGAAAATTTTGGTGTAGTGGAATTTGATGATGATTTCAATGTTATTTCCATAGAGGAAAAACCTTCAAAGCCAAAGTCCGATTATGCAGTACCAGGGCTTTACTTTTACACAAATGATGTGGTGGATATAGCAAAGAATATCAAACCTTCTTCAAGGGGAGAACTTGAAATTACAGACATAAATAATGAGTATTTAAAAAGAGGCAAACTTAAAGTGGAGCTCTTTGGAAGAGGAATGGCCTGGCTTGATACTGGAACTCCCCAGGGACTTCTAAATGCCGCTAATTTTGTAGAGGCTGTTCAGACAAGGCAGGGACTTTATATAGCTTGTATAGAGGAAATTGCCTATAGAGAAGGATATATAGATGACAATCAACTGATAAAGCTGGCAGAGCCTCTTAAAAAAGTTGCTTATGGGAAATATATTTTAGGCTTACTTGATAAAAATCATCATTCATATTTTAGGAGTGAATACAATTGAAGATATTGATTACAGGAGGAAAAGGACAGCTTGCTGGGCAGCTGCGAGAAATTTTAATCAGAGGAAAATCTGAAATAGGAGCACTTGATAAAGTTTATTCTGATGCTGAAGTAAGATTCACCAGCAGGGAAGAACTGGACATAACAAAATTAAATGATGTCAAAGACTTTATAACTGATTATGCACCGGACATAGTTGTAAATTGTGCTGCTTATACTAATGTGGATAAGTGCGAAACTGATTTTCAAAGTGCCTTTAAAGTAAATTCCTTAGGAGCTAGAAATTTAGCATTAGCTTCACAAAATACAAAAATAAAACTTGTACATATTTCTACTGATTATGTTTTTAACGGCAGGGGTACTATACCTTTTAGGGAATATGACTTGCCTGATCCTGTTAGTGTTTACGGAAAGACTAAACTTTTAGGAGAACAGTATATTAGAGAAAATTCTAGCAGGTATTTTATAATAAGGACGTCCTGGCTTTATGGTTTATACGGTAAAAATTTTGTATATACTATATTAAAAGCTGCAAAGGGAAAAGGACATTTAGATGTGGTAAATGACCAGAGAGGTAATCCTACTAATGCAGAAGATCTTGCTTATCATATTTTAAAGCTTGCTCTTACTTGTGAATATGGTATATACCACTGCAGTGGTAAGGGTGAATGCAGCTGGTATGATTTTGCCTGCAAAATTGTGGAGTATGCTGGCATAGACTGCACTGTATCTTCTATGACTTCGGAAAAACTAAACAGGGCAGCTAAAAGACCGGAATTTTCTTCTCTTGATAATATGATGCTCCGGTGCAGCATTGGTGATGGCATGAGACAGTGGGAAGATGCACTTAAATCCTTTATACGAAAATAAATAACAAAGATTAAATATCAAAGAACAAATAATGAAATTTTGATATAGGCAAAATGAATATAATTATTTTGTGACACAGGAAGAAAATTTTCCACATTTGATATTTGTTATTTGAACTTTCAATTGTGCATCGTGAATTGTGAATTGAACAGGAAGGGATATGATTGAAATAGGTAAATTTAATTTTAAACCGGTAGATATCGAAGGTGTGTACATAATAGAAACAGGTGTTTTTGGGGATAACAGAGGTTATTTTATGGAAACGTATAACTATAATGATTTTAAGTCAGCAGGTCTTAATGAGGTGTTCGTTCAGGATAACAAATCTAAATCTAAGAAGGGCGTTTTAAGGGGACTTCACTTTCAAAAAAACTATTCTCAAGGAAAATTGGTGAGAGTAGAAAAAGGGGAGGTATTTGATGTTGTTGTAGATTTAAGGGAGAGATCCTCTACCTATGGGAAATGGATAGGGGTTACATTATCTGAAGAAAACAGGAAACAATTTTATATTCCAAAGGGATTTGCCCATGGATTTCTAGTTATTTCAGACGAAGCAGAATTTTGCTATAAATGTACTGAGTTTTATCATCCTGAAGATGAAGGCGGTATTATATGGAATGATCCTGATATAAATATAAAATGGCCTCTTGAGGAAATTGACAATATTATTTTTTCTGAAAGGGATAAGTTATGGCCTACACTGAAGGAGTGCAAAAATAATATAAAAAAGTGTTGACTTATTTAAACGTTTACTATATAATAAAACCAAGAAGAAAGATACAACTTCTTCTAGCAATCCTAACTCAAAAAGAGTACTAAGGAAATTGTTTTAAAGCAGTAGAAAGTTTAAAAAATCAGATATTAATACACTTATTTAGAACGAAAGTAAATATGATTAAATATTCACTGGAATAAGTTATAAGGAATATCTGAAAAATACTTGTGAATATTTAATTTGTAAGAATGTTCAACAAGAATGTATGAAATTTGGTAAGTTTAGATTAAAGTGTTATGTAATAAAGCAGTATAGTTTTAAAGGTAAGTCTTTTGGTAGAAAGTTAATTGAAGTTTTTTAGAAGTGTGTTTTTAGAAGTGTGTTTGAAGAAAAATAATAAATTAAATTTTTATAGTGTATTAATACATTGTAATGGTAATTGAAAAAGGGTGATGAATATTCAGGTAAGATCAGAGTACTCAAAAGAGTTAGGATTTGCTTAACCACCAGTTAGTTATATGATAGCTAATTGGTGGTTTTAATTTTATTCAAGGTATTATTTATACAAGTTAATTTTATACAATTATCCTATTAATTTGAATTAAATCTAAATGTATGATATAATAAGTTATTAAAATATGAAATTAATTATATTTTGGAGCATTTATCAAAATATAAGGGCGGTGATATATTGTCCATGAAAAAGGATTTCTTACCTTACAATTATGACTTAAATTATTCTATCTATAATTTTGATGAATTTATGTATAAATATGTACAGGAAAAAGATAGCTTCTCAATATGTCTTCTTAATATGTCTAATTTAGGTTTATGCAATTATATATTAGGGTACAAATACGGCAATGTTTTATTGCATAATATTGTGAACAGGATAAAACGTCTTATTAATCAAAAATCATATATTTATAAGTTTGGCGGGAACATATTGCTTATTATAGTACCTAATATAAAATCTAGACGCAGTTCTGTAGAGATTGTAGAAAGAATAATGGAAATAAGTGATGATTCGTTTCTATTGGCAGATAAAAAATTAAAATTGGAAATAAAACTAGGAATTTCTTTATATCCCTATGATGATATGAAGCTTGGTAATGTATTTAAATATGCAAGTATAGCTTTAAATTGTGCAAATAAAGAACGCGGCAGCACATATGAATTTTTTAATGTTAATATGTATGAAAATAATGCTATGGAAGAAAAAATTCGAACTGATATACAAGATGCTTTGATTAATCATGAGTTCATATTATATTATCAACCACAGGTAAACGTTAACAGCGGTGAGATTTATGGAGTGGAAGCTCTTATCAGATGGAATCATCCAGAGTTTGGGATACTAACACCTTCATATTTTATTGATGGAATAGAGAGAAATGGCGAAATAAAGAAAGTAGGCAGAATTGTCTTTTATATGGCATGTCTTGAGGCAAAAAGACTTCATAGCCTTGGATACTCCGATTTAATTATGTCTGTTAATTTGTCTATAAGACAATTTGAAGATGATTTTTTTATTACTTTTATTAAAAATATATTGGAAATAACGCAGGTTAAGCCTGAATATATTAATTTTGAAATAACTGAGAGGACGGCTATTAATTCTACTGAAAAAATTACATCTGCCTTGAGAAATATAAAAGATATGGGAATAAAAATATTTGTTGATGATTTTGGAACTCAATATTCATTTTTAAATTACCTATACAGTGTGCCTATAGATGGAATAAAAATAGATAGATCTTTTATTAATGGTATAGATAAATCTGAAAAAAAGTTTACTATTGTAAGACATCTTATCAATCTTGCAAATGACTTAAATTTGGAGGTAGTGGCAGAAGGTATGGAAACAGAACAGCAGCTTAAATGTTTAGAAAAAGCTAATTGCATTAATGTACAGGGCTTTTTCTTTGGAAAACCTCTTAGTTCCAATGATCTTGTAAATTTTATGAAAACATCAAACTTTAGTAAGCCAGGTAATAGCATCTTTTCAGAAAGTAAAAAATAAAGTACAAAGTTTTAAAAACACTTATATTTTGGTGAAGTTTATGGTAAAATCATAATAAATGATTTAATATATTAATGGGAAACAATGAAATACGCACTTTATATGGGCATCTGGTGTGTATTGAGTTAATGATGCAACCGGCCTTATGATTATAGAGCTTTTTTATAATCATAAGGCTTTATTTAACCCTAAAAATGGAGTGCATATGTATATTTATTGTAGTATTATTGTTTTTGTTTTTGGAACCATAATAGGAAGTTTTTTAAATGTATGCATATATAGAATACCAATGGAGGAATCTATTGTGTATCCACCTTCTCATTGTACAAATTGTGGCAGCAGGATTAAATGGTATGACTTAATTCCTATAGTAAGCTATGTTATTTTAAAGGGACAATGTAGAAATTGTGGAGAGAAGATATCTGCAAGATATCCTATTATAGAATTTACAACTGGTTTGTTGTACACTATGCTTTATGTTAAATTTGGAATTAGCATAGATATTGTAAAATATATTGTATTTATAAGTATTTTAATTGTGGTAGGAATGATAGATTTGAATACCACTGACATTTATTTTAAAACCACAGTAGTAGGTCTGATTTCTACATTTATATTTTTAGGAATATATTATTATAATGGCCTGCCTATAAAGACATATGTATATGGAGGTATAGTAGGCGGTGGACTTTTAGCTCTTATCATTCTCATAACAAAAGGTGGCATGGGATGGGGAGATGCAGAAATTTGTACTGTGTGCGGCTTGTTTCTCGGGCTTAAACTTACTTTCCTAATGTTGTTTTTATCCTTTATTATAGGAGCCACTGCAGGAGTAATACTTATTCTGTCAGGAAAGAAGTCAAGAAAAGACTACATACCTTTTGGACCATTTATTGTACTAGCATCTATTATTACAGTATTTTGTGGACAAAATATTGTAAATTGGTATTTATAGCAAAAGGGTAATGTAAGACATATATTAATTTATAATATGTTATTTTAAATCAACTTTCATAGTTTAAAAATATTGCGAAACAAAGCTTTTGAAAATAACAAAGTTCAAATAACAAAGAACATATAAAGATGATTTCCATCGTACCTCAGGAAATCTATAATTTTAATATTTTCTGACGTTAGGAAGAAAATTATCCTTATTTGATATTTGAACTTTGAACTTTGTTCTTTAAAAAATTGTTTCACAATTTTTTTATATTAAGCCCAAATTCCATATATGGAAAGTTGAGCTATTGAGTTATTTTAATGAAGGGATGGGATGTCTGTGGAAAATGTAATGACATTAGAAAAGAAAAAGGGCTTTACACTTATTGAACTCATGATAGTACTTGCTATTATTGCCATACTTGCTGTAGTTTTAATTCCTAAATCTCAAATATTTAAGAACAATTCTAAAAATGCAGGTGTAACTACTAATGTAAATACTGTAAGGGGCTATCTGGAAACGAAGGTTACCAATAACGGAGGAGCTGATAGTTACTTGAATGCGGCTACCTTGAAAACAGCAATAGCATCAAATTTTAGTTTAGATTCATCAACTTTTGTACCTACCGGTTCAAGCTCAAGTGAACAATTAGTTAATCCTTTTGATAAAACTAAAGCATCAGTTGCAGTTGCTGATAAATCATCAGGTGCAACAAATAATACAGTAGATACCGTAGAGACAAGCGCTAGTGATGGTGCCGATGGTGAAGTTGTAATTTATGTATGTAAGGATGGATATGTTGTTTTTGGTGTTGATAAAGGTGGAGATCTTACTCAAACATTTAAAGTTAAATAAAGCAATTAAAGAACATGGTTTTTCCATGTTCTTTATAATATAATGACTCAATTTTTTTAATTAATAGTTAAGAATGAAGAATTAATAGTTAATGTGGATTTTTCATTATTAATTCTTAACTTGCGAAGTTTTGCTTCACAATATTTTTATATTAAGTTAGAATTTTATATGTGTGAAAGTTAATATAATGATTTAAGGAGGTGTTTATTATGCCAAAAATAAAAAAACGTCTGGGACAGATACTTGTAGATGAGGGAGTTATAACTGAAGAAGTTATGGAGAAGGCTCTCAGAATGCAAAAGGAATCAGGTGAAAAACTTGGAGAAGTACTTGTAAATATGGGATTTACAACAGATGAGCAGATAGTTAATGCAGTAAAAGAACAGCTTGGAATACCTTTGATAAATTTAGATAATATCAATGTATCCCAGAGTATTATAGATATTTTACCTGTAAGTACTGCAAAAAAACGTGAGGCTATTCCCATAGACATTGTAAATGGCTCTTTACTTGTAGTTATGAGTGATCCTTTAAATTACTTTGCCATAGAGGATATAAAAGTAGCAACAGGCTATCATGTTAAAACAGCTATAGCACTTAGAAATAGTATATTGAAAAATATTGATAAATATTATGGAAAAAGTAAGGCACAAGAAGCAGTACAGGATTATAGAAAAAACTTTGCAAATAGGACAGTGGAAAATGACCAGGAGTTAGCTGACGAAACAGCTGCACCAGTTATAAAATTTCTAAATACTATAATTGAAAATGCAATGTTATACAATGCTTCGGATATTCACATAGAACCGGATGAAAAAGAAATGAGAGTCAGATTTAGAGTAGATGGTATGCTTAGGGAAATTATGAGAACAGATATAGATATGCTTTCTGCTGTAATAAGCAGGGTAAAGATAATGGCCAGTTTAAATATAGCTGAGAATAGGATACCCCAGGACGGCAGAATTAACTTTAAAGTTAAGCAGCATACAATAGATATTAGAGTTTCTACCATTCCAACTATTTTAGGTGAAAAAATTGTAATGCGACTGCTTGATAAGAGCAGCTTTTCAATGAATCTTGAAAAAATTGGCCTTGAAAATGATGAATTAATGAAACTAAAGAGAATGATTACAAGTCCCTATGGTATAATAATGGTATCAGGACCTACCGGAAGTGGTAAAACTACAACTCTATATTCTATATTAAACATATTAAATGATGTATCGAAAAATATAATAACAATAGAAGATCCCGTGGAATATAATTTAAAAGGTATTAATCAGATGCAGGTAAATACTAAAATAGGATTTGATTTTGCCAGCGGCTTAAGAAGCATACTAAGACAAGATCCTGATATAATTCTTGTAGGAGAAATAAGGGATAATGAAACGGCGGAAATATCTATAAGATCTGCACTTACAGGACATTTGGTACTATCAACTATCCACACCAATAATGCAGTAGGAACTATTGGAAGACTTCTTGATATGGGCATAAAGCCTTTTCTTATATCTTCTACTTTAGCAGGCGTTATAGCTCAGAGACTGGTTAGAAAGATATGCCCAAGTTGTGCCGAGGAATATATGAGTGATGAGAGAGAAATGAGAATACTTGGACTTAAAGAACCGGTTAAACTAAAGAGAGGTAAAGGATGCAGCTTGTGCAATAATACAGGTTACAGAGGAAGGATAGGTATATTTGAAATACTTGAAATAGATAATGACATTAAAAATATTATAGATACAGATTATACTGAAAATAAAATTGAAAAATTAGCTGTGGATAAGGGCATGAATACTTTAAGGAAATCCTGTATAAATAAGGTCTTAAATGGAGTAACTACTGTTGAAGAAATGTTAAGGGCTACTTATGGAGATAATATATGAAAAAATTTATATATAAAGCTTGGGATGATGAATTTAATGTAATAAAGGAAGAAATTGAAGATAATGATGCTGATGAAGCATTTAGAAATTTAAAAAGTAAAGGGTTGAAAGTAATATATGTAAAAGAAAAATTTGGTTTATCTAGATTTAAGTTTTTAGATAAGAAACTTGATAATGAAATTTTGGCTAATTTTTGTGGGCAAACTGCTATGATTTTAAATTCAGGAATAAGTCTTTTAAATGGACTTGAAATAATGGAGCAGCAAATTAAAAATAAGAATATGAAGAAAATAATTTTAAATATAACGGATGGTATAAAAAAAGGAAATGGTTTGGATGTATCTATGGAAAGCTGTGGTAAATTTCCAAAACTATTAATTGATATGGTCAAAACAGGAGAAATCAGTGGAAATTTAGATACCGTACTATATAACATGGAGAGTTTTTATAAAAAAGAGGCCAGTATAAAAAGTAAGATTAAAAGTGCAGCTGTGTATCCCATGTTGATTTTAATTGTAGCACTAGGAATGCTTGTATTCTTTAATTTTATTGTATTTCCTGAAATAAAAGGTCTATTTGAAGACATGAAATTACCTGCTATAACAGTAATTGTACTTGGTATTATGAATTTTTTTGATAATAATTATATGTATATAATTATCTGTACGATTATAGCAGTAATTTTTTTAAAATATATAAATACAATTTCTAAAGTTGCATATTTTGTTGATAAGTTTAAGTTAAAAATTCCTATTTTAGGAGATGTTAAGCTAGATATTATAACAGCTAGGTTTACCAGAAGTATGGGAATATTTTTAAAGTCTGGAATTCCTATTATAACTATAATGGATAATGTGCAGCTTGTTGTAGAAAATGTGTTTATATCGAAAAAAATAGATAAAGTTAAAAACCAGCTAATTGGGGGTACAACTTTTGCTGATTCCATTGAAAGTGAGAATATTTTCAAGCCGCTTGTGACGCAGATGATGAGAGTAGGACAAGAAACAGGTAAGCTTGATGAGATTATGTTTAAACTGGCTGACATTTATGATGAGAAAGTAGAAACAGGAGTTGCTAGAATTATGTCACTTGTGGAACCTATTTTAACTCTGGTTATAGGTTTAATTGTTGGGGTAGTTATATTAGGAGTAGCATTACCTATAGTTCAAATGGCACAGGGGGTGAAATAAAATAAAAATTATATTTAGTTTTAAGGAAAATTATGCAGATGTAGCTGTTGCGTCAAAGATAATAAACAAAACAAAAATAAAAAAAATAAGTAGAATATATGAGAAGAATGAATTTATTTCTGGGGGAAAACCTTATGCTGATGAATATAATTTAAATAAGATCAAAAGTATTAGAGAAAAGTTAAAGATTAAAAATAAAAATGTAAGAATAATATTGAATTGGGAAAGTATTATAACAAGAATAATAGAAACTCCAGTTATGAATAAAAAGGAACTTGCAGGTTTTATAAAGAATAATATAGAAGAGTACTTTTCTGTTAACATGAATGAATATCTTTATGATTATGAAGTTATTTCCTTAACCAATAAGGAAAAAATGGACATTATGCTTGCAGTTGTGCCTAGAATAAAATTAAAACAGGTATTGGATTTTATAAAATATTGTGGATTGGTCCCACAGTCAATAGGGATATATCCTGATTCCGTATCAAATTTGTTTTTAGATGAAGATTATTGCAGTATAGCTGTCATAGATGCAAATGTAGAAAAGACTACTTTAACTATACTGGATAAGGGGAAAATATTTCTTTATTCCAATATATTAAATGAAACAGAGGATGAAGATTTTAATGACTTAATGAGAAGTCTTGATTATTTTTTTAATTTTTATTCAACAAGGCATTTCGGGAGTAAGATTGACAAGATATATGTATTAGGAGAACTTTATACAAATTCAAAGCTTTGTGAGCTTATTAGTACTCAAACTTCAATAGAAACTAATATAGGATTCAATATTAAAGCATCAAAATTAATTAAAAAGAGTACAGTAGATGAAAACATATATCCTGATATACTTGGAGATTCTATACCGGTAAAAAATATATATAATAAAAGTATAGACTTTCTTGATAGGTTTTATAGAAAAAATAAGAAGAAACAATTTGAAAATAAGTTAATTATACATGAAATAGAATTATTTTTTTTAATAACTATTATTATAATAGGAGCAGCACTTATATATACAAAGTTAAATTTATTAAAGTATGATACTTGGGACATAGATTCACAGATAGCTGTTTTAAGTGGTGTACAAAATGATGTGAATAAATTAGATAAGGAAAACAAAGCTTATGAGGATAAAGCTAATTATATAAAGAAAATTGAAGGTGATGATTTCGACTACATAGGAGTACTAGAAACTTTGAGGAACGGCTTACCTAAAGGTGTAACTATAAAAGGGATTACCATGGATAAACAAAATATAAATGTTGTGTTTGATGTGAATAAAAATACAATAGATGCGGCGAGACTTATTGTGGCAATAAATTCTATGAATGCATTTGAGCCTGTTGAGCTTCCCGAGGTAGATCTTAATGATGATGTAAAAGAGGTTGAACTTAAATTGAAATTATTAGAATCATATAAAGGCGTGAATAAAGATGGAAAAAAATAAAAGGGATTTGATGATTTTAATAGCAATATTGTTTATAGGATTTAATTATGTGATTTATACATATTTTATAACTTATAAATTAGATACGGTGAAGCAGGCTAAAAATAAGTATGCTTTAAAAACAAAAGAATTAAATTCTCTTAAGGCTAAGAAAAAATCTATTGAGACTAAGCAGCAGGAGTTAAAAAAGTTGAGACAGGAGACTTCTAGTTTTGATAGTATGGTTCCTAAGCAAATAGATACACCCCAGCTTATATATGATTTCTATAATGGATGCAAGTTATTTGGAGTAAATGGAGAAAATATCTCTTTTGAATTGTTGAATGGGGATAGCAGTTCAAATAGTAACAATTTTCATACTCTTATAATAGACTTAAAGATTACAGGAAACAAGGCGAATATAGAGAATTTTATAAGAAATCTAAATACTGTTACTAAAAGAAAGCTTAATGTAAAAAGCATTACTATTGGTTCTAGTGATGATGAAGAACTGAACAATGGTGAATTAAAGAGTTCTGATGAAAAAGTTAGCAAGGATAATAGTAGTAAATCTATTGATAATGCTAAAAAAAATGGAGATGAACTTCCCGGAGAAATTATTTTTTATCAATATGTACAGGGCAGCGGAAGCAGCAATACAAAAGTCCCCGATAATTATATTTTTTATGATAGCCAAAAACAGGGATTTAACAGTATAGCTGATATGTTCAAGTAAAATTTTTTGATTGTAAGGGGTGCAGATTGTGAATAGGAAAAAAGGTTTTACATTAATAGAAATTATGATAGTAGTATCAATAATAGGATTGCTTTCCATAATCTTGGTGCCCAAGGTAGGAGCTCTTAAGCTGCAATCAAAAAATAACAGTGTAAGCACCAATGTGCTTTTAGTTAGAACTTATCTTGAAAATAGATGTGCAAAAGACAGCAGTGCATATAAAACTGCTGTAAATCAAAATCAAACAAAAGATCAAGCTCTTACTGTTATTTTAAACAATATTGAAACAGATATGAATTCTAATTTTTCAGGAAGTAATTCTTTGATAAATCCTTTTAATAGCAGCAAGTCTATTACTAAAGATTTGTCTGGAAATTCATCTGTTTTACTTTCCGATTCTTCTAATGCTTTACCAAAAGATAATGAGATAGCAAGTGATAGTACTCTTCCTAGTGGAGAGAATAAGAAGGGAAATGTGGTAGTTGTTGTCTATGGAAGTACCCAGGATAAAGTTGGAGGCTATGCGTTATATGGAATAGACAACACTGGTAAGATAGTTAATCCATATATCATTAAATTTAAAGCTTCCACGGTTATTAATGAAAACACAAATACTGATTCTGACATGGAAACAAATGTAAATAAAGTAATTAACTATATAAGAATTGATGCAATAAGAAGGATAATAATGGGAGTGCCTGAAAACAAAATTTATGAAGTAATCCAGGAACCGTTATATAAGGGTTTGTGCAATAAATTTACTCCAGGAAATGCTTCAAATCATATTGTCAATCCATATTATTTGAATAAGGATGCAATTGATGATGATGGGTATCATACTAATGGAGATCCTGGCATAAATAGAGATTATTCTATAATAGTTAATGCTAATCCTTCAGATTATTCAAATATAGATAGTAAATATTCTGATCACCCGGGTACTGTAGTTGCATATATGAGCAAAAATCCAATGGGATATGTAGTGTACGGAGTCGATAAGAGCGGCAAAACGGTTTATAAAAAGCCAATTAATCTTTCTACAGAAGTAACAGGAGATATGACTGCTGTATTAAAAAATAATGTAAATTCTGTTGCTAGTATACTAAAGAATAATCTTGCTGCAAATGTTAAATTGGCTGAGGATAATTACCCTTGGGACACCTACCACAGAACTACTGAGTTGCAGTCTCTGGCAAAAAGTCAACTTCAGCAGTTGAATTTAAAAAATTCCTATATACCAGATTGGACTGGCACAAGGACAGATACCTATAATTTTGACAAGGATAATGGGAATTCATTAGTTATAGAACTTACCCCGGGAAATTATGTTACTGATTACAAGGGTACAGTTATTGTAGATGTACTTTCAGATGCAAAGGGTTATGAAGTCTATGGTATAGATTATACAGGAAGTAAGTATGATTATACTAAGCTAGAATCAAGTAGTTCTTAGGTTCAGATGGAGTTTGCTTATAGTCGCTTTCACAGAGTGTGATGGGGGTGTTAGCAAAAGTAGGGATCGGATAAATAATATATCTAAAATATTTAGAAGTAGGGATCAAAATGAAGAAAAGAGGATTTACTTATATAGAAGTAATGATGGCCATCGGTGTATTTATAATGTTATCTGCTTTTGTTATTAGACTTAATATTACAGCTAATAAAAATGTAAACAAACAGGTTTTAAAGCAAAATATGATGATGGAAGCACAAAAGTGTCTTGAGGAAAGTAAAAATAATCCGGATAGTAGTGAATATAAAAATGACAGTTATAAAAAGATGGACGGTTATTATATTAATATAAGTTCAGTACCGGTTAAGGCTGATTCACCCAATCTTTTTCAGATTACAGTAAAAGTTAGGAATAATATTGATGATGAGGAAAATGAAGTGGTGTTAAAGTCACATTTTTTAAAAAAATAAGGTGGTAGGTTTTCAGTATGAAAAAAAGAGGATTTACTTTAGTAGAGCTTATGATAACTTTGGCTATATTTTCCATATTTTCAATATACCTTTATCAAACTTTTTTTTCCGAGATAAAACAATCTTTTAACTTTAAGAATAATATAGATATTCAATATAATGCAAATAAGGCTTTAAATATGCTTACGGATCAAATAAGAAATTATAGCTCAACTAATGATACTAAAACTTTAACATCTTCAGATGGAAACAACATTCTTAAATTAGGATCTAAAGACAAGGATGGCAAAATTGAAGTTAGTTCTGTTAGTAATGCTGGTGCAGCTAATAAGGATATAATTAATTTGATTTTAAATCCAACAGAATCTAATGTTCCTCCTTCTAATATATATTATGATATAAAAAGTAAAACTCTTCAGGATAATGATGGCAATAAATGCTTTAATATAGATTCAGTTGATTTTTCATATAAAAATGGATTGATTTTTATAAGTGTTTCAGCTTCAGAGGGGAATATACAGATTAAAAGTTCTACTGCCGTTAATGTTCAGGCAAATTAATTTGTAAGGAGAAATAGGATATTGATGAAAAAAAGAGGTTCTGCCCTTATAGTTGTTATTATTATTATGACAGTAACTTTTTTATTGGCTGCATTTATGGTAGATACTAGTATAAAAAGCAATAGAGTAGCTTCAGATACTTCTGATAAAACTAGAGCATATTATAGTGCTGAGACAGGTATCTATGATTTTATAAATTATGTCAATGATGATATTGAAAACAATATTAAGAACAATAAACTTGATATATCTTCAGGAAACTCTATAACTAATAATTATAACAAAGCTGGTCTTTATAATGACAATATGGAAGTATATAAAGCTGGACTTATGCATAATATCTCAATGCCGCAAGATAGTGATTATATAAAGACCTATACATTTGATGTCTATTCCAAAGGAAATTATGGCTCTGAAACTTGTACCATAATTTCAAATGTATCTATTATTTATACAGACAACAAGTATACGTCTTATACAATAAATTCCAGACAAGTAGAAGACTGATTAGAGTTTCAATATAGTGGTTTCTAAGCAAAAAAATCAACTTATTCTCCGGATATTTCTTACAACCTTCAGCTCATTAAATATTTTGATAAGTCTAAGTAAAAAATTCTAAAAAAGCTAAGAACTTTTGAAAACTCGTACCTCAAACAATTCAAAAGTTCTAAGTTTTTACGAATTTTTTTCTAAGACTTATATGCAAAATATTTAAAAGAGCTTCATTATTGTAAAAATATGCCTGCGTATAAGTTGATTTTTAAGTTAGAAAGCTCTAATTGAAATTTTAACTTATACATAAAATATACTAACAAAATGGAAATCACACTTAAAAACTTTTTCTATAAGTCTTAGTGAGGTATTTTAGAAAATCTTAGAAGCTTATATATGTCTGAGGTACGAGTTTATATAAGCTTCTTTAGATTTTCAAAATACCGAGCTTTAGACTTATAAAAAGTTTTTAGTGTGATGAAATTTGTTAGTATATGGCTGGTATAAGTTAACTTTCTACTTAGAAACTCTATAAAAGTTTTTATAAAAATATGTATTTTATCTGCCATATATATTATAATTAAATCTATAATGTTAAAATCGGAGGGATACTATGGGAGAATGGGAAATGATACTCAGGCTAGTACTCTCGGGAGTACTTGGGGCTTTAATAGGATTTGAAAGAAGAAGCCACTCTAAGCAAGCAGGACTTAGAACTCATTTTGTCGTAGCAGTTGGAAGTGCCCTTATTATGCTTGTGTCTAAATATGGATTTTGGGATTTAGTTGGTATGAATTCGGTGTCATTAGATCCAAGTAGGGTAGCTGCTCAGGTTGTAAGCGGTGTTGGTTTCTTAGGAGCAGGAACTATTATTGTGGAACACCAATTTGTAAGAGGACTGACTACTGCAGCTGGACTGTGGGCTACAGCAGGTATTGGTATAGCAATTGGTGCAGGCATGTATATACCTGGTGTGGGAGCTACAGTGCTTATAGTTATAGGACTTGAAATATTCAACAAACTTCAAAAAAACGAGGTATATTCTATAGGAAGGGCAAATTTATCAGAAGAAGGTATTAATTCTACACTGGATATATTAAAAAATTCAAAAATGAAAATATCTAATATTCAGGTTAACAGGCATCATAATAAAACCAATAAGGATTTAGAAGTAAGGATTACATTTAAAGTTTATAGCAGAAATCAAAATGAAATGAAGGATATGATGGTAAGTCTTCTGAAGATTCCTTACGTAAGGGACGTAAACATAGAATAAAGTTTTTTAGAGACAAGAAGGAGTATAATTTGTTTTTTTTATTAACTCAACTGTCGCAGTTTAAAAGCTTTGCGAAGCAAAGCTTCGCAAGTTAAGAATTAATAATGAAAAATTAATAGTGAAGGATGATTTTTAGCTGTCGCAAAAAATCTTTAAATTTATATAAATCAGCAATGTTTCACTTTAGCGAAACGAGTGATGAAAAGCTTAATCAAAGATTTTTTGTAGTGTAACGGAAAAAAATCCACATTAACTATTAATTCTTCATTCTTAACTATTAATTAAAAAAATTTTATATGTACAAAAGTTGAGTATTAGCAAACTATAATATTGGAGGAAAACATATGAAAAAAATATTTAAACTGGCTTTAGGGCAAGCAATAATTTTAGGACTCGCTTTCCCTGGAACTGTATCTGCTGCTGCTAGCCATAATGTGAGCAGAATTTACGGATCAAGTAGATACCAAACCTCAATAAATATTTGCAACAACTTTAGCAGCGGGAAGGTACAAAATGTTATTGTAACCAGTGGAAACAATTTCCCCGACGCCTTAGCTGGTAGTGTGCTTTCAAAACAATTAAATGCCCCTATTCTTTTGGTAGACAAGTCTTTAAGTGACAGTCAGGATTCTATTAATTATATAAGAGATCATTTGGATGTAAGTGGAACTGTATACGTTCTAGGTGGATATGCTTCTGTAAGTGATGAATATATAAATTATATTAAATCTTTGGGGTTTAACAATATTAAAAGGCTTGGTGGAAAAAATAGATTTGAAACTAACAAAGTAATAGTAGAAAATATGAATGTAAGTAAGGGAACCCCTCTAGTTGTAGTTAATGGCAGTAATTTTCCAGATGCATTGAGTATATCAAGCATAGCAGGTATGAAAGGTTATCCAATAATTTTAAGCAATACAGATACACTACCGGATGAAGTAAAAGAAAAGATAAGCACAATAAGTCCTTCTTCTGTGTACATAATAGGAGGACAAGGTGCATTAAGTGATAATATTATTTCTGAGATAAAGAAATTGGACACAACTATAGAGGATGGAAATATTATAAGAATATGGGGAAAGAATAGATATGAAACTTCATTAAACATATGTAAATATTTTAATTTGGACAGCAGTACTGTAGTTATTGCAAATGGAGAAAATTTTCCAGATGCTTTGTCCGGGAGTGCTTTAGCAGCAAAACTTCAGGCACCTATTTTGCTTACTGATGGAAAGAATATATCAACTCAAAAAGAGTATATAGATACCACAAAGTATACAGATGAAATTATACTTGGGGGAAGTGGTGCTGTAAGTGAAGATGTGGAAAATGAATTAAAAGGAATAGAAAAGAAGCTATTTGAAGTAACCAATGAGTATGTAGGTGAAGATGGAAAGTATTATATAGAAGGTAATTATTTAAAATATGTTACAGATATAAATGAAGCTTTAGATTATGTAAAGAGAACAGGAGATAGCAGTGTAGTTGAAGAAGATAATGGACAGTGGTTTATATTAGATGATGGCTTTGACATGACCATAAGTGATAAGGTAAAATTAGAGGTAGATAGTGATGTGAGCATAAAACTAATTCATTTTGATAGTAATGGAAATATATTCTATAACCAACCTAATTTCATTGATATGGTCAATGGTCAATACGAAGATAAGCCTGTATTTAATTTATTCATTAAAGATGGTAAAGTAATGAAAATGGATCAGCAGTTTAGACCATAAACAGAGTTCTTGGCATCAGATGGAGTTTTGACTCCACCTGATACTTAGAAATCGTTATCCAGGGACGTAGCTGCTCTTTACTCCAACTTGGAGGAGTGGGAGTATTAGAGCAGGTAGTCATCGGATAAAAGAAGAATAAGGCTATGTGCAATTATTAATTTGCAAATAGAACCTTCTTAATGTATGAAATTGGTTTTATATGTTAGGAAGGTTCTTTATAATAAAATTTTGAATGAAAAATATCATAAAGAAGGGAAGCGAGTATTTAGCAGTTTTATGTTAAGTAATTTTGCTGCTAAAATGATATATGGAAATAAAAAATATAAAGGGAAATACATTTTGCATTGATACTAAAATGGCATGCATACCTTTTTATAAGATCAATTATAGAGAAATAATTATGATGGATTCTGGATGGCCAAGAGGAGGAGAAAGAGAAGGTATAGCTGAAGTTTTAAAAACGAATAATTTAAAAGTAGCTGCTATAATATGCACTCATGCTCATATGGATCATATAGGCAATGCTGAATATTTGAAAGAAAAGTACAATTGTATTATTGCTATGCCGGAATGTGAAGCTGTTACTTGCAGTTCAATTATTAACTTGAAGTTTTATCATAATAATTATAACATGGCTGAAATTGCAAAACATTTTGGACAGATGGTTTGTAAAACAGATATTATGATTACACCTGATCAAGAAAATATATATGTTTGTGGTGTCAAATTCAAAATTATTCATACACCAGGACATAGTGCTGCTCATATATGTGTTATTACTCCTGATGATGTGGCATATTTAGGAGATGCCCTTGTTGGATATGAATTAATGGAGCAAGCTAAAATGCCTTATTCCTATTCCCTTACGGATGATTTGAAAAGCAAAGAGAAACTTTATGACTTAAAATGCAGTAAATATATTGTGGCACATAAAGACATATATGATGATATTACAAAGCTCATAAAGGACAATATAAAATTTTATAAAGATACGGCAAATAGCATATATGATGTAATGGATAGAAATAGAAGCATGACAATGGAAGAAATTTTTAGATCAGTAACTAAAGATTTTAACATTAACCTGGATAACAGAGTAAAATATGGATTAACAGAAACAATTTTAGTATCCTATGTGAGATATCTTAATGAAAAAGGTATGCTGGATTTAAATATGGAGAATGGACTTTATAAATATTTAAAAAAGGCACCTATTTGTACTAACGTTTATTGATTACTCAACTTTGCGAAGCAAAGCTTCGCAAGTTAAGAATTAATAATGAAAAGTTAATAGTGAAGGATGATTTTTAGCTGTCGTAAAAAATCTTTAAATTTATATAAACCAGCAATGTTTCGCTTTAGCGAAACGAGTGGTGAAAAGCTTAATCAAAGATTTTTTGTAGTGTAACGAAAAAAATCTACATTAACTATTAATTCTTCATTCTTAACTATTAATTAAAAAAACTTTATATGTGTAAAAGCTAATTATGTATAGAAAAAATAATTATCTTGTCTTTAATAAAAATTAGTAATAATATAAAATTTGTGGATAATATGTTCTAAGGAGGAGATAATTGTTGTTTATATCATCAAAAGTGGCTCTTCAATTTTTAAAACACAGTAAATTGCAAACCTTTGTTATAATACTGGGAATTGCAGTAGGAGTTTCTGTGCAAATATTTATAGGACTTTTAAGCAGTGGACTTGAAAATACTATTTTAAATAAAATTGCAGGAAATTCAGCTCAAGTTACGGTTTATTCTAATAACGGCAGCATAGAAAATTGGAGTGATATAAAAAATAAAATTGTAAAAGAAGATAAAAATGTAAAGACTGCAGCGCCTGTAGTTGATTCTCAGGTTTTTATTAAATTAAAAGATACTAACCAACCTGTTCAGATCAGAGGATTTATGCCTGAAGATGTTAACTCACTTTATAACATAAAAGGCAGTATATATGAAGGAAAAATGTATGAAAATAGTGGGCAAGTTATTATAGGAAAAGATTTGAAGAAGAAGCTTGATTTAAAGCTTGGAGATAATATAGATTTGTTTACCATGGGTGGAAAAAAGTTGACTTTAAACATAGTTGGTTTCTTTGATCTTGGAGCTACTAAAATAAATGGAGCTTGGGTTATTACAGATTTAAGTGATGTTCAAAATTTAATTGGTTTTGGAAACAAGGCTACTTCTATGGAAATTGCAGTTAAGGATATATATAATGCAGACCTGGAAGGAAAGAAAATAACTAAAATACTTTCTGATAACAGCGTTAATGTGCAGAATTGGAAAGATCAGAATAAATTTTTAGCCAGTGGAATGGTTGGAGAAAAAATTTGTACAATAATAATTCAATTCTTTGTACTTCTTGCAGCAGTTCTCAGCATCATAAGTATACTGGGTATAAGTGTAGTTCAAAAATATAAACAGATAGGTATATTAAAGGCCATGGGTATAAAGGATGGAAGTGCAGCTTTTATATTTTTTGTACAAGCTTTTATACTTGGAGTATTGGGAACGGCTTTGGGACTGCTTTTTACATGGTTGTATATAAAAGGGTTTAACAGATATATAGTTAATTCTGAAGGATTGCCTCTAGTTAATATAGTTGTGAACCATAAATTTATTTTAGCATCATCTATTATTGATGTAGCTGCGTCAACCTTTGCAGCACTCTTTCCGGCATTTAAGTCATTTAGACTTAATCCTGTGGAGGTAATAAAAAATGGATAATATCATTCAACTTGAAAATGTAAATAAGATATATGGAAGAAGAGTTAAAAATAAAGTTTTGTCAGAAGTAAATATATCTATAGAAAAGGGATCTTTTAATTCCATTATAGGGGCATCGGGAAGTGGAAAGACCACTCTCTTAAATATAATGGGTATGCTAGATAAGCCAACAACAGGAGAAGTGTACATACAGGGTAAAAGTATAAAAAGTATAGGAAGAAATTCAAGGGCTTCAGTGAGAAATAAAAGTATAGGCTTTGTTTTTCAGTTTCATTATCTTCTCCCCGAGTTTAATGCAATACAAAATGTACTTATGCCTTACAGAATAAAGCATTTTTTTTGCGGTAGAAGTGCTAAGAGAAAGGCAGAAGAACTTCTTGAACTAGTTGGACTTTCTGGATGCAAGAAAAAGAAGGTATATGACTTATCAGGGGGACAGCAGCAAAGAATTGCTATAGCTAGGGCACTTATGAACGATCCCAGCATAGTTCTTGCAGATGAGCCCACTGGGAATCTTGATTCTACAAATGCAGAGAGTATTTATAAACTCTTTCGACAAATAAATGATAAGTTTGGTACTACCTTTATTATTGTAACTCACGATGTAAGTATAGCTAATAAAACTGATAGGATAATACAGATAAAAGATGGACAAGTAAGATCGTAGCTCTTATATAGGAAATAGCATTGTAAAATAAATTTGCAATGTTATTTTTTTTATTAAAATAGAAACAATTTTATAAATATATAGACTTTTCTGAAAAGTAATGTTAAAATAGTAACAAATGAAATGTTAAAATAATAACATGATATATAGTTATTAAAAGGGGTGCATATTTGTGGAAAAAAATGAAGTTTTATCAAAACAAACCATTGATATTGATGTAAAACCTGGGGATGCATTGTTAGTTGTAAATAGAAAGAAAAAATTATCTAAAAACAGTAAAATTACTTTTGAAGGTAAAAACATTATAGATATTGCAACAAAGTACACTAAAACAATAGACAATATATTTATATCTTTGATAAAAGTTTATTTAACATCCTTAAACCCTATAAAGTCTGTGGGAAGACAGTGCTTTGAAGTTATTTCCAGGTACACTGGATTGACTATTGAAGAATCAAAATCTAAATTGGAAGAAATGTTGAGCACATTAGGTTGTGATAATAGTGGGACTATTTTTAAAGCTTTTCCTTTTAAATTAGAAGCTTATGAGAAACAGCGTCTTATGTTTGCCATGGCGTTTTTAGTTAAACCAAAACTTATAATATTAGATGATACTATCTTTAGACTGGATAATAAAATAAAGAATTATATGTTGGCACAACTTAAAAAGTTAAGGGAAGAGAATAACACTAGTTTGATATTCATATCCAAAAATGCTAGGGTTGTAGCTGAAGCTGTAGATAATATAGCAATTATGTATAGAGGAACTGTAATTGAATATGGAAAAAAGGACTTAATTTTGAAAAATCCTATTCACCCATATACGAAATATATTCTTTTTTATAAAAACAATTCGAAGTTTGCGGAAGCATCATCTGAGATTAAAGAATATATAAAAAGCATTAATAATATGCCTAGAACAGGATGTTCTTTTTGTTTGAACTGTGAAAAGTCATCTTATGATTGCATGTATATGAGACCTGAAATAAAATTTTTGAGTTCAGGTCGACAGGTAATTTGTTCTAACTATGTGAACTATAATGCTTAAAAAGTAAGATGTATATAGAGTTTCTTGTTGTAGATATTGAAATGACTACAACAAGGAACTTTTTTATATTTACAAAATTTTAATTTTGAACTCCTAATACAATGGTATATACTAATATTGAAGGGAGTATGAGTAAAATGGACGAAAAAAAGGAGAGGGAAATGGAAGAATTAGCTGAGGAAATCGACATAATATTTTCAGTTAAAGATAATATTTCTCAGAGTGAAATAAATAACTTCCTAAATAAATTTACTGAGTTATCTGAAGATGATATACGAAAAAAAATATCAGAAATTACTGAAGATAATTCCTATATAGAAGATTCGTCTTCAGATCAAAAAGATGAAAACTCCACAGAAAATATAGACTCTGAAAGTGTCAATGAAGTAAAAGTTGAAGATTCTCTAGAAGAACTGGATGAAGATAAAATTGAAAATGTAAATGATGATTTACAATTACATATAGATGAATTACCTGAGAAATCAGAGGATAATAAAATTAAACCCATTTTTGATGATGGAAACATTCCGGATGTACCCTTTGTAAGAGCAGAAATAAAATATGGACAACTGTCTCTGGAATGGGGATGGCCAGAAGGTATAGACAAAGTACTTTTATGCTGCAGGATGGATAGATTTCCAGAGACACCTTCAGATTCCAGTGCTTCTCATGTAATCATAGAGAGAGAGGAAGATTTCGAAACAGGAGATTATACCATAAGTAAAATAGAAGAAGGAAATTATTATTTCTGTATTTATGCTGTGGTGGAATATGAAAACAAGACATTATATTCTGAAGGTCAGAGAAGGCTTGTGGTAAATAAAGTACCTCAGGAAATATTTTATGAAATAGACTTAAAAAGAAGTCTCTTGGGTAAATTAAAATCTGCTAAGATAAGCTTGTCTGCGCCATCTTCTAAATCTTCTCCAAAGGGAGAAATAGAATTGCCGCAGCTTGTTTTAATCAGTAAGATAGGGAATATGCCTATTCAAAAATCTGATGGAGAAACTTTGTTTAATATAGATTATGAAACTTTAAAAAATGATGAAATCATAGACTTTGATTTGCCTATTGAAAATATAAAAAAAAATATGTATGTGAAATTATTCTTTGTAGATGACTCTAACAGTAAGTTATACAGGATAGTTTCGCCAGCTAAGGAAAAGCTGTACTTTAAATAGAAATTATATTTTAGTTAAGAATTAATAATTAAGAATTAATAGTTATGGATGATTTTCTTCCGTTAACACTACAGAAAATCTAAATCATAACATAACGCAATTGAAGCTTTGCTTCAATAAGCTCTAATTTAAGATTTTTAGTAACATAGTGGAGAAAAATTATCATTCACTCTTCACTATTAATTATTAATTTTTAATTACATAAGGGGAGGATTAACTGTGAAACTTAACTTTAGAAAAAAAGATGATTATATATGTCCCTATTGTTTTTCTAAACATGCTTTAAATGAAGTGAATTTTATATGCAAAAATGATCCTGATTTATGTGAAAATGCAAGAAACCTAACGCCCATAAAACCAAAGAACGTTGAGGACAAAAATGAAATGCCGGATTATGTGTTTTGCAATGAGTGTGGACAGAAAACCAATATAAAAGTATGCCCAACCTGTAACCAGGAACTTCCATATTCAATTGGAGAATATGATAATTTAATATTTGCAGTAATTGGTGCAAAAGAGGCAGGAAAAAGCCATTACATTGCAGTTTTGATTCAAAAGATAATGAATGAGATAGCTTCGGCCTTCAATTATAGTCTTTCAGCAGTTGATGATGCTACTATGAATAGATATAGAAATGATTTTTATAATCCTATTTTTAAGAGAAATGAAATTATAGGAGTAACTCATTCTGCTAAAACTGATGCCTCTGTAAAGCAGCCTCTTATATATAATCTTGTTTTTAAGGATAACGGAATATTTGGAAGCTTTTTAAAAAGTAAGAGGATAAGCAATGCAGTTACTATTGCTTTTTTTGATACTGCAGGTGAGGATTTAGATTCTGAAAATACTATGAAAACTGTAAATAAGTACATATATAACTCTTCAGGTATAATATTTTTGCTTGACCCTCTTCAACTGGAAGAAGTTAGGAGGAAACTGCCTAAAAATATTAAATTGCCGCAGCAAAATACAGAGATAGAAGACTTGCTTTCTAGAACGGCAAACCTCATTAGAAAGGCAAATGGTATAGGAATGGATAAGCTTATAGACATACCTGTGGCCGTGGCTTTTTCAAAAATTGATGCAGTGGAATCACTGATTGATCCATCAAGCTGCATAAATTATCCAAGCAGCCATGTAAGCAAGGGATATTTTGATTTGGCAGATTTTGAGGATGTAAATGGAACAATGGAATCTTTAGTTAGGAGCTGGGGCGGAGAAAATTTTGCAAATCAGCTTAGCTCAAATTTTAAAGAGTACGCTTATTTTGGATTGACAGCTCTTGGATGCAATCCTGAAAGTAATAGAATAACTAAGCTTAGACCACATAGGGTAGAAGATCCTTTTTTGTGGCTTCTCTATAAATACAAATTTATTAAGGGAGAAAAGAGGAAGTGATAGATAATGGCAGTTCAGCAGCTTTTTTATACGTCCTGTAAAAAAGGCTTGTCCTCTGGAATGGGATTTCAAACTTATTCCATGTCAAAGGGCATTACGGATAACGAGAGAATGGAAATAGAAAGCCACTGCATATACATACCGCCTTCTAATCTTCCAACACAACCTACCAAGGAAGAGATAGACAGGTTGTTTCCTATATCTTTTTCTTCTTTTAGACTTGAAAATGGAAAGTACTGTATTTCACAAATTAAATATGTGGGAAAAGATTATTCAGAGAGATATGGAAATTACTTTTGCCATGTACTTATATCGAATAATGCTTGGGAATTTTATCCCATAGAGCTTTATGAATCGCCTATTTTTAGATATTGTTTGAGTGAAGAAGAAAAAAATGCTGTTGAAATAGACTATCTTCCTGAAATTACGGAGATTCCACTAGGTAATGTAGTTGATTTTGATGAAATAAGTAATTTTTTAAAAGGCAGTGGAGGAGATAAGGGTAAGAAATTTACAAGTCTTTTAGAACGTGTTGTGATGTATAATAGTTCCAAAAAAAGAATTATACTTGCAGATGTAAAAGAAAACATTCCTTTTTGGATTGGGGCAGTTTGTATGTCACTACCTAAAAAGCTGGCGCTGCAATTTAGTTTTACTACTTACAGCTATAACCCAGACAATACAGACTATATACTCTGTGGTATAAGTAAAAATGGCAGCAAATTTAATTTTGCAGACAATCGAAAGATGTATGAGTACAGTGCTATGAATTTTTCAGAAGATTGTCCAAGGAGCAAAAGCAGTTTTTCAAAGCGGGCTGAAGTAGGATACACTGTTTCAAAAGAAGTATTTCTGCCTTTTTTAAAATTTTTAGATCAGTTTGAGTACAATAAACTGGATGAAGAAGTGGATAATTGTGTAACTCTTTATAATATAGTAAAAAAGGGACTTGAAAAATGCAGCATAGAAGATGTGAAAAAGGCTCTTAGTTTTGCAATTAAGTATAAATCGGAAGATGCCTATGAGGAACTCTTTCATCAGATTAATGCAAGACTTGAAAAGATAAGCACACAGGTAGATGTACAGCTTTGCTATATGATAACTACATTTTTACTTAAAGTGTCCAGAGACATAGATGATGATAACTATATAGTAAAGGCTTATAAATTTTTCTTTGACTCTCTTGATTATATTGCAGTTTACAGCAAAGATACTGATATTTATGAAATGTTGAATTTGCGTAAAAGAATGGCACAGGATGAAGTGGATAATATGGGTGAATTTCTAGAAGTCTCGCTGAGTCCAGATAGAATAAAAAATATTCAAGATTATATAAAAGAAAACCCGGTTTATTATTCAATTTCTACAATATCAGATATAATTTACTCCGGTTACACTTTTAGAGATAAAAATGTTACTTTGCTTTTAAATAACTGCATAAAATTTTTAATATTATCTGAGGACAACACTTTATATGTGCTCAATTATTTTAAAAATGATTGTGAGTGTATCTCAAAAATTATTATTAGAATTTACTGCATAAACTATTATTTAGGTAGAAGCGAAGCTATTTTGGATTTGCTTGCGAAATTTGTTGTAGACGAGGGAAATAAGGATGGCAATTGGAAGAAAAAAGTCTATTTAAATATGTACAACCTTCCAAACTCCTATAATTTTTTATTTTCTCTATATGTTTTTGAGCTAAAAGAAAATACTGAAAATCAGGACTTTTTTATAAATTACTGTAGTGAAATATTCAATTCTTTTGAAGAATACAGAAGTGAAAAATTTTCAGATGCTTTTAAATTATATTTGGAATTTTATAATGGAGATGACGCAGCCCTTGAAAGTTACAAAGGCATACTGAATTATATAATTGAGAACTTAAATATGCACATTGTGGATAAAAAAGTAATGGAGAAGTTTATAACGGATGTGGAAGAAAAGTTAAGTATAGATAATGCAGGAGAAGAAAATGCACTTATTGAAACAATTTTAAAATTAAAAAGAAAATATAATATTACAACCATCTGTAATATATCAGAACTTTTGTATATTGGTAAGAGAATTGAAAATCCAGATATGGACTATAATGAAAGACTTCTTAAGAAGGTCAAATATAACTTTTCATATATGAGTGAGGAAAAGTATAGAGAATACTTAAGCTGGCTTTTACCTAATATATTAGTGCAGTCTTCTGGATTTACAGGCCATATAAAGGTAAAAAAGACTTTTTTTTGTTCCAAATATGAAGATACCTTTTACAATGTATATTTTAATGGTATAGAGGATATACTTTTTACAAAAAAATATAAAAACTTAATGGGTTCTCGATATAATGAGAGGTATAAAATATTTTTGGATTTTTTCATAACCTTATATAAAAATAAGAAAAATTTAAGTGAAGAAAGGGAAAATATTATATATAATAGAGTAATAGAAATACTTATAAAAATTTCTCAAAAAAAGTTAAAAGAGTATACTGCCTATATTGTTGATAAGACAAGTAAATTAAAAAGTCAAGTTTATATTAGAGAAAAGTGGCTTGAAATTGAAAAAGAAGCAGAGGAAAAGGGCAAGAAAAAGGGTATACTTGATCTTTTTAAAAAATGATTTAAAGAGGTGTTATTTACTGTGAAAACTAGAGCTAAGATGGTTCTCATTGCAGTTTTTGTGTATGTTCTCCAATTGAGTTTTATACCTTCACAAAAGGTATATGCCAGTACATCATCTCCAAATGTAGATGTAGTTTTTGTGCTTGATTCAAGTGGATCTATGAAACAAAGTGATCCAGAAGAGATAAGGACAGAAGCTATAAAGATGTTTTTGGATATGGGACAGGTACAGGGAAACAAGGCAGGACTTGTGGCTTATTCAGATACCATAATAAAAGAACATAACCTGGATGCAATAAATTCTGAATCGGATAAAGAGAGAATAGAGGAAATGGCTTCTAATATACCCCTTGGGCAGAAAACCGATATTGGAAGAGGTCTTTTGGAAGGTGCAAAAGTATTAGATAGTGGACATAATAGCAATAATAGACCACTTATAATACTGCTGTCCGATGGTAAAAATGATTCTCAAAGGAGTGCCAGTGAATCTTTAAAGGATTTAAATAGTGCAATAAGCACATGCAAAAGCAAAGGTTATCCTGTGTACACTATAGGACTCAACTATGATGGAACTGTGGATAAAGCACAGTTAACTCAAATAGCCAGTGAGACAAAGGGAAAAAATTATATAACCAATAAGGCATCAGACCTTACAGACATACTAAAGGATATATATGGAGACAGCGCAAATGTAAAAGTTCAGGATCAGGGAAATATTGTGGCTGATGGAACCTTTCAGGATTTTAAAATAAATGTACCAGGGTCAAATGTTTTGGAAGCCAATATATCCATGGTTACAGACAAACCTTTAGAATTAAAGCTTATAAATCCTTCAAGTAAGGAAGTACAGATACCTTCAAGTGATGTGGTTTTTACAAAGTCAAAGAAGTATTCAGTACTTAAGATTGTAAAACCTGCAAGCGGTCAGTGGAATCTAAAGGTAAAAGGTGTAAGCGGCAGCAATATAAAGATAAGTTATGTATTTAATTATAAAAATCAGGGAAAACAAAATTCTTCAGATAGAAATATTGAAGGCAATAAGTCTGCACTTAAAAGTCCAAAGGCCATAGGAGCAGCTGTGGCTGCAGCACTAATTATTATAGGCCTTGCAGCCTTTGTACTGATGAAGAAAAGACGTGTACAGGGATTTGGAAGACTGGAAATTCACATTAAGGATGAAAATACTAGTGAGGTTCTTTCACCTCAATTTAGAAACTTGGACAATTACAATGGAAGTTTTACACTTTTTGAAGTCTTAGGATTAAAAGAAGAGTATGCAGAAACAGATAATATAAAATTTATATTTAAAGAAGATGACAGCATAGAAATTGTAAATAAGTCAGGCTGTGTACTTCAAAAGTCTGGTAGAAAGCTTGAGGAAAGTTCTAATCTAGTTCTTTATAACAGAGATAAAGTAACAGTGTTTTTAAATAAAGTAACAAAAAGTATAACATTAGAATTTCACTCAAAATAGTGCCAAAGGGAGGTAGAATATGAATACTAGAGTTAGGGAACACCTGGAAGACCTTGAAGTTAGCAAAGGTGGAGGAATAATAAGTGATAAGATACGTATAGAAACAATACCTAATCCAGTTCTTGTAATAGGACTTGGAGGAACAGGTATAGATGCTATGCTGAGATTAAAATATCAAATAAATAAAAGATTTGTGCTGGAGCAGGACAGTATTTCAAATACAAGAAAAGATAAGCCTAAGAAAGTTGAATTCTTAGGTTTTGAAACAAATCAGGGAGAAAAAAATAAGAGATATCCCATGAATGGTGGGGTAGGACTTGATCCTCAAAGTGAACTTGTCATGCTTTCAAATGCAGAAGTCAGGTCTATATTAAACGATCGTAAGATACTGGATGATTGTATAAAAGAGTGGCTGGCACCAGAGTTATCTTCTGAAAGCGGTACTGATGGTGCTGGTGGAGTTAGACAGGTTGGAAGATTGCTGCTTTTTACAAAAATTAATGAGATTGTGGATTGCTTAGAAAAGAAAATAAGACTTCTTCAGGAAGATACAGAGGAAATTTTACATGTGTTTGTACTTTCTGGACTTTCAGGAGGAACTGGAAGTGGAACATTCATAGATATTGCCTATATAGTAAGGGGAATAATGAATAATATTTACGGAGCAAAAGGCGATGACAAGGTAAATATTATGAGCTATTTATTTATGCCAGATGTTAACTTATCTAAGACTTCTGACAACCAATCTGCACAATCCTATATTATAAAAAATGGATTTGCAGCACTTAAAGAGTTGGATTATCTTATGGGTATTGGAGACAGACATGAGAGATTTACTCAAAAATACAGAAACAGGCTTACAGTTGATTCACCTATGCCTCCTTTTAATCTGTGTCATCTTATTTCTGCTACAAATGTAGACGGCAGACCTATGAGCAATGCTTATGACTACTGCATGAATGTAACTGCAGAAAATATTGTAAACTTCATGTCAAATGAGGTTAGAGAATCTGGAGGAGTATTTGCAATACAGGATTATATAAGCAACTTGAAGCAGAATACAGACAACATGGCAAAACCATATATGGCCAATTACAAATATGTAATGATAGGTGCCTCTTCTGCAGTACTTCCTCTTGAAGAAATAACTACCTATATGGCTTATAAACTTTTTCAAAAAATACAGTATATGTTTGAGAACATACCTAAAGAACAGGAAATAGACCAATTTATAAGGAAGGCAAGATTGGATGAGGATTCTGTAATAGACAGATTTGAAGAACATCTTCAAAATAGAAAGCCACTAACAGGTTATAAAAACAGGGAAAAGTTTAATTACGACAATGTAATAAAAAAGCAGTCCGTGAATATAGATGAAGAGATGAAAGAGTACTTGAGGGACTGCACTAACGAATATGACAAAGTGAAAACACAGTATCCAGGTGAAATTTTAAAACTAGTTAAGGATATGGTGAATCAAATTTTTAAAGACCCTAAAAAAGGACCTTTTTATGCATCTAGAGTATTGTTTTCAGATGGATTTTGTGTTGTAAGGACTTTAGAGACACAGGTAGCTTCTTTAAATGAAAGACTTATGAATATTTCTACGGAAATAAAGTCTGCAGAAGAACTAGCTGAGGATAAGTTTGTAGAAGCTAGAAAAGCCCTATTGTTTACTAAAGAAGGCAAGAAAAATGATTACATAGAGGCTAAAAGTGAGGAGTATTTATTAAAATCTGAAGAACAGAGAATAATGAGGATGGCTGACTTTTATAGCAGTGTAATTGAAGAACTTAGCAAACTGAATAACAGTATTTATAGGGTATATACTGAAATATTAAATGAGTTGAACAGGATATTTAAAGAAGATGGAGATGTACTTGTAAAGGGAGAGGAAATAGAAGGAGCTCTTGGAAGAACCTATTCCTGGACAGTAGTAAAAGTTCCGGATTTAGTAGATTATATTGAAAAAGTTGTGAATAAAGAAGAAGCAGATGACATTGTAAGGAGATTTTCTGAGAAACTTTTAGAGGAATCCCAAAAATGGATTGATGAAATGCATATTGATGTAGTTGGCTCAATTTCAAGTTTTGTCTCAGAAGAATATGGAGATGTAATAACAAAATCCATGGAAGATTTCCTTGCATTAGAATACGGAGAAGATAAATCCATAATAAATATAGTTAAGGATGAAATTGCACCAAAGCTTGATAGGGATGCAGTGCCTATTTTCCATTTAAGTAATACGGAGGCATTGAATTTCCCAGCATGGAGTATGGTTTCAGTGCCTAGAAATGCAAAGAAAATTCTTGAAGGAATTAGGGAATATAAGAAAAACTCCAATAAAGGCAATGCCATTAACATCAAGGAGAGTATGGTTACAAATAGGATATTCTGGCTTAATACTAAAAATGGAGTTCCATTGTATTCCTATGCTCCTATAAAACATTACGAAGAGATTTACGAAAAGACTATGTTTGAACGGGATGGAATAGGAAGGCATTTATATCAAAATGGAGAGAAAAATTGGGTATACCTTCCATCACCTATTCCAGAAGAAGCTTGGGGTACAACTTATGTAAATGATAGAGTAAAAGAATATAATGAAAAAGTAAGGAATCTCTTTGACAGAGCCTTAGAACTTGGATGCATAGTAGATACCCAAAAGGGGAGCAATGAAAGATACAAGTGTGTTATTACTGAAGAATTTAATATAGATGATTTTATGAAAAATTATAATATGGATATGAAGGGTGACAAGGTAAATATAGGAGAGGTAAAAAGGGCCATAGGGGATATGAACAAACTTATTCAGGATAAGCTGACCCCTGTACAAGATAGTGACAGCCAGAAATATTATATTTATGAAAGCAGCAGCAGCGAAAAGGCTAAAATTGATCTGATAAGAACTCCAGAGCTTACAGAGCTCGTAAAAAAAGAAGTGGAAAAGTATGAAAAAATAATAGATAAGAAAAAGGAGCTTGAAAATATAATATCAGATTTGAGCAAAGCTGAAGCTAATGTAGATAGTTTTTTAAGGGCACTTTATACGGAAACTATAATAAAGAAGGGTTTGCTTTATGTCTATAATGGAAGTGAAGATAGCAAAGTAGATATAGAACCTTTTATAAATGTATTAAAACAAAAGGAATATCAGTATAAAGCAATATTTGATAAATATGAGACTTTAGATAAGGGAGAAAAGACTATTGTAGATAAAACTTCAGATAGAAAGTTAGAACAGCTTTCTACAGGAGATGGAGTTGAAATATTAAAATCAAAAGTAAGTTCTATTATAGAAGAAGTTAAATCATCTGTTGGAGAGCTGGACACTAGAAAGTATCAGATGGTAGATGGTGACGAATTGTATGCTTTTTATAATGACATACTTTCAAGACTTCAAGAAGTACAAAAATTGCTGGCTTAGATAATATGGATCTGTAATTGGGAGGAATTTTCATGGAAGAAGTTTTAAAAAATTTTGTGGAAAAGTATGATTTAAAGGTGGAAAAAACAATATATGATGGTGACACTAAAAGGAATGTGAATAACCCCATACTTTTTCTCTTTATAGGAAATAGTACTGAAGATGCCTATGAGTATATTAGAAATAGTATAAATAAAAAATGGGGCAATGGCAGAGGTGCAGTTTTTATAAATGTTTCCACAAAATCTGTTAAAGATACGGATAATTCTTTTAGCATCCAGCTCCATGAAAATTTTAAAAATAAAAAGACGTTGAGAAAAGATATAAGAGATAGATTTTACAGTAATAAGGAAGATCTTAAAAGTTTAAATCGAAAAATTACAGAAGCTAGAGATAAGTTGTTGTCAGAGGGGGACATGTTTAACTCCTTTGACAGCATAAATATTTCTGTAATTACTACGTCTAAGGATCCATTGAATGTAATACTTACAGAAGTGACTGTACTTTTAAAAAAGAGGATGCTGGAGGTATTTAAACTCAGTTCTGCAGATCTCTATGTTTTAATTAAAAGTCAAAATTTAGAGGATGAGGTCTATGAAGGGGCAGTTACAGTAGGATTTTTTAGGGAAGTGGAATATTTTCAAAAGGATAGCTTTAGCTTTAAAGAAGACATAGCTGTTTATGGAGATGAGACACAGCTTAATGTTACCTGGGAAGGGCCTCTATTTTATCTTACCTATGTTCTGGAGGAAAAAAATGAGAAGGGCATAATTCCTAAATGTTCCATGGATAACAACTATGAAATAATTTCCTATATAAATCTTATAAAAAATAGGGAGGCATCATCAAATGCCTATTCGGATACGGAAAATCAGTATTATGACAACAATATATTTAAATCAAACATAAGTTATGATAATTCTATGAATAGGTATATTTCAGCAGGACTTTCACAGGTGAAAAGACCTAATAGTGCCATTGCTATTTCTGTGCTTGGAGCATTTTATGGAAGAATGTTAAATGAAATGAATACACTCTCTAAAAAGCAGAAGGAATTTATAAATGAAGTTTTAAAAATTGATGAGGCAAGTATTGAACTTCAAGTTGAAGAAATACTTCCTGGGGGAGTAACAATAGAAGACATGCAGGGGATTATGGCAGATAATTTGAAACAGGTAGAGAAAAAAATATCAAGCTTTAACTTAAGGGAGATAGAAGAAAAGTTATACGATGATAGATGCGAAAAGTTTTTCTTTGAAAACTTTCAAAAGCCTTCTGAGGAATCGGTGAAAAACTGTGATTTAGAAAATAATATGAGGACTTTGATTAGAAAAAATATACTTGAGGACAATAAGCTTAATTTATATTGTGCCTTTAACTGGACCTCGGAGGAAGGAGAAACTGTAAGTTATATAAGAAATAGAAGAGATTCTATCTTGAAATTTGTAAGTAAGTTAAATGATGAAATTGAGGATATATATGAGACAAGATTTGCTCCTAGCTTTGGTATTAAAAGTTTTTTTTCAAAAGGTGCTCAGGTAAAAGAAGCTCAGGAGAAAATATTTTTGGATGTATATGGGAGAAAATTAGAAATATTGAAATTAAATATATCAAAGAAAATTCTTGATATTTACGAGGATGTTCTTTTAAAGGTTCACAGTGAAGTTTCAAGTTATATAAATAGGATAAAGGATCTAGGACAGACAATAAAAAGTTGTGAAAATGAAGTTATAGAAAAACAGGATAAATATACAGCTCAAAATGTAGGGGCTTACTATGAAAATGTAGTAAATGATATATTGGATAAACTTGAAAAAAATTTTGGAAAAGCATTTTATTTAGAAGATAAATACCTGGGAAATACAGTAGAAAATTTAAAGAAATCGGATGAAAAATTTCTGGGGAAGGTAATATATTTTTGCACTAAATATATTTTAAGTGAGGATCAGTTTAAAAAATCTTTTGAAGAAGAATTTAATGAAAGGGCCAATGTGAATGTTCCTAATTTGGAAACTAAGGTGCTTTCAAAAGAAGAATTATACCGAAAGCTTTACGACATGCTGGATAAAAATTCAGCTTTGAAAATTTATATAATGAATTATGATGTAAAGCCCTACATGGAAAAATACTTTTTTGGAGATTACAGCAGTGATTTTATAAAGTATGCTTTTGATTTTGACAGGAAAACCAGAAATTATAAAATAGGATACATAGATGAAATAAAGAGCAGTGGTATTGAAAAGTTGAATTTAATGGGTGGTTTTGGAGCAAAGGATATTATTTATGTAAGAAATTCAATGGAATTTTATAATTATTGTATGGAAAATGGATATTTGATCCATGGAGTAGATGAAAAACTGCTGCCAGAAATTAGTTAAGAATTAATAATTAAGAATGAATAGTGAATGAGGATTTTTCTCCACTATGTTACGAAAAATCTTAAATTTAAAGCTCATTAAAGCGAGGCTTTAATGGCGTTACATTTTAGATTTTCTGAAGTGTTAACGGAAGAAAATCATCCATAACTATTAATTCTTAACTCTTAACTATTAATTGTATTTTTATCCATTAAGAGTAAAAGATTTTTATATATAAATCTAATTTTACTTAGAATATTTATATAACAAGTAGGAGGTATCCAGTTGGTAGAAAAAAGAGTAAATTTAACTATGACTGTTATGAGTTTAATAGGAGGCATCATAGGATTTATTATAGGGGAAATTTTTATAAATGCTTATAAGTATAAGATGAGTGGAAGCTTACTTATGGGGTTTTATTTTGGAATCATAGCACTTTGCATAGGTACTTTTTGCCTTGTAGGAGAGATGATAAATCCAAGGTTGAATGGAGTTACGTGGAAAAACAATTACTTAAAGACTTCTTTTAAATTTTTGATTCCCTGTACTTTTATTGCAATTTTTGTATTTGGCATGCTTTTTCAATTTATATATGAAAGCAGCGGATTGAAGTTTCAAAAGGTGAACGATATAGTTTTTGTAATAGATACTTCAGGAAGTATGGCAAATACTGATCCTCAAAATGAGAGATTTTCTTCGGTTTTAAATCTTATGGATAATATGAACACACAAAATAGGGTTTCAATATATAAGTTTGATGATACTTCAAAGAGAATAATACCTATGACAGAGGTTTCAGATTCACTTAAGAAAAATGCTGAGGAAGAGTTGAAACAATATGAAACTCCAGCTGGAAATACCAACATGGGAGAAGCCATTAACAGTGCTTATGATGAAATAAATTCAACTAAAAAACCTGGAAGAAAGGCTGCGGTAATTTTGCTTTCAGATGGTGAAGACAATTTTGGATTAAATAAAAAATTTGATGAGACTCTTAAACCTTTTAAAGATTCAAATATATCTATTTATACAATAGGCATGTCTAATGAAAATAACTTTACTACCCTTAAGAAAATTGCAAAAGATACTCATGGAGAATATTATAATGTAAAAAATGCCAGTGATTTAAAGGGAACCTTTAGTAAGATATATTATGCAACTCAGCAGAGGTTATTAGTAGACAGAAGAGATGGATTAACTGAATCTTCTACTTTATATATGATACTTAGAGTACTTTTAATTACAATTATATCTGGACTTATAACAATGTCTATAAGTTTTGTATTTGATAATAAAAATTTACTTAAGAGATTTTTAATAGGTGGAATTGCAGCTGGATTTTTAGGAGGACTTATTATGGAAGTAGGATTTTTAAATTACCCAGACCATGGTTCTCTTTATAGGGCACTTTTAGTTATTATGATTGCGCTTATATTTACACTTATTCCAGTTATGGTTGATATAAAAGATTATTCTAAAAGTAGTTATTTGAGGGGAAATCAGAGAACTAGTTTTGACAAAACTAAAGGTAATACTTTTAGGTAATTACTCAACTTTTGCACATAATATAAAGACTTTGCGAGTCAAAGCTCGCAAGTTAAGAATTAATAATGAAAAATTAATAGTGAAGGATGATTTTTAGCTATCGCAAAAAATCTTTAAATTTATATAACTTATCAATGTTTCGCTTTAGCAAAACATTGATGAAAATCTTAATCAAAGATTTTTTGTAGTGTAACGGAAAAAATCCACAGTAACTATTAATTCTTCATTCTTAACTATTAATTATATTTAGAATTGGGTGGTATAGCAATGAAGATAATTGAATTTGAAGATAGCTCCAATGAAATATGTGAAATTAGCTGCGAAGTTGAAAAAGACAGGCTTTATATAAGATGGAAATGGCCTAAAGATACAGATATAGTGTATGTAATGAAAACTGACAACTTGGATGATTTTTCTTTGAATGATGCAGAGTTGAAAAGTACAAAATTATATACTATGGAAGAGTATAAAGAATTCAATGGGTATTGTGAGACCATTAAAGAAATAAATCAGTATAGGTACTATGTTTTTCCAGCGGTTGAAAGTGATGATGATATACTGCTTGTAAAACAGGATAATGGTAAAAATCAAATTGTAGTGAGTACAGGGAAACCTGACATATACTATGACATAAAAGAAGTAAAATCTCTAAAAGGTTTATTTTCCAAGGATAAAAAGCTGCAGATAACTATAAAGTCAGAAATTCCCCTTCATAAGGATGTATTGTGCTATGTAAAAAAGAGAGATTCTTATCCTATGAACAATAAGGATGGCATAAGTTTTGATTTTATCTGTGATATTCATGTTGGCATAAATGAAATGCCGGAAATAACAGTAAAAAAGGATGAATATGTAAAAGTGTTTATAAAGGATGTTGATAAATACGGTGGTAGTTATAAGCTTTGTAGGTTGTAAGTAAAATTTGAAGTATACTACGAGATATTTTTACAACCTTCAGCCTATTAAATATTTTGATAAGTCTAAGCAAAAAATTCTAGAAAATCTAAGAGCTTTCGAAAACTCGTACCTCAAACAATTCAAAAGTTCTAAGATTTTCACAAATTTTTTACTAAGACTTATGTACAAAATATTTAAATGTGCTTCATTATTGTAAAATATCTCTTCGTATAAGTTCAAATTTTACTTAAGATCACATATAGATAGTCAATATTAGCGTCTCAACTACTATAAGATATTTTTATTAGCAATTTATGAGAGAGTTTGCATTTGTAAAATATGATGAAGAAAAATATTTTATATAAAAGGAGCAATATATATGAGCGACTTATACAATGATATTTTGGAGATTTTTAAGAAAAATTCTGATATTCTATTTGGTACTTCAAATATAGACTTTAGTGAATATAAATCAGATTATAAATGTGCATTAGTTTTTGGTGTTCCGCATACGAATTTATTGAGTAAAAATAGTTATAAAGAAGAGAAACTTGAAAATTTAATACGGGAATCAAGTGATAGGATTAAATTATTATTAGAAAAAATTACCACCGTATTAAAAAAATACAAAATTCAATATTATATACCACCCGTTGCACAATCAAATGAAGAAACACTCATTGCACCATTCTCATTTAAATTTGCAAGTGTTAATGCAGGGTTAGGGTGGATAGGTAAAAATGGTGTTTTGATTACAGAAAAGTATGGACCAAGAGTAAGATTATCTGCAATACTAATTAATTTTGATTTGCCAATAGGAAGCCCAATTACAAAGAGTAAATGTCCAACAGAGTGTAATATATGCGTTAATGCTTGTCCTCATAAGGCTTTAAGTGGTTATAAATGGAACATAGATACAAAACGTGAAAAATTAATTAACTATAAATTATGTAATCAGAAAAGAAGCCTTTATATAAAAACACATCATAGAAAACATTCTTGTGGATTTTGTATGGTGTCATGTCCTATTGGAATATCAAAGTGAGAAGGTTTTATGGGTGACTCCTGGTGGTAGAGTTGAGGAAGGCGAAAACTTTGAACAAGCATTAAGAAGAGAATTATTTGAAGAAACAGGCTTGGTATTCTATTCAATAGGATCTTGGATATGGACAAGAGAAGTAGTCTTTAATGGCAAAAAAGGAGATTTTGTTAGTTATGAGAGGTATTATCTTATTAAATCAGAGAATACAGATATATCCTTTAAAAGCATGACACCCAATGAGGTAAGAACTCTAAAGGGTTATAAATGGTGGAGCGTAGATGAGATAGTATCATCGAACGAAGAATTTTTCACGCCGCAAATTGGCAATCTTTTTTTAGAAATTATTTCTGGAAATATACCCAATAGTCCAATAAACATCAATTAGGTAATAGTCTGCTTTTTTCAAAAGCTTTGTAGGTTTTAAGTAAAATTTTACTTACAATTACATATATAAATAGTCAATATTAGATTCTCAACTACTAATGGATGATAGGTGGTAAAATATGAAAAAGAATAAATTATTTGCATTAATAAATTTCGTAATTATTTTCTTAACATTTTTTATAGGATTTGAGGTTATCAAACTAAAAAGTAATCTAATTAATTATATTATACTTGGAATAGTAGATGGATGTCTATTGTACTTATACCCGAAACTATTTGATAATTAGCAATATTTGAATTCAAATCGAACCAAATATAAATATCAAAAGGGGGAGGACTTTGAAAAGAAATTTTTCAATAGTTAGGTTTATACTTGGAATATTAATAATTATATTAGCCATAAGCATATTTATTGGCAACATTGATAGTAGAATAGTAATGCCGTATATGCTTACTTGTTTAGGTGTTTTTCAAATTTTTAATGGTTTGCACTTTTATAAGCAGGGTAAAAAATCAGATGGGATACTATTAATTTTATGCAGCATATTTATCTTTGGTGTTGTAATTAAAATTTCATTTTTCTTATAAAGTCTATAATTTAATTTAGTAATTTGTTTAAAGATGTTATATACAATAAAGTATAGTTAAAATAATCAATAGAATAGAGGTACTAAGGTGATGGATGAAAAAACTATGGAAACACTAAAGAAACTAGATATGAAGGGTGTACGTGAGGCTATATTATATAATTATATACAGGAGCAAAAGAGAAACAAATTAAAAAGTTATAAGATACTTAATCAATCTGTTAAGAAAGGACAAATTTTGTTTGTTGGTTCTTCATTAATGGAATTTTTCCCAATTAATGAGATGCAGCAAACTTTAGAGAAAAACTGTATTATCTATAATCGCGGAATTGCGGGTTTTGTAACAACAGAATTATTAGCTTCTATGAACGAATGTATTTTTGAGTTAGAACCATCAAAAATATTTATTAATATAGGAACAAATGATATGAATACACCAGATTATAAGAAGGAAAATTTAATTAAGAACTATGATAAGATTTTAACTCAAATAAGTGAAAAGCTCCCTCATTGCGAAGTGCATTTAATGGCTTATTATCCACTGAATGCAAAAGCTGACTTTCCTGGAGTAGATGAAGAATTTAAAAAAAGTAGATTTAAGACACGTACAAATGCTATTATTCTAGAAGCAAATGAAGATGTTGAAAAATTAGCTAAAAAACATAATTACAAATTTATTAATGTAAATGATGGATTAATGGATGAAGAAGGAAACTTGAAAGAAGAATTTTCAATAGAAGGTATACATATGTGGCCAAATGCATATTCAGTTATTCTTGAAAATATGAAGAAATATTTATAGCAAGCACTATGTGTTTATTTTCAACTTAGAAGATTTAATATGGAGGAGTGAGATTATGGAAATCTTTAAATTTTTCAGGAGTGGTAATAGTGAACCTAGAAATACTTATGAGAAGGCAACTTATGAAAGAGGTCCTTTTATGATAACATGTCCTTTTTGCTTTAAAAAGTTTAAATCAGATCATGTAGTATTTAGGGCTTCCCACTCGGAAAAGGGAGATCCTGAATATGAAAAGGTAGAGGATGAGCTTCTTAATAGATACTATAAAAAGATAGGAAAAGGAACATTAGGGCCAATGAATCCCATTGTTAAGGCTCAGGCACTTCCTGAAAGAAATAAGACGAGAGTGGACAAAGTACTAGTTGAAATTAAAGATAAATACGATGCAAGTACAGATGAAAGATTATGTCCTTACTGTCACAATGATTTGCCTATAACTTCAGGAAGAGGACCTTCTAAAATTATATCCGTTATAGGAGCTTCTCAAGTAGGGAAGTCCGTATATATGACAACTCTTCTTTATGTTCTTGAAAAGTATACTTGTGAAAGAATAGGGGCCTCTCTTATTGCAGGAAACTCCGGGTATAATGATGAGATAAGAGAAAATCAAGAGAGAATTTTCGAGAAAAATTTAATGCTCGATCCTACTCCCAAACAGCATGTAGAACCTTTAATAGAAAATTTGAAATTTAAAGAGGATAAAATTCCACCTTTGACTCTTATTTTTTATGATATACCAGGTGAGGGTATGACAGATAAGACCTATATGGAAAATCATGCAGAACATATAAAGAATTCAGATGGAATAATATTTCTTGTAGATCCACTTCAAATGAGGACTTTGAGGAAAAAGTTAAGCATTGTAAATAGGGAAAAAGGTGACTTTACGGAAAAGTATCAGGAACCAAAGGATATAATAGTGTATTTGTTTGAAAATTTTATATCCAAGGAATCTAAAGAAAAAACGCATATACCTACGGCAGTAGTGGTTACTAAAAGTGATATGCTTAAGAATTTAAAGGATGAAGAATATATAGGAGAGAACAGTAATATATTTAAAAATTACAATCATGAAGGATTTTTTAATTTAAATGAATTTGAAAATATTGATGGTGAAGTTAGAAAATTTTTATTGAAAGCTGATGCCCCATTTAAAGGTGCAGTGGATGCTTGTTTTAAAACTGCAGGTTATTTTGCAGTATCTTCTCTGGGTTCTAATTCCAATCATCTTGAAATAGATAGAAGCAGCAGTATAAATCCTATTAGAGTGGATGAGCCTTTTTTGTGGCTGCTTTATAAAATGAATTATCTGGATGGGGGCAGGGAATAGATATGATAGAGCAGCAGTATTATACTAGGGAAAAAAGAGGAATATTTAGCAGTACTCCAGGTTATGATACTATTGCAAAAAGCAGCGAACTTGAGGATGAATTCATAAAAGACACTATTCACAGTTTATGCTTTTATGCTGCTCCTGCATTTTTAGCCGGAGAAAAAGATTTAAGTAAATATCCTAAGGCACTTTTTTATGCAAATGCTGGAGATGGAGAAATTATAATAGGACAGTCAGCTTTTGCAGGGAAGGACTATACCTTAAAAAGGAATAGGTATTTTACTCACTGCTATATAATACCTGAGAACGAAAGAAAGTTATACATAGAAAATCCTGAAAAAATAATATACGCCTCAGGATTTGTAGAAAATTATGATATGGATAAGGGAACTTCCATAGAAAGTTTGAGAGAAGTGAAAGTTGATAGAACTTATGATGTTTTTAACTCTATAGAAGACTTGTTTTTAGTTGCTTCCATAGATAAAAATATATTTATAAATATGGTAAAAGCTTGTTTTGATGCAGCTGCTTTTAATAAAAAGATATATATTGTGGTTTCTTATAATAAAAATATGGATAAAGTTATAAAAGGAATACTAAAATATTTGTATAGGGCACTTCCTTTTGCAGTAAGGAGAAAGGTTGGTTTTACAACTTATGTGAAGCAGCCTGAAATAAAGGAGTTTATAAATATTGAATTTCTCCTTGAAGGAAGTATAAAAAGGATTACTCAAGATGTAAAAGCAGGATATGTTTTTGATATGGCAGATAATAATTTCTATCTTGAAGGAATTGATGAAAGACATCATATTTTTATAGACTTTGTTATGAATAATATAGAAAATGAACGGGTTTTAAATGAATTTTTTATTCAGGCAGATAATGATTGTTCTAGAGAAAAATTTACGATTGATATGTATGATAATATTTTGTGCCCATCTTCTCAAAATGAAGAAGTTAAAGAAAGTCCTATATGTATGAAGGAAAATAAACAAGTTGAACATAAACATAATCTAGTGTATTTTTTAAAGAAGTTATTTTCAAATAAAGATTAGAGGTGACAAGTAGATGGCTAAATGTAGAGAATGTGGTACAGAGCTTAATGAAAATGATAAGTTTTGTGTATACTGCGGTGCAAAACAGGAAAAGGGACATGAAAGAGAAGAGGATAAAAATGATGATACAAAGTACTATGATAAAGAAAATAGTGACTATAAAAAGGAAGATAAAAAACATGAGGATAGTTTAAAGGACAGCTATAGTTTTGATTTTGGCTCATCTCATGAAGCAAAAAAGACAGATAGAAAAGATAAAGATGAATTTACCAGGGAGTTAGATGATACTCCACTTAAGGATAAGCGGCCGTTAAATTTGAAAATGATAGGTATAACTATCTTAACTATAATTGTATTTGTTGTTGCCTTTAAGATGATATCCTCACTTATAAATAAAGGTTCTAGCAAAAATGTTTCAAATGTGGAATCCAAGCAAAACGTTTCTTCTGATTTAAATAACAATGATGAAAATGATACAAATAATAATTCAGGAGAATACGTGATACCTTACAGCAATACAAGGGCACTTACTAGTAATGACCTGAAAGGTATGAGTAAAAAGCAGCTGGCACTTGCTAGAAATGAAATATTTGCAAGGCATGGCTATACATTTCCTACAGAACCATATAAGAGTTATTTTGCAAGTAAGTCCTGGTATAAGCCTAATTCTAAGTATACCAATGATGGCAAGGAACTTTCTGCTCTTGAGAGACATAATGTAAAGGTCATATTAACAGCAGAAGGTCGTGGGAAATATGTATCACCTGGATATGATGCAGATTATTATAAAAAATAGGCTGGTTATTTCCTTGAAAATGCTTGGGGTATAAAAAGTAGAATTTGATATAAAATAGGAGAAATGATATACTTATTTTATAATTTAATATTAAATTTTAGGTACTTGATTTTTAAGTTTAAAAGGGAAATAAGTGAAGAGCTTATGCGGTCCCGCCACTGTAATGAGGAGTATATTTATGAATTTGCCACTTGGGAACAGGGAAGGCGTAAATATACAATGAATCAGAGCCAGGAGACCTGCCTAAAATTTACGGATAGCTTACGTGGATAGGCTTTAGAGTAAATTAATTTACTTAAAAACTGTTATCTATGGGTAATAGTTTTTTTAGTTTATCCGATGACTACCTGCTCTAATACACCCACTTTTCCAAGTGGGAGTAAAAGAGCAGCTACGTCTCTGGATAACGATTTCTAAGCATCAGGTGGAGTTAAAACTCCATCTGATACTAAGAACTCTGTTTATTTAATTAATTGGAGGGAGTAACTAATGTTTAAGAGTAGCAAAAAATTTGTTTTACTAATTATGATTACGATTACGGTGTTTTTAGCAGGATGCGGAGCATCTAATACAAGCAATTCTAATATAGACAGCAGCAAAAGTGAATCTGTTAAAAATACCACTTATCCTTTAAAATTAAAAGATTCAACTAATACGGAAATTACAATTCAAAGTGAGCCTAAAAAGGTGATATCTTTATCGCCTAATGTTACAGAAACAATTTATGCATTAAACAAACAAAATCTTTTGGTAGGTAGAACTGACTTTTGCACTTATCCTACAGAAGCTTCTAAAATACCATCTGTGGGTACTATAACTGACCCAAGTCTTGAAAAAATTGTTCAGCTTAAACCGGATGTGGTAATAGCTACTAATTTAACTAAACCGGATATTTTAAAAAAGCTGCAGCAGCTTAATATAAAGGTTTTAACTATTTCAAAAAATGAAAGCTTTGAGAATACTTATAACAATATAGAAAATGTAGGAAAAGTATTGAATGCTAATAAAAAGGCATATAGTATAGTTTCAAATATGAAAGAAAAGGTTAAAGTTGTACAGGAAAAGGTAAAAGGAAAGAGCACCCCTACAGTATATTATGTAGTAAGCTATGGTACAAGTGGTGATTTTACTGCGGGAAAAGACACTTTTATAGGCAAGATGATTGAAATGTCAGGAGGCAAAAATGCTGCTTCTGATGTTACAGGTTGGAATTACAGCCTTGAAAAGCTTGTTGAAAAAAATCCTGATATACTTATATGTTCCAATAAATTTAATAGCAAAAATGGAATTAAGTCTACAAAGGGCTATAAAGATTTAGATGCTGTAAAGAAAAATAAACTTTTTGAAATGGATGAAGATATTATAAGCAGACAGGGACCTAGACTTGCAGATGGATTAGAATCCCTGGCAAAGATAATTCATCCTGAAGCATTTTAAGTATATATAAGAGAGGAATGTGCTTATGAAATTTTCCCGGAAAAAGCATTTTAAGTTGTTTTTTTGCATTTGCATAGTAATATTATTTTTTTCGGCAGTAATATCAGCTATGCTTGGTTCTGCAGACATATCCTTCAAGGAAACACTATATGTGATACTAAGTAAAATACCTATTGTGGGAAATTTAGTTTCTACAGCAAGTATGTCACAAAATCACATGCTCATAATATTACAGATACGTTTACCAAGAATAGTAACTTCAGCATTAGTTGGAATGGGATTATCAGTAGTAGGTGCATCCTTTCAGGCAATATTTAAAAATCCAATGGCAGATCCTTACGTACTTGGAGTATCTTCAGGGGCTGCTCTTGGAGCTGCAATTGGATTTATGCTGCAGCTGGATACTTTGCTTCTAGGGTCTACAGCCATTACTATGATGGCTTTTGTAGGGTCTATTGCAACTACTGTTTTGGTTTATAACATAGCCAGGGTAAAAAACAAGATACCACCAACTACACTGCTTCTGGCAGGTGTTTCTGTGAGCTTCCTTTTATCTTCAATAATATCTATAATAATGGTATTCAACAGACAGCAGGTTGAAAAAATTGTTTTTTGGACAATGGGAAGTGTTTCTGCAGCAACCTATAATCAAATATTGATGCTAATACCTTTCATATTCCTGGGTATAATTATAATACTTTTATTTTCAAGAGATTTAAATATAATGCTTACAGGGGATGATACTGCTAAAAGTTTGGGCATAGAAGTTGAAAATGTAAAAAAAATAGTACTTGCTGTTTCTTCAATAATTGTTGCAGCCTGTGTGTCTATAAGTGGTGTAATAGGATTTGTAGGACTGATAATTCCTCATGCAGTGCGTATGGTATTTGGACCTGACCATAGGGTGCTCTTGCCTTTCTCATTGATAATTGGAGCTGTGTTTATGATTATTTGCGATACGGTGGCAAGAACTATAGCTGCTCCTTCTGAAATACCTGTGGGCGCTGTAACTGCTTTATTTGGGTCTCCATATTTTATTTATCTTTTAATAAAATCTAAAAAGAGAGTGATATAATGAATAATTCAAATTTGTGTGCAGTTGAAGTTAAAAATTTAAATTACAGTTTTGATGAAGTTGATATACTTCATGATATAAACATAGATTTTAAAAAAAATAAATTTTATTCGATTATAGGGCCTAATGGTTCCGGTAAAACTACTTTACTCAAAAATATTGCTAAAACTTTAAAGCCTTATAAGAGCACGGTTTTTATAAAAGATAAGGATATACTTGATTTAAAAAATAAGGCACTGGCAAGAAAACTTGCGGTAGTTCCCCAAAACAGTGATTTGAATATGGATTTTTCCGTACAAGATATAGTTTTGATGGGAAGAGCTCCTTATTTTTCGAAACTTCAAAGTGAATCAGAAAATGACTATGTGATTGCCAAACATGCTATGGAAATGACTAATACTTGGAAATTCCATGACAAGTATATAAATCAGCTTAGCGGTGGAGAAAAGCAGAGAGTTTTAATAGCAAGGGCGCTTACACAAGATACAGATATTATACTGCTGGATGAACCCATATCTAATCTTGACATATACCATCAGATTGAAATTTTGGATAATGTTAAATCACTCAGCAAAAAGATAACAGTTATAATGGTACTTCATGATTTAAATTTTGCAGCCCAGTATAGTGACCATGTAATACTTGTAAATAGCGGAAGAGTTGTGATGCAAGGTGCTCCTCGGGAAGTACTCACAGAAAAAAACATAAAAAAGGTGTATAAAATAAATGTATGCATAATAAAAAATCCAGTTACTGGGAAGCCCTATATAATACCCATAGGACAGGAAAGGGACTATCCCAATAAGCAAAATGGAAATTTAAATGATTAGTTCATAGATACCTAAAATTATAATACTAATGCCAGACACAAAAGGAGCATATTTCCCGAAAAATTTAGACAAACAGCTGCTGCCTATAACACATCCTGCAACTAGGCCTGTTGTACTGAGAATGAAGGTAAATATAGTTGCAAGTAATATATTGATACCGGTTATACTTGCGCCTATACCTACTCCAACATTATTTATTGTGAGGGCGAAGGCTAGAAATATAGATTCTTTAACATCTATATAGCCTGAATTATCAGCGTCAACTATTTCTGGATTGTCCAAAAGATTTTTATAGGGTAAAAGATTATTTTCAGCATTACACAGTTTTTCGTTTTCATTACAGTGCTCTTTTATAACAGCGTCAATTATAAACCATATGCCCATTACTATCAAAAAACCGCTGCCAATGATATTGGCTATATTTTCAGACATAAACTTAATTAGAAATTTACCTAGAACCATAGATAGAAATGTTCCTGCAGTAGCAATTAGGGCTATTAGAATAGTACTTAATGGACTAATTTTCATTTTTTTAATACCATAGGATATTCCTACAGTGAAACTGTCTATATTTGCGGATAAGGCAAATAAAAATGAAGGCAATAAGTGCATTATGTTCCTCCTATAGTATGGTTACTCCTATAGTATATTCATAACAAAATACAATGCTACCACTATTTATCTGATGACTACCTGCTCTAATACTCCCAATAAGTAAGATTCATTGATTTTTCCCTTGAAAATTATGTATTTATAAAGATCATATGGAATAAGTGGTGTAATATGCATTGTGCACCTATTGTTGATTTTGAGGAGATAATATGGTAATATACTGGTATATTAAAAGTCAATAGAAATTTGCAAAAAATAGAAAATTTTTTTTGCTTATCTGAAAGGAGAGAAAAAATTGATTAAAAATTTAAAAAATCTTTTAATGTTTGCATCAATTGTTGTAATGTATCAGCTAAATCCGTGTAATATTGTACTAGCGAGTGATATTTCTAATACAACTCAATCCCAAACTCAAGTAGTATCGACTAAAGACAATTCAAAATCTCAAACATTGCAAGACACATCTAAAATTTTAGCATCACAAGAGGAATCTAAATACATATCAGAAAGTAATTCTAGTTCTCCAGTAAGTGAAAGCAGCGGTAATCTTTTGCCAGCAAATGCGGATAATGTGGACAACGTTCCTGTGGATAAAAGCTGGATAATTCACTTTAACCAACCTATAGATTTGTCTTCAGCCAAAGAAAATGTAAAAATTATAAACAAAAAAACTAATGCAGAAGTGCCTATAAATATATCTTTAAGCAATTACGATAGTTATATGACTGTATCTACAGTTTCAGATTATGATCCTGAAAGTTATTATATATTGAAAATTGATAATAACTTAATGGGTAGATATAATAAAGTTTTAAAAACTGCTCTTACCATGAATTTTAAAACTGGGGCAAAAATAGAGAATATAGATAATATCAGTGTGTCAATAAATCAAGGTGATAGTTATAAGCTGCCTGATGAGGTAACTGCAGTTATGTCTGATGGAGGAAAAGTGCAGGTAGGAGTTGAATGGAATAAAAAGGTAAATACCTTAGCTTCACCGGGAAATTATGTTTATGAAGGACAAGTAAAAGGATATAGTAAAGAGGTTGATTTGTCCTTAACTATAAACCCTTCCACTAAAAATGTGGATAGTATAGCTTCTACTTCTATGTGGATATGGGAACTTCAAAATCAAGTAGATGCCTACGGAGGCATAGATAATTTAATAGCAAAATTGAAGTCAATGGGAATAGACAATGTATGTATTAAGTACAACGAAGGATCGAGACCTTCAGGTGGAGGCACCAATTTTAGAGATGATTTTTTGAAGTATGTTGGATATTTCAAAGAGGCAGGATTTAAAGTAGGAACATGGGGTTACAATCATTTTGATGATGTTCAAGGTGAGGGCAATTTAATTATAGAAGCGTTAAATAACAGTGATTACTACGTATTTGATGCAGAAGATGCTGTAGAAAATAAAACCGAGCAGACAGAGGAAATATGTGAGCTTATAAGAAGCCAGTGTCCTAATGCAATAATTGGATATACGTCTTTTCCAATAGCCAGCTATCACCAGAATATAGCTTATTCAGTTTTTAACAAATACTGTGATTTTTCAGCACCTCAGTGTTATTGGGGAGAAATGCAGTGGTCTGTAAATAGATGTTTGGATCAAATGGCTGCAGATTATAAAGCTTACGGATTGGACAAGCCATTGTATCCTATAATACAAACTTACAGCATAAATTATGAAGATTATACTGCGTATAGTAAATATGGTTATAAAGCTACAGGTCTTTGGTCCCTGGATGATATTGGACAAACTTTTGTTCAATATATAAATGATATGGGAAGCAAATTTAATAATTAATAATTAAAAATGAATAGTGAATAGTGAATGAAGATTTTTTTCGCAGAGCAGCGAAAAATCTTAAATTTAAAGCTCATTGAAGCAAAGCTTCAATGGTGTTATAGTTTAGATTTTCTGAAGTGCTAACGGAAGAAAATCATCCATAACTATTAATTATTAACTCTTAATTTTTAATTATGTTTTTATCAATTAACAGTAAAATATCCGGAGTATAATTTGATTTTTCGTTTAGAAACTCTATGAAGCCAGGAAGTGAAATTATGCTTTCTGGTTTTATTTTGGTAAAAATATAGAAAATTAAAAAAATAAGAATTATAATATAATTAGGTTAATTAAAACTAAGAAGGTGAAAATATGCTTGTTACTTGCGATAAATTATTGAAGGAGTATGATAATAAAAAAGCAAAAAAGATAGCCAAGAGAGTTAAATTTGTAGGAATATTTAACAAGGATGTCTATAATATAACAGCTCCCTTTTTAAGCAATGGTAGAACAGTAATAGCTGGTAGAGTTGAATCAAAGAGAAGCAACGATTCCATGGTTCTTTTTTTTGAAAAATATGAAGATGCGTGGTGTCATATAATAGAATCACCTATTATGAATTTGGAAGATCCATTTTTTACAAAAATAGGTAATGAAATGGTAGTAGGTGGAGTTGAAGTGTTTAATGATATAAATGATCCTAATAATCTTATATGGAGAACTATGATATATAAAGGTAAGGACATTTTTCATCTTAAGCTTTTTTTTGTAGGACCTGAAGGAATGAAAGATTTACGCATAACTGAGCTAAAAGATGGTACCATAGGTGTATTAACTCGCCCTCAAGGAGCTAAAGGTGGAAGAGGAAAGATAGGCTTTGCAAAGATTAAAAGATTAAATGATTTGAGTATGGGAGTTATTGAAGACGCCCCTATTTTAAATGACTTTTTTAATGATGATGAATGGGGGGGAATCAATAGCATATATCCTATTGATCAAAATAATATAGGACTTTTAGGGCATATAGCAAAAGTAGACGAGAAGGGAATGAAGCACTATTATTCCATGACTTTTGTACTTGATATAAATTCTATGGCATATAAAGATGTACAGATAATTGCAAGTAGAAATGATTTTTTGCCAGGACCTAGTAAAAATGAAACACTTTATGATGTAGTATTTAGTGGAGGACTCACATTTAAAGGCAAGAAGGCCATTTTATATGCAGGAATAAGTGACATTGAAGCACAAACACTCGAAATAGATAATCCATTTTATGATTATATGAATAAAAATCCGGAATTATACTTCGATAATTTATAGGAGGAAAAATGGATATAAGAAGATATAAAGGTAATCCAATTATAACCTGCAGTGAGGTAACTCCCTCCAGTAAAGATTTTCAGGTTGTAGGGGTATTTAATCCAGGAGCAGCAGAGTGTAATGGAGAAGTGGTTTTAGCTTTGAGAATAGCTGAAAGAGTTAAGCAGGAAATGGAAGGTTATATGAGAATCCCCCTTTTAGATCAGAATAATAAAATTAAATTGCTGACAATAAATAAAAAAGATGAAAACTATGATTTTAGTGATTCAAGAGTTATAAAAAAAGTAGGTAGCAATGTTGATTTTGACTATCTTACTTCTATGTCACATATAAGAATTGCAAGAAGCTGCGATGGTGTAAATTTTGAAATAGACGAGGTTCCTTTTATTTTCCCGGAAAACAAATATGAAAGTTTTGGAGTTGAAGATCCAAGAATAACTAAAATAGACGATAATTATTATATGACTTATAGCGCAGTATCCAAGTATGGTATTGTAGTGGAGTTAGCTGTAACTAATGATTTTAAAAGTTATAAAAAATTAGGTAATATTTTTAATACTGAAAATAAAGACGCAGTGATTTTTCCAGAAAAAATAGGTGAAAAGTATTTTGCATTAAATAGGCCGGTATCAAAGAGTACCGGCAATCCTGTAATATGGATATCTGAATCGGATAACTTGATCAACTGGGGAAATCACAAAATAGTGGCATGCACTAGAGAAAACTCCTGGGATTCTGCAAAAATAGGAGCAGGGGTACCGCCTATAAAAACAGATGAAGGATGGCTTGAATTATACCATGGGGTAGATGATATGGAACATTATTCTATGGGAGCACTTTTACTTGATACAAATTGCCCAGAAAAAGTTGTCGGACGAAGTAAAGATCCCATTCTTAAGCCTCAAGAAAATTATGAAAAATCGGGTTTCTTTTCAGATGTTATTTTCCCTTGTGGTGTTGTTTTGCGTGGAGATGAATTATATATATATTATGGAATATGTGATAATTCTATTGGACTTGCGGTGGTAAAAATAAAGGACATTTTGAATACACTAGATTAGAAATATTTTTACAGAAGAGAAACTTATCCGGGGGAAAGTTATGATTCATAGAATTTCTAAAAAAAGCTTAAAATTAGTTTACAATGTTTTTATAGGAATACTGTCTTTAAGTATTATAATTATACTTATATTTGAAGATGCAGGAAATCTTACAGCTAGAGATCTGGATACAGCTCACAAAATAGATAATATAATATGGATGATTTTTGTAGTCGACTATTTTACACGACTTATAATTTCAGACAATAAAAAGACTTTCATAAAGAAAAATATTATAGACTTAATTGCCATAATACCATTTAATATGATATTTCAAAGTTTAAGGATAGTTGAAAGTACAAAACTATTTAAAACTTTAAAATTAATAAATTTTTTAAGATCTTTACGGGCTCTGGCATTCTTCTTTAAGTTTCAAAAATGTTTAAATGAATTTATAAAAACTAATAAATTTAATTATATACTTCAACTCACTATAGTCACTATACTTATGGGAGGAGTGGGAATGCATTTTGCAGAAGGCAGGACACTGGGAGACTCAATTTGGCTGAGTTTTGTAACTACAACTACAGTGGGATACGGTGATATTTCTCCTTCCACTACAGCAGGAAGGATAATAGCGTCCATTTTAATGCTTACAGGTATAGGATTTATAGGAACGCTTACAAGTACCATTTCTGCATATTTTATAGATAGAAAGGCTAAAAAAGTACGTAAAAATTTTAAATACAAGGTTTTGGATACCATTAAGGAAGAGTTAGATGACTTTGATAGTTTGTCTAATGAAGATGTAAACAACATCTGCAAAACATTGATAGGCTTGAAAAATAAATAGGGGGAATACTGTCCCCCTATTTTTAATCTACTATAGTACCTGGATTTAAAATCCCATTAGGATCAAATGCTTTCTTAATGCCTTCCATAATTTGAATTTCTCTTTTGGTAAATTGAAGAGGCATATATTCTTTTCTGGTTTTTCCAGTTCCATGTTCTGCAGTTATTGTTCCACCATATTTCAATGCAATTTTGTACATTTCCTGTTTAAACTCTTCATAGTAAGAAGGCAATTTACCATTGTCACTTAGTATGAAATTATGAATATTCCCATCGCCTATATGGCCAACTGCTGGGATTTCAGTATGGTATTTTTCAGATAAAGCCGATATATCATCAAAGAAATCAGGCACTGCGGATGGTGGAACTGCCATGTCAAGTCCGTCAGCTACATGGTCTTTAAAAGGAGTATAGGCATTGCTCCTTATAGCTAAAATTTCCTTCTGATCCTTTGAAGTTTCAGCTATAATGCTGTCTACTGCATTATGTTCTTCACATATTCCTACAATTTGTTCACTAGTATCATAAAGTTCATCTTCAGTTTTAGCGTCTAGCATGAGCATTAAATCCACAGAGCCTTTGGTTGCAGGCCATTTAGTTCCAAGGTGTTCTGCAGCTTTTTCTGAAATAGGTCTGTCCATGTATTCAATAGCTAAAGGTGTAATTCCTTCTTGAAGTATTTTAGGAACGCAGTCACAGGCATCTCTTCGTGAATCAAAGGAAACTATGAGTGTACCTGTGTATTTATTTCTTGCATATAATTTTAAAGTTACTTTTGTGATCACACCAAGAGTTCCTTCGCTGCCAATCATCATTTGAAGCAAATCATAACCCATGTTGTTTTTTATTAGTTTTCCACCTAAAGTGACTATTTCTCCTGTAGGAAGAACTACTTCTAAAGCTTTAACATGATTTCTCATAATTCCATGTTTTACAGCCTTTGTACCGCCTGCATTTACGGCTACCATTCCTCCAATTTGTGCTCCCTCATCACCGGGATGTATTGGGAAGAATAATTTATCCTGTTTATTTAATTCTTCAAGTAAATTTGCTAAAGTTACGCCAGATTCCACTGTAATCATTAGATTCTTTTTATCAAATTCCACGATCTTATTTAATCTCTCCAGAGATAAGATTATACTTGGTTTTATGGGAACTGCCGCACCACATACACCTGTACCACCGCCCCTAGCAATTACAGGTATCATGATTTCATTTGCATATGTTAGTATTTTGGATATTTCTTCTGGTGAACCGGGTTTAACTACTACACAATCTTTTGAGGATTCAACACGAATTAAAGCTTCTGTTTCATCCTGTAAGTAACTTTGCATCTGTGATAGGTCATTTGTAACCCAGTCTGCACCGGTAATCTTTTTTAGATTTTCAATTATTTCTGAATTCAAAAATATTGCCCCCTTTTTAATAATTTACAATTATATTACTTTAGTTACATAATCACTAGCTTTTATATTAAAGTAGTCACATATGTCGTATATTTCTTTAAGAGTAGTCTCATTTACTGGAATTCCATTTTCCATTTTATCCTTATAGGATTCTACTTCTTTCTCACCATGAGTATATATTCTTGTGGCGCCTTTTGCTTTTTTTGAATTTCTAAGTTCATTTAGGTAACTGGAAAAGTTCTCTTCAATGGATTGTTTATCCCCAAATATACCATAATCCACTGCAAAGAAATAATGACATGTTCCAGATCCATTTTCTCTATCTAAGCTAACTTTATTTGCAGTAAATCCTCCAGACAAAATTGCTGTAAACATTTCAACTGCAAGTGCAAATCCATAACCTTTATGTCCTCCAGTTGATTCTTTTGATCCTCCAAGAGGAAGCAGGCCTCCTCCAGAATTTTTTCGTACATTAAGAAGTACATCTAGGGGATCTGTAGTATCTTCACCGTCACTATTTAAAGCGAGACCAAGTGGAAGAGGTTCATGCCTTTTGTTATAAACTTCAATTTTTCCTCTGGTAACTACGCTAGTAGCCATATCCATTAAAAATGGGTAGGGTTTAGCTGGAAAAGATATGGCAATAGGATTTGTACCAAGCATAGCATCTTTTCCAAAGGTTGGTACCATTACAGCTGGAGAATTGGTCATTGAAATTCCAAGAAGTCCTTCCTCCTCAGCCATTTTGGCATAGTAGCCTGCAATACCATAGTGATTTGAATTTCTAACTACTACCATACCCATTCCTGAAGTTTTAGCTTTTTTAATTGCCAGATTCATGGCTTTTTTACCAATTAGTTGTCCCATACCTCCCATGCCATCTATTGTTGCAGATACAGGTGTTTCCTTTACTATTTTCATTTTAGAATTGATATTTATAAGGCCACTTTTTATTTCACTGTAGTATTTGACTAGCCTTTGGATACCATGTGATTCAATTCCATATAGATCTGATAAAAGCAAAACGCTAGTTATGGTTTTACTATCTTCCTGGTTGAATCCAAATTTCTCAAAAACCAAATTACACAACTTTTTTATATCTTCATACTTAACCTTGGTGTATGACATATTATTCCTCCATTCAGCAAATTTACTTTATGCATTTGAAAGAAAATAACAAGTCAAAGATGCGACGGTTATTTCTTTGAAAATGCTTTATATATAATAGTTTTATTATAGCAAATTATACCTCATTTAAGTGTAAAATAGAAGGTGCTTGTTACCTAAATTTGAGGTATAATAATTGCATTAAGACAAAGAAGGTGACAAGTATTAAAAAGATAATTTTGATTATTTTATGTATTCTTTGGATGGGATTTATATTTTATAACTCATCAAATAATGGCAATATATCTAACGAAAGAAGTTATAATATATTGGACAATTTAAGAAAAGAGTACAGACAAATCAAGGAAAACAAAATTGTAAGTAAAAATGTAAATAGCAATGTTCAAATTAAAACTCAAAAAGATCAAGTTAAAAGTGTATATATGAATCCTACAGAAAATAGAGAAGAAAAGCTGAATTTAATTATAAGGAAAAATGCCCATGCATTCGAATACTTTATACTTGCTATTTTAGTTAGTGGAGTGTTATTTGAATTTAATGTAAAAGGTGCAAAAGCTTTAATATACATAATGTTTGTATGTCTTTTTTATGCTGTTACAGATGAATTTCATCAAATGTTTGTGCCTGGCAGAAGTTCCCTTGTAAGTGACGTACTCATAGATTTTTTGGGAAGCTTAATTGGAATTTTTATTTTCTACTTGAGTTATTATTTGGTTCATAAAATAAAATTAAGACAAAAAGGAAGCCTAATTTTATTTAAGTAGATATTTTTTTGATTTTTCAAGGAAAATGTTATAGGTTTTTTCGTCGAAATTGCACATTACAACTTTATTTAAACTCGTATCTTTATTTTTTAAAAACTTTATAGTGGTTTCAAGAAGTATTTCTGCACACTTATCTTTTGGAAAGCCGAATATACCAGAACTTATGGCTGGCATGGATATAGAATGTAAATTATAGCACTCTGCCAGATTGAGCACACTTGTTACAGCTTTTTTAAGCTTATCATTTTCATTGCCCTCACCCATTATGGGACCTACAGTGTGTATAACAAATTTGGCAGGTAGCTTATGTCCATATGTTATGACTGCCTTTCCAACGGGAACACTTCCAATTATTGATATAAGTTTATTACTATCATTTTGTATTTCAAATCCACCAGCAGAGACTATGGCTAGAGCTGCGCCGCCTCCATGTTGTAATCTGCTGTTTGCAGGATTTACAATGGCATCACTGTGTTCTTTTGTTAGATCTCCTTTTTTGATTTCAATTGCGCTATTACCTATTTTAATCATATACTAATCCCCTTTCAGAAATTTTTTAAGTAGTACTATGAAATTGTATAGTTTTGTTTATATAATTATATATCTTATAGCTGGAATAATCATTATATGATTTGGTATAAGTTGATTTTTTGCTTAGAAACCTTAGTATAAATGAAGTTGAAGATTTTCTGGATATTGGAGGAAATGCTTACTTAATTTATTTTGAAGTTTTAGACTAAAGTTCTTTATTTTAAACAACATTAAGCTTATAATAAAAATGTTAAAAAGTTATTTTACAGTGCCTACATAAGAGGAGGATGGAAATGAAAAAAATTATTTTAGTTTGTTTAGTAGTTATGGGAGTGTTTTTAGGTGGCTGTAGTTATAATAAAAATTCAGCTCCTACAAAGACAATTACAAATTCTAATGAACAGAATGATAAGGGTTCGTTTATAATGGGAGGAAAGATTACAACAAATGAAGATACTCAAATAACTTCAAACATTTCGGCAAGGGTTTCAGAAGTATCTGTAGACATAGGGACAAAAGTAACAGATGGACAAGTTGTTATAAAATTGGATACCCAAGATCTTCAGAATCAAGTTGATCAAGCACAGAATGCATTAAATGCTGCAAATTCAAGTTTAACTAGTGCACAAAGTAGTGCGTATAATAGTACAAGCCTAACAGGTAGTTCTGCATCATCCAATATAAGTACTTATCAAAGTCAGGTAAATCAGGCACAGTCTGCATTAAAAGCTGCTCAAAATTCGCTTAATAATGCTACTATTACATCACCTATTTCAGGAACAGTTAGTGCTAAAAATGTAAATGTTGGAGATATGGCTTATCCAGGTAAACCGCTTATCTCAATAGTTAATTCTGATAAATTATATGTAAATGCATATGCGCCATCTTACATTTTAAATAAGATTACCGTTGGTCAAAATGTAATTATTAGGGTACCTGACCTTCCAGATCAGGATTTTCAAGGAAAAGTAACTGTCATAAATTCTAAGGTAGAGCCGCAAAGTTCAGATGTTCTAGTAAAGGTTACTATAAATGGTAAAAATCCATCTTTGAAACCAGGTATGTTTGCGGAAATAGGATTAGAGTAGTGAAAAGGGGGGATACAGCATGGTTAATAAAATAGTTAGTATGATTAAGAAATATAAAATAGCAGCTATTGGAATATTAGTAGGAATTGCAGTAATATTGTGCGGTATAATATCTTATTTTTGGTATGAGAATACTTATTATATTTCAACAAATGATGCAGTAGTGGGTGCAGATTCAGTTAATGTAAATACTCAAATTCAAGGTAAATTACTAGAGTTTGATATAAATGAGGGCGATGAAGTTAATAAAGATGAGATATTGGCCAGACAAGAAGTTACAAATACCCCGGATTCAAGTATAGATTCATCTTTAGTGAGAGCTCCTATAAGTGGTATAGTTGTTAAAAAGCAGAGTACTCAGGGAGAATTTAAATTAGCTGGTCAAACTATAGCTACTGTAGCAGATGAAGATAATGTTTATGTAACTGCAAATATAGATGAAAAAGAAATTCAAAATATAAAAGTTGGTCAAGCTGTTACCATTAAGTTGGATGAATTTAATGGCAAAAAGTTTAATGGAAAAGTAAAATCCATTGGATTAGTATCACAAAATGGTTTAAATCAATCTTCTAAAGATAAAAATGGTAAGTTTGAAAAAGTAAACCAAAAAGTACCCGTTAAAATTCAGTTCAATAAGACTAAGGGATTAGTTTTAGGAACTAATGCAAGTGTCAAGATCCGTGTAAAATAGAAAACAATTTATGGAATTCTAAACGAAAATAAACTTATGCTCCGAATATTTTTACAACCACAAGTACGATTAAATATTTTGATAAGTCTAAGCAGAAAATTTGCAAAAACGTAAGGACTTTTGAAAACTCGTTCCTCAGACAATTCAAAAGTCCTAAGTTTTTTCATAAATTTTATGCTAAGACTTATATACAAAATATTTAAATGTACTTGCTTATTGTAAAATATTTCTACGCATAAGTTTATTTTTTAGTTAGAAATTCTATAATACATAATTCACAATTAAGGATGATTTTCTGCTGTCACAGAAAATCTAAAAGTTAGTAATTTAACTATTTATCTATCATAATCATGTTAAATTGGGTATTATAGCTGCAATTAAAACCTGCTCTAATTAAAGCATCTAAGCTCACATTTTTACTAGGAGAAAGATCTTTGGAATTAAAACTATAAGTTTGCTTATCTATAGTCAATTTCATTGATGATGAATCATATTTTCCACCTAAGTACATGGCTATATAACTTGGATTTACATAAGCTTTACCTTTTATGATTTCAGATTGATTACTTCCAAATGCAATTGGTGTTCCATATACAACTAATCTTGGATCAGCACCTATGGCTGCTAGTTCTTTATTATTCATATCTACATTGTATGCAGTTGGGAGAACTACTTTTGTGCTGTTTTGAGGATGATCTTTATCTATTACAAAAGAATCTACTAAGCTACCATCTTGTTTATAAGCATTTATCGCAAGTACATTTCCTTTCACATCGGCTACTTCATAGCAAGGCATATCTTGTGGATCAAAGAAGAATGCATCCCAAACTTTAGATGATAAATCTGGATAATATTTAGCTCCACTTCTACCAGTTACATAATATACTGTTCCATTAGAATAATCGGTATAATATTTTCCATTATTAATAGGAAAAGTTCTCGACATTGCATGATCATGTCCATTTATAACTACATCTACATGATGTTTTTCTAATACAGGTGATATTATATTTTTTAAAGTTACATTTGCTCTTGAAGCTTTATTGTAGTATGGAGTCTTATGAAATGAAACTATTGTCCAAGGCTTTTTATTTGAAGTCAAGTCTGAATCAAGCCATGTGGCCTGCTTTTTTAAAAATTCATCATTATTTGGAGATTCTTCATCTTCCTGGCTGTCTAACATAACGAAATGAACATTTCCATAATCGTAAGAATACACTTGTCCTTTGAAACCATCAGGTCCGTTCATAGGAACTTTAAATTGATTTGTAAAATATTTAGGTTTAGTTGAATCCCAGCCAACTGCATTGTAGGTTTCGTGATTGCCTTGAACTGGCATTTCAGGTAAATTGTCAATAACGCCTTTAGCAGCATCAAACCAGTTATTCCAGTGTCTATAATCTTGGCCCTTTTCAACTAAATCACCAACATTTATCATGAAATCTGCATCTTTATTTTTAGAATAAGCGTTTTGAACTGTCTTGTTCCAGGGAGCATAATTTGGAACATCAGCATTTCCACTTTGAGAATCCCCAAAAACAATGAATTTAACATCGTCCTCTTTGCTTGACTCTGTTTTAAATGTATTTTCAGTGCTCCAATTTTGGCCATCTCCTACTTTGTAACTATACTTAGTTCCTGGAGTAAGATTTTCTAAAGTAGCTGAAAATAGATTCATATATCCAGTATTTATATCAGTGCTTGATGTGGAAAAATTTTGTTTAGCAGCATTGAAGGTTTTTATTTCTCCAGTAGTCAAGTTTTTATATTGAACTAATCCTTTAGTTACATTTGTACTAGTTCTCCAGGTGATTGTCTGTGTAGTTTTAGGGCCCTTAGTCCAGGTTAAAGTAATGTGATCAGGTTTTACAGTAGAATTTAAATTAGTATTAATAGTTGTACTATCGTAAGCCGCATGAACTGGGTATATTGGAGCTATTGTTGATGTAGCAGCAATAAGTGCAGCTATTATCATTGATAAGTATTTTTTATTCATAATATTCCCCCCTTAACTTAATTTTCCATTTGACAATCTTATTATATATTTTCAAAATTAAATTGATATTATATAAAGTTAACTGTATGTTAATTTATATTATGCTATAATAAATGTTAATTATAATTTTTGTAATATTAAAGGAGAGTATGATAAATGGAACATAAGGGAGTTTTAAGGAATGTAGGCGGGTATATATTTTATGTTATATTAGCAGTTGTATTTGCATTGACATTTAGAACATATGTTTTTGCAAGAACAACTGTGATAGGACCTTCTATGCAGCCTACATTTCACGATAAGGATTCTGTGTTCTTGGAAAAAGTGAGCACTGAAACCGGTCATATAAGTAGAGGAGAAATTGTTACTTTTTATTCTAAAGACGAAAATAATGATGATTACATAAAAAGAGTTATAGGAATAGCTGGAGATAAAGTTGAAATAAAAGATGGAAAGGTATATTTAAATGGACAACTTCTTTCAGAAGATTATCTTCCTAAAGGAACTATTACTGAACCCAATTCTCTTATTACACAATATGTAATCCCTAAAGGATATGTTTTTGTACTTGGAGACAATAGGGGAAATAGTACTGACAGCAGAATACTTGGACCAATAAATTTGAAAGATATAAGAGGGCATGTTGTTTTGAGAGTATACCCTTTTAATAATATTAAGGCATTTTAAAAAATATGCGTAAATTGAAATGCAAATTGGTAAACATATAACTTAACTTTTGCAGTTTAGGAATAATGCGAAGCAACATTTTTAATTAATAGTTAAGAATGAAGAATTAATAGTTAATGTGGATTTTTTTCTGTTACACTGCAAAAAATCTTTGATTAAATTTTTGATAGCTCGTTTCGCTAAAGCGAAACATATTTGTATAAATTAAAAGATTTTTTGCGATAGCTAAAAAGCATCCTTTACTATTAATTTTTCATTATTAATTCTTAACTTATGAAGGTTGAGTATATAAAAGTTAAATTGTTTGTGGGGAGTAAAAAATGAACATTAGAGAAAAATATTTAAAAGATGCTAAAAAAGTTGTAGTTAAGGTAGGTACTTCTACTCTTATAACCGAAGATGGATCTTTGGATTTATATAGAATAGAGGAAATAGTAAGGCAAATTTGTTATTTGCAAAATCAAGGTAAAAGTGTAGTTTTAGTAACCTCTGGGGCTATTGGTGTTGGCTTTTTGAAATTAGGACTTAAAACAAAGCCAAAAGACATATGTGAAAAGCAAGCTGCTGCGGCTATTGGGCAGGGAATACTTTTGAATACATATGAAAAGATATTTTCAGAACATGGTAAAATAGTTGCTCAGATTTTACTTACAAAAAATGATTTGGATATTGTGGACAATTATACTAATGCCCAAAATACCTTCACAGCACTTTTAAAACGTGGAGTAATACCCATAGTTAATGAAAATGATGCAGTTGCAGTAGAGGAAATAAAATTTGGTGATAACGATACTCTTTCAGCTTTGATTGCAAAGACCATTCATGCAGATATCCTCATCTTGCTCTCAGATATTGATGGGCTTTATAGTTCTGATCCCCAATCGAATAAAGATGCTAAACTAATAAGCTGTGTCCCTAAAATAACTAAGGAAATTGAAGATTGCAGTAAGGGGTCTCACAGTAGTGTTGGAACAGGTGGTATGTATACTAAAATTAGGGCTGCAAAAATAGCAGTGTCATCGGGAATATCTATGATAATAGCAAATGGATCCCAAGATGCTGTCATAGAAGATATAGTTTCGAATAAAGAAGTTGGAACTTTATTTGAAGCAGAAAAATAAAAGGAGGCTTACAAAGGTGGATATAAATAGTTATATTGTAGAAAAAGCTAAAACTGCAAGTAGGGCTGCAAGAACATTATCTAATATGGGTCCTGATTTAAAAAATAAAGCTTTAAATGATATGGCAGAGGCACTTCAAAACAACAAAGAACTTATTTTACAAGCTAATAAGGTAGATCTCGATAATGCTAAAAAATCAGGTAAAGGTAAAGCTTTTATCGACAGGCTTGAATTAAACCAAAAAAGGATAGATTCTATGGCAGGTGGACTTATTAAAGTTGCCTCACTTCCAGATCCTATTGGTGAAGTGTCTAAAATGTGGAAAAGGCCGAATGGACTACGTATTGGAAAAGTGAGAGTACCTCTTGGAACAATAGGAATAATATATGAAGCTAGGCCAAATGTAACTGTGGATGCTGCTGCACTTTGTCTTAAAAGTGGAAATTCAGTCATTTTAAGAGGAGGAAAAGAAGCAATAAACTCTAATGTAGCTATATACAATACAATAAATAAAGCTGCTGTTAGTGCCGGACTTCCAGAAGGGGCTATTGAATTTATAGATATAACTGAAAGAGAAGCAGTGGAAACTTTGATGAAACTTAACGAATATGTAGATGTGCTCATACCAAGAGGGGGCAGGGGACTTATCAATTCTGTAGTAAAGAATTCAACAGTACCTGTAATTCAAACCGGTATAGGAAACTGTCATGTTTATGTGGATGAAAGTGCAGATTTAAATATGGCAGAAAATATAGTGGTAAATGCAAAAACTCAAAGACCAGCAGTTTGCAATGCTATGGAGACATTGCTTGTACACAAAAACGCTGCTGAAAAGTTCTTGCCTCATTTGGGAGAAACTTTAAAAAGGTTGGGAGTTGAAATAAGAGGATGCAGTGAAACGAAAAAATTGATTCCCTATGCAAAATTGGCAACGGAAGAAGATTATGATACAGAATTTCTAGATTTAATATTGGCAGTAAAAGTAGTGAATTCGCTGGATGAAGCAATGGATCATATTTATAAATATGGAACAAAACATTCTGAATCTATAATAACGAATGATTACAATGCATCTCAAAGATTTTTAAATGAAGTTGATGCTGCGGCAGTTTATGTAAATGCCTCTACTAGATTTACTGATGGTGAGCAGTTTGGATTTGGTGCTGAAATAGGTATAAGTACCCAGAAGCTTCATGCAAGAGGGCCTATGGGATTAAATGAACTTACTACTTCAAAGTATGTAGTCTATGGAGAAGGACAGATACGAAAATAGGGATTTTAATTAAATTAAAACTAAACTTCTGAGAATTTTGTACTCAGAAGTTTAATTTTTCATGTAAATTCTTAAATGGAGAGTATTCCATAATTATGGTATAATATAGAAAATAATTTTTTTAATTTTGAGAGGTGTATAAAATGGCAGGTATAAAATATGAAATAAAAGAGAATAAAGGAGTATTATCAGAATCCCCTAAAGGATGGAAGAAAGAATTAAATTTAGTCAGCTGGAATGATAGAACGGCTAAATACGATATAAGAGATTGGTCACAAGAACATGATAAAATGGGAAAAGGAGTTACCCTAACTGTAGAGGAACTGAGGGAGTTAAAAAACATATTAAATAATATGGATTTGTCTTAGAGGTATGATTTTATGAAATGTAAATTTTTATGGTGTATTTTCATAGTCTTATCTATATTTACAGTCACTGCATGCAGCAGCAAAAATAATATGGTAAAAAGTAGTTTAAATAGTTACATAGATGCATGGACAAAAGGCAATTATGATTTAATGTACAGTAAAATGGATAAAGAGAGTAAATCTACGATTGCTAAAAAAGATTTTGTGAGTCGTTACAACAATATTTATAGTGGAATAGAAGCAAAGAATATAAATGTAAAGATTGACAGCTGCAGTGACATAAAATATGAAGATGGAATTGCAAAAGTGCCAATAAAGATAAGTATGGATACTGCAGCAGGCAAATTAGATTTTTCAAACAGTATAAGTTTAAAAAAGGAGAAGGACAATGACAAAACAGATTGGAAAGTAGAGTGGAGTCCTTCTAATATATTTCCAGATTTAAAAGAAGGAGATAAAATAAGAATAAATACTGTACAGGGAAAAAGGGGTACAATTTATGATAGAAATGGCAATCCTATAGCGGAGGATGGGCAGGCAGCACAAATTGGGATTGTACCTGAAGCTTTAGAACAAAATGATGAAAAATCTAAGGAGAATATAGCTACTCTCTTAAACATTTCAAAAGAAGATATAAATAAGAAGCTCTCTGCATCTTATGTAAAAAAGGATATGTTTGTACCTATAAAGGTAATACAGGAAGATGACAGTAGTCTAGCTGTACTTCAAAGAATTTCTGGAGTAAAAGTACAATATATAAAGGAGAGAGTGTATCCACTGAAAAATGCAGCTGCACATTTAACAGGATATGTACATAAAGTTACTGCAGAAGATTTAAAAATAAATAAAGATTATGGACCTGATGATGTAATAGGCAAATCAGGATTAGAACAAATATATGAAAGTACTTTAAGATCTCAAAATGGATATGAAATTTATATTGTAGATAAAAACAATAAGAAAAAAAAGACTCTTATAAAGAGAAAAGTACATAATGGAAAAGACATAAAACTTACTATAGATTCTAAGATCCAAAGTTTACTATATAATAAATTGCAGCAAGATGCTGGCATGGGTGTTAGTATAAATCCTAAAACGGGGGAGGTTCTATCCCTTGTAAGTACGCCCTCTTTTGATCCTAATGATTTTGTAATGGGTATGTCAAGTGATACTTGGAAGGCTTTAAACGAAGATAAAAGAAGACCTTTATACAATAGATTTCAGAGCAATGTAGTTCCTGGATCTATTTTCAAGCCTATTACAGCAGCAATAGGTTTAAAGAGTGGTAAATTAAATTCACAAGTGTCTAAAAATATTTCTGGACTTAAATGGCAAAAAGACAGCAGTTGGGGAAAGTATTATGTTACACGAGTTGAGGATTATGGTGAGCCGAGCAATCTTTTGAATGCTCTTGTTTATTCGGATAATATATATTTTGCAAAAGCTGCATTGGATATTGGAAAAGATACTATGGAAACAGAACTTAAAAATTGGGGGTTAGGCGAGAAAATGCCTTTTGAGTATGGCCTCTCTAAATCACAATTAGCCTCAAAAGGATATATAAAAACAGAGGTGCAGCTGGCAGACAGCGGATATGGCCAAGGAGAAATCTTATTAAACCCAGTTCACTTAATGGCAATGTATGATTCTTTTGTGAATGAAGGAAATATTATAAAACCATACCTTATATATAAAGATAATGCCAAGGCACAGATATGGAAAAAAGCTGTATATCCTAAAGAAGATGCAAATATTATTTTAAATGACATGGAACAGGTAGTTTCAAACCCTAAAGGGACGGGTCATGAAGCATGTATACCTGGAATGACTTTGGCAGGAAAGACAGGTACTGCAGAGATAAAGGCTTCACAGGAGGACACTAGTGGAACAGAAGTTGGATGGTTTGCTGTAGTTAACGTGGATAATCCAAAACTTTTAGTAATAGCTATGGTGGAAAATGCTAAAGAAAAGGGAGGAAGCCATTATGTGGTTCCTATAGTAAAAAGTATTTTTGAACAAGTAAGATAGGGTTATATCTTGTTTGATGGTTACCTACTATAACACTTGCATGAACTTTGTGAAAGCTACTAAATAGGATTCGCTGATAAGTTTAATTGCAATGTGGAATATAATTTAAATTTTTGATATAATAGTATATAAAGGAAATGAATAAATTTTTAATTTATTTAAGATGAAAGAAATTAAAAACAGGACAAAAAGTCGGAAGCAGTGCTCTGACTTTTTTTAAATAAATTAAATAAACGTTTTCATAAAATTATATTTATATTATCAGGGGGAGTGTAAATGAAAAATCTAAAAGTTAGGGGTAAAATAAATCTTTTAATAGTATGTATCATTTTGATTTTGAGTGCGTCAGTTCTTATATTAGTACATCATAATTTGATTAATATAACAGATGAAAGCTATTCCAATCAATTGAAGTCAAATTCTGGTATGGCTTTAAAGTTATTAGATGAAAAATACGGTGGAGCATGGAAAGAGAAAGACGGAAAATTATACAAGGGAAGTAAACTTATAAGTGGAGACACTAAATTTGTAGATTCTATAAAAGCGGAGACAGGTGAAGAAGTTACTATATTTTTAAAAGATACAAGGATTTCTACGACGGTAATGAACAAAGGAAATAGAGCTGTAAATACAAAAGTTTTATCTGAGGTTTCAAATAAAGTGTTGAAATCTGGAGAAGACTTTAGGGGAGAAACAAAAATATTGAATGTGCCTTATGAGGTAATATATAAACCCATCAAGGATAATGAAGGAAATGTACTGGGAATGTTTTTTATAGGCATTAGTAAAAGTGTAATAAATAATCAAATATTTGAAGTTTTTAAAAGCATAGGAATTATTGTGATACTAATAGCTATATTGTCTGTTATAGCAGCAAATATTTTTGTATCTAAGATAACTAAAGTATTACTTTATTCTGCAGGATATATGAACACTTTATCAAAAGGAGATTTTACTAAAGAAGTTCCTAGAGAATACTTGAATTATAAAGATGAAGGAGGAGTTTTAGCCAAAGGTATAGAAAGTATGAGAAAATCTGTGAATAATTTGTTGTATACTATTAGAAATGATTTTAAAACTATAGTTGATGAATCAAATAGCTTAGTTTTGATTTCTAAAGAATTATCTGGATCTTCAAGTGATGTATCCCAGACTATAAACCAGGTGGCTGGAGCAAATACAAATCAGGCACAAGAATTAGTTGCTGTAAATGAGGTTATAGATTCCTTTAGCAATGAATTGTCTAAGATAGTTGAGGATATAAATGAAATAGACAGAAGCTCTAATGAAATAGACAATATGGCAAAAGAAAATAGTGAAAAACTGCCTAATATAGAAAAGTCTATTACAAAGGTAAATGATTCTTTTAGAATGTTTAAGGACAATATAACGGAATTTAGCAGTAATGTGCTGAAAATAAATGACATAACTAATATTATAAACAGTGTTTCAGATCAAACTAACTTGCTAGCTTTAAATGCAGCTATAGAAGCAGCTAGGGCTGGAGAAGCTGGAAAAGGTTTTGCAGTTGTAGCAGAGGAAGTAAGAAAATTAGCTGCACAGACTAAGGAGTCTTCTACAAGTATAGATAGTTTAATTAAATTGCTTTCTAATAAAATAGTGGATATAGTAAAGGAAACTTCAGAGATGGACAATGAAATTGTAAATCAAACTAGTTCTATAAATGAATCTGTAGAAGCTTTTACTAATATAACTTATGCGGTTAATAATATAATGCCTAAAATTCAAAAAGTAAATAAATCTGTAGATAATCTAGAAAAAAGCAAAGATAAAATAGTGAGTAGTGTAGAAGAAACTTCAGCTACTGCAGAAGAGATGGCTGCATCTACTGAGGAAATAGCTGCTTCCAGTGCTGAAATGAGCAAGTCTGCAAATAAAGTATACGAAGTTGCAGAAAACCTTGAAAGTATGACAGAAAATCTTAAGGGCAATATAACTAAATTTAGAATAAATAATTAATGTATCAAAAAAATTAAATAGTTATCGTATACGTGCAAAATAAAAATGGCGGAACTTTAAGGTTCTGCCATTTTTATTTTAAGTGGATGATATGATATAGGTTATTATAGATACTGCTAATATTAATGCTATAAAAAAAATTGTAGTAGCAGTTTTTATATGCTTTTTATGCACTTCTATTGGAGAAAGTTGTTCTTTCATGGTATAGCTCCTTTTATTATGTGATTATAATAATAAATTTAATATCATTTATTATATGATTTAATTATATAATAAATAAATTGATATTTCAATATTATGAATTATTGTAAGATAATATATTACAAAATAATGTAGAATTGTATGTAATTAAATCTCAATATTAAGTTTGCCGTAACTTATTGACAGAAATATAAAAAAGGTGTTTAATATAACTGACCAGTCAGTCATATTAAATTAGGCATATTTATAAATTGCAAACTTTATACATTTTATTACATTTACAACATTAGTTTTATTTATAAAGTTTCAAGAGAGGAGATAGCATGAACTTTTTTAAAGTAGTATGGGGTGATATTCGTAATATACTTAGTAGTAAACTTATGCTGCTTGGATTATTTGCTATAATATGTATACCTCTTATATATGGAGGTATGTATCTTGCAGCTTTTTGGGATCCATATTCAAAAACAGAGAATATTCCAGTGGTTGTTGTAAATATAGATGAAGGTGGTAAAATTGACAATGAAGAAGTAAATTATGGAAATGATATTGTAAATAATTTAAAAGATAATAAAGATCTTAAATGGAAATTTTCTAAAGATCTTAAGAACTCCAAAGGGTATTTGGAACAGGGTAAGTATTATGCAATGTTTATTATACCAAAAGACTTTACAGAACATATGGTACAAGCTGATAAAGGAATTTTACAAAAACCTAATTTAATATTTATAACTAATAAGAAAAAAAATTATGTAGTAGGCCTTATATCTGATAAGGCAGCTATTGCAGTAAAAGATAGTATAAATAAAAGTATGATATATAATATTGGAATAAAAGTTTATGACAGTATGTATGAATTGAGAGATGGAATGGAAAGTGCATCTAATGGAACTTCCCAGATTAAAGATGGAGTTACGGATATGAAAGATGCTGTTCCATCTATGGGAAATGGTATGGACAAACTATATAATGGAGCTTCCACTTTAACCAATAAAATAAATGATGCTGCAGACGGAAGTAATGAGCTGAGGGATGGACTTGGAACTTTAAATGGGAAAATGCCTGATCTTATAGATGGGGTGAACAAGCTCTTAAAAGGTTCTGCTACTATAACTGATAAAATGGGAGATGCTGTAGATGGAAGTAAGTCACTTAGAAATGGAATTAATTCATTAAATGATAAAATTCCTGATTTATCGGATGGAATTGACAAACTTTATGATGGATCTACATCACTACAAGATGGACTTCACGAAATGGACGACAATATGCCTGATTTAGTGGATGGTGTGGGAAAACTTAAAGATGGGTCAAAGCAGTTAAAAGATGGACTTGATCAAGTTAAATCTGGAGTTGGAGATGCAGAAAGTACAGCTAAAAGTCAAATAGAAAAAAATAGGCAATATATTGTACAAAATGTTTACCCTGAAGTTCAGAGATTAACATATATTGCAAGTACTATAGATAAACAAATACCAGATAATAGTAGTTTAAAGCCAATATCTCAAATTATAATCTACAATTTGCAATTGCTGCAGGGACAATTGAAGGACTTGGCGGATGGTGGAGAATTAGATTATTCTAAGACAATGGGTACCCTAAATAATACAAATTCATACCTTCAAAGTGTTTCTACTAGTATAGAAAGCTTAATGGGTAAATTAGATAAAAGCAGCAATACATATGCTATTTGCAGTGAGCTTGATACTCAGGTGAAGTTTTTAGAAAGTACTGTAGACAATATAAAATCAGCATTAGAAAGTGCAAAACAACTTATAGATGGAATCGATAAGCTAGATGCGGGTGCAAAAAAATTAAATGATGGATTAGGTGAACTATATGATAAGACTGAAGATTTGAAAGATGGTACAGATACACTATATAATGGTTCTCAAAATTTAACAGATGGAATTGGCAGGCTTAAAGACTCTGTTCCAGAACTTAGTAACGGAGTTAATACCCTTTATGATGGCTCTGTAGATTTATCTGATGGATTATTTAAAATACAGGATGGTTCTAAAACTTTAACGGATAAATTGGGAGAGCTCAATAACAAGGTACCAGATGTTGAGTCAGGTGTTCAGAAACTTTATGATGGATCTACAGATTTGTCAGATGGACTTTTTAAATTACATGATGGTTCAGGTACTCTTAGAGATGGTATAAAAACTCTTAAAGATAAAATACCTGATTTACAAGATGGTGTAAATAAATTGTATGAAGGTGTGGCAGAGCTGCATGACAAATTGGCAGATGGCGCTGAAAAACTTTCAGATAAAATGGTTCCAAGCAGCAAGGACATGGGAAATTTTATGTCAAGTCCACTAAATGTAAAAGATAAGCCTTTATATGATGTAGGTGGATATGGGCAAGGACTGGCACCATACTTTATAAGTCTGGGAATCTGGGTTGGTGCGCTTTTGATGTTCTTTTTAATTAGTGAGAATGTAAATCCAAATTTAAAAATTAAGCTTCCTGCAAGGATTATAGGCAAATATCTTTCTTATTGTGCTGTAGGAACGATTCAAGCTGTACTTTTAAGTGCTGCAGTTATGGCACTTGGACTTAAGCCTTCTAATGTTACAATATATTTTGCCTTTAATATATTTCTGTCTTTTGTATTTATAGCTATAATACAAAATTTCGTATTTTTATTTGGGGATGCAGGAAGGCTTATGGCAATAATAGCCTTAATATTACAACTTACTTCCTCAAATGGTACATTCCCTGGAGAATTACTACCTAAATTTTTTGAAACTATAGGTCCGTTTTTACCTTTCACATATTCTATATCTGCCATGAGAGAGATAGATTGGGGAATAGACTATAGTGTCCTCCAAAATGATGTGATAGTGTTAGCTATATTTTTAGCAGCATCTTTAATTTGCTCTTTAGTATTCAAAAAGTATTCTATAAAGTTTAATTTAATTTTGGATCTTAGAGAAATTGAAGAGAAGGCCATGAAGGAAAATTTAAACAAGAATAAGCTTTCAACTAAAAAGTAAAATTTTATTGAAAAGAGGTGAATATATCGGAATATATTCCGGTATAAAATTATGAATAGGAGAAAGATATGTTTAATACTTGCAATTACTTTTGTATGTTCATGTTGTCCCCCCTTAGTATCTAAAGTATATGCACGGGACTATAATGGTGATTCAAGTTTATATTATGAGGGTATAGACAGTGGTATAGTTTTTCCAGATAAAAATTTGGATAAAGCTATAAGGGAGAAACTTAATAAAGTAAATGAGCCTATAACTATAAGTGACCTTTCAGGTATAACTAAACTTAGTATAAGAAATAAGGACATAAGAAGTTTAAGCGGACTTGAGAGGTTAAATAATCTAGAAAGTTTAGATTTAAGCTTTAATAAAATAGAAGATTTGACTCCTATAGCTAATTTAAAACAACTTAATACTTTATATCTATATGAAAATAAAATAGAAAACTTAACACCTCTTGCACATTTAAAACATCTTGAAAAATTAAATGCATCAAATAATGAAATTAAAAATATAGATCCACTAGCAGGAAGGGACTCCTTGAGAGAACTTACTTTAAGTAGCAATAAAATTGAAAATTTAGGAGCACTGTGGAGTTTAAATGGATTAAAGACTCTTATGCTAGATGATAATAAAATATCAGATGTAGTATATTTAAAGCATCTTTGTAATTTGCAAAGTTTGTACCTTTCTAAAAATAATATAAAGGATGTAACCCCTTTAAATAATTTGACAAACTTAACTAAGCTATATTTAGATCAAAATCCATTTAATGATGGTAAACCACTTTTAGAACTTAAAAATCTTAAAAGAATATCTTTAGATAAAGATAAGATTGACAATATAAAAGATTTTAATAACAGCAAATTTGAAGATTTAGTATGGCTTAAATATGACGGACAGGAAATAACTGATTTTGATAAATTAAATAATATAGTGGATGATGCCAATGTAGAAGTTACATTTAAAGATACTAATTTGGAAAAAGCAATTAGGGATAAAATAGATAAGCCTTCTGGAAGTCTTTATAAATATGATGTGGAGTTTATAAGCGATTTGGATTTGTTTGATAAAGGGATAAAGGACCTTTCTGGCATAGAAAATTTAGCAAGGCTGAAATCTTTAAATTTGAGTAAAGATGACATAGTAGACTTAAGCAATATAAAATATCTGGACAACTTGGAACAGTTGTACCTAAACGGAAGTAAAATTGAAAAACTAGACGATTTGGAAGATTTAACTAGCCTAAAGAAGCTGCAGGTATGTGGAGCAAAAATTTCAGATATAAGTCCTATTGAAAATTTGACAAAACTTGAAACCTTGAATTTAAGTGATAACGATATAACGGATATAGAAAGCCTTAAAGATCTTAAAAATTTGGAAAGTTTGGATTTGAGTAAAAATCATATTACAGATATAGATAGCTTAGAGAGTTTGGTAAATTTAACTTCCCTTTCATTAGATGAAAATAATATATCCAGTATAAATTGTACTGCTTTTATGCCTGAACTTGAAACACTGTCCATAAATAAAAATAAAGTAACTTCTTTGATTCCTTTAAAGAGCAATACAAAACTTACTAGGCTATTAGCAGATGAAAATAAACTCACAAGTTTAGAGGGTATAAATTCTACAGTTAAATTAAAAGAAATACGCGGCGACTCAAACAAAATAAAGGATATAAGCGCATTAGAGAAATTAAACGATTTACAACTTGTAAGTCTTATAAAAAATGAAATAAGTGATATAACATCACTTAAAAATGCAAAGAGCATTCAAAGTTTATACCTTTCAAATAACAAAATAAGTGACATAGTACCTCTTTCAGAAATGGACAATATGGTAAGATTGTATCTGGATAGTAATAAAATAAGTGATATAGCTCCACTTTCAAGCATGAAAAATCTAAAGACCTTGTACTTGAGCAAGAACGATATAACAAGTATATCAAAGCTTGGGAACCTTACAAAGCTTGAGACTTTGGATGTAGGAGATAACAGCATTTATGATATAAGTCCTATAAATAGCATGAGGTCACTTAAGAATTTGACTCTTACAAATACTGATGTACCTAAGTATATAATAAATTCAATATCTAAAGACATAGATGTAACGGATTAAGGCATTTGAAAGAAAATATCATAGCATACTGACTAGTTATTTCTTTGAAAATGCCTAAGTCCTATGTTTTTAAGAAGGAGGTAATTTTGTGGATAGAGATAAGATTAAAATTTCAATATGTGCTGCAGGAATAATAGCTTGTGTATATAGTACTTCAGCTTTAGCAGGTCCCACAAGAATAGAGGATACAAATGCTATATTTAATAAGGTATTTGGAACTAACATACAAAACACGAATAATATACAATTTAAAGATGAAAATTTAAATAAGGCTGTACGGGAAGCAATAAATAAACCTGAAGGAAATATCACTAAAAATAATGTATATGCTTTAACTAAACTTGATATAGAAGGCAAAGGAATAAAGGATATTTCGGGAATCGAGTATTTGGAAAATCTTAAAACTTTAGATTTGAGCAATAATGAAATAGAAGATATATCTTCTATTAAATACCTTAAGTATCTTGAAAAATTAAATCTATATAAAAATAAAATATCAGATTTAACTCCTCTTGAAAAGTTATATAAATTAGAGAGAATTGTTTTAAGAGATAACAAAATTAAGACTATAGAGCCTCTTTCAAAATTGAAAAATTTAAAGGAAATTGATTTATCAAAGAATCAGATAAATAATCCTAGCTATCTTAAAGATTTAAAGAAACTAAAAACAGTAAATCTAGAGAACAATGTTATAGAAGATGGAGAAAAAGTTAAGGATTTAACTAATGTTAGTACCCTTATTTTAAGTAAAAATAGTATTGATGATATAGAAGATTTAGAAGATTTAAAAAATGTAAATGTACTTTACCTTGATGAGAATCCGTTTACAGAAATAAGCCCCCTGAAGGATCTTCCAAATTTAAAAAAACTTAATTTGGACAAGGATAAAATAAGTGACTTAAAGGAGCTAAAAAAATTTAAAAAATTGCAGTGGGTAAAATACAGAAACAAAGAAATTTATAGTATGGACAATTTAAATGAGTTAGTAGAAGATCCAAATGTAGTAGTAACCTTTAAAGATGCTAGTTTAGAAAGAGAAATTAGAAATAAAATTGAAAAAACTGAAGGAGATATTAAAAAGGGAGAACTTGACAATGTAGTAGAATTAAATCTTTGGGATAAAGGTATTACAGATCTTTCAGGAATAGAAAATTTAACAGATCTTAAAGTATTGAATATAGGTAAAAATAGAATATCTGATTTAACCCCTTTAAAGGATTTAGAAAGTTTACAAAATCTATATATTACAGATACTGATGTGAGTGCTTTAGATCCAATTAAAGATTTAACTAATCTTACTTGTATAGAAGCTACAGATACGAGTATTTCAAATATTTCTTGTATTAAAAATTTGGTTAACTTGAAAACCTTAAATTTAGGAAACACAAATGTATCTTCACTTTCAGGAATAGAAAATTTTTCAGATTTAGAGTCGCTGGATGTGGATAAAACTAAAGTTTCAGATTTATCTCCACTGAGTTATCTTTTAAATCTCACAGATTTGAATATAAATGAAGATAAAGTAAGTGATCTCAGTCCAATTTCAAAACTTAAGGATTTGGAAAGATTATCTGCAAATAAAACTAGTATAAGTACTTTTGAATCCCTAAATAATCTTACAAAGTTAAAGTGGATTACTGTTTGTGACAGTAATAATCTTACAACTATTAGTGGACTTGAAAATTTAACTGAACTTAAGGAACTAAGATTAGATAATGATAGTATAAAAAATATAGGTGTTTTATCAAATTTGAAAAGTTTAGAGACTTTGAGCTTAAAGTCAAATTATATAAGTGATATAAGTCCTCTTTCTAATCTAATTTATATGAAAAACTTATACTTATATGGTAACAACATAAGTAATATAAATTGTCTTGAAAATATGAAATATCTTATGAGGTTATATATCGATAAAAACAGTATAGGTACCATAAGTGAAGTTAGAGGAATGAAGGATCTGAAAACTTTATCTTTTGGAAATAATTTAGTTTCGGATTTGTCTCCTGTATCATCTCTTTATAATTTAGAGAGTATTGATGCTAGTGATAATTATATATCTGATATAAGTGCAGTTAACTCTTTAGATAAATTAAAAGATCTTATAATAACTAATGACAAGGTTCCTGAAGGCCAAATTAATGCCCTATCCTCCCGAGTGACAGTAAGTAAATAAGATAAATTTCAATGGAAGTAAATGTTCAATAATGATATAATTATTTCATTAATTATAGAGTTTCTAGCTTGAAAGTTGAATTATTCTCCGAATATTTTTACAACCTTCAGTCCGTTAAATATTTTGATAAGTGTAAGTAAAAAATATTTAAATGTGCTTCATTATTGTAAAAATATCTCTGCGAATAAGTTCAAGCTTCAATTACAACCTATAATAATTTTGGGAGGATTACTATATGAAAAGTAACTCAATGAGAAAATTAGATATGAGATTATATGCAAAAAATTTATTTGTGGTATTTTGGACTGTATTTTTTTTACTTGGCTTTTCATTTACGGCAGCGGCAGCGGACTCGTCACAAGTACTAAATGAAGTGAAAAACGATATTAAAACTTATTATGTAGGCAATATACCAGACGGGGTATTAAATGCATCTAGTATAGATGAAGCACTGAAAAAACTTAATGATCCATATACTGAGTATTTTTCTAAAGAAGAAGAAACAAATTTTTTAAATTCCATAAATAATAAAATCTATGGAATAGGCATATATATGTCTCAGGTTCCTTCAGGGATAAAAATAGATTCTGTAGTTGCAAATTCTCCAGCAGAAAGTGTGGGACTTAAGGAAGGGGATATTATAATTTCGGCCAATTCCCATTCACTTGCCAATATAACACTTGATCAAGCTTCTTCATATATTAAAGGAGACGAAAATACAAATGTTAATCTTGTAATTCAAAGGCAGGACAGGGTATTAAGCTTTTCTGTAAAAAGGGGAGAGGTAAGTATCCCAATAGTAGATGGAAAAATGTTGGATAGTAATACTGCATATATTCACATAGCATCTTTTGGAGAAGACACATCACAAAAGTTTAATGAAAAGTTAAAAGAGCTTCAAGCAAATAAGCCTGCAAGGTACATAATAGACCTGAGAGATAATGGTGGAGGATATATGGATTCTGCCCTAAATGTAGCAGGAAATTTCATAGGAAAAAATTTAGCACTTATAGTTCAAAATAAAAGCGGTGAAAAAATAGGCTACCTGGCAGGAGAACAACAAAGTATGATAGACAAGCCTACTATATTTTTGGCAGATAAATATACTGCCAGTGCTTCTGAAATACTGTCTGCAGCAGTGAAGGACTATAAAAAAGCTTTTTTTATAGGAAATACTACTTATGGAAAAGGTGTGGCACAGCAGATGTTTGACCTTTCAGATGGAGGAGCATTGAAGTTAACTGTAGAAAAATTTTATTCACCTGCAGGTAATACAATACAAAAAGTAGGAATAAAACCTGATTTTGATACAGGTAATGAGAATTCTTTGGCAGTAGCGCAATTATTGTCAGGACAGTGTAAAGATGGAACAGACCAGCAAGGACTTCTAAAAGTTACAATAAATAATGAAAAATTTTATATAGATTTAAGTATTGCTAAAAATGAGGAATATTGGTCTGCTTTTAAGTATATAGTGAATAATATAGATAGATCACAAATTTGTATAGGCACTAAAGATGGATGGGAAAAGGTTCCGGAAGAATACTTTAGCAATATATATAAGTTTTTTTATCCAGAAGATAAGGTTTTAGATACAATGCAGCAGGTGTCACAGGACAAAGCATTTACTGTGATTTTTAACAAAAAAATAAGCTCTGATATAAAGGATAAAATAAATATGGAAATTATAAATGGTACTACTGGTAAAAGGGTTGCTTTTAAAATAGGCAGCGTAGAAGACAACAAAGTAGTTATTGTGCCACAGGAAAAATTAGAAAAAGGAAAGACCTACTATATAAAGGTTAAAGACACTATAAAGCCAGTTACTGTTAAAAATTAATGAAAGGTGAAAAATGGAAACAACTCATAGACTTTCTTCATTTGAATATAAGGTAATAAAGAAGAATATAAAAAACATAACTATTAAAATTAATGAAAAAGGTGAAGTATATGTAATATCGCCTCTTAATGTTAGTTATCTATCCATAGAGGAGATAGTTAAGAATAAAATAGAATGGATACAAGAAAATATAAAAATTACAAAAAATAGAATTTACAATATGAAGTCCATGGGTTTGTTAGATGGGAAAAAACTTTTATGGATGGGCAATTTTTTAAAAATAGAAATGAATCAGGCAGATATAAAAAAATGTTATGTAGAAATTGCAGGAGATAAAATTATAGTTTATGGCAAAGCTGTATTATTAAAAAATGAAGAAAATATTAAAAAGAGCATATGCGAATTTTATAAACAAAGGGCTAGGGTGATTTTTAGAGAACGGGTGGATATTTATCACAAGAGCCTAAATGTTTATCCAAAAAAAATAACAATTAGGTGTCAGAAGACTAGATGGGGCAGCTGTTCCTCTAATGGAAATATTAATTTAAATTATAAAATTTTAATGGCACCTATAGAAATTATAGATTATGTAGTTGTGCATGAACTTTGCCACCTTGTACATATGGATCATTCTAGAGACTACTGGAGATTAGTGGAATCTATAATTCCACAATATAAAAACAGAGGAAAATGGCTTAAATGTAATGGATATATGCTTAACTTTCCTCAAAAATACATATGAGCAGTAAGCAAACTTGTAGACATTAGAAAAATAATAAAGTAAAATTAAGTAAGTTATTATAAGTAATTTTAATTGCGAAAGGAAAATAATATGAAATTTTATTTTTTACTTTTGATTGCAGTGGCACTTTCTTTAGATGCCTTTGGTGTCTCACTGTGTGTGGGATTGAATGGTTCAGTGGAGAAAAGAAATAAGTTTCAACTTTCTTTTTCATGTGGATTTTTTCAGTTTCTTTTTGCTATATGCGGTGCCTATGCAGGGTTTCTATTTAATACATATATTGCATCTGTTCCCCAGGTAATTGGAGGAGCATTAGTATCTATAGTAGGCATCCTTATGGTTAAAGAGGGTTTTGCCAGTAAAGGGGAATGCATACTCATTAAACCAGGAATGATTCTAGTGCTTGGAGTTTCAGTAAGTATTGATGCACTAGTAATAGGATTTACAACTTTAAATAATATAGCAAATAGGGTGGATCTATTTATTAGCACTGTGTTTATAGGCTTAATTACCTTTATTATGTGTTTGTTTGCTTTTTTTATTTCGAAGTACCTCCAGAAAATACATATTGTAAGTAAATATGCAGATTATATAGGGGGAGTAATACTTATTATATTTGGTATTAAGATGATGTTTTTTAAGTGAAAATTTGGGGTGAATTTATGGATGTAGAAAAGTACTTGAGAAAACGTAGAATAAAAGTTACAAAAGCAAGATTGAATATTTTAGATATATTATCTAAGAGTGAAAATGCTATAACTGTTGATAATTTATTTGAAAAGTGTAGAGAAAGAAACATAAATGTAGATTTATCCACTATTTATAGATCCTTAGAATTGTTTGAAAATAAGAAAATTGTTAGAAAATTTGATTTGGGTGAAAATAAATATAGTTATGCTATAATGAAAAAAAAACATAAGCATATATTGGAGTGTAAAATATGTCATAAAGAAGTAGAAATAGACTGTCCTATGCAGCAAATAGAGGAAATTATAAAAAGCAAAACGGGTTTTGTATTTGAGGACGAAGAACTGGATTTTAAATTAAATGGAATATGTGCAGATTGTAGAAAGAGAAAAAGTAGTAAAAACTAAAGAGTTTTATTTTAAAGTTATCTGTGTGGGATATACTTTTTTTATTTTCCACACTCCTCTGGTGTTTTTTTGTATAAATACAGTATATTTTAGTTTTTCGTAGGGCATTTTAGTAGACATACCAGAAACTTTAATAAATGCAACTGTTCCATTGGAAAAATACATATTTATATCCCCCATGTTGCACAGCTTATATTTATTAAAAATGCCGGTAGTAAAATAATTTTTAACTGCGTAGTTAATATCTCTACACTTATATGATACATATACTTTTTCTACTATTGTAACAGCAAGTAAAATACTTATAAATATAATCATAAATTTTTTCATAATTTTCCTCCACATAATGGAAATAATGTTTTAATATTATAATATACAAATTTACAAAATAAGTAAATACTTATTTTTATTTATATAGAAAAATATTTTCTAGAGTTAGGATTTATGTGGAAGTTAGGTCATTTTTAATTTTAAATTATTTAAATTTTTATGGTTGTATGGTATTATTTTATTAAGAAATATTACAATGTAAAACTTTATTGGGGTGAAATTATGAGGCTAGAATTTATAGATAGGGTTATGGAAGAAGATGTACTTGGAAAGAGCATATTAACCTGTGAAGGACAAGTTTTATTACGAGCAGGAGTAAAGTTGAATAGTAACTATATAGATAAATTAAAAAATTAGGTGTATTTTATGTATATGTCGAAGATGAAAGATTAGAAGATGTATATGTCGAAGATGAAAAATTGGCACAGCTTAAACAGTCTACTATGAAAAGTATGTCAAAAGTAATGGTAAATTTAAATAATTACAATGAAAAAGGATTAAGACAATCTTTAAAAACAGTAGAAGAAATGATTAATTATATAGTTGATGTTGGAGATGTAAATAAAAGTCTTTATGACATACAAACGTATGACAACTATACTTTTGTTCACTCAATAGATACTTGTGTTATGGCTTCTTTTTTAGGAATTTCAGCAGGATACAGTGGATTTAATATAAAGGAACTTGGTGTGGGAGCTATCTTACATGATGTAGGAAAGACAAAAGTGCCTATAGAGATATTGAACAAAAAAGGTAAGTTAACAGATGAAGAATTTGCTGAAATAAAAAAACATCCCCTACATGGTTCAAAAATCTTAAAAAAAGTTTTTGGTACATACAGTCCTATAATTAAAATAGTTGAACAGCATCATGAGAGAGTTGATGGCAGAGGATATCCTTATGGACTTAAGGATAAACAGATAACAAATTTTGCAAAAATGGTTTGCATATGTGATGTATATGATGCTGTTAGTAATGATAGGTGTTATAGAAAAAAATTTCGCCCTAATGATGCTTATGAACTCGTACTTTCAGGCAGTGGAACTAGTTTTGACCAGGAAATAGTAGCCCATTTCAAAAATACATTTGCTGTTTATCCACTTGGATGCTGCGTTAAGTTATCAAATGGAGTCAAGGGGTATGTTGTAAGGCAAAACAGAGGATTTCCTGATAGGCCGGTGATAAGGGTATTACAAGATCCTGAAACTGGAGATAACATATCAGGTTATGAAGTCGATCTACTTAAAAATCTAAGTGTAATCGTAGAAGAAATAGTATAATATAACATATACAGCGTATTATAAATGTGGAAAATATTAATAACTTAACTTTTGTACATAAGAAATTAACATAATATAAAAATATTGAGAAACAATATTTTTAATTAATAGTTAAGAATGAAGAATTAATAGTTAATGTGGATTTTTTCCGTTACACTACCAAAAATCTTTGATTAAGCTTTTCACCCCTCGTTTCGCTAAAACGAAACATTGTTGATTTGTATAAATTTAAAGATTTTTTGCGATAGCTAAAAATCATCCTTTACTATTAATTTTTCATTATTAATTCTTAACTTGCGAAGCTTTGCTTCGCAAAGTTCTTAAACTGCGAAAGTTGAGCTATACTTATCGGTGTATTCGTTTTTTTGAGGAGAAAAATATGAGTTCATATATTGATAATTTAATAGACAAGTTATGCAAGAACTATAATTTTAATATTATAGAACTAGAAGGTATAAATGGAATATGCAGTAGATGGGCGTTATGCAGAGAGCAAAATTCTATTATGCAAGTAGTTTTCTTTTCTAAGATGGAAAGTTATAGAAATATAAATGTTGAAGATATAAAGTTACGTTTAAAAAATCTGTTTGACAATAAAAGTGTAAGGCTTGTACAAATAGTGTTAGATAGGGGAGAACATGCCACAGTGGATAAAAATAATAATCCACAATGTGGATTAATTTTTTTAAATCCTTATTTAAATCAAATAACTTTGTATACTCCTGATTTGAAGGAGTTAGCTAAAGAAATATATAATTGTATGATTTATGCAAAACAAAGTACTTTAGCAAATAAACAGTCAAAAAATATATATAAAATGAAAGACTTAATTGTAACGTGGATTATAATAGCTTTAAATGTTGCGGTATATGCAGTAACAGCATACCTTTCTGGGAATGTATTTGATAGTGATGTAAATGTACTTGTATTTATGGGAGCTAAAGTTAACTCACTTATAGCTTCAGGACAATATTATAGGCTTTTTACTTGTATGTTTTTACATGCCGGAATAGTTCATTTAGGAGTAAATATGTATTCACTTTATATAATGGGTTCTTTTGTTGAGAAAGTGTATGGTAAAGTTAAATACATAGTGCTGTACCTTATATCAGGTTTAGTTTCTTCAGTATTTAGTTTTATGTTTTCGTCCTCTATTTCAGTAGGAGCTTCAGGAGCAATATTTGGACTTTTAGGTGCGGCATTGGTATTTGCTATAAAAATGAAACATAAAATTGGTAAGGAATTTTTAATGAATGTATTATCTATAATTGTGGTAAATCTAATAATAGGATTTTCTATAGCAAACGTAGATAACTTTGGACACTTAGGAGGACTTGTAGGAGGAATAGTCATAACATATTTATTGGGCAATGTAAAAAACATCGCCCAATAAATAGCTTTTACAGTTTAAGCAAATTGCAAAGCAATATTTTTAATTAATAGTTAAGAATGAAGAATTAATAGTTAATGTGGATTTTTTTCCGTTACACTACAAAAAATCTTTGATTAAGCTTTTCACCACTTGTTTCACTAAAGTGAAACATCGCTGATTTATATAAATTTAAAGATTTTTTGCGACAGCTAAAAATCATCCTTTACTATTAATTCTTCGTTATTAATTCTTAACTTGTGAAGCGTTGCTTCGTAAATTTTAATTATTAATTGAAAATTTTGTATGTGCGAAAGGTGAGTAATTGCTAAATAAATAAATCTTTTAAGTCATTTGAAAATAAGGTTTCTTTTTCCATAAGCAACTGAACTGTGGCTTTAAGGCAGTGTCTATTTTCAATAAGAATATTTTTTACATCATTATATATTGAATCTGTAAGACACTTACACTCTTTGATAATCTCATTTTGATTTATATTTAAATCTGATAGCTCCCTCATATTTAAAAGACCTAAAGTGCTTCCCATTCCATACTGAGTTACCATTTTAAAGGCTATGTTTGTGCTATGCTGAAGATCATTATAGGCACCTGTGGTTACGTAATCTGCTCCAAAGATAACTTCTTCAGCTGCTCTTCCGCCTAAAAGCACCATTATTCTTTTACGCAAGTAATCTTTATTTTGATAGAGCTTGTCCTCGGGTATGCTTAATGTATAACCTCCAGCTCCCTTAGTACTTGGAATGATTGTTATTTTAGAAATCTTTTCATTTGGAAGTACTTTTGAGGATACTAGAGCATGGCCTACTTCATGGTAAGCAGTTATTCTCCTATCTATATCTTTTATATAATCCCTATCTTTTTTTTCATACCCTGTTAGTACTATGGAAAAAGCTTTATCAATGTGCTTGTTTTCTATATAAGTACTATCTTCTTTACAGGCAAGTATTGCAGCCTCATTTATTAAGCTTTCAATTTTTGCACCTGAAAAGTAAGAAGTTTTTTGAGCCCACTCGTGTATATCTATATTGTCTACAGGTTTATTTTTTAAGTGGAGGGATATAATTTTTTCTCTTGAAGAAACGTCAGGGAGAGTTACTTCTATATGTCTGTCAAATCTTCCAGGCCTTAAAAGAGCAGGATCTAGCATATCTAACCTATTGGTGGCAGCTATTATTACAATTCCCTCTTTTTCATTAAATCCAGACATTTCTGTAAGCAGAGCATTTAAAGTTTGATCTCTTTCATCAGAGCCTCCGGTACTCCCTGAGCCATCTCTTTTTTTACCTATAGCGTCTATCTCATCTATAAATATAACCGCTTTTCCAGATTTATTGCTTTTAGCCTTTTTAAATAACTGCCTTATACGGCTGGCACCTACACCTACATATACTTGTACAAAATCAGAACCTGAAACAGCATAAAATGGGACTTCTGCTTCACCTGCAATGGCTCTTGCAAGGAGAGTTTTTCCGGTTCCTGGCTCACCGAATAACAAAATCCCTTTTGGCATTCTTGCACCATAAGATGCATATTTTTTAGGGTTCTTTAAGAAATCAACTACATCCTGGACACTCTCTTTAGCTTCCTCATTTCCTGCTACACTTTTAAAATTACAATTAGAATCTTCTACAGCAGAAGTATCTAAAGAATCGAGAGATATTACTTTTTTTGAAGATTTGCTAGAAAACTTAAGTGCCATAAAAGCAGTTACTATAATTGAAATTATAAGTATAGCAGTAGGGTAAGCTTGCCTATTGCTTACAGTAGATTGCTCAGATACACTTATTCCATCTTTTAAAAGCACTTCTTTAGCATTAGGGGTTCTAGGGTTATCAGTATCATACACGCTTCCGTTTTTTAATTTTACTCTTATTTTAGGAGAATCTGTCATGTACACTGCTAGAACTATTTTCTCTGATACATCTTTTTGAAACGAAACATATGACCTATAGGGTGTAGAACTGTTAGTGTAATTCATAAATAGTAACATGCCAAGAGATAAAATAGAGGTTAAAATAGGAATTATTATAAACTTATTTTTTATCTTTTTCATTTAAGTTCTCCTTTCTTGAGATAGATTCTCTATAGTGATTTATATAAACAGAGTTCTTAGTATCAGATGGAGCTTTAACTCCAACTGATGCTTAGAAATCGTTATCCAGGGACGTAGCCGCTCTTTATTCCCACTTGGAAAAGAGGGAGTATTAGAGCGGGTAGTCATCGGATGAATTAACTTAAAATTATAAGCTCTATAGTCAAATCTTGTAAAAACAAACGAAACTTTATAAAATCATATAATGATATTATAATATTTTTATAAAATAGTCTAATTAAAATCATAAATTTTGCTAAAGTAATTTATGGAACTAGTATAGGAATTCTAGAATTGTTTATTGCAGAAAATTTAATTTACTGTATACTTTATAATAAGAAGTTTGTAAATTTAGGGAGGAGATTTATATATGAAAGTGTCCTTTGGAAAAGCCATTTTGACAGAACAAGACATACTTGGTATAGTTCATGAGTATGTGAATATAGAAGGACTTAATATAGAAAAGATAAGTATAAATGAAATAATAACAATAGAGGGGACATATAAGAGCAAAATATCTGTAAATTTTCAAGTTAAGATGGGATTAGGAAATATAAATAACAACATAATAAATTTAAAAATATTTGATGTACATGTGTATAAGTTTAAAGTATTCAAGAATATAAAAAATATTGTTCTTAAAAAGTTATTAGATGACTTTTCTCCTTATGGGGTAGAGGTGGACAGGGATATAGTAAGAGTGGATTTAAATCTGGCAGTAAAGCTTATACCTTACTTTAATCTCAAATTAAAAAAAGTAGAAATACTTCCTAGGGCGCTAGAGGTAGAAGCAGAAGATATAAGATATGAGGAAAAAAAGAAATTTCCAAACATAGAGAAAAAGAAAAGAAGTATACTTATTTTAGATAAGTATCATAAGTTTAGAAAAAAAGTTGTAAGTAAGGTGCCGCAAAAATATGAAAAAATTGTAGAGTATGGGATGCTTGTACCGGATATTATAATGCTATTTATAAGATTATTTAAGGACAAAAGGGTTAAAATAAAGGTTAAGATTATGCTGTCAGGCGTAATAGCTTACCTTGCAAGTCCTATAGATATAATACCTGATTTTATACCTTTTGTTGGAAAAATAGATGATGTCGCTCTGGCGTTTTTTGCACTTAATAGTATAATAGATGAAATACCAGAAGAAATTATAATTGAAAATTGGCAGGGTGAGGAAAATATAATTCTGGTTACAAGAGAAGCAGTAAAATATATCACAAAAATAATTGGAAGTGCAAATGTTTCTAAGGTTTTAAATCAGCTAAGCAATGTATTCAAATCATCTGAAAGAAAAGAAAAAGAGGGGAGAAGTGTTACATAAGGGATTTATATAACACGTGAATTGATATGGTTAAGAAGGTATATGCTATAAAAGAAGGATATGATTTTGAAAAAAATGAAAAAGTTGAAAATATTATAGTAAACACCTGGGGAGAATGTCTAAAATGTGTAAAAGGTGTTAAAGGTGCTACGTATAAGAGCTTTAAAGATACAAATTCAGCTTTGGAATATTTAAAAGGAGAGGATAAGCTTCTAAAAAAGTCTGGAGGCAGCTATCCTAAAGATTGTTTGCATGTATATGTGGATGGAAGTTATAACATTTCAACGGAAATGTATTCTTATGCATTGGTGGCAGTTAAAGGTAATGTAGTTTATTATATAGAAAGCGATGCACATTCTTGTGAAGAAGGTAAAAATATTAGGCAAATATCTGGGGAATTGAAAGCAGCAGTTAGAGGAGTACAATATGCCCTGTCTAAGGGAGAAAAAAAAGTTGTTTTGTTTCACGACTATGAAGGAACCTGCAAACATGCCCTTGGGTTATGGGAGAGAAAAGAAGCCTCATCTATAAAATATTACGAAGAAATGAACGAGCTTATGAAAAACATTGAAGTTATATTTGTTAAAGTAGATAGTCATACTGGGGATTTGTTTAATGAATTGGCAGATGAAAAGTGCAAAGAAAAGTTGCAAATAGAATCAAAAAAAAGTGTTCAAAAATGGTTAATGAGTAATGAGATAAAGACAGCTAATGATGAAGTAAAGAATGAGATATTAAAAATTGCACCTAAAGGTGAAAAAAATATAATAGTTATTGATATATGAAAATGTAAAAATTAAGTTGTTTAAAAAAAATAAATTTGCATAATCTATCTATAGAACATAAAAATCATTTTTTAAAGAGAGGAGTGTAGCAAAATGCGTGGAAAGTTTGTAGCAGGTGCAGTAATTGGTGCAGCAGTAGGAATGATGGTAGTACCAGAATTAGATAGATCTAAAAAGAGAATGATAAGAAAAACTTCTAAATACTTAAGAAATACTGCAGGAAATATGTACGGTGGAGTTATGAATTGGATGAGATAGCATAGGAGCTTAAATAAGTACAATGTAAAATGTACACTTTTAATAATAAAGATGTGCATTTTACATTGTTTTTTTATTAATTTAGACTATATTGTTTAGGTTTATGGTAATATACTTTTATTTTTTAAAGTTTTTATTTTATAATTAAAAATATGTTATAATGATACTAATATAGAATAATATTTTAATATGGTTTAAAAATTATCCTAAACAAAAATCTTAACATTACATATAATTTCAACTATATGTAATATCTAGATATTGTTATCCCAAAGTATGGCTTTTATTTTTTATATATTAAAAAAAATGTAGCATATTGGAACAGATAGGCATGAAACAAAAATTGTGATTAATAAAGGAAGAGTGAATGATGGAAATACTTTCTTTAGGAGAAAAAATAAAGAGAAGAAGAAAAGAACTCAATATGACTTTAAAGGATTTGGCAGGGGATAGAATTACACCTGGACAAATAAGTTTGGTGGAATCAGGGAAGTCAAATCCTAGTATGGATTTGTTGGAATACTTAGCAGGGGAGTTGAATACTTCCATTGAGTATCTAATGGAGTCAGAAGAAACTCAAGCACAAAAAATATGTACTTATTTTGAAAATATAGCTGAATCTTATATAATAAGCGGGAGTTTGAATCAATCGGAAAAGTATATTGAAGAGGCTATATACTACTCAGAAAAGTATTCCTTACAATATGAAAAAGCAAAAAATTTATATTTAAAGGGGACAATCTATACGGCGAGAAAAGAATATCCTATTGCTCAACAGCTTTTATTGTCTGCTAATGTTGTTTTTATAAAAAATAATAAATATGAAGAAATTATAAAAACTTTTATAAGTTTAGGGAAGATTACAATAAGCATGAAATCATATCATGCTTCCAGCAGTTATTTGCAGCAGGCAGAGAATGTATATAAGGAAAATAATATAGGAAATGATTTTTTGCTTGGACAAATATATTATTATACAGCCTGTATAAATTTTAAATTAGAAAATATGGAAGAAGCGATAAACTATTCTTACCTAGCAAATGAGAAGTTTAGGCAGATAGATAATAAGGAAGAATATGCTAAAAGCTTATTTTTACTTGCAGAAGAGTATAATAAAAAGGGAGATATAAATAATGCAATAAAGTATTCTAAAAAGACCTTAAATGTATACAGGGAATTAGAAGATGTAATAAATACTGCAAAAATTGAAAATAATCTAGGTAAACTTTTTGGAGAGTTTAATAATATTGAAGAATCATTTATACATTTAAATAAGGCAAAAGAACTGAGAATGAAGTGTGAAGATGGCAAGATTGTGGACACGCTTATAAATATATGTGAAAATTATATAAAATTAAAGGATATTATAAATTCAAGAAAAGTTCTAGAAGAAATAAGGGACAAGATAGACGAAAAAAATAATAAATCATTAGTATATTATTACATGATGAAATTTAGAATAAACATGATTGAATGTAATAAAAAGGAAGCGGAAAATACATTAATTGATGCATTGAACTTTGCGACAAAAATGAATTATACTAAGGAAGCTGCGGATATATCAATAAAACTTGGAAAATTCTATGAAGATAGTAAGATGGATAAAGAAGCAGCTAAGTATTTAAGTGAAGGTGTTGAAATTTTTAAAAAGATTGGAATATTAAAAGAGTATTAAATAAAATAGGTGATAATTATGGAGATACTTTCTACTGGAGAAAAAGTTAAAAGAGCACGCATATATAAGGGATATACTTTGAAGGAACTGTGTAATAGTAAGATATCAATTTCTAAAATGAGCTGCATTGAAAATGATAAAATAAAACCAGAAGATTGGATTTTAGAATTTTTATCAGACAAACTTGAAGTTAGTTTTGAGTATCTGAAATTAGATATAAAAAATCAAATAATAAAAAATATAGATGATATTGAGAAAAAACAAGATAAAAAAAATTATGAAAAAAATTTAGTATATAATTTTAAATTTGCTGAACGGTATGACTATGATAATATATGTTTTAGGATAATACATCTTTTATTTAACTATTATCTGGAAAAAAATGAATTAGAAAAATTGCATAATATAATTGTAAAGTACTATGAATATTTACAAAGAAATTTTTCTAAAGGAAAAGCAGCCTTGTATTATATGGATGTTGGCAAATATTTTTTTAAAACAAAAGAATTTTTACAGGCTATAAACTATTATGATAATGTGCTAGGCATTGCAGCAGAAACTGGTAGTAATGAACTACTAGCAAAAGTTACATATAATAAAATAATATGCTTTATTGCTCTTAGTGATTATGAAAAGGCTTATGAATTGTCTAGTGTGATTACAAAATTGATAAACATGATAGATGAAGACATAAAAAAGGCAAAAGTATATCATATTTTAGCAATACTTTCTTTAAAAAATGATACTGAAAAATTTAAAGTATATGAAAAAAAGGCAAATGAATTTTATAAAGATAATTTAAAAGATAAATCCACATCTATGGTTGAATATGCTGCAGCTATGTTTACTTCAAATATGAGTGAAAAGGCAGTATTTTATATAAATGAAGCACTGAATATGTATCCTAAAGAACATGCAGAGGAATTTGCTAATTTTGTAATCAAAATTGTAGGTATTTTGATAAAAAATCAAATTTGGGATAGAGCTGAAAGTATATGTGATATAGCTTTAGATTGTTCTATAAAGTTAAATGATATAGTTCTTATAGAAAGAGCATACTATTATAAAGCGTTGATATTTATAAAAAAAGGTCAGCTAGCTGAAGGAGAAATGTACATGAATCTTTCGCTGGATGCTCTATCAAAATTTCAAACAAATACCTGTATGTATGAAAGATATATGGAAATAGGATGTATGTATTATGATATGAAAAAGGTTCAAGAGGCCCTTAAATATTTTAATATTGCCATTGATTTAAAACAAAAGTATAATTTTTTATAGTTTTACTTAGAAAACTGAAGAAATTATATTTTCTTGTTTAATAAACAGAGTTCTAAGCATCAGGTGGAGTTTTAACTACCTGATGCTTATTAACAGTCTTCTTAGTGCTTCAGCACTTAGAAGACGTTATCCTTTAGGGAAACTCATTATCCAGGGACATAGCCGCTCTAATACTCACACTTCCCCAAGTGGGAGTATTAGAATGGGTAGTCATCATATAAATTAAATTAATCTAAAGAGGTTTAGAAAGGAGGAGCTGCGTTAAAACTTGTTTTAAGTTTTGCGTGACGTATTTTTATTATGAACATAGACAAACTTACAATAAAAGTTCAAAATGCAATGAATGAGGCACAACTTACAGCAGTGAGATATAATCATCAACAGGTAGATGTGATTCATATGTTTTCAGCTTTAGTGTTTGAGCAAGATGGACTTATTCCAAATATATTTGGAAAGATGTCTGTAAATTTAAAATCTCTGGTAAAGGAAACTAAAGATGTTTTAGACAGGATGCCTAAAGTGCTAGGAGAAGGAGCACAAAGTTCCTCCGTCTATGCAACTAGAAGATTTGAAGATGTTTTTTTGCAGGCAGAAAAAATAGCTCAAAAATTCAAAGATTCATATATAAGTGTAGAGCATGTAATGCTTGGTATCATGGAAGTTCACTCTTCTGACGTAGACGGTATACTTAAGAAATTTTATATTACAAAGGATGCATTCTTAGAAGCCTTGTCTCAAGTAAGAGGAAATCAAAGGGTTGAAACTCAGGACCCAGAGGGAACTTATGAGGCGCTTGCCAAGTATGGCAGAAATCTTGTGGAAGAGGCAAAAAAACATAAACTTGATCCTGTAATAGGCAGAGATGAAGAAATAAGAAGAGTTGTTAGAATACTTTCGAGAAGAACTAAAAATAATCCTGTACTAATAGGTGACCCAGGGGTAGGAAAAACTGCTATAATTGAAGGCTTGGCAGAGAGAATTGTAAGAGGAGATATACCAGAAGGTTTGAAAAATAAGATAATATTTTCCCTAGACATGGGCGCATTGATTGCTGGCGCCAAATTTAGAGGAGAATTTGAAGAAAGATTAAAGGCAGTATTAAAAGAAGTACAGAAAAGTGAAGGCAAAATAGTGCTTTTTATAGATGAAATTCACACCATAGTTGGAGCTGGTAAAACTGAAGGTTCTATGGATGCTGGAAATTTAATAAAACCAATGCTAGCAAGAGGTGAACTGCACTGTATAGGTGCTACTACTTTTGATGAATATAGAAAATATATAGAAAAAGATAAGGCTTTAGAGCGAAGATTTCAACCTGTGGTTATAGATGAACCTACTGTTCAGGATTCTATTTCTATACTTAGAGGACTTAAGGAGAAATTTGAAATATATCACGGCATAAGAATTCATGATTCTGCTATTGTAGCTGCTGCAAAGCTTTCAGATAGATATATAACAGATAGATATCTTCCAGATAAGGCTATAGATTTAATTGATGAGGCCTGTGCTATGATAAGAACTGAAATTGACAGCATGCCAACTGAAATGGATAATGTTAAGAGAAAAATATTTCAACTTAAGATTGAAAAAGAAGCCCTTTCCAAAGAAAAAGACACTGCTTCAATGGAAAGACTTAAAGCAGTAGAAAAGGAGCTTAGCAATCTTAAAGATAGTGACAATGAGATGACTGCTAAGTATGAAAAGGAAAAGGCAAATATAACTGAGGTTAGAAACTTAAAGAAACAGCTGGATGAAGCAAGAGGACAAATTGAAAAAGCAGAGAGAGAATATGATTTAAATAAAATTGCAGAATTAAAATATGGTGTTATTCCCAAACTTGAAAGCACTATAGATGAAAAAGAGCAGTCTATTAAAGAAAACAATGAAGCTGCAATGTTAAAGGAAGAAGTTACAGAACAGGAAATTTCTCAGATAGTATCTAAATGGACTGGAATACCTGTTTCAAAATTGGTAGAAGGAGAAAGACAGAAATTAGTAAAATTAGAGGATGAACTTGCAAAGAGAGTTATAGGCCAGAAAGAAGCAGTTACGGCAGTTTCAAATGCTGTACTTAGAGCAAGAGCGGGTATGAAAGATCCTAAAAGACCAATAGGTTCTTTTATATTTTTAGGACCTACAGGTGTAGGCAAAACTGAACTTGCAAAAACTTTAGCAAGGACATTGTTTGATAGTGAAGAAAACATAATAAGAATAGATATGTCAGAGTATATGGAAAAGTATTCTGTTTCGAGACTTATAGGAGCTCCTCCAGGATATGTAGGATATGATGAAGGAGGTCAGCTTACGGAGGCAGTAAGAAGAAAACCATATAGTGTAATATTATTTGATGAAATAGAAAAGGCCCATGAAGATGTGTTTAATATATTCCTTCAAATATTAGATGACGGAAGGCTTACTGACAATCAAGGTAAGGTAGTTGACTTTAAAAATTCTATTATAATTATGACTTCTAATATAGGAAGCAGCTATTTATTACAGAACAAAAGTAGTAATGGAATAGATAAAGATGTAAGAGACAAAGTAATGAATGATATGAAATTTAAATTTAAGCCTGAATTTTTAAATAGACTAGATGATATAATAATGTTTAAGCCCCTAAATACGGAAGAAATTAAATTCATAATAGATATATTCCTAAAGGATATAGAAAATAGGCTTAAGGAGAAAAATATATCTCTACAAATAACCCCAAAAGCAAAAGAAGTTATGGCAGAAGAAGGTTATGATCCTGTTTATGGAGCAAGGCCTTTAAAAAGATATATAGAAAACGTTCTGGAAACCTCTATTGCAAAGAAGATAATTAATGGAGATATATATACAGGCTGCAGGGTAAGAGTAGATTATGAAGATGATAAATTTAGAATAGAAAAACTATAATTATTTATTGAAATAAAGGTTACCATATATGATAGAAGATTAAAAAAGAGGGTGTTTTTTATGAAAAAACCTGTCTATTCAATCATATATGGTATTTTTATCTATTTATTTGTAATTGCTTGTATAAGTTTAATATATAAATGGGATTGTGTAAAATATAATTTTACGGGAGAGAGAAAAAATATTGTTTTAGCTAAAGATAATGCACCGACGTATTCTAAAGAAGTATTCTTAACTTTTGATGATGGCCCTTCTATAAACAACACTACAAAGATAGTAAACATATTACAACAAAATGGAGTAAAAGCCACTTTTTTTATAGTAGGTGAAAAGGCGAAAGAAAATCCTTCTATATTAAAGCAGCTAAGTGACAGCGGCATGAGTATAGGAGTACATACATATTCGCATAATTATAAAGAGATGTACAGCAGTTTAGATGCATACTTAGAGGATTTTCAAGTTTGTAAAAATATAATAAAGAATATAACGGGAAAAGATTCTATAGTATTTGTGAGGCTTCCAGGTGGGTCAGATAACTTAGCAGCAAGTGTAAGCAATTTAAATATTATAAAGAAGACTTTAAAGGGAAACGGAATGAAATATGTAGATTGGAACGTGGTCTCAGGAGATGCAGATAAACGTTTTGTGTCCAAAGATATTATAAAGCAAAATGTAATAGATGGATGCAAGAATAAAAAAATTGCAGTAGTTTTGATGCATGATTCTTACTATAAAACTTCTACAGTAGAAGCACTGCCGGACATTATAAGTTATTTAAAAAAAGAAGGTTTTGTTTTTAGAACTTTTGATGGCATAACTTTAGAGGAAGAGTTTAGAATGACAGATAAAGGAATTATTAATAGATGACTAAAATTATAGAGAGTTTCTAAGTAGAAAGTTTACTTATACCAGCCATATACTAACAAAAATCATCACACTAAAAACTTTTTATGAGTCTAAAGTTCGGCATTTTGAAAATCTAAAGAAGCTTATATAAACTCGTACCTCAGACATATATAAGCTTCTAAGATTTTCTAAAATACCTCACTAAGACTTATAAAAAAAGTTTTTAAGTGTGATTTCCGTTTTGTTAGTATATTTTATGTATAAGTTAAAATTTCAATTAGAATCATTCATATAAATAGTTAAGGGTGCAATTAAATTTTACAATATATATAGGTTTTCTAACTAAAAAATCAACTTATACGCAGGCATATTTTTACAATAATGAAGTTCTTTTAAATATTTTGCATATAAGTCTTAGTAGGAAATTTGTTAAAAAACTAAGGACTTTTGAATTGTTTGAGGTACGAGTTTTCAAAAGTCCTTAAGTTTTTACAAATTTTCTACTTAGACTTATCAAAATATTTAATGAACTGAAGGTTGTAAAAAATATCCGGAGTATAAGTTGATTTTCCGTTTAGAAACTCTACATGAAGATGTAAATTAATTAGATTTAGTTTTGGTTTCTCTTTCCATTATAAATTTTTTAGCATTTAATTCTAAGGTATCATCTAAAGGGTCAAGTTTTGTATCACCATATTTTTTAGAAATAGCTGTAGATATAAATCTATCTGCTAATTCAGGATTTTTAGAAAGGAGAGAACCGTGAAAATAGGTGCAAAAACAATTTTTGTATATGCAGCCTTCGTATCCATCTTCTCCGTTATTACCATAACCTACAATTACTTTTCCAAGAGGTTCTAAATCTCCTATATAAGTTCTTCCGGAATGATTTTCAAAGCCTACATAAGTTTCTTTAAATTTTTCATTATATATAACTGTATTTCCTATAAACCTATTGCTGCCGCCTTCTGTATATATATTAAGTACATCAAGACCTGGCAACTTTTGGCCATCGGGTGTAGAATAGTATTTTCCAAGAAGCTGATAGCCTCCACAAATTGATAAAAATACTTTACCCTCTTCAATGTAACTTACGATGCCTTCTCTTTTATTTTTGACAAGGTCCTCCGATACTATGGACTGTTCATAGTCCTGACCACCACCAAAAAGAGTTATGTCATATTTAGAGCTGTCAAAGGGATCTCCAAGAGATATATTAAATACATTTATATCTATACCCCGCTGCTGTGCTCTATATTTTAATATGAGTATATTTCCTAAATCTCCGTATACATTTAATAAATCAGGATATAAGTGACATATGTTTAATTCCATTTTAGATACACTCCCTATTACTCCAATATTTTACCACAGCTTTTTGATATATCCCTTGAAATTGAGAAATTTCCTGAAAGTTATCATGGCAGTATAAGTGGCTAATACATATACTGTATTTGATTTACAACTTTTTACTTCATCAATTAGATTTTCATAGTGCTTACAAATTATAAAGTTATCTTGAGGTAATCCTGCTACCTTCAATCTTACAGCCATGTCATAAAGCCTTATACCTGAAATCATTATTTTATCTATATCCAGTGAAGAAAGCTTTTCAAAATTTACGTCCCATATCCAGGATACATCCCTTCCATCTGCATAATTGTCATTTAGAAGTACAGCTAGGTTAAAGGTCCTATTGTCAAGGCTTAAAGTATTTATAGCTTGATCATAACCAGCAGGATTTTTTACTAAGATGATTTTAACTTCTTTACCTTCTATATTTATGACTTCCTGTCTTCCAAAACTACTCTTCTGCTTTTTTAGAGAATCATATATACAGGAAGTAGATATTCCACAAACCATTGCTATAGAATAAGCACATAGGGCATTATACATATTATATGTACCTGGTTGATTTATATAATATTCCTTCTCATTAATTACTACTAATGATCCATCTGGAGTTTGATCTTTTATTTCATCTAAAGTATAATCCAATTCAGGTCTTTTATATCCACATTTTTCACAGTAGTAATCGCCCAAATGATTATATGTAAGAAAATTATATTTGTATGGATTTTTGCATTTCTTACAGAACTTAGCGTCTGCATTAGTATCTACTTTTTTTCTATTTGTTGGAGAACAGTTAAATCCATAATAAATAGTTCTATTTGGTAAATTTAGATCTCCAAGAAGAGATTCATCTCCATTGAGTATTAAATTTGAAAGAGGTACTTTTTTGATACCTTTTAGGATTTTGTTTAATGTAGTGTAAACTTCTCCATATCTGTCAAGTTGATCTCTAAATAAGTTTGTTACAGTTATAATTTCTGGAGTTATATAATCTGTAAATAAAGGAACATTTGCTTCATCACACTCTATAACTGCATAGTTTGTCTCACTACATTTTTTAAACGAATAATTTTCTATAAAACATGAAACTATACCTGTCAGCATATTTGCACCTGTATTGTTCGTAATTACACGTTTTTTCCCATCCTTTAGCATGTTGTAGACCATACTTGTAGTTGTAGTTTTACCATTTGTACCTGTTATAAGTATAATTTTATAATCCTTACATATGGTTTTAAGAATATTCTTATCTAATTTTAAAGCAACTTTTCCAGGAAAATTACTTCCTCCTTTAAATAAAAATTTTGATAATTTTATTACGATCTTGGAAATAATAATACTAAAAAAAGATTTTATGTTAATTTTTAACACCACCTTCAACTTAAGTAAAGCGTTTGTTTATTTACTTTACATATTGTTTGTCATAAGTCTATAGGCTCTAAATTTAAGATTAAAGTCTATTATAGTACACAACAAATACACGAGCAAGTAAATAACTCTTAATATTATAATACAATATTATAATTTTTACATTAAAAAGTTGTAAATTTACTGCATTTCTTAGACTGAATAATAGAATGTGGGAATAAACATTCAAAGCAATGTATGGTTTATCCGATTGCTACCATTGCTAACACCCCCATCGCACACAGCGAAAGCGACTATCACCGAATCAAAGATTTGGAATATCTGCTTTTCTTCAAAGTGGGGGATAAGTACTGCTACGCACCTGGATAAGTTCTTACCCTAAAGTATAATGTATTCTAGTGCTAAAGACACTAAGAATACTGTTAAAATTATAATATAAAGGCATAGTTAAATAAGTTATAATATGGAAACAGTTTACCAAGTAGTTTTGCAAGTTTAAACAAGTAAAAATTCATTATGAACCTAACTTATAAATAAAAAGTATAGCTTATATTGAAAAATACATAGAATTAATATAGTACATATAAAAATACACAAAGTATATAATGTATTATTACAGGTATAATATATAAAATACTTTATAATTAAATTTAAAATAATTTTTTTATTGCATTTTTCTATAAATGGTGTAATATATAAATATAAACTAATTTAGGGGGAAACATCATGAACATTGACTTATCATATTTGAATATTAATAAATATAGAAATATGTATAAAAATTTATCACCATCGGAATTAACGGAATTTTCAATTAAAAGGGGAGAAGGATTTTTATCAAATAAGGGAGCTCTTATGATTAATACTGGAAAGTATACAGGAAGATCTCCTAAAGATAGATTTATAGTTAATCAAGAAAGCATTAGGAACAAAATAAACTGGGGAAATGTAAATCTTTCTATAGAAGAAGATATTTTTAATAAAATGTATGATAAGATTTTAAATTATATAAGTGATAAAGACATTTTTGTGTTTGATGGATTTGTTGGAGCTTTAAAAAAATATACCCTTCCTATAAGAGTAATATGCGAAAGAGCATCCCAGGCGTTGTTTGCAAATCAATTGTTTAGAAGGCCAACGGAGGAGGATTTAAAGTGTTTTACTCCTGAATTTAATATTATATCGGTACCTGGATTTAAAGCTAAGGGGAAAGAGGACGGTTTAAATTCAGATGCCTTTATTTTAGTAAATTTTGATAAAAAAATTATATTAATAGGGGGAACCAGTTACTCGGGAGAAATAAAAAAATCAGTATTTTCAGTAATGAACTTTTTGCTTCCACAAAAAGGGGTCATGCCTATGCACTGTTCTGCTAATATAGGACAAGACAATAAAACTTGCTTATTTTTTGGGTTGTCAGGAACAGGAAAAACCACTTTATCAGCAGATGGTGAAAGAAGATTAATTGGTGATGACGAACATGGATGGTCTAATGAAGGTGTATTTAATTTTGAGGGTGGATGTTATGCTAAAACTATAAGGCTTGATAAGGAAAAGGAAAGCCAGATATACAATGCCATAAAATTTGGAACTGTAGTTGAAAATGTAGTGGCAGATGAGAATAGGGTACCTGATTATAATGATGGTAGGTATACTGAAAATACAAGGGCAGCATATCCTATAAATTATATAGATAATATAGAAGAAAGCGGTGTAGGAGGAAATCCAGAGACTATAATATTTTTAACTGCAGATGCTTTTGGTGTAATGCCACCTATATCAAGACTTTCTAAAGAAGCAGCAATGTATCACTTTATGTCTGGATATACCAGCAAGATAGCTGGAACTGAAAGAGGAATAATTGAACCTCAAGCTACTTTTTCCTCTTGCTTTGGTGAACCTTTTATGTTAATGAATCCTGCTGTCTATGCAAAGCTGTTAGGCGAAAGAATAGACAAGTATAACACCCAGGTATATTTAGTGAATACTGGATGGCTATCTGGAGGATATGGAAATGGAGATAGAATAAAACTTTCCTATACAAGAACTATGATTAGAGAAGCTTTGAAAGGAAAATTCAAAGATGTTGATTTTGTGGAACATCCTGTGTTTAAAGTAATGATGCCTACAAGATGTCCAGGTGTACCTGATGAAATATTAAACCCTAGAAATACATGGCAAGATAAAGAAGCGTATGATGAGACAGCGAGAAAGCTGGCAATGAAGTTTAGTAAAAACTTTGAGAAGTTTAAAGATGTTTCCGAAGATATAGCAAAAGCTGGACCTGAAGTTTAAATTATTTATTGTAGAATAAACTTTCGCACATATAAAATTTTGACTTAATATAAAAAAATTACGACCGTAATTTTTTAAAGAATAAAGTTCAAATATCAAATAAGGATAATTTTCTTCCTAACGTCAGAAAATATTAAAATTATAGATTTCTTGAGGTACGATGGAAATCATCTTTATCTGTTCTTTGTTATTTCAACTTTGCTATTTTCAAAAGCTTTGTTTAGCAATTTTTTAAAATTGCTAAAGTTGAGTTATAGATAATCTAAGTGAAATTTATATAGAAATATTTATTTAATAGTACAAAAAATAGGATTTGGTGATGAGGTGATTTTATTTTCATCACTAAATCCTTTATTTATCCGATGACTACCTGCTCTAATACTCCCACTTCTCCAAGTGTACGTTGCGAGCAGCTGTGTCCCTGGATAACGATTTCTAAGCATCAGATGGAGTCAAAACTCCATCTGATGCTTAGAAGTCTGTTTATATATGAAATAAAAGATAATTTTACTTATGTAACAAATTATTAATAATATATATGCTGTGAAAAAGCTTACGGTAATAGTATAATAATACTTGTTTATAAATTTAATAGGGAGTGAAGTTAATGGAATTATTATTTATTATTAAAGCTGCTGCTATTGGAGTAGTCGAGGGAATAACAGAGTTCCTGCCAATATCTTCAACAGGTCATATGATAATAGTAGGAAATCTGATAAACTTCAAAGCACCAACGTATAATGGTGCTTATATAGATATGTTTGAAGTAGTAATTCAGCTAGGTGCCATACTTGCTATAGTAGTGCTTTATTGGGATAAAATTTTTAATTCGCTTAAAAATCTTAAACCTGGCAAATGGGGATTTAAACTTTGGTTTACTATTTTGGTTGCATTTATACCTGCTGCTATTGTAGGATTACGTTTCAATGATATTATTAAAAGCAAGCTGTTTAACCCAATTACTGTTGCCTGTGCATTAGTATTTGGTGGATTTCTTATGATATACATGGAAAACAAATACAGGAGAGGAAATAGTACAAATAGAATTGAAGATGTAAATCTTATACAAGCAATTAAGATAGGGTGTTTTCAATGCCTTTCACTTTGGCCGGGGATGTCTAGATCTGCGTCTACAATAATGGGTGGATGGATAAGTGGACTTACAAATGTAGCTGCAGCAGAGTTTTCTTTTTTTCTTGCTATACCTACGATGATAGCAGCATCAGGATGGTCACTTATAAAAGTAAAGGTAGCTATGGACATTTCTCAAGTTATTGCTCTGGCAGTTGGATTTATAGTTTCATTTATAGTAGCATTAGTTGTAGTAGAGAAGTTTATGAATTTTTTAAAGAGAAAACCAATGAGAGTTTTTGCTGTGTATAGAATATTTGTAGGAGTAATAATACTTATATTATATTTTACTAAAGTTATAAATATTTAATACTATCTATGAAGATGTAAGGCTTGACTCAATATATACATATAAATGAGTTACTATTTATGATCTATAATGGACAATCAATGAAGATTTTTCTATGTTATCGAAAAAATCTTCATTGATTGTCCATTGTTAATTGTAGTTTAGAATATATTTTTTAAAATAGTGTTGACAGAGTTAGAAATACGTGATAAACTAAAAAAGTCGTCGAGATGAGGCGGCAAAATGATCCTTGAAAATTAAACAGAGGAAGATATAAGTACAACTTATTTAGAATAAACCAGCAATTCTTTTGAGCTGCGAGAGCAGCTAAAAAAGTAATTTCGTAAGAATAATGTATTATATTTTGCTAACAAGCTGAAATGTAATATATTAAAAATTGGTAGTAGCGAGCAAGACAAGGAAAAGTTTGAATGAGGAGCGGAGTTTACTTAAGTAAATGAGCACCGCAATGAAAACTTTGACGCAGTATTGCGAAGCTAATAGCAATTTTCTAAAATCA
>NZ_LROS01000008.1 GCF_001675165.1 Clostridium ragsdalei P11
TACCATTTTCACTCTTTCTTCTTCTGTATATTTTCTTATGAAATTCATAAAAACCCCCTCTCAAAACTCTAAATTAATTTTAAATTAACTGAGTTAATTATTCCAGCTTTATGAGGGGGCCTATGAGCTATTAATTATTAACTATTAATTATTAACTTGCGAAGCTTTGCTTCACAAAGTTTTTAAACTGCGAAAATTGAGATAAATATTAATACATATTATAAATATACTATACTATATTTATTAATAAAAGAAGTATAAAATTATAACCAAATATAAAATTTTAAGATATTATTAAGATATTTATTCTTTCCTTGAATATTCTTTAAAACAATCTAAACATACCTTTTTTCCATTCATTATTCTAATTCTATGCTCAGCTGTATCTTCTCCACAATTTTCACATACTATATTATTAAATGACCTAGCCTTCTCCGGCACAGAGAAGCCTGGTTGTTTATAATAAAATAATTTTTCACAAGGACAGTTTAGCAAATAATCAATATCTTTTTGTCTGTCCCCACTTCTCGGCCAATTTTTTAATACCACTCTCAGGGCATCACCATTTTTTCTATTAAAAAAACTAAATGCCATTTTACCGCGGTCTCTATAAATTAAGTTTCCCTTTCCCATGGTACACCCTGTTATCACCTGAACCGCATCTACTCCACAGGCATCGTTTTCAGTTATGCACACTATCTCCTCATCTTTTGAAAAAGAAATTCCCATTTTTTCTTTAGCCGCCTCACTGGCTTTATAGCCTATTGCAAGTCCAGGACATAAATGTCCGTGAAATTCAACACATTTTTCCCATAATTTTTTATCCATTTTGTTCCCTCCTGACTAAATCGTTTATATAAATTATACGTCATTTATCCGATGGCTACCAGCCATAATACCCCCATCGCACTCTGTGAAAGCGACTAGCACCAAATCAAAAATTTGGGATATCTGCTTTTCTTATAAAGTGGGGGATATTAGAACTCTTGAGCTTTAGCGATTTAGAGTTCTTATGCTGTGCATAACGGCTGCTACGCCCCTGGATAACGATTTCTAAGTTTCAGATGGAGAAAAAACTCCACCTGAAACCAAGAACTCTGTTTATATAAAACTTTACAATAATATAATTCATTTCAAGTATATGTAACAATTAAGTAAGGGGATCAGCGACCCCCTTACTTTCTTTAATTAAGATTTTACTATTGTGAAAACTTCTGCACCTGATATTTCATCTGAATAGTAGGTCAAATTATAGTCTCCATAAATATTATATTTAGTAACTATTTGCTTCAAGTTTTTTGGCACATTGTAATTTGTAGAATTGTAATTTAATATTTTAATACTAAAAGATTGCCTCTGACTAATTACATAATTTTTTAATGCATTGTAAAAGTCATTATAATTATCTACAACCTTTATATCATTGCCATATTTGTCTTTCTCAGTTACACCTAGTTTAGAAAAACTATAGTCAGTACTATTACATTCAGGGTAATCTGATTTATCCCACTCGTGATTTTTGGCAATCTGAGAATCAGTTATATTAAAATAAGAATGTGAAAGAAGCTTGGATCCATCATTTGTAACAGGATCATCCCAGGTAGAGTCCACCTGATAATACTGCCCCTGTATTTTTACTATATTCCAGGCATGGCTTATCCATCCATCTCCATCATTTCCCTGTCCTATTACCATTTTACATTCTATATCAGCAGCTGCAAGAAGCCTGTCCATAGCATCTGCATAACCCTGACAAACTGCTGTTTTATTCACTAAAACTCCATAAGCAGTATAGGAATCATTAGGCATATTTCCTGTAACTGCCCTTTGATCATATTCTGTATTGTTTACCACATAATCATGAAGCGCCAATTCTTTTTCATAGTCTTTCATTTGAGGTGTTGTGACACTGTTTACTACCTGATCGACTTTTTGTTGTATTGCATTTTCCTTAGCTATTAAATTTTGTTTAGTATCGTCATACTTAAAATTTATAGTCATTTTAGTAAAACTGGAACTCTCAACATTACTTCCTGCACTTGAATACCAATCTCTTAAATTTGGATTGTCCTTCAGAATCTTATCTATGACACCCAAATTATAAGTGCTTCTATCATAGTTTGTTATATTTAAAACCAAGGTGTCCTCATAATTGGAAAGTGCATCCTTTACAGCATTGTAATACTGAGTATAATTTTCTATTGACATTTCACCATTAGAACTATTTTGCCCATCTACTGTAAAATTATATTTTACTCCTTCATTTAACTGCTTGCCATCAGTAGATTTTAAGTTATTATCTATTACCAAAACATATTTTTCACCAGAAGTGTAAAGATTTTGAGGTGAAACCTGTACAGCATCTGATTTTGAACTCACTACATTAACTGCTACTGATTGATTATTGTCTTGCTTATATACTTTAATAGAGTTTTTTGCTGAATTTATATCAATATTCTTATTAAAACTTATTGTCCATGTTTTATTATTGCCTACATTAGAGGTGGCATCGCTATTCCAAATTTTATAATTTTCTGCAGCATAGCAATTTTTTCCTACAAATAACAATCCACATACCACAGCTGTTACAATAAACTTACTTATTTTCTTAAACACAATACCATCTCCCAACAATCATTATTTTTCTATTTCATACATTAGATAGTATGTTTCACTCATCCCCATAGACTTATAAGTATCTTTAGCTAAATTATAATTGTATTTTACTATAGTGTCCAGATGTTTTATCAATTCACAATTCACAATTAAGGATGATTTTCTGTTGTCACAGAAAATCTAGAAATTTAATGTTCATACTACTTATAGTTTTTAGATTTTTCATAGCATTAGTGCAGAAAAATATGCATTGTGAATTGATTTAAATATCTAACTCAGACAAAGAATCATTTTTATGAGAAAAGGCCATTTTTAAAAGCACAGGAGTTATAATTGTAGTAAGTATTACAACCATTAAAGTTGGAAGAAATATTTCCTCCGATATAATATTTTTTTGTAATCCTATATTTGCAGTAATTATAGCAACTTCTCCTCTAGAGATCATACCTACTCCAATTTGTAAAGACTCACTTTTACTCATTTTAAGAGCTCTAGCTGCACCACCACATCCAATTATTTTTCCGACAACTGCAATAACAAACATAACTAAAGTAATAATGAGTACTTCTAGATTGAGGCCCTTTAAATTTGCTTCAATGCCCACACTTGCAAAAAATATAAGTGATAAAAATCCAGAAGAAATTGCTTTGATATTTCTTTCTAAATACTTTTTATGCTCAATAGAAGAAAGTACAAGTCCACATATATATGCTCCTGTAATAGCCGCTATTCCAAGATACTCTGCAACACATGCTATTAAAAGTGCAAATGCTAGTGAAAAAGTAAGCATCTCTTTACCTGGCTTTACATCCCTGGTAAATTTATTTATATACTTAGGTAAATACACTATACCCAATATAGAAAATCCACAAAATAAAATTATTTTTACAAACACAAAAACAAGTGACATCATCCCGGAAGCTGAGGCTCCAGAGCCAGAGCTTTGGGCTACTGCAAGTACTATAGATATGAGAATAAGCCCTAAAACATCATCTATTACAGCAGCTCCCAAAATATTTATACCAGCTCTTGTATTTAGCTTACCAAGTTCCTTAAGAGTTTCCACACTAATACTTACACTAGTGGCCGTTAAAATAACTCCAACAAATACATTTTCTAGGAAATTATTAAAAAATATATATGCACTTAAAGTTCCTAAAACAAGAGGTAAAATAATACCACACATGGCAATGATAAAAGAAGATAATCCTGCTTTTTTAAATTCTTCAATATTAGTCTCAAGACCTGCAAGAAACATGAGCATAATTACTCCTAAGTTTGAGAGAAGTTTTATATTATCATCATACTGAACAACATTTAAAATAACAGGACCAAGTATTACACCTGCAATAAGTGCCCCTAAAACCTCCGGCATCTTCAACTTTCTACTAATGATTCCGCCTATCTTTGTACATATAAGAATTAATACTATATCTAATAAAGTTTTTTCCATTATATCCTCCTTATTTTAGCTTAAAAAAGTAGAAAGCCCCCTAAAGGACTTTCCACCCCAAAAGTCATATTATCATCTTGAAAACAAATAAATATTTGTCCAACCGAAATACAAATTATTTTTAATTTTAATATGGACATAATATCACAATTATGTCAATTATTCAACATATAAATTGTTTCACTAAATTTTAAATTTATTTACAGCTCGTTTAAGCTGTTCAGATAAATTGGCTAAATTCTGACTAGAAGAAGTTATTTCCTCCATAGATGCATATAATTCTTCAGTTTCTCCAGATACTGTTTGACTTTGAGATGCAGTGTCCTTTGATATCTTATCAATTGCCCCTACATTTAAAACAATTTGTTCACTACCTTCTGCAAGCTGCTGCAAAGTTTCCGAAGTACTCTGAATTTGCAAAGAAACATCATTTACAAGCTTTAATATTTCATTAAATGAATTTCCCGCATTGTTCACTACTTTCATCCCATCATTTACATTGTCCATACTGCTTTTCATAGAAACAGTAGCTCCTTGAATATTTTCTTTAACTTGCTGAATAAGTTTTGCAATTTTATCTGCAGATTCACCTGATTCCTCTGCAAGTTCACGTACTTCTTCTGCTACAACTGAAAATCCTTTTCCCTGTTCTCCAGCACGCGCAGCCTCGATAGATGCATTTAAAGCCAATAAATTAGTTTGATCTGCAATATCTGAAATAGTATTTACAATTTCTCCAATAGCCATAGAATCACAATTAAGCTTTTCCACTGAATCTTTTACTATTTCCGTTGAATTTTTAATAGATTCCATCTGGCTAACAGCCTGCAATATAACATCACTGCCTTTTTTAGCTGCCGAAGATGCATTACTTGCAGCATTTGCTACTTCCTGAGAATTAGCTGCCACTTCCTGAGAACTTGCGGAAATTTGCTCAACTACTGCAGATGCTTCTCCTGAAGATTTAGATTGATTTTCAGCTCCTTCAGCCACCTTGTTAATGGCATCATTCACATGTCCTACAGTATCATTTAACTGATGGGCGTTATTATAAAGTTCTTCTGAAGATTCAGTTACCTCATTAGAAACATTTAGGACCAGTCTTACAATATTTTTTAAATTTTGTGCCATTATATTAATTGAAGTAGCCAGTTCTCCTATTTCGTCCTTTTCTTCTATTTTTATAGGTTCAACTACCAAATTTCCATCAGCTATCTGTCCCAGGGAATCTACACACTTATCAAGTCTTACTACAATTTTATTAGAAATTTTCATTGCTGCAAAAATGCTAGCTGCAATACTTATTAAAAATATAATACCCATAATCCATTTTGCTCTAGATCCTGCATTTCTAGTCTGTGCCCATGCATTACTTGTAATTTCATTTATCATATTACTAAGTTTAGTATACACATATTTATAATCATCCATATATACTTTTCCATCTTGTAGTCTATCCCTTGCTATTTGAATTTTTCCCGACTTAACTAAGTTTATTTGATCTTTAAAATAGTTATCTATTACCTGAATATTTGGTATAACTTCATTTTTTATAGTAATAGCTAAATTATCATCTACGTAATAATAATTTTTTATATTTTCTATATCCTTTTGAATATTTTCTTCACTTAAATTATAGGACTCTAAAAATCTGTTATCTCCATCGCTTGCAATATAACCTCTGACTCCTGACTCTTCATTTATCAGTTCACTGCTAATTTGGGACATAATATTGCCTATTGGAATAACATCTTTTGAAACCCTGTCTGTAGATTTTTCAATACGGTTAAAATTATAAAAGGCGCCTATTGTAGCAAAAAACATCATTATCAAAATAATACTAAATCCTGCGAAAATTTTAGTTTTAACTTTTACATCCTTTATCACAATACTCTCCCCCAATTAATCCTATTTTGCATCCTGCACATTTTCTTTTGTAATCATTTTGTAATCAATCCAGATGTATTTTCCATCTGTAATCTTATACTTAAAATTACTTTCATCAGGAGTTTTCCCCTTGGAAAGCATATATGATAAATCAAAAACAGCATCACCCTGTTTTGCAGCATCGTTTAAAACAGTCCCGAGAAGGGTGCCATCTTCAACAGCTTTAACTGCCGGTGCCGTAGCATCTACACCTACTACAGGTACATATTTTCCTCCATTAAAATATCCAGCTGCTTTTAGGGCATCAACAGCTCCAAGGGCCATGTCATCATTGTTTGCTATTACACAGTCAAAATTTGGGCCATATGACGAAATAAACGAGGTCATTTTTTCCTGAGCCTTTGTACGATCCCACATGGCAGTATCTTCTGCCACCTTTTGCACCTTAAAGCCTGAATCTTCAAGAGCTTTTATAGAATATTGTGTTCTCTCTTCAGCATCTTGATTTCCCGTTTCCCCTTTTAGCATAATATATCTAATAGTGCCATCTTGAGTAGGATGGTCTTTAAAATAATTTGTAAGCATCTGCCCCTGTATTGTTCCGGATTGCTCCGCTTTAGCACCTACATAGTAAACTTTATTCCATTTTTCCATGTCTTCTTTTTTAGGTTGACGATTTACAAATACTGCAGATATATTTGCTTTTTTACATTTTTCAATAATCTGTCCTGCAGCATTAACATCCACTGGATTTATATCAAGCACATTTACTTTTCTATTTATAAAGAGATTTATCTTGTCATTTTCAGCTGCTTGAGAATTATCTCCACTCCAAATATCAACTCTAGCTTTTCCATTAGATACCTTATACACCTCATTCTTAAGTTCAGTTATCCATGTGTTATTAAATTCACAGGCAACAAAACCAATTACAGGTTCATTTTCATTTGAAGATAAAGAATTTGAACAGCCTGTCCCTAAAATAATAGCTAATAAACCAATAACAGCAATTGATTTCATACATTTCTTCACAATCAAAACCCCCTAAAAATATCTAAATTTTCCCCTTATATGCAACCTGCCAATAATCGATTAAAATTAATCGATTATTGGCAGGTTGCACCACTAACTCCAAACTCTCCAGGTGCCCAATTATAGAGAATTTTTCATTGTTTCCAACTTTTAAAAACATACTAAATTATTATCTAATTTTACTGCTAAAATTGAAAATAATCAATAAAATAGAGCCAAAAGTGCAAAATTTACACTTTTGGCTCTATTTTTATAGTGGCTCTTTTCTGTAAAATTGATTATGATACATATTGTAGTACATACTCTTCTTTTTAATTAAATCTCTATGACTTCCTTTCTCTACTATTTCTCCATTATCTATTACCATTATGACGTCTGAATTTTTAATAGTGCTTAATCTATGGGCAATAATAAAACTAGTTCTTCCCCTCATAAGTTTATTCATGGCATCCTCTATCTTAAGTTCTGTTAGTGTATCCACATTACTAGTAGCTTCGTCTAAAACAAGTATTGCTGGATTTGAAAGTATTGCCCTTGATATAGCTATAAGCTGCCTTTCACCTTGGCTTAAGTTATTTCCTCCTTCATGAATTAAAGTATTGTATTTTTGCGGGAGTCTTTCAATAAATGCTTCTGCATTAGCAAACTTAACTGCCTGCTTAATTTCAGTAAAATCTGCATCTAATTTACCATACCTAATATTTTCAAGTATTGTCCCTGCAAAAAGATACGTATCCTGAAGAACTATACCAAAACATTTTCTAAGACTATCTCTCTTATAATTTCTTATATCCTCTCCATCAATTAAAATTTTACCATCCGATACATCATAAAATCTGGTGACCAAATTCACAATAGTTGTTTTACCAGCTCCTGTAGGTCCAACAAGGGCGACTTTTGTACCAGGATTTATATCAAAACTTATGTTTTTTAGTATTTTAACATCTTTTCTATAGCAAAAGCTTACATTTTCAAAAGTAACCTGCCCTTTTACATGATCAAATACTTTTGCATGAGAAATATCTTCCAACTCCTCTTTTTCATCCAGCACTTCAAATACTCTTTCTGCACCTGCTGCTGCTGATTGAAGTGTATTAAATATACTAGCTATATCATTTAATGGTCTTGCAAATTGCCTTGAATAACTTAAAAAACTAGCTATAATTCCCACTGTTATAATATTTTTTAAAGCTAAAATCCCACCTACACCTGCTACAGCTGCAAAACCTATATTGTTTATTACATTCATAATTGGCATTAAAAATCCTGACCAAACTTGAGCTTTTAATCCTACTTCACATAGGGAATAATTTATTTTATTAAACTCCTCTACACTCTTTTCGCCATGATTAAAAGCTTTTACTACTTGAAACCCGGATATTGTTTCTTCTATATGTCCATTAAGTTTTCCAAGTTCTATTTGTTGGTTTTTAAACAGCGGATTTGTTTTTTTTGCTATACTTTTAGTTAATAAAAAGACCATAGGCACTGTAATTAAAGTCACAACAGTAAGAAACGGACTTAATATAAGCATCATTACAAACGATCCTAAAACTGTTATTACACCTGACATAAGCTGAACAGTAGATTGTGATATAGTACTACTTACGTTTTCTACATCATTTGTAAGTCTACTCATAATTTCTCCATGAGTATTCATATCAAAAAAAGATAGTGGAAGATTTTGAAGTTTACCAAATAAGTTTTTTCTAAGACCCATTATTATCCGCTGGGCTACCCCTGACATAATCCATCCCTGAAAAAAAGTTAAAATAGCATCCACTACATAAGTTAATAAAAGCAACATAATTATTACCCAAAGCATATGAAAGTTTACTTTTCCATAGGATTCTGACATGGCATCAATAGCTTTTCCTATAAGATAAGGTCCTATAAGTCCTACTAGAGAATCTATTATTACAGATATGAGTATTATAACTAACAATTTTCTTTCACTTCCAAAATATTTCCACAGTCTTAGAAGCGTTTTTCTTAAATTTTTTGGTTTTTCTACAGGTCCAAGTCTTCTTCCCCTTCCTCTCTTTCTAGACCCTAAAGGCACTGATATGTTATTTCTATCATACTTTCCCATATCCTCTATATGTTCTCCTTTCCAAACTGAGATATGAATATATCTTCATAAGTTTTACAGGTTTTCACAAGTTCATCGTGTTTTCCAATACCTACTAACTTTCCATCATCAATTACAAGTATTTTATCTGCCCATATTATAGAAGATATTTTCTGTGAAATTATGATACACGTTAAATTTATTAAATTTTTTCTCAAATTTTCTTTTATCTTAGCTTCTGTAACTGCATCTAATGCACTTGTACAGTCATCAAATATAAGTACTTCAGGCCTTTTAATAAGTGCACGTGCTATGGAAATTCTCTGTTTTTGACCACCTGAAAAATTAATTCCTTCTTGTCCAATTTTAGTATCATATTTTTCAGGAAATCTATCTATAAATTCATTAATTTCTGCAATTTCACAAACTTTTTTTACTTCTTCTAGAGAAGCATTTTCTTTACCCCATCTTATATTCTCCAAAACAGTTCCAGTAAACAATGTTGTTTTTTGAGGCACTAACGCTATTTTATCCATCAAAGCTTTTTCATCTACATTCTGTACATTCACTCCATCAATTTTTATCGTTCCAGAAGTTACATTATAAAATCTAGGTATTAAATTCACCAAACTGCTTTTACCTGAACCTGTAGGTCCGACAATACCAATTGTTTCTCCTGGCATACAGGTAAAACTAATATTATTTATAACTTGATGTCCATCTGAATAGGAAAAGCATACATTATCAAAATCTATTCTTCCTTTTTCCGTAAAATTTATAGAGGCTCCATTAAATTCCATGTCATCCTCTTCATCCAATACTTCAAAAATCCTAACTGCTGAAGCTTTAGATCTAGCAAATACATTGAATACAACAGATATCATCATAATAGAAAAAAGTATTTGTGTCATATAATTAGTAAAAGCAATTATTTTTCCTACCTGAATGTCTCCTGTCTCTACATACTTTCCACCAATCCACAAAACACATATTATTCCTATATTTATAATCAAATTTCTTCCTGGAGAAAATAAGGACATGATACGCATTGCAGTCGTAGTTAATTTTCCTAAATTTTCATTTGCAATTTTAAATTTTTCACTTTCATAATTAAATCTATTAAATGCCTTTACCACCCTTACTCCGGATAAATATTCCCTCATAACAGAATTTATTTTATCAAGTGATACTTGAACCTTCATAAAATAGGGATATCCTATTTTCATATTTAACAATATAAGTAAAACTATAATTGGTATTATAATAAACAAAATGACTGCTAAATGTAAATTCAGTTTGGACGCCATAATAATACTTCCAACACAAACAATAGGAGCCTTTACAAATATCCTCATAAGTCCATTTACAAAATTTTGAACTTGAGTTACATCATTGGTAAGACGTGTTATAAGTGAACTGCTTTTAAATTTATCAATACTATTAAAGGAAAAGCTTTGAATTTTTTTAAATAAATCTTCCCTCAAATCCCTACTAAATTTTTGAGATACACTTCCAGATAATATATTACGTCCTGATGCACCTAAAGCACCTAATCCAGTAATTATCAGCATTATAAATCCATGTTTAACTATATAATTCATATTCTTATTTGCTACACCTATATCTACTATTTTTGACATTATAGTAGGCTGCATCAAATCACACATTGCTTCCACAGCAAGACAAAATATAGCAAGACAAAAACCTTTCCAGTATTTATGTATATATTTTTTCATATATTTCAATGGACACACTCCCAAAATTTTATCTTATTCATTGATAATATTACTTTTTAATTGTAATTTCAATTATGAACATAAGATTAATTAAGCTTCTTGTCTAATGCAAAAATACTAATTATACTGTATAATTATCTAGAAGTTAAATAGAATATTATGTAAACCTATGAATATCAATCTAATTTAAAGAGGCGATTACTTTGAGAAATTTTTTAAATAAACTTTCCTATTATTTTAGAGGAAGTTATGGCATTGATAAACTTTCTACTCACCTTTACATTGGCGGAATTGTTCTATCTTTATTTAGACGTACAGCTACACTAGGATTTGTATTTTTCATATACAGTACCTGGAGGTGCCTTTCAAGGAATAAATACAGAAGATACAAGGAACTTGAGGCTTATGAAAATTTCATCTCACCTATAGCTGAAAGATTTAGTGGATTTACCTATTCTATGAACAATCATAAACAGTATAAAATATTTAAGTGTCCAAACTGCTCCCAAAAATTAAGAGTTCCTAGACACAAAGGAAAGATAACCATAACATGTAAAAATTGTGGTACTTCTTTTAAAAGAAAATCTTAATCTTTTTCATTAACATAGTTTATGATAAAATAGAATAAAAACTTGAAAAGTAGGTGCTGCTATTGGGTGAAAGAAGAATATTTGTGGCAGTTTTTAAATTTGTAATTTTGATATTTTGGACAATGTTTCAATTTGTAGCTATTGCACTAGTTTTCAATTCATTTAATATATCCTTAATATATTACTTTGTCTTTTTTGAAATCATAAGTGTCATTTTCGTAATTCATTTAAACTATAAGGATAAAAATACTTCTTATAAAATCAGCTGGATAGTTCTAATTCTTCTCATTCCAGTAGTGGGAACCCTTATTTATATTTTTTCCATGATTGGAATAAAACGTAACTTTAATAAGATAAACAAAATAGAATTGGATAAAGACGTATTTCCAAAAGAAGACCAAGATATGCTTTCTTCTTTTAAAAAAGAAAATAAAATAAGATACAATGAAACAAGACTTATAAAAAATATTAGTGACTATGGATGCTACACAAACACAAAAGTTGATTACTTCTCTTCGGGAGAAGACATGTATAAAAAACTTTTAGAAGAATTGAAAAATGCTAAGAAATTTATTTTTTTAGAGTACTTCATAATCTCAAAAAGTAAAATGTGGGATGAAATTTTTGAGATTTTAAAAGAAAAGGCCAATAATGGTGTAGAAGTAAGAGTACTAGTAGACTATGTGGGTTCTTTGGTTGTTTTACCAAAAGATTTCAAAAAATCTCTTAAAGTCAATAATATAAAATTAAAAATATTTAATCCGTTTAAGATAATTTTAAATTTTATGCTAAATTACAGAGATCACAGAAAGATAACTGTAATTGATGGAAATGTTGCTTTTACTGGTGGAATTAATATAGGTGATGAATATATAAATGAATATAAAAAATATGGTTACTGGAAAGACATGGCTGTATGCTTAAAAGGGGACGCAGTTTATAGTTTTACAATTATGTTCTTAAGAATGTGGCAATCAATATCAAAAAAGAAAGAGGACTTTTCAAAATATAAGACTTCATGCAAACTAGAAAAAAGTCAGGGTATTGTAATGCCTTATAACAGTGGACCCATAAAACCTGATGGCGCAGCAGAATACGTGTATTTAAACATTATAAACAGTGCTAAAAATTACATTTATATTACTACCCCCTACTTGGTAATAGGCTATGAAATGACACTAGCACTTTGCCTCGCAGCAAAAAGGGGAGTAGATGTGAGAATAATAACACCTTTTATTCCAGATAAAAAAATCGTACAGATCCTCACTAGATCTCATTACGACAACTTATTAGATTCAGGAGTAAAAATATACGAATATACACCAGGATTTATCCATGGAAAAACTTTTGTATCTGATGGGGAATGTGCAGTAGTTGGAACTATAAACTTAGATTACAGAAGTTTATATTTGCATTTTGAATGTGCAACCTACCTGTACAATACCCCCATAATAGTTAATATTTATAAAGATTTTTTAAGAACTATAGAAGTATCAAAAAAGATAAACAAAGATGTATGGGAAAAAAGAAGTCTTTCAAAAAAAATTGTAGAATCAATTTTAAGAATGTTTGCTCCATTAGTATAATAATTACATTATCCTGCTTTTTTGACTTTGCAAATGCAAGCTGCAAGTATGGTAACTATAGGTAGTGTATAACACAGCAAAGCATAGGGTGCATACTTAATGGTAGAAATACCTGTAACTGCTAAAATTAATAAGGAATTCACATTCCATGGAACTAATGGAGCAATAACAGTTCCAGTATCAGATATTGTTCTAGCTAATATCTTATTTTCCACACCTAATTCCTCATACTTATGTCTCAAAAGTTGTCCAGGTAATATTATGCCAACAGTTTGGTCACAAGCTATTGTGGACATTCCGCTTATAGCGCAAGTCTTTATAACCAATTCTTCCTTTGATTTTATAGTTGAAATTACTTTATCCACTATAGGTTTTATAAGTCCTGTTCCTTGAAAAATACTATTTAACGAAATAGCTCCTCCCATTATAAGTAAAACCTCAACCATAGAAGTTATTCCGCCGCCAGTTAATACCTTATTCAAATACTCATATTTTGTATTTCCCACATAACCCGTAGTTATTTCCATAACAACACTCCAAATGCTAGTCTTTTGTACTGTCATAGATAAAATCATACTGGCAGCTAATCCAAGTGAAAGCGAGTTAACTATTTTTATACCTAAAAAAGACACTATAAAAATTACTGCAGGTATTAGTAAAAAAAGTGGTGAAATTACAAAACTTTTCTTAATTGCGGTAGTATATCTGCTTATATTTGAAGAGTTAGAACCAACACTATACCTTTGTCCAATGTAAAAATATACAGAGCCAGCTATTAAATATGCAGGAAATAATATCTTAACCATAGATGACAACATATTTTTATAGGATGTTTTTACAGTGGTTAAGGTAAGATTTACAAGTCCTGAAATCGGAGACATTTTATCTGCTAAAAATGCACCTGAAACAATTACTCCTAAAATAATATAATCTGGAATTCCAAAAGCCTTTGCCAACCCTAAGCTTGCAATTCCAATAGTACTTATAGTTGCAAAAGCAGACCCTATAAATACTGCTACAGCAGACGTAAGTATAAAAATCGTAAATAGAATATTCATGTGCTGCATATATTTAAAGCCATAGTACATTATTGTAGGTATAACTCCAGATGAAAACCATACAGGGATTAAAGCCCCTATCAATAAAATTAAAGTAAGTAATTGTCTGCAGTCAAGAAGGCTATTCTTTATCATAACTAATAGCTCAGTAACACTAAATCCACTTTTTACAAAAACACAGGTTGAAAAAATTATACTTATAGTAAATGCGTAAAATAATGATACCTTAAAAACTATAGAGCTGAGTATGGCCATAAATGCAAAAATTAGAACCATGTATCTATGCCTTTCCGAGATGTTCTTACTACACATAATATGCCTCCAAATACTTAATAATTATCTCAATTTTGCCACATATAAAAATCTTTTAAATAACAAAGTACAAAATTCAAATATCAAATAAGGATAATTTTCTTCCTAACGTCAGAAAATATTAAAATTATAGATTTCCTGAAGTACGAGGGAAATCATCTTTATCTGTTCTTTGTTATTTGAACTTTGTTATTTTCAAAAGCTTTGCTTCGCAAAGTTTTTAAACTGCAAAAGTTGAGCAAATATTTAAAAAACTCCCACATTTTATATTATATTATCTTTGTTAAAAAAGTCTAGTAATTTTTATAAAAAATAGAAGGTCATAATAACCTTCTATGAGATAATTCTATATAGTTATCTTTCAAATTTATTAAGCAGTCTTTCTAGTTCCCGTGCTTGCAGGGCAGATTCTTCTGCAAATTTTTTAAACACCTGATTTATTTCTTTATTCTCTATTTTACCAGAATACTCCTGGTAATCTCTAACGCTCTCCTGCTCATCAAGAAGTTTTTGCTTTATCATATCTTCAACTGTTAATTTCATCCTTATCTCTCCTTTCTACCAATAGTTTTTGTTACATAAAAAAGTTTTATTCATTATCAATCTGTTTATATGTTACAAAAATAAAGATTGAAATAAAAATAAAAAATATTATCCATAATAACTGATAGCTTATTTTAGCAATGACAAAGCCACTAAAAGCACTACCCAATCCACCACCACAAAATAAACCAAATCCAATTAATCCTGAAGGTAATACTTTAGAATCAGATGCCACATCAAAAGCCATAGTAGCCAATGTAGATTGAACAAAAATATATCCAATACCCAAACTAACAGTGGCAACCAAACCCATTTCCCAGCAGTGAAAATTTATTAAAAACAAAGTTGTCATTAGTGCAAATATTTCACCTAATATGATCACATTTTTATATCTCATTTTTACATTTAACTTTCCCATGATAGAACCTGCACCAAGACAAGCAAATCCATAAAACATTACAATTATTCCACATTCCATATAATTTAACTTTAAGGCATAGTGAAAATAGGCACCTAAATAACTATACAAACCCAAAAATAAAAATCCAGCTATAAATGCCATAGGAAAAATTATTTTGCCACTTGGTGTTAAAGTAACACGTTTAACTTCAGTAAAAAACTTCTTATCTACAGGAACAATATTACCTTTAGGTATGGTAAACAAAAGAAATACCGTGCATATTGCAGCTGCCACAAAAAAAATAAATAATACACGCCAGCTGACGTATTTAGCTAATGTTCCACCTAATCCAGTACTAAAACCTTGTCCTAAAAAAACAATTTCCATAAATTTTCCAACATATTTTGACCGCTTTGAAACTGGAACAGTATCTCCAATCAAAGCCAAAGATACAGCTATAATACCTGCAGCAAAAAATCCTGTTACTGTCCTCCATATGCTCAGTACAAATAAAGAACTAGCAAATGCACATCCACAAGTTCCTAAAGCAAATCCACATATAATCAATTTAAGTATTCTAACCTTACTGTAACAATCACTGAAATATCCATAAACAGGCTGCATTATTCCATAAGGTATCATATATAACGTCAATATAATACCAGTTTTAGAAATCGATGCATTAAATTCTGAAGCTATAGCCGGAAGTATTGGAGACACAAACCAATTATCAGCAGCAGAAATAAACCCTCCAATTCCTAAAATTGCAATTAATATATCATATTTTAAACTTACTTGTTCTTTATTCTCACAAATTAAATGCTTCATATTTTATATCTCCTTATATAGTATAATTAAAGTATAGAAAATATATATTTTCTATACAATGCAAAAAATACTAATGTGTCCTAGTACAGATTCATAGGAAGTAGGTAGTTTTATGAAGTATGACGTTATTTACACATATATAAAAGAAGAAATATTTAAAGGATATATTAAACCAGGTAAAAAATTGCCTTCTATAAGAAACATATGTAAAAAATTTGAGTGCAGTAAAATAACTGCTGCCAAAGCATATGGCTTATTGATAAAAGATCACATAATATACTCTGTACCAAAAAGTGGATACTACCTTATTGAAAACAGCCTAAATATGAATAATAATTTAGATAATAAAAGTATAGATTTTTCAACATCTGCTCCAGATGAACGTATTTTGCCTTATAAAGAATTTCAAGATTGTTTAAATCAAGCATTGAATTTATATAAAGGAAATCTTATCTCTCCACCTAGTACACAGGGAGTTGAAAATTTAATTTGTACAATACAAAAGCAGCTTCAAAATTATCAAATTTTTGCTGATAAGCAGTATATATTTATAACAGCAGGCTCTCAACAAGCTATAAATATATTCACTATGATGGATTTCCCAAATAGTAAAAAAAATGTGCTTATTGAGGAACCTACTTATTATGGAGTTATAGAATCTTTAAAACTTAATAATATAAATATTATAGGTATAAATAGGACCTCAAAAGGGCTAAACTTTTATGAACTTGAAAATATATTTAAACACAAAGATATAAAATTTTTTTATATTATCCCACGCTTCCACAATCCTACAGGATTTTCATATTCAAATAGTGAAAAAAAGCAAATATTAAAACTTTGCCAAAAATATAATGTATATATAGTTGAAGATGACTATTTAGCTGACTTGGATATTGAAAGAAAGTCTGATCCAATATATGCTTTAGATCCTTACTCAAAAGTTATATATCTAAAAACCTATTCTAAAGTATTATTGCCTGGATTGAGAATTTCTGCAATTGTACTTCCAAAAGAGATACTAAAAACTTTTGGTAAATATAAAAAATGGAATGATTTAAGCACATCTGTACTTTCACAGGGAGCCTTAGAAATTTACATAAAAAGTGGTATGTTTGACATACATACAAAAAAGCTTAGGGAGGTATATTCTAAAAGAATGGCCTGTCTTAATAAATGTGTAAAAACTTGTTACAACTCTAATATAATTTGGCACGTCCCACCTTCAGGTTTTTTTGCCAGTTTTGAGGTCGTTAACAGTACACATATAGACTATATAATTAATGGGTTAAAGTCAAAAAACATTCTTCTAACTGATCCAAATATATTTTATTTAAATACTAATGTACCGAAGAAATTAGTAAGACTAAGTGTTAGCAGAACTAATACCTTTGAAATTCAAAAAGGTATAAATAAAATTTGCACTATAATTAAGTAGTTTCAAATCATCTTAATTAACTTTAATTTTAAAATTATTGTTTAGTTTTCCATTTTTTGTGTTATCATTATATTCATAAAAGTTACTATTAAGATTATTTTTACTATGTTGGCCTTTATATCATTAAGTGACGTATTGTCGTTATATTAGATAAACTATAGAGGGGATGATTATTCAATGATTAAAAAAATTTTTTCTTGCATTCTAATATCAACTTTTCTCATATTTTCAAATGCAGCCATTGTAAGTGTAAATGCAAGTCCCATAAAAGCTACCAAATCAGCTTCAGATGTAATTACTGTAAGTATAGATGGAAACAATATTTCTTCAAAAGATGGACAGCCTTATCAAGATTCAAATTCAATAGTTATGGTACCTCTTAATGCAGTAATGCAAAAGCTTAGCAATAATTCAAATATCCAAATAAAAGATGATTCTGCTACACTTAGCACGTCTAATTACACTATAAAGCTTGAAAACAATAATAAAAAGGTAGTTATAAACAATGAAATTTTTAGCTTATCCACGGCACCTATTATTAAAAACAGTACTATTTTTGTGCCACTGGAGTTTTTCAGTCAATTCCTTGGTAAGACAATAGATTGGGATAGCAGCACAAAAACAGCTAAAATTCTTACTCCTGTAAAAAATACAGAAGAATATTTTCAAAGTGCATTAAATTCCAGCAGATATTTAGATACTGCACAAAAATTAGACAACTATTTAAACTTACTCCAAAGTGCAGATAACTTCCACGGAAGTGTACTTGTAGCTCAAGATGGAAATATACTTATTGATAACGGTTATGGTAAATCAGATGCAGAACAAAACATCAAAAATACGCCCCAAACTGAATTTCCAATGGGCTCCATGACAAAGCAATTTACTGCAATGGCAATACTGCAGCTAGTTGAAAAGGGATTAATCAATGAAAATGATCCCCTATCCAAGTATGTACCTGATTTTCCTAAAGGTAACACTATAACAATAAAAAATCTTCTTACCCATACGTCAGGAATTCAAAATTGCACTAACTTTCCTGAGTTTTGGTCTATGAAACTTGACTCTTTTAAAGATATAAACAATGTAATCAACTTATTTAAAAATAAACCTTTAGAGTTCACTCCAGGAACTGATTTTGACTATACCAACTCCGGATATATCTTACTTGGATATATAGTTACAAAGGTAAGTGGAATGAGTTACATTGACTACCTTCAAAAAAATATATTTGATCCTCTTAATATGAAAAGTACAGGACTAGGTTATAATGGTGCTGATAAAATGTATACATCTACAGGCTACAGTGGTTATTTAGACCAGTATCCTATAAGTGACGAAATAACTTTAAATGGTGCTTATGGTGCAGGTGCTCTATATTCAACTACAGAAGATTTATACAAATGGGACAGGGCGTTATATATTGAAAAATTAGTAAAACAGTCCACTTTAAAAAGGATATTTACAAATTATGTGCAGATGAGTAAAAATGGTCCTTATTACGGCTATGGATGGATGTTAACTGACGGCAAATATGGAAGAGAAATATATCATGGTGGAAATGTTCTAGGTTTTACAGGAAATATAGCAAGATATCCAGATAAAGATTTAACCATAATCATGCTTACAAATGTAGGGTATTATAATGTAAATTCTCTCACTGATACTTTAGCAAATATCTGTATGGGTGGAAGTTATGAGCTTCCAAGTGCAAAACAAGTAGTAAAAGTGGACAGTAAAACTTTAGATAAATATGCAGGAAGCTATACTATTCCAGGAGGGCTAAATATATCTATAACAAGTAATGGAGGTCATCTTTATTATGAACAGGATGGTAGTAAAGCAAAATACGAACTCTTTCCAGAATCACAGAATAAATTTTTTCTCAGAGTATCCAATATAGAAATTAAATTTAATGTAAATGTTAAAGACCAGACTACGGGATTAGATTTATATCAATTAGGTGAAGATGTCCACATAGATAAATCGAAATAAATATAGAGTTTCTAAACAAAGAATCAACTTATACTCCGGATATTTTTTACAACCTTCAGCTCGTTAAATATTTTGATAAGTCTAAGCAAAAAATTCTAGAAAATCTAAGGACTTTTGAAAACTCGTACCTCAAACAATTCAAAAGTTCTAAGATTTTAAGAATTTTTTTCTAAGACTTATATACAAAATATTTAAAAGGGCTTCATTATTGTAAAAATATGCCTACGTATAAGTTGATTCTTTAGTTATAAAGCATTACATATTAGTGTGTAAATTACATAAATTGTAAAGTTGCAGCTTAAAATTCCTATAATTTATTTTACTCTATTAAAATTTAAAATAAAGCAGGTACCCTTACCTTCTTCACTTTTTACATCAATGATTGCAGAATGGAGAATCAATATGTCTTTCACAATAGTTAGTCCTATACCGCTGCCCTCAACTTCATTTCTACTTTTATCTCCTCTATAAAGTCTCTCAAAAATAAATGGCAAATCCTCCTTTTTTATACCTATTCCACTGTCTTTTATACTTACAATTACATATTGTCTGTCAAAGCTTAAATTAACATATATCTTGCCTCCAGGCAAAGTGAACTTAACAGAATTTGATAAAATATTAATAAATACCTGTTTAAGTTTGTCCGTATCTCCTGATATCAAATATTTTTCACCCACAGCAGCATTAAATATCAAATCAATTCCTTTACTTTTAGCATGTGACTTTATTTCTTCACATATGTTATACATCAATTCATCTAAAGGTATTTTCTCAAAATTTAATATTACTTCTTTACTTTCAAATTCTTTTAAAATATTTAGATTATCTATAAGTCCTCCAAATCGTATAACCTCATCATTTAAGGCATTAAGCCTATCTGTAGTTGCTGGAAATATGCCATCTATCATTGCTTCTAAATTGTTTTGCAGTATATTTAAAGGAGTTCTTAATTCATGGGATATATCAGAAACCAGCCTTTTTCTAATATCATCCTGATACTTTAACTTTTCTCTAAGAATATCAATGCTATTAATAAGATTTTTTATTTCAAGTACACTACTATTAAATTTCAGCTTAGCTTCATAATCACCTCTGGATAACCTTACAGATGCTTCCGAAACTTTTTTTATAGGATATGATAACTGTTTTGAAAACAAAATGCTTAAAAATATAGAAATGCATATTGCAATTAATACACTCACAACCATATTTCTATTTATTGAACTCTTAAAATCTATGTCTTGTTCTGATAAAAATACTGGTTGGTATTGGCCTATAGATATATACCCTACTACTTTATTGTCATATTTAATTGAAAATGTATTTGTCTTATATTCACCAGCACTATTTGCGTCTTGTTTACTAAACATCGGCATATTTTTTAATTCATCAGGGTTCATCCCCCATACCTCTCTTTTATTTTCATCAAATAATGTTAAACAATAATTGCTCATATATCCTTCATGCTGCATCTCTACACCTGAATTTTTCGTCCATCTCTTATCCCTCTTATAAATTTGCTGAAAATAATCCACAATTCGCTGATTCCTTTTGATCTGATTACTAGCTATATATTTATTAAATGTATTGTCCACTGCATGATTTACAAAAAATGTAGACAATACTACAGTTACAATAGTGCAGAGTACTAAAACTAAACTTAACCTTTTTCTTATACTTTGCATTTCTATTCACCACCAAATTTGTAACCTAATTTTATTACAGTTATAATATACTTTGGAATTCGCGTATCCCTTTCTATTTTTTTTCTAATATTTTTTATATGCACATCTATAGTTCTATCCGAACCTTCAAAATCAATACCAAATACCTGTTCAATCAACTGGTCACGACTTAAAACTCTGCCTTTATTTTTAGCAAGAACGTATAAAATATTAAACTCATTAGGTGTCATAGGTATTTCTTCTCCCTTTAGCTGCACACATCTTTTGTCATGGTTTATTACTAATAATCCATCTCTAGAAATAATTTCAGGTTCTTCAGCAGAAGATATCCTTCTAAATAGTGCATTTACTCTAGCTGTAAGTTCCCTTGGACTGCAGGGTTTAGTTAAGTATTCATCTGCTCCCATATTTAAGCCTTGTAATTTATCTGATAAAGTTGCCTTAGCTGTCAGCATAAATATATGTACATTAGATATTCTTCTAATTGTGCTGCATACCTCCTCGCCATCAATATCTGGAAGCATTAGGTCAAGTATTACTAATTTAAATTCAATTTTATTGAATAATTTTATTCCTTCAAGACCCATGGTAGCACAATAAACCTTATATCCTTCTCTTTCAAGATAAGCTTTTATAACATCTGATACTTTTATTTCATCCTCAATAACTAAAATAGAATTCATAACATACCTCCAATATTACCTAAACAGAGTTTTAAACATGTTCTAATACTTATACACTTATATTTGTTAGATTTTGTTGTTACTATATGTCTTATTCTATGCTATCAAAAAATTATGTTGAACTTATAAAAATAATTTAAATATCTACATAATATCTACATATTTTCTTGATATATTGTACAGGAAGATGTGATTATAATTTATCAATAAAACTTTTAGGAGGTACTTAATTATGGATATGACTCATTACATGTCACTACTTGCAGCCAATCAACCTTGGAATTTAATAATTTTTATGGCTATACCTGTAATATGTGCTGAAACTCTCACCATTACAGAATTCTTTATAATTTTCAATAGGATAGAAAATGGTGGCATTAAAACTTTAAATAAAATCGTTGGTATTTTCGATGGGTTTTACTTTACCGGTATATTTATCTACCTATTATTTAATGCCGTAATACCTTTAACTAATACTGGAGGATGGCATACATGGGTTGATGTGGTAGCAGTTGGTTTTTATTTAAGCGGCGTTGTGTTTCTTTTACCTATAGCATTGATGGAACTTAATATAATATTTAAGAATAAAACTCCAGAATCAAAAATGAAGATCCATTTTATTCTTGTAGGAGGATTTCTTGTAGTAGCACATGTAGCAATGATTTTTGGCATGGTAAATCCTGAAATTATAAGCAGTATGCCAACCATGCACAATATGTAGCTTATAATTTAAAGAACACAATTCAACTTTTTAATTAAAAATAGACTTATACTTTGTATAAGTCTATTTTTACTATTATTCTTTTTAAAGCAATTTTAAAATATCTGCTTTCATTTCTAAAAGTTTTTTAGAAAATATTCTGTTTTTCTTGTTCTCACTTTCAAAATCTACGTTAATTTCTTTTTTAATCATTCCAGGTTTAGAGGATAGCACATATATCCTATCGGAGAGCAAAATGGCTTCTTCTATATCATGAGTTACAAAGAGTATGCTTCTTTTCAATTCCTGTTTCATATCAAGAATCCATCTTTGCATTTTACCTCTAGTTATAGAATCCAATGCACCAAAGGGTTCATCAAGCAACATTATTTCCTCAGAAGATAGAAAAGTCCTTAAAAAACTTGCCCTCTGTCTCATGCCTCCTGAAAGTTCATAGGGATATTTCTTTTCATAGCCCTTAAGACCAACTATTTCAATATACTTAACTGCCCTTTCTCTCGATTCTCTTTTATTACTACCTCTTATATCAAGTGGAAGTACTACATTTTCCATTACAGTTTTCCAGGGCAAAAGCAAATCCTTCTGCTGCATATACCCTAGATCCCCTTTTACTGAAACCTCTCCACTATCTTCTTTAATAATACCAGTTATTATATTAAACAAAGTACTCTTTCCGCATCCACTTGGCCCTAAAATAGAAACGAATTCTCCCTTTTTTAAGTTAATGGATATATCTTTTAGTATAAGATTTTCCTCAAAACTTCTACTCACATTTTTAACTTTTATAATGGAATCATCCTGTTTATTTTGGTAAAAATTCATTTGTGAAAGCATCGCTTGTTTTTAGCTCCTTTTTAATCAACCCTTTACTTTGCAAAAATTTAGCATATCTACTCCATACATCAGATTTCATTACACCCCATCTAGGTGCATCTGCTATGTACTGTTTTGCCATATATTTCTGACTTTCTACAGCCAATTTCCTATCTATTTCTGGTGCATGTTTGACAAGTATTTTTGCACTTTCATCAGAATTTTTTATAGCATATTCATATCCCTTTGCTGTAGCTTTTAAAAATTTTCTAACTTTATCTGGATTTTGACTAATATTTTTATTACTAGTTATTAAAATAGGTGTATAGTAATCAAGTGCAGGATCTAAATCTTTGACAGGTATAAAATTTAAGTCAATACCTTTTAGTTTTGCTTCAACTCCAGTCCATCCTTGGTAAATCCATGCAAAATCAACATTTTTCTTCGTAGATGCAAAGAAATCATCAGTTCCCATATTCACAATTTTAAGTTTACTGAAATCTGCTCCATTTTTCTCCATAACAGCTTTAATTACAGCTTCTTCTGAAGGAGATCCCCATCCTCCATAAACTTTTCCTTCAAAGTCCTTTACACTTTTTATGTTTTTGGTTTTAGGTGACGCAAAACCTGAAGTGTTATGCTGTATTATTGTGGCAATAGATTTTATAGGAAGCGGATCTTTGTTTGTAACTGCATAGGTTACATCTTCCTGATAACTTACACCAAAATCTCCTTTGCCTGCAGCTACAAGATTTGTCACATTACCTTGCGAAGGTTGAACTATCTTCACATCCAGTCCTTCCTCCTTATAATATCCTTTATCTAGTGCTACATATAATCCTGTATGATCTGTGTTTGGAGTCCAGTCAAGTATTACTGTAGTTTTATCTAAAGAAGCAGCTGCCTGTTTCTTTTCACCCGTTCCACATCCCCCAAATAACAAACTTATAATAAATATAGTTACCAACAAAAATATAATTTTATTTTTTTTCATATTCGTCCCCTCTATTTCCAATGTATTATTTTTTTACCTATAAAATCTATAATGTAGATTATTATAATGCTTACAATAACAATGACTAAAATTGAAGCAAAAACCTTGTCCAATTGATAGGCATTTTTTGCCCTTACCATGTATACCCCAATGCCATTATCTCCTCCAAGCCATTCACCTATAATCGCAGACATTATCATATAAGTTGCTGCTATTTTTAAGCCTGAAAAAAAATTCACCATAGCATAAGGAAGCTTTAAGTGATAAAATGTCTGTAATCTTGAGGCTTTCATAGTGCTAAATAAATTTATATAATCCCTGTCTACTTTCTCAAAGCCATCTACGAGGCTTACAACTATCGGGAAAAAGCATACCATTACCACTACTATTATTTTAGGAAGTACCCCAAATCCAAACCATATTATAAACAAAGGTGCAATTGCTATAGTTGGAATAGTTTGAGATATTAGTAAAATAGGATATATTGACTTTCTCACAATTTCAAAACTATCCATTATTATAGCTAATATAAAGGAAAATATTATAGATATAAAAAAACCTATAAAAGACTCGTACAATGTGGTTTCCGTATTTTCCATTATATTTTGAAAATCTGATACAAGAGTTTTTAAAATATCCAGCGGAGAAGGAATAATATACTGAGGAACATGGGCAAAGTTTATTGTTAACTGCCATATAAGTACAACTATTACTATTGTAGCTATAGGATATATTTTACTTTGAATGTTTTTTGTTTTTTCCATATATAAGCACCTTCAGTCTATAATTTTAATTTATTAAAATTGTCATAAATTTTTTCTCTAACTTCTTCAAACTGGAGATTCTTTATTAAAGAAATTTTTCTTACAATATTTATAACTTCAGATGGATATCCATATTTTTTATTCACCCATTCAAGTGAATTAGGACCATCAGTTTCTGTTAAAATTCTGCCTAGAGGAAGAATCTTTACTATCTCATTTGTAAGTTTAGAATATCCTATATCAACACTTATTGTAAAATAACACCCATACTCCAAAAGCTTTTTTAGTATATTCAAATCTCCACTATACCAATGAATTATAGGTGTTCTTAAATCATATTTTCTTATATAATCCAATACCTCCTTTTCTGCTCCTTTAGTATGAATGTTTGTTATTTTGTCATATTTCTTAGCTTTACCTAAAAAGTATTGAAATACTAGATTCATATAAGGATATTTTTCTTTCTCCAAAACCCAATAGTAGTCAAGCCCTATTTCTCCAATAATTTTACATTCCTTTACATAATCATCGAACTTATCTAAATCCTTGTAGTTTTTATGTGCCTCCCAGGGATGTATTCCAAAACATGGAGTTATATTTTTATTATCTTTACTTAATTTTTTTGTAAATATATAACTCTCTAAATCCATAGAGCATCCCAAGGTTTTGATATTGCTGTGATTTATACTATCAATTGCATTACTTAAATTGTCTTTATAAAAATCCATATGATTATGCGCATCTACAAACATTTTATTCTCTCCCTATACTTTAACAAAAATAAAAAGCACTATTATAAAAACAGTGCTTTGAATCCAATATTAAAGCAGCTTTCCTACGTCGGCGTTACCCGAATCAGGTTCAAAGGGTTAAAGTTTTCACTTTTCTCAGCACAAATGGCACCCCTGGCACTATAAATAATTTTAGATTAATTACATTTTTATACTAACACTTATCCAAATAAATGTAAATATATTATTTGCTCTTGTCCAAATTTAGTTTTTTAATTAAATTATGTCTCAAAATATAATCCGAATAGCTAAGCTGATTCAATATGTAATCTTCTTCTTTTTGAAGTTTATCACTTTTAGAAATTTTATTTCCCGTATTTACATCGTAATAAATATCATCTTGTGAAGAATAATAGCAATCTTTATCTATAAAAGAACCATTTCTAAATATGACTCTTTCACTCTCAGGATTAAAGAGGTCTTTTCCAAGCATGTCCTCTTCTTTCAACTTAAATAAATTACATACTGTAGGATATACATCCATCTGACCTCCATAAACATGGTTTACCCCTTTCACAGATTCATCAGGAAAATGAATAAACATAGGAACCTTTTGAAGCTTTTCCCACTCTAAATCAGATTTGGAGCTCGTCTTTAAAAAGTTAAAAAGCTGATCTTGTTTATCTTTAGGTACTGCATAATGATCTCCATATAGTATAACTATTGAATTTTTTAAAGTACCATTTTTGTCTAGTTCATCTAAGAACATTCCAAGCTGTTCATCCGTATAATGTATTGCTTTTATATAATTTCCAATAAAACTTCCTTTATAATCTCCTACATCAAAGTCTCCGTATTTATTTACATCATCATAAGGGAAATGACTTGTTAGAGTTATCAAAAAAGCATAGTAAGGATTTTTCATATTTTTTAGCTTGTCTATAGATTGGCTGAGAAAAGACCTATCGCTTAAACCAAGTCCTATAGACTCATTTTGTTTATAACTTTTTTCACCATAAAAAGTATCAAAGCCAAACTTTTTATACATTATATTCCTATTCCAAAAACTTTCCCTAAATCCGTGTAAAGCTGCAGTGCAATAACCTTCATCCTTAAAATTTTTCGGCATTGCATTGTATTCATTACCCGAGTAAAGCAAATATGCTGCACCTGCTGATGCAGGATAAAGTGAATTATTTGTCATAAATTCCGCATCAGAAGTTCCGCCAGCTGCTACTTGATAATAAAAATTATCAAAGTACTCCGAACGTCCTATCCATCTATTTAAATTAGGGGTTATCTCCTTTCCATTTACAGAAGAATTTATAACAAATCCTTGAAGTGCTTCTACCTGTATCATTATCAAGTTTTTACCTTGTCCGATTCCGTTTAAATTTTCATGACTGGACTTACTTTTATCTACAAAATACTCTATAGCCTGAACTTTATCCTTAGACACAGGAGTTAGTCTATTTATATTGGCAGAAACACAATTATAAATATCCAGGCAATGATAATTTATCGTACCCAATTTTTTGGCTATATACACTTTATTATACATAGTTGTCAGAAGCCTAGGCTGTTCTTTTGATAAAGCATAAAAACTTTTGAAATCAATAAGAATACCTACTAAAATAAATACTAAAAACATAGATACTCTAACTTTTGTAGAAAGTTTTCTATTGTGGCCTGCCAAATACCTATTTATAAATGGAATTATAAATATAATATCAAAAAGATATAAAAAATCTTTAAAGTCCAGTAGATTAGCCACACTAGATTTTACTGCATTTAATTGAAATCCACTTATCAGAACAGATACAGATATAATATCTTTAAAATATTTATAATAGATCAGATCACTAACTATGAATATACTTATAATACAATTACATATATACAAAAATCTAGCACGACCTCTAGTTTTAAAAATACAAGCAATGGATACCAATACAAATACTGAAGCTAAAGCTGGAATAAATAAGCTTTTAAATGAACTCATATGTTTTCCATATACTAATATTTTAAACATTACTACAGTTACAAAAAAAATTACATCTATAAAATTTGTAAAAAAAGATTTAATTTTATCCATACTACTTTCCCCCTATGGACATTTGTAATCCTAAAATTAATGAAACTAATATGTATAATTATAAAACAATATGTTAACAAAATGAAAGTATTTTTTCGTACCTATTTACATAAATGCCATACTGTAGCATAATATATTTATTACGAAGAAGTTAAAAGAATTAGGAGGTTGTATATTTGATGGGAGAAAAAGAAGATAACATAGAAGATAATATAGAAGAACTCTCAGTAAATGAAGAAGATAAAAAACAATTTTTGGAAGAACTTAAAAATAAAAATTTAGAAGAAGAGAAAAAACTTGAAGAGCTTAAAAATAAAGAATTAGAAGAACAAAAAAAGCTTGAAGAAGAGAAAGCAAGATTTGAAGAAGAACAGAAAAAGAGAGAATTAGAAGAACAAAATAAACAAGTAGAACATATTAATGAAGATGTCCCAAATAAAACTGAGCCTAGTGAGAATAAGTCAAGTGAAAAAAATGGAACTCTGATGCGGAATTTCAAAATTTCTTTCATAGACACAGCTGTATCAGCTGTAGTTTCAATAGCAGCTCTATATTTATTTGACTTGATATTAAGACTCATATTTGGATACTATGTATCGGATATGAAAGGAGTATTTATTATACTATTTATAGTAATACTAATTCTATATCCTGTTATAATGAAAAGTTCCAAATTAAATAAAACATTAGGTGAAAAGTTCTCCAAAACAACATCCATAGAAAGGAAAGATTAAAAGTTGAAAAAAGGCAGCGAATATGAATTTTTCATAGAAGAACTACAATTTCCAGCTATAGGAATAGCAAAAAAAGATGATATGGACGTACTTATAAAAAATACTGTTCCAGGTCAAAAGGTAAAAGCTAGAATTACAAAGAAAACAAAACACTATTTAGAAGCGAAAGTTACAGAAATACTTGAAAATGTAAATTATGCAGTAGATCCGTTTTGTCCTCATTTTAATTTATGCGGTGGATGTACCTCTCAGTTTATACCTTATGACAAGCAATTAGAACTAAAAGAAAAACAAGTCCTAGATCTATTTGAAAAGGCATCCATTTGTGACTTTAAATTTCTAGGCATAGAAAAAAGTCCCGAAAAAACTGAATATAGAAATAAAATGGAATTTTCCTTTGGTGATGAACACAGGGGAGGACAACTCACCCTTGGAATGCATATAAAAGGAAGATCTTTTGGCGTTGTAAATGTAGATAATTGCAGCCTAGTAGATGCAGATTTTACACTTATTTTAGATAAAGTTGTGACTTATTTCAGAGAAAAAAATTTACCATATTATAAAATAAAAAACCACGAGGGATATCTGAGAAATTTAGTATTGAGAAAAGGCAGAAATACTGGAGAAATACTTATAAACATTGTGACAACTTCTCAAATACAATTTGATTTAGATGGTTTTAATAAGTTATTGCAAGATCTCAACTATAAAGGCACTTTAGTTGGGATACTTCATACTGTAAACGACAATCTATCAGACATGGTAAAAGCAGATAAAGTAGAAATACTATATGGTAGAGATTATATTATAGAAGAAATTTTAGGATTGAAATTTAAAATATCTCCTGAATCTTTCTTTCAGACTAATTCAAGGGGTACAGAAAAACTATATGCTATAATTAAAGATTTTCTTGGAGATGCTTCCTCAAAAACAGTTTTTGACTTGTACTGCGGTACGGGAACTATAGGTCAAGTCTTAGCTTCCAGTGTAAATAAAGTAATAGGAGTAGAACTTATAGAAAAGGCTGTTGCTTCTGCCAATAAAAATGCCAAGTTAAATAATATAAAAAACTGTAGCTTCATAGCCGGAGATGTAAAGGATGTTTTAAATACTTTAGAGGATAAACCAGATGTAATAATACTTGATCCACCAAGGCCAGGGGTTCATCCTAAAGCATTAAAATATGTAATTGATTTTAATGCACCTGAAATAATTTACGTATCCTGTAATCCTAAAACTTTAGTTCAAGATTTAAATGTATTAATTGATGCAGGTTACAATGTAGATAAAGTAAAACTTATGGATATGTTTCCTCATACTCCCCACGTTGAAACCGTGGTTAAACTAAGTAAGTAAAATTTAAAGTGTACCTTAAATTTTAGTTAATTTTCTAACATTTAAGGTACACTTCATTCATAATTTTTTTCACTAAAACTATATTGTATCCACTGTTTCTACCCAACCAAAAATATCTTCATCTTCACCATATTGGATGTTTACAAGTTTATTATAAAGTTCTTCTGTTATTTTTCCTACCTTGTTATCACCAGCATAAACAGTTTCTCCTTTATAACATAAACCACCAACAGGAGCTATAACTGCTGCCGTACCTGTTCCAAACATTTCAGTAATTTCTTTATCTTTAATTCCTTTCACAACTTCATCTATTGATATATTTCTTTCTTCAACCTCATATCCTAAATGAGCTGCCAATTTTATTACAGAATCTCTAGTTATACCAGGAAGTATTGAACCTGTAAGCTTTGGTGTTACAAGCTTATTTCCATAAACGAAGAAAATGTTCATAGAACCTGCTTCTTCTATATATTTATTTTCTTTAGCGTCTAACCAAAGTACCTGAGAAAATCCCTCCTTCTCTGCCTTTAAGCCTGCTAGAAGGCTTGCAGCATAATTTCCTCCTGTTTTTGCATCTCCAACTCCACCTACAACTGCACGAACAAGTTTATCCTCTACATATAAGCTAACAGTATTGAAACCACTGCTAAAATATGCTCCGACAGCAGTTATAAAAATGCAAAAATTATATTCTGGTGAAGGATGAACACCTAAAGCCACTCCTGTTCCCATGAGCGTAGGCCTTATATAAAGAGATGTTCCCTTTTCCTTTGGAAGCCACCTTTTATCTATTTTAACAAGTTCCTTTACAGCTTCTACAAAAACATCCTCTGGAACTGGTGTCATACACAATCTTTCAGCAGACTTATACATTCTTTTAGCATTATCAAATGGTCTAAATAAAAGCACTCTTCCATCTTCTGAATAATATGCCTTCATTCCTTCAAAAACTTCTTGAGAATACTGTATTACCACTGATGCAGGATCAAAGGACATTGGCTCATATTTTTTAAGTTCCCCCTTTTCCCATCCCTTTTCCTTAGTCCATTTCATAGTAAACATATAATCCGTATAAATCATACCAAATCCCAAGCTATCATAATCTTTATACATTAGTTTTAATTCATTATCTGGAATTTTCTTTGTCAAAAAATCCATTATACTCACTCCTATCACTATATCGCATTTTCTTCATTTTCTTCATATAAATCTTCATGTAATAACTCTTCATGTGAAACTTCATGGCTTTTTCTATAAATTTGACTAAACACAAATCCTACAATTGTCCATCCTAATACTATATAAGGAAAGAGATTTGCCGGATAGCTTGGTACAGGATAAATATTAGAATAGAAAGCAAAAGCAAGTCCAAATAATCCTACTGTGGGAAGTATCAAATTATGAATTTTCCATATATTTTTAGCTTTAAAATATATTATAGCCCCAAGACATGTTAGTAAATAAGATATCAATAAAGCTAACGCACCAATTGTCCCTAAATATCCAAAAGTAGTTATTCCATCATTTTTAAACATTAAACAAATTACAACTACTGCTGCTGCTAGCATTACATTAAGTGCTATATAAGGCGTACTGTGCTTATGATGAACTTTTGTAAATACATTTGGGACGTTGCCATCTCTGCTCATTGTAAAAAGAATTCTTGCACCTGCTGTTAACGCACCTAATGCTGATGAAAAAGCCGATAAGCTTGCTCCAAATGTTAGTACTATAGCAAATGATTTTCCTATATATTTTTGGGATAAATCTACAGTAGTTGAAGAAGACTTTGTAAGAGCCTCTAATCCGCCTTTAGTAATTCCAAATCCTATAACCTGAGCATAGCTTACAAAAATAAAGAACAATCCAGTTACTATAACCGTACTTGCAAGAGCAAAGGGTATTACTTTTTTAGGATCTTTACTTTCCTCTCCTAAACTTGATGCTCCTTCAAAACCACCAAAACATAAAAGTGCAACAACTCCAGCACTACCTATACTTCCAATGCTATTTCCATTAAGTTTAAAAGGTGCCAAACTTAAACCTGTAGTCATGGCAGTTTTTGCAATTATTACAACAGAAAGCACAAGTATCATTAATATTGTTATGCCTTCAAATGCTAACATTACCCTTGTACTTATTGCTACTTCGTTAATTGAAATGTACCACATAGTAATGCCACATATTATTGCAACTGGTATCCATGGGAGGTTAACTCCGCTAATTTGATTTATAAATTCTGTAAAAAGGCCAGAAAAGGCACAACAGCATCCAGTAAAGAACATAAAATATGCCAAAAATAGTATCCATCCCGAAGCTGTTCCTGCTTTCTTACCCAAGGATTTTTGAACAAAAGTATAAACAGAACCTGCAGTTGAAATATACTGATTAAATTTTACAAAAGCTATAGCTACACATCCTATCACAAGTGTGCTTACAAAAAACACCAATCCAGTTGAATATGAAGCAATACTAGCCATTAAAGTTACATTCATAGACATAGCAAAGGTTGGCGCTATAATAGCAACAGATAGTGCTATTACCTCAAGATAATTCAATTGGTTTTTCTTTAATTCATTCTTAGCCAATGCAATTCCCCCCTCAAATTTAATATCTTAATTGCCTAACATTGGATTTCATTAGTACAAGGATTCTGTAACCTTAATAATATTGGTAAGTGTACTATTTATAGGTGTTAAAACATTGTACTTTTTGCCAAGTTCTACTACTGTCCCACCAAAAATCTCAATCTCTGTTTTTCTCTTAGCCAGTATATCCTGGCACATTGAAGTTTTTCCCTCAGGTGACAGTTTATTTAAAACCTTCACCCAATCTTCTATATCTTCTTCTGTGAGATTAACTCCTGCCTTTTGAGATACTAAAATAACTTCTTCCATAGCATTTCTCATTATATTTATGGCAGCTTGTTCTCTTTGAAATACACCATAATTTGCCTTTAAAACAGCTGATGTTTGGTTAATACCTACATTAACCATGAATTTCCACCACAATGATCTAAGCATATCCTTTGGAATCTTGTTTTCAATTTTAGCCTTATTGAAAAATTCTTTAAGGGTTTTGACCTTGTCCGTTAATGTATCATTGCTTTCCTCACCAAAATCTATATATCCAATATTTTTAAAGTTTACATTTTGATGCCCTTCCCTTACAGCATCTATTCCTGCTGATATTGAATAAAGCACTTTATCCTTTCCATAAACTTCTCCAAGTATTTCTTCACTGGTAATTCCATTTAACAGAGACATTATAATGGTATTATCACCTACATGATTTTTAATCTGAGTAACTGCTTCTTTTAATTGATTATACTTTACCGCAACTATTATTAAATCTGCAGCCTCACATTTTTCATCTGGTTCTGCAACATCATAAAAATATTTCTCTCCATTTATTACAAAGCCATCTTTTCTATACCTCTCAGCTCTTTTTCCTTCGGCAATTATCTTTACGTTAATATCTTGTATATTTTTAAAAATTTGGCTTGAATAAGCACATCCCATTGCACCCATTCCAATTATAGATACATTTTTTATTTCTCTAATCATTACAATAGGAACTCCTTTTACTTATTTATTTGAAAATGCCTTATTACTCATTAACTATTGCAAAAGCACGTACTGGAAAACCTGGTGCATTCTTAGCTTTTGGAACCACACAGAAAATTATTGATCCTACTGGCGGAACCTTATCCAAATTCGTCATTACTTCGATTTGATATTTATCTTGATTTAATATATAATTTTCACCTTTAAAGCCATATTCAGCTTGTCTTATTGGAGCATCTGTATCAAATGGTTCATGTCCACTTGCTGCTATCTTTCGTGTTTCATATAAAAATTCCAATGTTTCATATGCCCATCCTGGATAATGAAGATTTCCTTCACTGTCTGCATTTGAACATTTTTCTTGATCTGGCCAATTTTTACCCCAATCCGTTCTCATTGCTACAAAAGAACCTTCTGGAATAATACCGTACTCAGCTTCAAATGCAAGCAAATCTTCAAGCGTAAGCTCATAATCAGGATTTTCTTTAAACTTTTCTGAACAATCAATAACTACAAGAGGAAGAACCATTTCTTTAAGTTCTATATCCTCAATAAGTCTTTTACCTGCTGCAAAGTGTCCTGGGGCATCCATATGTGTTCCATACTGTCCTGGAAAAGTATATTGATTGACAAATATACCATCCTTCTCAATTGTAAAAAGAGTTTCAATTTTTTCAGCCTTAAAGCCAGACCACTTTGGTGTATCTGAACCAAAGGCATGTGTTAAATCAACCCATTTGCATTTTTTTAAATCAATTAATGTTTTCCACAAATCTACATTTATTGTCATTTTTCATCTCTCCTCTGCATTTTTATTCATATTTTGTAAAATATTCGCGAATCGTAAATCTTTATTATAATATATATCCATTTATCAAAATAGTCAATACTTTTTTGATAAATTATCATCATTAACTCACGCAAATTTTCTTATTATTAAAAAACACATAGTTACATTGATAATTAGTCAATATAACTATGCGTTATAAATTAATATATACAACTATATTTTATATGATTTTTTAAGCATACTAAAATGATACTGAATTGATTCCAAGTTCCAGCACTTGTATTTCCATTTCATACTCATATTTGGTTTTTGCCCTTAAGTCAAAACGCTCAAAAATCTGTATAGCCGTATCAGATAAATTAATTCCATTATTACTTGCAAATTTAATAAGTTCATATATAACCTGACAGGAAAGTTTCTCTGAATATCTAAATTTACAACATAAATAGCGACCTTCAGGTAAAATGAGATATTCTATATTTTTAAGACGTTTATCTGTAAAGTATCCAATCTGTGATACTAGTAAATCATGCATCTCAGGTTTATAATCTTTTTTCTTGTAGATATAGCACATTGTATTTCCTTCGGCTGAAATAGCACTTTCAAATAAGTCTTCATTTCTTCTACAATATAAATCGATATCATAAATTGAAACATTGACATTTTTAACTGCAACATGACGTGACATAAGATATTGCTCATATATTTTCAAATCCATAGCACTGTTATCTCTATTTTTAAGGTTATTAATTGCCTCTGTAATAACTTCACTTGAATATTGCAGTTCTTGAATTTTTTTCTCAACAGATACTTTATGATTGGATAGACACTCTAGAAGGATTTCATAATCATCAGAAGAATTCAACATAAATTTAATCTCTTCTAACGATACTTTTAAACCTTTATTCATATAGCGAATCAAATCAATATAAAAAAACTGATCATAAGCATAGTAACGATAATGTGTATTTTCATCAATACGAAAAGGTTTTAATATACCCATTGAATCATAAAGACGTAATGCTTTAATAGGTATACTCATTAGCTTAGATACTTCACCCGTAGTATATAAATCTTTCAATTCAGATACCTCCCCCTGAAAGCAAATTCATCTAATCTTTATTATATAATGCTTTATTTCCTTAATCAAACCATTTGAAAAATATATAAAAAGCTATTGACTCTTCCCCTGGGGCAGACTATATAGTTTAATTGTTAAAACAATAACTTAACAACTTGATGAAATACTATAAAAATGGAGTGAAAATAATGAATACAGTATCAATTACAATTGATGGTTATACGTTACAAGTAGATTCAGAAAAAAGCATTCTAAGTGTATCACTAGAAGCAGACATATACATTCCTCATTTATGTCATCATCCAGATCTACCTGATATTGGTGCATGTAGATTGTGTGTTGTTGAAATTGAGGGATGTGACGAAATAAAAACAGCATGTACTACTAAGGTAGAAGACGGAATGATAATACATACAAAAACAGAAAAATTAAATGCAATGAGAAGATTATCCATGGAATTAATGTTAGCCAATCATGTTGACGATTGCACTACTTGTCCTAAATATCTAAAATGTGAATTACAATCATTAATTCAATATTTAGGAGTAAGTACTTCTCGTCTAAGAAGAACACTAAACAGTGTACCTGTAAACACATCTAATCCGCTTATTGTAAGAGATCTAAATAGATGTATATCCTGTGGACGATGCGTAAGAATGTGTAAAGAGGTTCGAGGAGTAAACGTTCTTAACTATGAAATAACAGAAGATGATAGAATCATGGTTGATATTCGTAGTCACAATTCTTTAAAAGAAGAAAACTGCCGTTTCTGTGGAGCTTGCGTAGAAGTATGTCCTACAGGTGCACTTCAGGACAAAGAAGGAGTATTCAAGAAAAATTTAAATCGTGAACTAAATCTTATCCCATGTAAAGCAGAATGCCCAGCAAATATTGATGTTCCAAAATATATTCGATACATTAAAGAAGGAAAATATCAGGATGCCATTGCAGTTATTCGTGAAAAAGCACCCTTTCCACATTCATTAGGGTATGTGTGCATGGCATTTTGCGAAAATGCATGTAGAAGAAAAGAAATCAATAAAGCTTTATCCATTAGAGAATTAAAAAGATTTGCAGCAGAGCATGATGAAGGTCTATGGCGTGATAAAGTTACTTTTAAACCTAAAACTAATAAAAAGATTGCCGTTGTAGGTGCTGGACCAGCAGGTTTAACATCAGCATATTATTTAGCAAAATGCGGACATAAAGTTACAGTATTTGAAAAATCACCAGTAGCTGGAGGAATGATGACAACTGGTATTCCAGAATATCGTCTTCCAAGAAAAGCTGTTCAGGATGAAATTGCAGAAATAGAGCGTGCAGGAGTTACTATATTGACCAATACAGAAGTAACTTCACTTGAGAATTTAAAATCTAAAGGTTTTGATAAGATTTTACTGGCAATAGGAACAGGGAAAGGTGTACGATTACCAATTCCAGGAGCTAACTATAAAAATGTATATGAAAATATAGAATTTTTACAAAGCGTTTCTCTTAAAAGGCCATTAACTGTAGGTGAAAAAGTAGTAGTTTTAGGCGGCGGAAATGTCGCATTTGACTGTGCAAGAGTAGCAAAAAGGTTAGGAGCAAAAGATATTACAATGGCTTGTTTAGAAAATAGAAAAGCTATGACTGCAAGCGATGATGAGATAAAAGAAGGATTAGAAGAAGGAATTAAAATTCTTAATTCAAGAACTTTTATTTCCATAGAAGGCAGCTGCAATATTGCTGCAGGAGTAAAGTGCCAGAAAGTAGCATCCTTTAGTTTTGATGAAAATAAAAGATTGAAACTTGAAATAGCACCAGATTCAGAACATATAATACCGGCAGATACAGTTATTTTTGCTACAGGTCAAAGAGCAGAAATACCAGAAAAGTGGAATATACCTACTGGACGTGGGAATTCAATTATTACTGAAGATGGAATGAAGATCAGTGATAGTGATATGTATGCAGTTGGTGATGCAGTATATGGAACGAATTCTATAATTAGGGCAATTGCAGCTGGACGTAAAGTTGCATCTGCTATAGATATCGAACTAGGTGGAGATGGAGTAATTGAAGATAAATTAACAGAAGATATTGTTCCTAATCCATATATAGGTAAAGATGAAAATTTTTTATCCATAGAAAGGGCAAAAAATGAATGTGAAAATATTCAAAGTCGTATTAAAAATTTCAAGGAAGTAAATCATTGTTTAAGTGAAACTTCAGCTTGCAAAGAATCAAATAGATGTTTACAGTGTGATTTACGTACACAAATTAGAAAGCCAAAATTATGGGCTCAGTATAAAGTTAAATAGAAAGGAGTGGAAAAGTATGGCATTAATGCAAAGAAAGTTATGGAAACAGGCATCTTTAGAAGAAATAAAAAATTTTATAATTGAAGAATATAAAAAACAGTCAGAAAATCCATGTCCTGTTGATAAAATGAGAGTATTTACTGATAGTACAAGACGTACAAGCTGTGGAGAATGTGTAATCTGCCGAGAAGGAATATTACAGCTTAATGTAATAACAGAAGCAATTTCTCAAGGTAAGGGTCGTGATGGAGACATTGAAATTCTAACTGAAATATCAGACGATTTAATACTAGGATCATGCTGCAGTTATGGTAAAGAGGTTGGAAAAATTACTAAGAAAATAATTGAAGAAAGCAAAGAAGAGTTTGAGAAGCATATAAAAAGAAAAAGATGTGATGCTTTAGTATGTAAGAAATTTTTCAGTTATTATGTTTCACCAGAAAAATGCAGTGGCTGTAATAAGTGTGTGGAAGAATGCCCTCAAAAAGCAATTGCTGGAGATAATAATTTGATTCATGTAATAAATTTAGATATTTGCGATAGATGTGGAAAATGTACAGTAATATGTGAAAACGCAGCAATTCAAAAGGCAGGCACAGTTGTACCTAAGCTTCCACAAGAGCCAGTACCAGTTGGAAGTTTTAAGGCTGAACCACAAAATGGTGGAGGATTAATGGCTGGCAGACGAAGACGCAGACGAAGCTAATAATACAAATTTCATATATCAATAATATTATTAAAGGAGGAAAAAGTAATGAGAGAGTTTGAAACAGATGTTGTTGTTGTTGGAGGAGGAGCATCAGGGCTTGCTGCAGCAGTTACTGCTGCTGAAAATGGTGCAAAAGTAATGGTGCTTGAAAAAGCTAATACTACAGGTGGATGTGCTAATATGGCAATGGGCCCTCTAGGTGTTGAAACAAGAATGCAAAGAGAAAGGCTTATAGATATATCTGTAGATAGAGCATTTAATAAGTTCATGGAATATTCTCACTGGAGATCAGATGCAAGATTGATAAGAAGATATTTAGAGCAGTCAGCAGGAACTATTGAATGGTTAGAAAATATGGGAGTAGAATTCGCATTACCTTCAAAATATTTTCCAGCTTCAGAAGCAACTTGGCATATTGTTAAACCTAAAACTGGAAAACCAGGACTCCGTGCAGCTGCTACTATGATTAAAATCATGACAGAAAGAGCAGAAGAATTAGGCGTTAAAATATTATTAGAAACACCTGTAAAGAGTATTATTAAAGATCAAGGAGAGATAATTGGCGTAACAGCTAGCGATAAAGATGGTGAATTAGAAGTATATGCTGGAGCAGTTATCATCGGTACAGGCGGATTTGGTGATAATCCAGATTTTATTAAGAAGTATGTTGGACTTGAATGGGGAAAAGATTTGTTCTCATATAGAATTCCTGGATTAACTGGAGATGGAATCCAGATGGCTTGGGATGCTGGCGCTTCAAAAGATTTTATGACTATGGAAATGGTATTCTTTGCTCCTAACACTGGTGGATATGCTCCTATAGAGTTACCCTTCCGTCAACCTAACCTTTTAGTTAACCTGGATGGTGAAAGATTTATAAATGAAGAAGTTATAGAAAATCCTGTATTTACCGCAAATGCTATTGAAAAACAAAAAAAGAAAGTTGCATATTCTATAATAGATGAAGAGTTAATCAAGCATTATGAAGAAAAAGGATTAGATCTTATAAATGTAGTTACTTCTAGTATGGATATGAGTTATTTTAGACAAGAAGAAGAAGAAGCAAAGAAAAATGGAAGTGATGTATTATTTATTGCTGATTCTATAGAAGAGTTAGCTAAAAAAACCGGCATTGATGCAGAAAACTTAAAAAATACCATTGATACTTATAATTCTTATTGTGATTCAAAGGATGAGTTATTCCATAAAAATCCTAAATACTTATTACCAATCAAAGGCCCTAAATATTATGCATTAAAACTTGGTTTAAGTGCATATGGAAGTGCTGGCGGTATAAAAATAAACTATAATACTGAAGTTCTTAATGATGATTTAAATGTTATAAAGGGACTTTATGCTGCTGGAACTGATGCTAATTCACTATACAATCCTGATTATGCTTTTGTACTACCTGGAAATTCACTAGGTTTTGCTTTGAACAGCGGAAGAATAGCAGGAGCTAGTGCTGTTGAATATATTAAAGCAAATCTTATGGAAGAACAATAAACTTCATATAAAATATGCATATTTAACCTATAATCCAAATTTATGAGCGAATAATATCCGTCTATTGCCAGTTAAGGCTTAGTATGATGTTATTCGCGTTTTTTACTACTTATTAAAATTAACGGCACTAACGTTGTTATTATTGATAATGTAATGATATAATGATATGATTTATATGGATTTCAATTCTGTTTTCTAGTAAAGATCTAACTAAATCGGAGGAAATTTATGTTATCTAAAAAAGTTATAACTACTTTAATAATTTCTACAGCACTAATTTTTTCAAAAACTACTGTAATCAATGCTCAGTCTCAAGGTCCAACTATAACAAGATTATCTGGTCCAAATAGATACTCAACTAATATGAAAATAGCTGACTATGGCTGGAGCGGTCATTCTGATTCTGCAATTATTGTTTCAGGTGAAAATTTCCCAGATGCAATTTGTGCAGCACCTTTAAGTGCTAAGTACAATGCACCTTTATTGATGACAGATGGAAACACTTTAAGTCCTGAAATGCAAAATAAGTTGACAAGCCTAGGTGTTAAAAATATATTTTTAATAGGTGGTACAGGTGCTGTTTCAAATGAAATAGAAAATGAATTAACACAAAAAAATTTAAATGTAAAAAGATTAGGTGGAGCTACGAGAATTGAAACCTCCATTGAAATTGCAAAAGAAGTTGGAGGTAACCAATTATTTGTTGTTTCATCTGAAAGTTTTGCAGATGCACTATCAATTTCATCTTATGCTTCAAGTAAAGTTGCACCTATTGTTTTAACTCCTAAAAGTGGTGTTCCTGATGTACTTAAAGACTATATAAGTACTTTAAAATCTTCGAAAACCTATGTAATTGGTGGACAAGGTGTTATTCCTGACGATACAGCTTCTTACTTTGGTGATTATGAAAGACTAAGTGGTCAAACCAGATATGATACAAATGCAAATGTAATTAAAGAATTTTATGATCTTTCAAAAGCATCAAAAATATATGTAGCAGCAGGAATAAATTATCCAGATGGACTATCTATTTCTCCTCTAGCTGCCAAGAATAACTCACCCGTAGTACTTGTAAATGACAGCATGTCTTTCGACCAGATTAGAATGGTTAGAAGCAACAAGGCTACACTAAAAGAATGTATAGTAGTAGGCGGAGAAGATGTTACTCCAAACTATCTATTAAATAGATTTTTCACAGATTCAGAAAATATTACGCCTAATGACTTCATAGATTCTTATAATAAACAAGCTTCTTCTGATGAACTAGCTGCTTTTAAGAATATAGTTTTAGGTATTTCATTATATCCTAACGATTATAATTTAAAGATGGCTTTTGACCATGATGCCTACAACTTATTAGATACTGCAGTAAACATTCATAATCAGGGAAATTATGATTCAGCTTTAAACATCTATAATTATTTGCTTCAATTGCCAGTTCCTGAAAATATTAAAATTAATGCTACTATATATAAAAATGTTGCACTATCAAAAAATCCTATAATAAGTAAATATATCTATAAGGAAAGTTCTAAAGCAATAGTTCAAGATGCTGTGGAATATTATAGTAAACTTAATTTTAATTTTGATAATACAATTAAGTACGACCCTACTCAGGAATATTTAAATATTTACAAGGATAATCATTTTAATTTGCCTATATTCACTTTTGATGAAAATGGTATTCCAATGGTAACCTATGTAGAATTCGGAACCCAGTATAATTATGTTAGTATATGTAATTATGCACTTTATTTACATGCCAAATATTTACATGGAGATACATCTGTATTAAGTCAATTTATAAAGTGTAGCGATTTTCTTCTGGATCACATGGATAGTGATGGAAGTTTTAGATATAAGTTCCCATTTTACTCTTATGAATCCCTTGGAACTAATTGGACTTCAAGTATGTCTCAAGGTGAAGCATTAAATGTTTTTTCTCGTGCTTACGAAATAACTCACAATCACAAATATATAGATGCGGGAAATAAAGTATTTAATTACTTAATAACACCAATAAGTCAGGGTGGAGTTATGGATACCCTTGGAAGTCTGGAACCTAGATTCAAAAATGACATATTTTTTCAGGAGTATGTAAATACAACACCTACCTATACATTAAATGGATATATGTTTACATTATTAGGTATATACGATTGGAATCAACTTTCAAAAACAGTATCTAGCATAAGCGGTGATCAAACAAGTTATTATTTCAATGAAGGAATTAAAACCTTGAAAATAGTATTACCTTACTATGACATAGGTGGTTTCACCAGTTATGATTTAAGCCATCTAATGACATCTAGGGATGCTAATCCTGCTTTAGATTATCATAAGGTTCATATAGATTTATTAGAAGCAATTTACTCTATAACAGGTGATAATTACTTTATGGATATTAGAAATCAGTGGGTTAACTACATTAAACATTAATTAACCTAACTTTGGGGGTAATAAGAATGGATGTAATACTGGACTTTGATTTTAAATTAAACAAGGATCAAGTAATACAAACTTTAAAGTCCTATGGCAGTATACTAAAAGATGAAGAAATAGAAGGTTTATACGAGAAACTTCTTCCTATTTTATATGAAAATATAGAACCAACAGGAATATTTGAAATAGAAAAAAGGGAAGATAACTTTAACTTTGAAGCTGTAAAAAATTATGAATATATCGTGTATTGTATTATAACTATGGGTGATAATTGTACAAGTAAAGTAAATGAATTCTTTTCCTATGGAAATATGAAGGAAGGTATGATGCTTGATGCTATGGCTTCATCTTACTTGTTTGAACTCAGCTCTCAACTCTTTAGCCACATATACGCTAAAGTTAAAGAGTTGCATTTAGGATTGAGTTGTAGAATATCTCCTGGAGATGGGGAAATTCCTCTTAAATGTCAAAAGTATATACTAGATAAGCTAGATGCGGAGAATTTTTTAAATTTGACTGTAAATGAAGACTATATGCTTTCTTCCATGCGTTCTATGGCGTATATATATGGAGCTGATAAAAATATAAAATTAAGTAAAAAAGATCATGACTGTTCCAGATGCCCAAATAGAAATTTGTGCAATATGAGAAAAAGTTAATGCTAAAAGGTCTGTACATAAATTATACAGACCTTTTAGCATTAACTTTTACTTTTTCTTATCATTATGTTTAAATCTCGTTTTTTTATATATAAAATCCCAGGTAATACCTACAAGTAAAACTGCTGGTAACATTATTTCTAGTCTATTACCAAATGTAGGATTTATAAAAATAATTAATTGAAATATTAATATTATTCCTCCCAGTATAATTAAAAAATTAGCCTTAAAATTAACATATTTTTTATCTACACCTTCTGCATCTAATTTAAATTTTGTCCTCACAGCTTTGCTATGTTTCATTCCAAGTCCCTGCATAACACCCATGAATCCCATAAACATAAGTAACCCTGTCATAGCTGAATCCATTTAAAATACCTCCATTTAAAATTATCTTAACGTAAAAATACCTATTAAAAATTATATCATTATAAATCCTTAATTTCAAAATTTCATTTCATATTGGGAACTATATTTGTTTTAAAGATAAAATATGTTATCATCTATGTATGCAAAATAATAATTCAAATATTTCAAGGAAGTGTTTTTAATGACTTTAAATAAGATAAAAGGAAATACCTATTACATAGATGCCCCCACTAACTGTGGAGTATTCATATTTAAAAATAAAAACTGCCTAATTGTAGATACAGGCATAAACAACACTGAAGCAAAAAAAATAGAAAACTTGCTTATAGAAAACAGCCTACATCCCAAGTACATAATAAACACACACAGCCACTTAGACCACTGTGGTGGAAATTTATACTTTAAGAAAAACTATCCAGGCTGTCTAGTATATACATCTAAATTAGAAAAATTATTTATGGAAAATACAGAGATCTTTTCCTCTATTCTTTCCTCATCCTACCCTTCAAGAGCATTTAACCGGAGTAATAACCCTCTAGAGGTAGATTTCATTTTAGAATATGGCATAAATAAATTGAATGACGAGAAATTTAACATTATTGCACTTCCTGGACATTCAATAGAGCAAATAGGAATAGTAACTCCTGAAAAGGTATGTTTCCTTGGAGATTCCATATTCAGCAGTGAGATACTAGATAAATACTCCTTCCCATACTTATATAATATAGAAGATAGTCTCCTGTCATTGAATAAAATTAAAGACATAGATGCAGATTACTTTGTAATAAGCCACTCCAAAAAGGTACTGGATAAAAGTGAAATAAATTCTTTAGTTGACAAAAACATTAAAAATATAGATAAATATAAAAATCAAATTCTAGATCTTTTAGATCAACCGCTGACTAGGGAAAACATATTAGAAGACATAACTATTTTAAACAATTTATCTTTAAACTTTCATGAATATCATTTGAATTTTGGAGGAATATCTGCATTCATATCCTATTTATACAATGAAAAGCTCATAGACTATTCTATAGAAGACGGTAACTTATACTATTTTAAATCCAACTAAGGCATTTTCAAAGAAATAACTAGCATAGCCGCTAGTTATTTTCTTTCAAATGCCTAAAATAGACTGTTTGTTAGCTTTTTGCCGTCCTGGCTTATTACTCCATATTTATATACAGATACAAAATTTCCTGAATACTTGGTAACTTTGCCTGTAGTAATATCTTTTACCTGACTATTTTTTGAATCATTTATATATATATTACCACTTCTTGTAACATATATATTGTTTTTATTCACAGAGCCTTGAAGTGTATATTCCTTCCAGCTGTTTTTATTTGTTTTAAGATTTGCCACAAATACTTTATTAACTTTATTGTCTTCCCCATTTCCTATGTAAATATTGTCATTGTTGTCTGTATTCAACAAATAATGCATAGCATTTTCACCAGTAGCTATTATTCCACCCCTGCTAGTTCTTATTCTATTAGAAGTTCTATCTTCATATATAAGTTCATCACCATTTGTGCCATTTATAGCAGCCATGTTTCCAAGCTGGCATCTTACAAAATTGACCAAATTCATCCTAATCATTACATCAATTCTATATATTCTACTACTGCCTTCTCCATTAGTATCACTGCTAACATAGATTACATTGCTAGCTCCAGAAAAAGCTATATGTTTTACATCATAAGAATTATCTGGAAGTAATATTGAAAGTTCCTGCTTCTTCTCCTCATTCTTCAATGGATAAGTTGAATCACGTTTTGCATCATAAGTCTCAAATTTTAAATTTCTTGATTCTGATCCACCACTTGTCTTTTCTGCTACAAGTATGTTATCTGTATCCAAGTTCCAGGTATAATAGGATAAATCATTTTGTAAGTCCACTTCTTTTTTGCTATTTTTTAATGTATCAATTACTTGTAAAGATTGGCCATCATAATATGATATGTAATTTCCACTGTAGGATACTTTTACCATCTTTGCATCTTCAGGTATTTTTACACTAATTTTGTTGGCTGTCTGTTTTGAAGTAGTATCTACTTTTTTTATATTGAAATTGGAGTCGCCACCAAAATAAAACTTATCTACTAATAAAAGGCCTGCTAATTCCATAACTATAGGAATCATTGTCCACACAATTATTCTCTTAAGTTTTTTCATCTACCACACTCTCCTCTAAGGTTTTACATATATAGCTGTAGCTACAGTTCTCTCACCATTCCAATCACAAGGATTATTTATTACTTCTCCATTAAAGTACATTGTAGTGGATGAACCTCCATCTAAATTGCTTGCATTAATTACACCTTGCTGCAAAAGTATATTTTGTACTTCTTTTAATGAAGCTCCCATTTTCAATCCTTTTCTACCATCTATAGCCAGCATGACTATTGTTCCATCTGCCTTCTGTCCTATAGCTGTTCTAGGATTTAAACCTTCATTTTCTACTGATACAGTCTTGCCATTTATTATAAGTGAGTTTCTAAAGGAAATTGCCTCTGTTACACCATCGGCAAGGAGTTCCTTAAGTGTGTGGTCTCCAACTATAAGTCTTCCAGTTGGAGTAAAAGCTGTAACATTTATTTTCTCATTAGATTTTACATCACTGTATATTACCTTACCACCAGATATTATAATTCCCTCTGGATAGCCTCCTGTTCCTACCCAATACTTCCCTCCAGATTTATCTGTAAATCCACCTCCATTTATAGCTGCAACAGCTCCATTTCTCTGTGCTATTTCACTTGTTCTTTCTCCAACTTCTCTTAATTTACTAGTATATCCTATACGTATTCTCTTAGGATCTTTTATCTCTAAAATATAACCATCAAATCTTGTGCTCGGTATATCATACCTTTTTATGTCCTTATCACCTACATGATTTATATTTACATCATTTAAATCTTCAGCTTCCTGGCTAGTAGTTTGGCCACTCTTACCTTCTTGCAGTATTTTATTTATTTCATCCTTTGACAAAAAAAGAGTAGCTATGTATTGATGAGTAAAGGTAGCCATAGCCGTGCTTACTATCTGGTTTTTTACATTTTTAAATGGCCCATAAAATACTAGCAAAGGACTAGTAACTACAACTACTATAAGCTCATAAATTATAAACAAAAAGAACAGTCTAGGAGAAAACTTTTTCTTTCTCTTTATATTTTTCCTTCGTCTATTTCTCGAATCATTCATTTAAATTAACCTCCATACAGTATAGAACTATTTTACTATTATTTTTAAATTATTTCCACTGAAAAATCTTTTACATTCTGTTAATTTAAAAAACTGACCTGCCTTATGAAAATTAAGACAAATCAGTTTTTCTAAATTTTACACTAAAATTATAATTTACTTTCCTATATCTGTTCTAAAATACATACCCGGAAAACTTATTTTTTTCAAATTACAGTAAGCAGCTTCCACAGCAGAATTTAAATCATTTCCAACTCCATAAGTTACTAAAACCCTTCCACCAGATGTTTTAAACTGTCCATTTTCTTTTTTAACCCCTGCAGCAAAAACATTACTGGACTTTTCCATCCCTTCTATTTTTAAACCAGTATCATACTTTAAAGGATACCCTTTAGACGCAGCTACAACACAGCAGGAAGCTCCCTCTTTCCATTGCAAATTAAATTTATCAAGTTTTCTATCTATAGCATTTTCTACAAGTTCCACAAAATCACTTTTCATAAGTGGAAGTACAGCTTGAGTTTCAGGATCACCCATTCTAACATTATACTCTAACAAATAAACTCCTTTTTTTGTTATCATAATGCCGAAGAAGATTATTCCCACATAATCTAAGTTTTCCTGCTGTATTCCTCTTAAAGTAGGTTCCATTATATTTTTCTCAAAATCTTTTAAAACTTCCTCCGTGCAGTATGGATTTGGAGCTATAGCTCCCATTCCACCTGTATTTGGTCCTAGACCCCCATCATATATTTGCTTATGATCCTTTGAAGATATAAAAGGAAGAATAATATTTCCATCTGTTATTGTAAGTATTGAAGCCTCTACTCCCTCTAGAAATTCTTCAATAACTACATTTTTTCCTGCCCCTTTAAATACGTCCTTTACCATAAAATCATTTAATGCAGTACTTGCTTCCTCATAATTCTGACATATAGAAACACCTTTTCCTGCCGCTAATCCGTCAGCCTTTATAACTACAGGATACCTACAATTTTCTATGTATTTTAAAGCACTGTCTTTATCATCAAAAGTGCAATATTCAGCAGTTTTAATTCCATACTTTTTCATAAAATCCTTAGAATAGATTTTACTTCCCTCAAGCTGAGCAGCTTTTAAACTTGGTCCAAATATTTTAAGTCCCTTGCTTTTAAATTTATCCACTATGCCTTCTGTAAGTGGTCCTTCAGGGCCTACCACAGTTAAATCTATATTTTCTTTAGATGCAAAATCTATAAGTCCATCTATGTCTGTTATATTCAGATTACTGCATTTATCTACTATATCCGTTCCTCCATTTCCTGGAGCACAAAATATTTTATCCACCTTGGAACTTTGAGATATTTTCCAGCAAATAGCATGTTCTCTTCCACCGGAACCTATTACAAGTACCTTCATTATATAAAATCCCCCTTTTCATAGTAGACATTTTCAAAGAAATAACCAATCAAGATGCTAGCCTATTTTTTATCATACTGCGTCGGTAGAACCCTTAGATAGGATTCACTATCTGCGGAACCTACCTCCTTGTCTGATAAAAAATATCCGTCGCATCTTTAACTTGTTACTTCTTTTAAACGTCTTAAGAATTAATGTTTAAAATGTCTTACCCCTGTAAACACCATGGAAATTCCATTTTTATTACATTCAGCTATAGAATCCTCATCCTTTATGGAACCTCCTGGTTGTATTATGGATTTTATTCCATGCTTTGCTGCTTCACATACTACATCGTTAAATGGGAAAAATGCATCTGAGGCAAGTACTACCCCATCTCCTGCCCTATCAAGTGCCTGGCATGCAGGCCATATTCTATTTACCTGTCCTCCACCAATTCCTTTAGCCATGAAGTCTTTAACTACTACAATAGCATTTGATTTTACGTATTTACAAACCTTCATTCCAAATATCAAATTGTCCATTTCTTCTTTTGAAGGTTTCTTTTCCGTAACTACTTTAGTCTCATCTACCAATTTATCATCAGCAGATTGTACAAGTATCCCACCATCTAATTTTGATATTTCAAAATCATTAGTAGGTTTTACATCACACTTAATTATCCTTAGATTTTTCTTTGCCTTTAATATTTCAACTGCATCCTTATCAAAATCCGGTGCTATGACTATTTCAACAAAAATCTTAGCTATTTCTTCCGCAGTTTTTGCATCTAATTTTCTATTTACAGCTATAATACCTCCAAAAATAGAAGTAGAATCACACTCATAAGCTTTTACATAAGCCTCATGTAGGTCTTTTCCAAGGGCTACACCACAAGGAGTATTGTGCTTAACTGCAACACAGCATATTTCCTCAAATTCACTTACTGCCTTCCATGCCATATCCATATCTCTCATATTATTATATGAAAGTGTTTTACCACTTAACTGCTCAAAATCTTTCATAGGAGCTTTTCCTACAGTTTCTGTGTAATAAGCTGCACTTTGATGTGGATTTTCTCCGTATCTTAAGCTTTCAGATTTTTTATAGGACAAGCTTAAGTATTCTGGATATTCATCTTCAAGTAGGAAATTACTTATAGCTCCATCATAGGCAGACATCAAATTAAATACTTTACCTGCAAGTTTTCTTCTAAATTCATATTTTACGTCTCCAGAGGTTTCTATCTCCTTAATTATTTGTGAATAATCATTTACATCTGTAACAACTATTACATCTTGAAAATTTTTGGCTGCAGCTCTTATCATAGTTGGACCGCCAATGTCTATAAATTCTATTTTTTCATCAAAAGTTATATTATCACATACCTTGTCGAAAAAAGGATATAAATTTACGACTACCATATCTATTGGTTTTATGTTCTTACTCTTTATAGTATCCATATGTTCTTTATTATCTCTTTTGGCAAGTATACCACCATGTATAACTGGATGAAGTGTCTTTACTCTGCCATCTAATATCTCATCAAATCCAGTAACTTTAGATACTTCTGTAACCTTTATATTATTTTCCACAAGGTATCTATAAGTTCCACCTGTAGATATTATTTCAACTCCCCTATTTATCAAAAACTTTGCTAAATCCAATAATCCATTTTTGTTATAAACACTTATTAATGCACGATCTATCATAATTTGCGCCTCCAATTATTTTAATTACAAACTTTTACTATTCTGTTCTCCACCACTATTTTGTTTTCAGAAATAAGTTTGATAACTTCAGGAAGGGCTTTATGCTCTTCTTCTAATATTCTCTTTTGAAGCATTTCTGGAGTATCTTGAAAATATACAGGAACTGTCTTTTGAATTATTATAGGACCACTGTCTGTACCCTCATCTACAAAGTGTACAGTACAGCCTGATACTTTAACTCCATACTCAATTGCCTTTTCATGAACCTTTATGCCATACATACCATCTCCGCAAAAGGATGGTATTAAAGAAGGGTGTATATTTACTATTTTATTTCTAAATTCTGAAATCAGCTCTCCTTTAAGTATGGAAAGCCAACCTGCACATACTATTAAGTCAACTTTGCCTTTAAGCATCTTTAATATTTCCTGAGAAATATTAGACTTATGTATTTTCTTATCTAATACATAGGATTTTATATTATGCTTTTCAGCTCTTTCTAAAGCATAAATTCCAGGTCTGTCACCTATTACAGCTTCTATACTGCAACTTTTTATATATCCGCTCTCAACTGCATCTATTATAGACTGAAGGTCAGTACCTCCTCCAGAAACCAAAACTGCTATTTTAAACATACTGATTTTTCCCCTTTTTTTACACTTCCTATTATATATGCCTTTTCGCCCATTTTATTTAATTCTTCCACTACGTTTTTAGCATCTTTATTATCTACACATAGTACAAATCCTATTCCCATATTATAAGTGTTGTACATCTGCTTTTCTTCTACCCCTAGTTCCATTAAATGATTAAATATAGGTGGCACTTCAAAGCTTTTCTTATCTATAACTGCAGTAAAATCATCTTTAAACATTCTAGGTATGTTTTCAAAGAATCCCCCTCCAGTTATATGGGCCATAGCCTTAATTTTAAATTTATCCAAAAGTTTAAGTACAGGTTTTACATATATCTTTGTAGGTGTCAAAAGTACTTTTCCTATAGGTGTACCTAAAAAGTCCTCATCAAAATCTTTTACAACTTTTCTTACTAATGAATATCCATTACTGTGAACTCCACTAGATGCTATTCCTACAAGGACATCTCCTTCTTCTACTGTGCTTCCATTTATTATATTGTCTTTTTCCACAACTCCTACGGTGAATCCTGCCATATCGTAGTCTCCCTTGGAATAAAAGCCAGGCATTTCAGCAGTTTCTCCTCCAATTAGAGCACAACCTGCCTGAATACATCCATCTGATACACCTTTAACCAAATCTGCCGCAACTTCTGCTTCCAAATTAGAGCAAGCTAGGTAGTCTAAAAAAAACAGGGGTTTTGCACCATGGCATAAAACATCATTTACACACATAGCCACACAATCTATTCCCACTGTATCATAAGTTTTCATTTGAAATGCTATTTTTAACTTTGTTCCTACTCCATCTGTTCCAGATACAAGTACTGGATTTTTATATTTACCAAGTTCAAACATACCTGCAAAACTTCCAAGTCCATTTAAAACCCCTTGGGTAAAAGTCTTAGATGAATATTCTTTCATAAGTTTTACTGACTTATATCCTTCTTCAATATTTACACCGGAATCTTTATATGTTACCACAGCAAACCACCTCTTACTCTAAATAATTTTTATCTTTTTCTATAGGTACAGATATTGGGTATATTCCATTAAAACACCCTAAACAATATCCTTTTGACTCAGTACATTCAAGAGATTTTAAAATTCCATCTATACTTATATAGCCTAAACTATCTGCTCCTATTTTATCCCTTATTTCCTCTATTTTTGCATTAGAACCTATAAGTTGAGACCTATAAGGTGTGTCAATTCCAAAATAACAAGGATACTTAACTACAGGAGATGAAACTCTAAAGTGCACTTCAGTAGCTCCAGCTTTTCTAAGTATTTCTACAAGTTTTCCACTGGTAGTTCCTCTAACTATGGAATCATCAACAATTACCACTCTTTTTCCTTCTACATTTACCTTTAAAGGGTTTAACTTTACAGCTACTGCTTTAGACCTAAGTTCTTGGGATGGAGCAATAAATGTTCTTCCTACATATTTATTTTTTATAAATCCTATAGCATAAGGTATTCCCGATTCTTCTGAATATCCAAGAGCTGCTGGTATTCCAGAATCAGGGACACCTATAACCACATCTGCCTCTACTGGGTTTTCTCTATAAAGTATTCTTCCTGCTTTAACTCTTGATGTATATACGTTTATATCATCTATAGTACTGTCTGGTCTTGCAAAGTATATATATTCAAAAGAGCAGGTTTCACATTTTGTCTTTTCTGCAAAATTTATAGATTTAATTCCATCATCGTTTATAATTACAATTTCTCCAGGCTTTACATCTCTTATAAAATTTGCTCCTATAGAATCCAGGGCACAGCTTTCAGAACAGAGTATATAATCTCCGTTTAATTCACCTATACAAAGCGGTCTTATCCCATTTGGATCTCTTACACCTATAAGTTCATTTTCCGTTAAAATAGTAATGGCATAAGAACCTTTCACTGCTTGAACTGTATCTACTACAGCTTTACCTATATCTCTCCTAGCCTCTCTTGCAATAAGACTTAAGATAACTTCTGAATCTACAGATGTCTGAAAAATATATCCTGCATCTTCTAAAAGTCCTCTTATGACATCTGCATTGACCAAAGTACCATTGTGTGCTATAGCAATAGATCCAAGTTTATATTTCACCATAAGTGGCTGAGCATTGTTTAAAGTACTTGAACCTGCTGTAGAATACCTTACATGACCTATAGCACTTTTTCCTTTAAGTCCTTCTAATATATCCTTATTAAATACATCTGCTACAAGCCCCATACCTTTATGATACTTAAATTCACTTCCATCAGAAACTACAATACCTGCACTTTCCTGCCCCCTATGCTGGAGAGCATATAGTCCATAATAAGTTAAAGATGCTACATCTATATTGTTCTTAGAAAATATTCCAAATACACCGCATTCATCCTTGAATTTATCTTCCTCCAAATCAATACAGGAGCAAGTATTAAATTTATCATTTAAAGTGCACATCAAAAATTCTCTCCTTTTAACCATAAAATTAAGGCAGCTGCTAATTTTTACTTATTCTCTTCAATATTTCTACATAGGCTTCTTTTACATTTCCCATATCTCTTCTAAATCTATCTTTATCTAATTTTTCATTAGTCTTTGCATCCCATAGTCTGCATGTATCTGGTGATATCTCATCAGCTAAAACTATTTTTCCATTGAATTTACCAAATTCCAATTTAAAATCTATTAGTTTTATTCCCTGTTTCAAGAAAAATTCTTTTAAGATATTGTTTATGGATTCCGTCATATTATATATAGTTTTAAGCTCATCAAAAGTAGCAGCTCCAATCGCAACTGCATGATAATCATTTATAAGAGGATCTCCAAGTTCATCATTTTTGTAGCTTATTTCATATACTGTAGTCTTTAATGGTGTACCTTCTTCTAAGCCTAATCTCTTTGCCATACTTCCTGCTGCTACATTTCTAACAATTACTTCTAGAGGAACTATTTCTACCTTTTTACAAAGTTGTTCTCTATCATTTAATTTTTCCTCAAAGTGAGTTTCTATACCATGTTTTTCAAGTAACTCAAAGAGCATTGAAGTAATTGTATTATTTAATACTCCTTTATCTGATATCTGTCCTTTTTTCTCTCCGTTAAAAGCTGTAGCATCATCTTTATAATAAATTATTACCTTGTCTTTATCTTCTGTTTCATATACCTTTTTTGCTTTTCCTTCATATATCATTTTTCCTTTTTCCATATTATAATTCCACTCCTTTTCCATTTTCATTTATAAACTTTTCTTTCATATTTTTTCTATATTCAATTAATTTCTTTTTAATTTCAGAATATTTAAGTGCTAAAATCTCTACTGCCAGCATGCCTGCATTGTAACTGTTATTTATTCCAACTGTAGCTACAGGTATGGATTTTGGCATCTGTACTATTGAAAAGAGAGAATCCAATCCAGAAATAGCTGCATTAAGTGGAACTCCTATAACTGGAATAGTTGTATTAGCTGCAATAACTCCTGGAAGATGTGCTGCAAGACCAGCACCTGAAATAATACATTCACAGCCTTCTTCTTCCAATTTTTTTACAGTTTCTAAAAGTTTTTCCGGAACCCTGTGGGCTGATAAAATATATGCCTCATATTGAATGTCAAATTCTTTTAAGGCTTTGGCAGCTCCTTTCATCTTGTCAATGTCGGAACTACTTCCAAATATAATTGCTACTTTCATATTCGTCCTCCTTAAACAACAAATGTTAGATTATATCACCAAAAGTATAATAAAAAGGTTTCAATAAAATCTACAATTGAGAATCTATGTGAAACCTTAAGCTAGTCACCTTAACTAAAACTTGGTATAAAAATATCCAGCTTTAAATAAAGTTATCCATAGCTATGAGAATTTTACGGTTCCCTGTAGATACTCCTAAACCTCATTATTAGGATTATATGGATATTCTATTCATTTATTTATGATATACTTATATTATCATATCAAATTATATAATTCAATACGTTTATGCTAATTTACTACATAATATTCGTATATTTTGAGATTGTAAGAAAATATATGGTGGTAATGTTCATACCATATCGAACATTATTTTACGTTTCAAAAATTGAAAGGAGATTGTTTAACTATGAAAATGGTATGTATAGGAGACAGCTTAACTGCTGGATATGGTGTTTCTAACAGTGAATGTTTTGTATCCATTCTAAGAGAAAAACTTCAAATAGATATTTTAAACAAAGGAGTATGTGGAGATACGGCTTCGGGATTGTTGTCACGTTCTTATAAAGATGTAATTCAAAATAACCCTAGTCATGTACTCATTATGGTCGGATGTAACGACTTTATGACTGGAAGATCTCTAAAACTAGTAACAGACAATTTAAAAGAGATTGTAAAAGAAGCCTTATCTGCAAAAATAATTACAATAATAGGCATAGAACCTCTCGTATACAAAAAATTAGCTAAGGAAAAGTGGGATAGTACCTTAGATTATGAGAAAATAAGTGAGCTAGAAAGTGAATACAGAAATTGGATAATAGATTTTTGCACTAAAAACAGTCTTTTTTATGCAGACTTTTATAGCCGCTTCCAGGAAAAATTAGAAACAAACACCAATGACGATTTGTTTATAGATGGAATTCATCCTACAGCACTAGGCCATAAATTAATGGCAGAATGTATACAAAAAACACTTACTCTGATAGAAGCACAAAATGTATATAAAAAAATACTTGCTTTCAAAGAAGTACATAAAAAATAATATGTTTATAGACTACTCTTTATTGAATTTTTTTGCATATAATGCTATACTAAAAGTAGAGATTCAGCGTATATATTACACTTAAAAAGTTATATATCATATAATATATTAAATGTTAGTACTATATTATAAGGGGGATTTGTTAAAATGAATACTACCTACTGTTTTTCTAAAATACCAGAGGACTTACAAAAACAAATTGAAGGTTTAATAGAAAAATCCGGAATGCCTGCAAAAGAATTCATAAATGCATTAGCTGAACACTATGATGTAAAATACTCCAATATATCACCTGTAGCAATTGATTATTCAAATTACTGGAATAGTTTTGTAGACTAAAGACAATACAATATATAAAAATAATGCGAATCAAAGCTTCGCAAGTTAAGAATTAATAATGAAAAATTAATAGTGAAGGATGATTTTTAGCTGTCGCAAAAAATCTTTAAATTTATATGAATCAGTAATGTTTGGCTTTAGTGAAACGAGTGATAAAAAGCTTAATCGAACATTTTTTGTAGTGTAACGTAAAAAAATCCACATTAACTATTAATTCTTCATTCTTAACTATTAATTAAAAAAAATAACTGGTTAGAAAATAAATTTTCTAACCAGTTATTTTTTATCTCTAATTATGAAAGCATAGCAAATCTAAATATAAATAAAGCTGCAAGTACATATACTATTGGATGAACTTCCTTATATTTTCCTGTAACTATTTTAACTATTGGATAAAATATTATTGCTGCTGCTATACCATTTGCTATACTGTAACTAAAAGGCATAAATGCTATAGCAAAGAAAGCTGGAAGTCCTTCTGTAAAATCACTAAAGTCTATTTTAGTAACTACTCCAATCATAAGTGCCCCTACAATTATAAGTGCTGGAGCTGTAGCTTGGGTAGGAACTATTCCGACTAGTCCACTAAAGAATAATGAAAGTATAAATAATATTCCAACAACACATGATGTAAGTCCTGTCCTACCTCCTGCAGATACACCTGAAGTAGATTCTACATATGTATTAACAGTACTTGTTCCTAGCATTGAACCAATAGTAGTTGCAAGGGAATCTGCAAAAAGAGCTTTGTGCATATTTTTAACTCTTCCATTTTCATCAACCATACCAGCTTTTTCAGCTGTTCCAACAAGTGTTCCTATAGTATCAAACAAATCTACTAAAGTAAATGTTATGACTACCATAATTATGCTAGTTAAACCTCCAACTACACCTGCTTTTCCAATTCCTAAAAGGCCTTTAAAATCAAAAGCAAAGAATGTAGGTGCAAGTGATGGTGGTGCACTTACAACTTTTATTCCTGTAAGGTGTGTCACTCCTAAAGGTATACCAACTATAGTAGTTAATATTATTCCTATTAAAATTGATCCTTTAACATTTCTTGCCATAAGTATAACTGTAATTAAAATACCTATAATTGATAGCAAAACAGGTGCACTAGTTAGTTTTCCAAAAGCAACCAGCGTAGAAGGATCTGATATTACAATTCCTGCATTTTTTAATCCTATAAGAGCTATAAAAAGTCCGATACCTCCTGATATAGCAAGTTTTAAGTTAAATGGAAGAGCATCTACAATTTTTTCTCTTATAGAAGTTACCGTTATTATAATAAAAATTATTCCTGAAACTAAAACTGCTGCCAGTGCTTGATGCCATGTATAGTGCATACCTAAGCAAACACTGTAAGTAAAAAATGCATTAAGTCCCATTCCTGGTGCCTGTGCAAAAGGTAAATTTGCGTAAAGTGCCATTATGAAAGTTCCAACAGCCGCTGCTATACAAGTTGCCGTAAATATAGAGCCTACAATAGGATCGTTTATTGCAGATAACCCAGCTTTAACCGCTGCATCTCCCATAAGCCCATGTACATTCATTCCTGCCTGCATAAGTATAGTTGGATTTACAAAGATTATATAGGCCATAGTAATAAAAGTAGTAACCCCTGCTAAAATCTCCGTCCTTACAGTAGTATTGTTTTCCGGCAATTTAAAAAATGATTCTAAAAAAGATAAATTGCCACCGTCATTTTTGTTCGCTTTTTCAACATTCATGTAATTCCCTCCAAAATTAAAAAATTTCTAACATGAATTATAGGATAATTCAAGTTAGAAAATAGCTAAAAAAATACCATTTTCACGGAATTCACCCATAGTCAAGGATTTTTGGTACCTTGGTAGATACTCTTGAACCATATTATCAAGATTATACGAATGTTCTGTTAAAAAAATTATTTAATGTACGTTTTTATATTATCATCTTGTTCATAATAAGTCAACATTTTTATAAACTATCTCTTGCTAAAATGTAAAAATCCAAGTATAACAACGAATATTAAAAAAGGTAGTGAAAATACTATTTTAAAAGCAAATCCTATAATGGCCATTATAAAAGCTAGAAATATAACTATGCCTACAAGTGGAAGTACTATAATCCCTAACAAAGAAAATACAATATATATAGCAAAAATTGCAAACAAAATGCCAAATAATGTAATCATAAATTGTCCCCCCTTATCAACTATTTTATTTGGATACTTATCAAATCTGAAATACATTAAAGCTTAAAATTTTTCATATTCTTCACCATCCTTAATAATTATATTAGGGAGAACATAGCTAAAAATCAAGTACTTTTTTGTATGCAGAATGTGAAACAGCACATATAAAATTTTTAATTAATAGTTAATAATGAAGAATTAATAGTTAATGTGAATTTTTTTCCGTTACACTACAAAAAATCTTTGATTAAGCTTTTCATCACTCATTTCGCTAAAGCGAAATATTGATTAGTTATATAAATTTAAAGATTTTTTGCGACAGCTAAAAATCATCCTTCACTATTAATTTTTCATTATTAATTCTTAACTTGTGAAGCTTTGCTTCGCAATATTTTTAAACTGCAAAAGTTGAGTTAATTTTTTTCAATATCACTTAATATAATACTTCTATAATTATGATCAATATTATATAATTCAAATATCTCATCATCTAATATTTTCTTCAACATATTTCTTTCATCATTATCATCCATAATTTTGTAAACTAATTTTTCTATATCTTCTTTAGTTTGTCTGCTGCAGTGCCTTATTGGTATTTCATCTAAATTACATTTTTTAATTTGTGGAATAGAATTAGAGTTGGTAATTAAAAAATTTAAATAATACCACTGAATTAGCTCCGAATTCAATATTGCCAAAATATACTGGGGTGAAAATTCCTCATTTGTACTTATTATTCCATATAGGGATTGTTCTATTATACGTCCCTTATCATCCAAAGCTGCTATTAAATTTTTTCCAGTTTTCCTTATTACTAATTTATTCTTAAAAGTAAGCTTTTCTATATTTTTAGTTCCACCTATTATGTTTTCAGGTACAAAATCATAATAGTAATTGTTTAAAACTTTAAATTTTTTTATGTTTTCCCCTTTTAATACTTCAACCTGATGTTCATTTTTTTTAACAGGGGTTATTTTTTTACTATAACCTATAAATCCTGTAAAAGTCTTGCAAATGCTTTCTAATTTGCTACTATTTTTCTCTATACAATCCTTTATGTTTAAGTTTTGATTATAACAACAATATGTAAACTTAAATTTTGAATTTCTCAGATATTCATGCTGATACATTTCATATGTCCTCTTCTTATAAATATCTATTTTTATTTTATTTACTTTTTTATGTTTATTTTCTGCTATTATAATCATAGAATCTGTGTTTATTTCCGGAAAATCTATCTCAAACACAAGATTTAATATGGTGTACTTTTCAAGTAAACTCTTTCTAAGTTCACTGTATTGAAGATTTCGGGACAGCCTATCAGGAACTACAAATCCAAATCTTCCTCCAGATTTTAATATTTCCATAGACCTTTTTATAAAATACTCATACAAATTAGGTAAATATGTATTTCCATTATAATTTTCACTATAATACTGTAATAATCCATCCTCTATATTCATCTTATTCTTTCGACTTAAAGATACCCAGGGAGGATTCCCCAGTACATAATCATATTTTCTGTTCCAAAACTTAACAACAGATTGAATATTAGATTTCTTATATTCTTCTATATTATCAATTTCATTCCACTTTATAAGACTGTTGCAGCATATGATATTGTCCTCTATGTTAATGTTTATGCCGCTAACTTTACTTAAATTAATTTTTGTAAGTCCTACAGCTGTACTGTCTATATCTGCGCCATATATACACTTCTTTAATATATGAAAACTTAAATTTTCCTGCTGCCAATAGTGAACCCCATCTATTCTCTTTAATCCATCTTCAGTTTCAATGGTATAAGTTTTATCTTTAAAAGTATTTCTAATGTGATCTAAATTTTCACTGAACTTTTCCATTAAAATCTCATATACTCTTACTAGAAAATATCCACTTCCACAAGAAGGATCTAATACTTTTATACAAGGATTTTTTTCAAGATCTAAATTTGACATAATGTTCTTCACTATATAGTCAACTATGTAATGGGGAGTATAAAAACTCCCCTTCCGTTTTCTCTCTTCCTTTTCCATTGATTTTTCATACATTTCTCCAAGTATAGATGAATCACGCCACTTATGCATACCATACCTCTTTTTTTAATTCACAATTCACAGTTCACAATGCACAATTACTGTAAATTGATTACTTTGCGCATTCTGCAGATACTTCTGGTGAATGCACATTTTCTTTTGCATTTAAATTTAACTTCTTAATTTCAAAATATAAAAACAAAGCCGTCAATATGGAAGCTACAGCATCGGATACAGGAGCTGCCATCCACACTCCATTTAGCTTAAATATTCTTGGGAGTATAAGAAGCATAGGAATAAGAACTATTACCTGTCTTAAAAGTGCTAAAAACATAGATATTTTAGCTTTTCCTATAGCTTGAAAAAAGTTAGAGCTTACTATTTGAAATCCTATTATAGGAAACATAACCATAAATATTTTTATTCCATTTACAGTTATATTAGTCAAATTCATATCAGACTTATTAAACATATTTACTAAAGCTGTAGGGAAAATTTGAACTGCAATTCCTCCTGCAGCAGATATAACAGTTGCGGCTGTAATTGCAAGTAGTAATGCTTTCTTTACACGTCTATGCAATCTAGCTCCATAATTAAATCCAATTACTGGCTGTGACCCTTGATTTATTCCAAATATAGGCATAAGTATAATAGTAGCTATACCATTTATTATGCCCATAGCACCTATAGCTAAATCCCCGCCATATATTCCTAAGCTCTTGTTCAATATCACATTTACTAAACTTGCAGCAATCTGCATTGCAAAGGGAGACATTCCTATGGAAAAAATACTTGTAACTATATCTTTATTTAAACGAAGATACTTCTTTTTTATTCTAAGCATACTATTTCCCTTTAAGAAATAATAAAGTACCCATATCATATTTATACCTTGGGAAATTGAAGTAGCTATAGCCGCTCCTCTTATTCCAAAATGAAGTATATATATAAATAGGAAGTCCAATATTATATTACATATACCACCTATAAGCATTGTATTCATTGCCGTCTTAGGATCGCCTTCTGAACGTATTACATTATTTAATCCAAAACCTACAGTTTGAAATATAGAAACAGAAATTAAAATAGTTATAAACTGCCTAGCATAACCTATCGTGTTATCACTAGCTCCAAAACCCCTCAACATAGGGTCCACAAAAATAAGTCCCAAAATTGTAATTGCTATAGAAACTATAATCAAAAGTACAAATGCATTTCCTAATATGTGCTCTGCTTCATCTTTATTGTTTTCTCCCAGTTTTATAGATATTCTTGCTGCAGCACCTATTCCTACAAGCATACCAAAAGCCATTATAAGTATGGATATAGGGAAAGTCAAACTTACACCTGATATAGCCATAGCTCCAACAACTCTTCCTATAAATATCCTGTCTATTACAATATAAAGTGAGTTAACTAGCATACCAATTATAGCTGGTATAGAAAATTCCAATAGTAATTTACCAACCTTTTCATCTCTTAATTTTACCGATCGTTCCAAATTAATTCCTCCTATAGAAATAGTTAATAGCCTAAATATTTTAGGCTGTCCTACAATAAATTCTTATTCAATTTTTTCAGCCAGCAAAGCATGAGCTCCTTTTCTTCTTTTGAAAACCCGTTACTTAATATTTCCTCTATTTCATCATTTGCTGACATACATTTAATCCTTATGTTTTTTCCTTCTTCTGTAAGATAAATTCTATTTATTCTAGCATCTTTAGTGTCCTCTCTTCTATCTATCCATCCCTTTGATACTAAAGTATTTACAAGCCCTGTAATGGAAGCTGGTCTTAATTGAAGTTCTTCGGCTATTTCCTTCTGAGTTAACCCATCTTCTATCCATAAGTGTACAAGTACTCCTACTTGTGATGTAGTCAAACCATATTTAGCAAGTTTACTATTATGTAAATTTGTCATATTTCTATAAATTACCCTAAGCCAATATGTTATAAATTTATCACAGGGTTCACATTTTACTTTGCTTTCCATTTAGTTAGCCTCCTAATTAATTGCACAACCTATGTTATAATAATAAATAAGTATTGTCAATACTCTTTAGTAAAATTTCAAGCAAAATTGTCACAACTCATTAACACTTCTGTCATACAACTGTAACAAAACAACTATACTATATATACATAAAATAAATAATTAAGAGATTCAACTTTTGCAGTTTAATAATATTGCGAAGCAAGGCTTCGCAAGTTAAGAATTAATAATGAAAAATTAATAGTGAAGGATGATTTTTAGCTATCGCAAAAAATATTTAAATTTATATAAGTCAGTGCTTAGTAATGTTTTGCTTTAGCAAAACGAGCCTTCAAAAATTTTTTAATTAAAGATTTTTTGTAGTGTAGCGAAAAAAAATCCACATTAACTATTAATTCTTCATTCTTAACTATTAATTAAAAATATTGCTTCGCAAAGTTTTTATATTAAGTGAAAATTTTATATATGCGAAAGTTGAGTTAAGATATTATTATAAGGAGGTACTTACATGGGTAATTTCAACAACGAATATGATACTTCAAAAATAAGTTTAAAAACTAAGTTCAAAGACAACCTTAAAAGAAGTAAAAAATTTATGTCTTATATAGCTGTAGGATTAATATGCAGTATATTAGGTGGAAGTATTTCAATTGCAGGTGCCTTATATTTCGTACCAAAATTAGGTATGTTTAAGAGCACCCCATTATATCAAAATCTAGCTTTTCAAAATACAGGAAGTGAAAAATCTTCTACTATAAATGCTTCCCCTATATCAACTGCGAAAGGTGGCCTTACTGTATCTGAAATAGCAAAGAAAGTAGGTCCTGCTGTAGTTGGAGTATCTATAAAAACTGCTTCACAGTCATCCGACATATTTGGATTTTCTGGTAACAGCCAATCTAATGAAAGTCAATCAAACGGAGGCAGTAGTGACAGCCAGGATGATGGCATGGGCTCAGGTATAATAATAAATGAGGATGGATATATACTTACAAATTATCATGTTATAGAGTCTGCTGAAAAAGTAAGTGTAATATTTAACAATAAAAAAGAAGTAACTGCAAAAGTAGTAAATTATGATGCAGGCCTGGATCTAGCCATAATTAAAGTAACTACCAATGAAAAAATGCCAGCTGTAGCAGAATTAGGTGATTCAAAGAATCTTCAGGTAGGTGATTCTGTAGTAGCTATAGGAAATCCTCTTGGTAAAGAATTATTAGGTACTGTAACTACTGGTGTTATAAGTGCAACAAACAGACAAATTAGTGTTGGCAATACTACTCAGTCCTATCTTCAAACAGATGCTGCCATAAACCCAGGGAACAGCGGCGGTGCACTTGTAAATTCTGCAGGTCAAGTAATAGGTATAAATTCTGCTAAAATAGGTGGAAGTGGAGTAGAAGGAATTGGATTTGCAATACCAATAGACACTGTAAAACCTAAATTAAGCGGTCTTTTGAAACCTATTTTAAAGATAGGTATTGCAGGTAGAGATATAAATTCACAGCTTTCCCAAGCATATAATGTACCTGAAGGTGTATATGTAGCAGAAGTGCAAGAATTTAGTGCCGCAGAAAAATGTGGACTTAAGGTTGGAGATGTTATTCAAAAATTTGACGGTAAATCTGTAAAGTCTATAAGTGAAATAAATGATATAAAAGCTACTCACAAATCTGGAGATACAGTGGAAATTGTAGTAAACAGAAACGGAAGTACCAAAAAACTGAATCTAACATTGACAGAATAAAACCTGTAAATCAAAAATAAATATTCTAAACAAAAATAAGATTATGCTCCGAATGTTTTTTACACCATTCAGCTCGTTAAATATTTTGATAAGTCTAAGTAAAACATTTTGAAAAAACTAAGGACTTTTGAAAACTCGTACCTCAAACAATTCAAAGGTCCTAAGTTTTCAAAAACTTTTTACTAAGACTTATATACAAAATATTTAAATGTGCTTCATTATTGTAAAAAATATATTTGCGCATAATCTTATTTTTAAGTTAGAATGTATCTTTATAATACAGTAAATGTTAAACGTCTAAAATAGAATTTATGACTAAAAGTTTACTTATACTTGGGAAATATGCTGACAAAATTGAAATCACGTTTAAAAACTTTTTTTATAAGTCTTAACTTGTATTTCAGAAAATCTTAGGGACTTAGATATGTTTGAGGTACGAGTTTATCTAAGTCCCTTTAGATTTTCAAAATACAAGTTTTAGACTTATTAAAAGTTTTTATGGTGATGAAATTTGTCAGCATATGACCGATTATAAGTAAACTTCAGTGATAAATATCTATAATGAGTTTGTATTTTTCTTGTGCTTTAAATATATGAAAAAGCCTATGCTAAATATAACTCCTGTAAGACTAACTAACTGTGCTATTCTTATACTTCCAAGCATTAAACTGTCAGTTCTAAGTCCTTCTATAAAAAATCTTCCTAATGAGTACAAACCTATGTATGCTGCTATTACAAAACCTCTATCATGCTTTCTTCTCAAAATATATACGAGAATTATACACACAGTTAAATTCCACAGAGATTCATACAAAAATGTAGGGTGATAATAAGTTCCATCTATAAACATTCCCTTTTGTATAAACAACGGAAATTTACTTATAAATTGATAACTTACAGGTCCACCATGAGCCTCTCCGTTAAAAAAGTTCCCCCACCTTCCTATTGCCTGAGCAAGTATTATAGAAGGTGCTACACAATCAGCTAATTTTATAAAATCTATTTTTTTATGTTTGGTATATATGTACGCAGCTGTAAGCCCAAATATAAGTCCTCCATGAATAGCAAGACCTCCCAGCCTTATATTGAACACATCTATAATATTATCCTTATAATCTTGAAACTGAAAAATAACATAATAGGCCCTAGCTCCTATTATAGCAAAGGGAAAAGATATTAAAAAAGTATCTACTATATTATCAAAATTGTAGTTTTTGTTTTTACAATTGAATTTAGCTAAAAAAAGTGCTGCCATAACTCCTAAAGCTATCATTATACCATACCATCTTATTTGAAAGCCATTAATAGAAAATGCTACTGGGTTCATAAAACATTACAACCTTTCTAAAATATAATTTTGTTATTATAATCTTATATCCAATTGTACCAATGTTTTTAATTAAATACAATTTATTCACAAAAAATAAGCACTGCCAATTATCAGTGCCTATTTGAATAATAGAGGGGACTATTATTAAACTTTACCTAAGTACATTTATTATTTTATACAATTGATGTGACAGCAATATGTCACATATATTAAATAATTGTTTAGTTTCTTAATATTGTATTAACTTTTAACTTAATTTTACCTTTACTCAGGATTTATCCTACATACTTTTTATCATAATAAGTAAAGATAGATATATATATTTTAAAATTTAAGGAGGATGTCCATGCAAACTAAAAATTTACAAAAGCTGTTACTAATAACAAGTACCATAGCAATATTTTCAATTATATTGTATTCAAATAATTGTTTAAAATCATCCTTAAATTCTCCACCACCTCAAACCACAAGTTTTTCAAGCAATACTGTCATCTCTGAAGATACAGATATACTGAAAAATATAAATTTGGATCCCAAAATTTATTCTGAGTATTACATTGAAAAGGTTACAACTTATGTAAATTCATACAGAGAACAAGGTAAAATAGTATTTTTAGGAGACAGTCTTACAGATATTGGGCAGTGGAATGAGCTATTAGATAATCCTGATATATTAAACCGCGGTATTAGTTCTGATACTACTTCTGGAGCTTTAAACAGATTAAGTGAAATTACAAAATTAAAACCCCGAAAAGTTTTTATTATGCTTGGAATAAATGACATTGACAAAGGATTATCTATAGGAGTGATTATTAAAAATTATTCCAGGATACTACAAAATATAAAAACTGATTCTCCTAACACTTTAATATATGTAGAAAGTGTTCTTCCTATAAATAAAGATATATATAAAACCAGAACAAAAGATAATCAGATAATAAATTTAAATGCATCCTTAAATAACCTTTGTAAAAACTCAAATGTACAATATATAAATCTGTATCCCCTCTTTACTCTGCCAAACCAAAACAAACTTTATAAGGAATACACTATAGGCGGATTGCATGTAAATGGGAAAGGCTATAAAGTATGGAGAGATGCTATAAAATCCTATTTATAAAAAAAATTCCAATAGATTTAATTTATATAAACTAAATCTATTGGAATTTTTTATATTTGGGTCTAGCGCAAATACATGATATGATAAAATAAAGGATGTGTAAAAAAATGAACTTGTTAACTGCAGAAAATATAAGTAAAAGTTACAGTGAAAAAATATTATTTAAAAATATATGTCTAGGTATAAATGAAGGAGATAAAATAGGTGTTATAGGTGTAAATGGTACAGGAAAATCTACACTTTTAAAGGTAATTGCAGGATGTGAAACTTCAGATGGAGGTAAAATTACTAAATCAAAGGAAGCTTCTATAGGATACCTTCCCCAAAATTCTGATTTTACAAGCAGTAATCTAACAGTTCTTGAGCAGATTTTTAGGGGCACTTCTCCTGTTATGAACCTTTTACGAGAATATGAAAAAACTCTTAAGCTTATTGAAAAAAATCCAGAAGACAAGAGTCTTCAAGCTAAAATTGGAATCTTAAATTCCAAAATGGATGCACAAAATGTGTGGGAAATTGAAAGTCAGGCTAAAACTATTTTAACCAAACTTGGAATAAATGATTTTAATGAAAAAATATCTGTGCTCTCTGGAGGTCAGAAAAAGAGAGTAGCCCTTGCATCTGCTCTTATAACCACTTCAAATATTTTAATACTTGATGAGCCTACAAACCACCTTGACGATGAAACCATAGAATGGTTAGAAGATTTCTTAACAAAACGAAGTGGTGCCCTGCTTATGGTAACCCATGATAGATTTTTTTTGGACAAAATAACTAATAGAATGTTTGAACTTGATAGGGGAAAACTCTATAGTTATATGGGAAACTATAGTAATTTTCTTGAAGAAAAAGCTGAAAGACTTGAAACTGAAAATGCCAATGAAAGAAAAAGGCAAAATCTTATAAGGAAAGAACTTTCCTGGATAAGAAGGGGTGCAAAAGCAAGAAGTACAAAACAAAAAGCCCGAATAGAAAGATTTGAACAATTAACTACAGAAGGTACATCTTTAAATAAATCAAAACTTAATATTAGCCTTCAGAGTACAAGAATCGGTAAAAAAGTCATAAACCTGGATAACATAAGCAAAAGTTTTGGTGAAAAAACATTAATTAAAAATTTCACTTATAACGTACTAAATAATGATAGAATAGGTATTATTGGACCTAATGGAAGTGGTAAATCCACTCTTATGAATATTTTAACTCAAAAAATTCTGCCGGACAGCGGTACTATAGATATAGGTGAAACAGTAAAAATAGGATACTATTCTCAGGGAATTTCTGATATGGATATGAACGAAAGGGTAATTGAATACATACGTGGGACATCAGAATATGCCTCAACTTCATCGGGTGAAAAAATAAGTGCTTCTGCTGTACTTGAAAATTTTCTATTTGAACCTTCAGTTCAATGGACTCCCCTTGGAAAACTTTCAGGAGGGGAACGAAGAAGATTATACCTTCTAAAAATACTGATGAATTATCCTAATGTACTTTTACTGGACGAACCAACAAATGATCTGGATATAGAAACACTTACAATCCTAGAGGATTATATTAATGATTTTGAAGGAACTGTTATAGCTGTATCCCATGACAGATACTTCCTTGACAAAACAGTTGATAAAATATTTTCTTTTGAAGGAAATGGTAAAATCGCTCAATATACAGGAAACTACTCCCATTTTCACGAAACTGCAAAAATACCACAAGAAAAAATAACCACTAAGAACAATACAGCTAAAAACAATTATAGGTTGCAAAAAGAAAAGCCTTTAAAATTTACCTATGCAGAACAAATGGAGTTTGACAAAATAGATGAGGTAATTGAAAATCTAGAAAAATCTATATCTGAAAAGAAAATAGAAATGGAAGCTGCTTCATCTGATTATGCACTTCTTGAAGATCTCTTATCTGAAAAGAATTCACTGGAAAAAGAATTAGAAGAAAAGATGGACAGGTGGACTTACCTAAATGAACTCAATGAAAAAATTGAACAAGAGAAAAACACTAGACATTGTTATTAACACTGTCTAGTGTTTTTTCTATCAATACTTTATTTTTCAACACTTGTTATCTCATCGTTTCTATCTTTCACTTCCATATTGTAAAAATTTTCATTTTTAGGAAGTTCCATTCTAAAGCAAGAGCAATTCTGTACATAAGCCTTTACACTTTCAATAGAAAATTCGCTTACATGTCCACCAAATTTCTTATCTTTATTTATAAAATGGAAGTGGTATCCAGGGACATTAAGACCTTCAACATAATCGGGACATCTAAATCCAACCACATATCCATCAACATCATTATATTCAAACATAGGTTGATTTTTAACAGCTTCAGCCATAGGCTTATAAGGCATATTCTGTTTTACAACAGTACGTGTTTTTACATAATTAAATTTACCTTCCATATAGAAAGCATAAAATATATTTTTACTTTCTATAAAGCTGTCCAATTCTTTTCTTATATCTTCATAAGAAGTACAATTTTGAATATTATAAGTGTTATAATTCTCCATTTCAGTGACTACAGCAAAAGGAACGGATACGTTTTTGGAACATACGTATACACTGCCATCAGGTTTAGTCCTATAAAAAGTTCCATTTAAGAGAGTTAGTTCACCATCTAGACCTTTAAAAGTACCTATACCAAAATTTCCTTTTTTTAGAAGTTTAGATAATGAAACACAGCCATCATATAGTCCCGAAACAAGTGCATTTATTGTAGACATTTGATATATATGGTTTGGGACTTTCACCTCATCATCCATATTACATTCACCTCTATGTCATTATAGCATAGCAAATTCCTACTTTCTACTCTTAGAATCTGTCACTACAATTAAACACATTTGCTTAAACCATTTAGAAGGTTGATCAAATTTACAAATCTGCAAAATTTAAATTCATAACATTTAGGAATAAATTTCTTTAATGTTAACCTATGCTAAATTTCTTTTGCTGTCTTCTCCAGTTTCCTTTTTTGATTTAAATATCTTGTAAATCACCCCAAGCATTATAAACCATACAGGTGTTACAAATAGAGCTACACGAGTTTCATTATTAAGTGCCAATGTAACTATAACAAAAGCAAAGAATGCTAGAATTATATAGTTCATGATTGGATAAAGTGGCATTCTAAATTTATTCTTGGCAGCAAGTTCAGGTTTAGTTTTACGATATTTCATGTGGCAGATAACTATAATTGCCCAAACATATATATAGCAAAATGTTGATATACTTGTAATTAGTACAAATACTTCACCTGGCATGATATAGTTTAAAATAACTGCAATTAATATAACGGCTGCAGAAAATATTGCAGCATTGCAAGGTATATGGTTAGAAGTTAATTTTTTCATTGAATCAGGTGCATTTTTTTCTTGAGCAAGAGAGTAAACCATACGGCTTGTACTGAAAATACCACTGTTACAAGCAGATGCAGCTGATGTTAGTACAACAAAATTTACAATGCTTGCCGCTGCTGCAATTCCAACTGAGGCAAATACCTGTACAAATGGGCTTTTAGCCGGATTAATTGAGTTCCATGGATATATGCCCATAATAACAGCAAGTGCTCCTACATAGAAAATAATAATTCTAATTGGAATGTTATTAATAGCCCTTGGAATAACATGCTCTGGATTTTCAGTTTCACCAGCTGTTAAACCAACCAATTCGATTCCAGTGAAAGCAAACACAACCATTTGAAATGAAAGTATAAAACCATTTACCCCATTTGGTAACCAACCGCCATGTCTCCAAAGGTTTGAAAAGCTAGATGCACCAGCACTTGTAGAAAATCCTTTAATAATCATAAATGTACCAACTATAATAAGTGCTAAAATTGCAACAACTTTAATTAATGCAAACCAGAATTCCATTTCACCAAACAATTTCACCGCAGTAAGGTTCATAATTAGTAAAATTACAAGAACTATAAGGCTTGGCACCCATCGAGGTATATTGGGAATCCAGTATTGTACATATAGTCCAGTGGCAGCTACATCGGCCATAGCAAGTGAAATCCAGCAGAACCAGTATGTCCATCCAGTAATAAATGCTGCTCCTTCTCCTAAATAATCGTACACAAACTCTACAAAAGAATGGTAGTTTAAATTAGAAAGCAATAATTCGCCAAGGGCACGCATTACAAAAAATAAAATAATTCCTGTTATAGTATATGCAAATAAAATAGATGGACCAGCCAAGTGAATAGACCTGCCTGAACCAAGAAATAATCCAGTACCAATTGCACCTCCAATTGCAAGTAATTGGACATGACGATTTTTTAGTCCTCTCGATAAATTTTGATTTTCTGATGTTAATTGATCCATTTTATCCCTCCATCTTAGTTAAAAAGCATGTACTAAAAATGCCTTTTCCTATATAAATATTTTATGATTGGAGATACAAATGGGAATAGATAAGATCCAAATGAAGTAATTGATTATGTATTACTTTTTATAAGATATGTTACCTTTCCCCTGTCCTTTTACCTGAGAGTTTCGCCCTGCGACTTTCTCCTTCGGTGCTCAATAAGAGTCTCTCCAAGGATTCATCCAATAGCGGTCATCTCTATAATTAAATAGGTACCTGAAAGATTTACTTCTTCGGTGAATGGCAAAAGCCATAACTCTCCCACTATCTTCATCTGAATTATTAATTTTATTATATACTAATACATATTTAATAAAATTGCAACAACTTCTTCACTTTTAATAAATAAAAATTATATTTAGTCATAATTTCTAAAAGTATTTATACTAAAGTGACCATATTAAGTTAAAACTAAATAAAATTAGAGAAATGAAAATGCTTTTCTATTTAATTAATTCAAATCTCCACTTTTGGCTTACTTCAGGATACTTTTCATGATCTACTTCACTAACAAACATGTCTATTGGTCTTGCGAATACACCGCAGTTACCGTAAAGAGCTTTATATATAACTAATTCTTCTTCTGTCTCAGTATGTGTTGCAAAATCTAATATTAAGTAATTTTTATTTTTAAAGTGTCTAACCATCTTTCCTTTATGATTTCATAATTCTATTTTTCTTTTTTCTAATTCGTCCATATATTTCACACTCCTTAAATTTCTTGGTATTCACATAAAAATTAATAGCAAAGAAAAAAGTAATCCATCTGGCAAAGACTAGCACCTTTTTCCTACTAATATATTAATTACTCAACTTTCGCAGTTTTAAAACTTTGCGAAGCAAAGCTTCGCAAGTTAAGAATTAATAATGAAAAATTAATAGTAAAGGATGATTTTTAGCTGTCGCAAAAAATCTTTTAATTTATATAAATCAGCAATGTTTCGTTTTAGAGAAACGAGTGGTGAAAAGCTTAATCAAAGATTTTTTGTAGTGTAACGGAAAAAAATTCACATTAACTATTAATTCTTCATTCTTAACTATTAATTAAAAAAGTTTATATGTGCGAAAGTTGAGTTAATTAGAATCCAATATTCCTAAAACAAAATAAACATTCTAGGATTGATTAGTGTTATCGGCACTTTCAATTGGAATTATAATTGCTTGGATAATATCTCAACTAATATTTTAATGAAAAAAATCGTAAGTACAATTATAATTACAGGACGTACTACTTTTGATCCGCTTTTTGTAAAATAACCAGAGCCAATGTAATTTCCAGCAATACTAAATAAGCCTGCGACTAAACCCAAAACTAAAAATACCTTTGCATTTATAATGAATGTTACTAAACTAGCTACATTTGATGATAAATTTATAGCCTTTGTAATTCCTGCAGAAGTATTCATACTCAAATTTGCAATGCTCGTCAATAATAACAATAAAAATGTTCCTGTTCCTGGGCCATAAAACCCATCATAGACTCCTAAAAAAAATGCAATTAGCATACATGTTATGTAAGTTTTATAACTAATTGATGTTTCCTGTTTATTATCTTCAAGATTATGCTTATGTAAAACATAAAATGCTGTTATAGGCAAAATGAACAACATTAAAATTTTAAAATAGAAGTCTTCTATTCTTAAGGAAATAAGAGCTCCAAGTGGCGACCCAATCAAAGCACAGACTGCACTGCAAATTCCTAGTTTCAGCTTTATATATCCATTTTTAGCATAGCGACATGTAGCTATAATTGTCCCCATACAAGAACTCATTTTATTTGTACCAATAGCAAAATGAACCGGAATACCTGAAATCATATATGCTGGAAGTGATATAAGTCCTCCTCCGCCTGCAATTGCATCTACAAAACCCGCAATAAAAACTAGTGGGCATACTATAATATATGTAATCATTTCTAACCTCCCCATAAATTCATACAATATTGATATTACCAACTTTTTAATATATAATCAAATTTATATATTTTACTTATCATATAAATTCAATTTATACTGAGGTGAAAAGTTTGTTTGAAAATATGAATTATGTTTACGATATATATAAATCCGGAAGTTTCTCCAAGGCAGCAGAGAATTTATATATAACACAGCCTGCCTTAAGTATTGCAATCCGCAAATTGGAACATAACCTTGGCCAATCTTTATTTGAAATAGGTAAAAAAATTTCTAAATGCGGCATGATCTCTGCTCAAATAAAAAAACAATCAGCATCTTTCTGCTAGTCAATCTGCAGTTGACTTATATGAGCTAAAAGATCTTCCATTTCTTTTATTAGAACCAAGCAATGAAATTTTTAGAAGAACTAAAGCAATTTTTAATTATTATCAAATTACACCTTTTGTAAAAATGTCATTTAATCAACAGATGACTTCATTTGAATTTGCTTCAAAAGGTCTTGGAGCTGTTTTTATTTCAGATACGCTGGTTAAATATTCGCCAAATGCGCAAAATTTTCGCTTTTACAAACTAAATTGTCCTATGCTAAAACGAGGAGTTTCTATTGCCTATAACAAAAATCAATATCTTTCTAATGCCTCTAAGAGATTTATCGATTACACTATTAAATTTTATAAAAGTAAATTTCATTAATCAATCTCTATGGTTATTTTTGACATATACTAAAAAATATTATATACTAAAGAATAGAATATGTTGACTAACTAGTTAGTCTAATTTTAACTTGTATAAATAGGAGGTAAAAAGGATGCATAAATTGATCGATTTAACAATCAATGAAGAACAATTGAAAAAAACAGCAGCCAGTGCCAAAGAAAAAAATATCATTATTCCAACACTAGCACAAATGAAAGATTCCAGCAAGGTGCCTGCAAAAATTAAATCTAGATTAAAAGAAACAGGATTATGGGACATAGATCCCATTAATTTATTTAGAATTTCCTGGTATAATGAGCCTGTAGCAAAAGGTGGTTTGTACAACAAATTACCAAACTATATTGAAATTCCTCCTGAAATTTCAGGTGTTAAAGCTAGAATTTTTGCTATGGCAGGAAAGTTCTTTCCAACAGGAGCTCACAAAGTTGGGGCAAGCTTTGCTTGTCTAGTTCCACGTTTAGTAACTGGTCAATTTGATCCTACTTACCATCAGGCAGTATGGCCTTCAACTGGTAACTTCTGCCGTGGGGGAGCTTATAACTCAGCATTACTAGGCTGCAGTTCAATTGCTATCTTACCGGAAAATATGAGTAAAGAGCGTTTTGATTGGCTCAAAAAAGTAGCTGGAGAAGTTATTGCTACTCCTGGTTCCGAAAGTAACGTAAAAGAAATCTATGATAAAACATGGGAACTAAGAAGAACAAGAGATAATGTTGTTATATTTAATCAGTTTGGTGAACTTGGTAACCATTTATGGCATTATGAAGTTACTGGCAGTGCTATGGAATCAGTCATTAAAGCTGAAGCTGGTGAAAAGGGAAAATTTGCTGGCGTATGTTTAACATCAGGATCAGCTGGAACTTTAGGCAGTGCAGACTATCTAAAGGATCAATATCCAAATGCTAAATTTGCAGTTGGCGAAGCATTACAATGTCCGACTCTGCTTAACAATGGTTTTGGCGAACATAGAATTGAAGGTATTGGAGACAAACATGTGCCGTGGATTCATAATATAAAGAATACAGACATGGTCATTGCAATAGATGATAATGATAGTTTAGCTCTGTTCCGTCTATTTAATGAACCTGCTGGACAAGAATATCTAAGGTCTGCAGGAGTTAAAGAAGATGTAATTAAAAAGCTTTCATGGGTTGGTATATCAGGCGCAGCAAATATACTTTCATGTATAAAATTCGCAAAATATTATGAATTAAATGAAAATGATATGGTAATAACAGTACTTACTGATTCAGCAGAAATGTATCAATCAAGATTACAAGAAATGACTGCTGAAAGAGGAAGAGATTATGAAGTTGTTGATGGTGCTATAGATCATAATAGAAATGTTTTAGGCGTTAGAACTGATAGTATGGAAGAATTAACATATCAAAGTAAAAAGCGTATTCATAATCTTAAATACTATACATGGATTGAACAGCAACAATATGATTTAGAAGAATTAAATGCACAATGGTATGATTATGATAATTATTGGGGTAAGCTGCACCAAATGGGACCAGAACTTGATAAATACATTGAGGCCTTTAATGAGAGAACTGGTTTAACAAAGAATCTATAATGCTTAGTAATAAAAGTTGTATGTTAAGGGGTATATTGTACATATATCCCTTTTCTTGTCTCCTAAATTAACCATTCATAATAATTCTAAAGACATTTCTACTACCGCAAATATATAATCCCATGTAAATAAAAAAATGCAAAACGTACTGCAAACAAATTAGTAAATTTGTTTGTGAAGAACGGCACGGCGGAAGAATGTAGGCAAAATAAAAAAGCACCAGGTCAAAACCTAGTGTTTTCTAGTGGGTAAGCAAATCTATAAGCCGAGTTCTGTATTAGACAATCATCTATCTAGGCCCATTGTTACCAGTGGGCTCAAGCGATACTACCCGAAAGCAAAGCGGGCCGCTTTTATATGCTTTCCTATTCGATCTTGCTTCAGATGGGGTTTACATAGCCGCAAAGTCACCAATGCGCTGGTGAGCTCTTACCTCGCCTTTCCAACCTTACCGAAATAAAATTTCGGCGGTATATTTCTGTTGCACTTTCCTTCAGGTCACCCTGACTGGGTGTTACCCAGCACCCTGCCCTATGAAGCCCGGACTTTCCTCTCCTGTATTTCTACAGCAGCGATTGTCTGACTTACTTACGAGTTACATAATATCATAACTAATAAAATATTACAACAAAAATTTTAATTTTTTAATGTAAGTTATTCAATTGAATGGTTATAATGTACTATTCTACCGCAATTATCGCAATAAACTATATGCTTATTCTTTTTGATATCATCTACAGTAACAGCAGATACCTTCATTTTACACCCAGAACAGACTCCTTTTGAAATTACGGCAGCTCCTGTCCCCTTAACAGAACATAGTTCATTAAACTCATCCAAAAGTTTTTTAGGAATACGTTGTTCAAATTCCTTAATATTACCTTCTGCCTTAACTATATTTTCTTTAGCTCTAACTCTGTTCTCACTGCTACTTTCCTTACAATTATAAAACTTTTCTTTTAAATCCATCAACTTTTTTCTACTTTTAGACTTTTCTTTTGATGTATTCTCTTCTTCATACATAAGATTTAAACTATCTTCTTCCAGTTTCTTCATATCATTTTCTTTCAATTTAATGGACTTCTCCAGTGTTTCCATAAACTTTAAATCATACTTCATGTCTCCATATAACTTATTCTCATCTATCTTTATATCCCCTTTTAGCTTACTTATTTTTTCTTCTAGTTCTTTCATATCCTCTTCTATCTTTTTAAATTTATTATCTATATTTTTGTAATTTAGCTTTTCTGCCTCAAATTCTTTTTTCATCTCTTTCAATAAGCTAACATTTGAATCTTCTTTTATATCTTTCTTATTTTTCTTTATAATCCCCATATTTTTCTGAATTTCAATAAGTAAATTTATCATATCTTCCTCCCATTAATTTAAATAAATTTTTTAAATATAATTCTAGAGTAAATAACACCATACTGTGAAATACTTTCCATATTTATTTTAAAAAAAGTAGAAATGAATTCAATTTTCATTTCTACTTATATTTATACGGACTTTTATTTACTTTTGATAAAATTACAGTATTCTCAAATCCTCTTACTTTTATTTCATGTCTTAAAAAATCAGCTATAATTTCCATAGCAGGCCATTCTGTTCCGAAATGTCCTGCATCAATTACAGCTATACCTTGTTCTTGAAAATCACTTACATAATGATAAGTAGTATCACCTGTAATAACACAATCTGCACCTAATGCTTTAGCTGCATCAAAATAATCCTGGCCACTTCCGTTTACAAGAGCCACTTTACTTATAATTTTAAGTTCATTTCCTGAATATCTAATTGAAGAGATATTCAAACATTTCTTTACCTCATTACAAAACTTAGCTAAAGTCATAGGTTCGGTAAGGCTTGCAATTCTTCCTATACCACAATCATTTTCGCCATAATTCTTAATTCTAGAAGGTTCAATAACCTTATAATTGGTAAGTCCAAGCTTTTCCATAATAATATCATTTATTCCACCTTTTACAGAATCCAGATTAGTATGACTGGAATATACATTTATATTATTTCTTATTAACTCTATTATTTTTTTTCCTATTAGAGTATCAGTAGTTATGCTGTACGGTCTTTTAAAAAGTAGTGGGTGATGGGTAAATATAAGATTACAATTATTCTTTACAGCTTCTTCTATTACTTCTAGTGTGCAATCTAAAGCCACAAGTATAGATCCTACTTCAGATTTCATATCTCCTACCATAAGCCCTACATTATCATAGCTTTCTTTAAGTATAGAAGGTGCTCTTTTTTCCAATATATCATGTACATCCTGTACTCTTAAATACATTCTATCAACTCCTGCAGCTTCTTTATTTTATTACATAAATCTTCTTTCCTTCTTCTCGCTAGCTCTGTATTGTCTTTTATATTTAAAATTATTTTATTATAGGATTCAATCTTACTTTTTACAAATTTTAAAAGAAGCTTATGCTTTTTATCTATCAAAGCCTTTCCCACTTCATAGAATATACTATCTACTTCTTGTTTTTCATTATCATATCTTATTTTTATTATCTCATAAAATCTGTTTTCGTCAATACATAATTCTTCATCTATTATTTTAAAACCACTTTTGTATATATATTCTCTAAGAACTTCAGAATTTCTCATAGGTTGAAGTATTAAAGCATCTGCCCTTTTAAACACTTCCATACCGTCAATAATTATGTCTCTTATAAGATTGCCTCCCATACCTGCAATTATCACATACTGAACTTCTCCAGGCTTTATAGAGGCAAGTCCACTACCGAGTCTTACATCTATTTTATTTTCCAATCCATGAAGTTTTATATTAAATCTGGCTTTTTCTACAGGTCCTTTATTTATATCTGAAGCTATAGCCCTTTTACACACCTTACTTTCTACTAGATAGATAGGGACATATCCGTGATCTGTACCTATATCCGCTGCACATTCACAATTGTCTACCATACTTGATACAGTTTTAAGCCTTAAACTAATTTCCATATAATCCTCCATTCCAAAATAATATTATTTAAATGTACAAAGTATTCTTATCTGCATAATTAAAAAAAATGCTGCCACTACCAATGCAGTATATATAAACTTATAAAAAACCTTTTTATCATATTTAGAAAAAATATATGCGGCATAGTACATACAAAACAGAAGTCCCATATTCAAAAGTCCATATGTCATTTGTTTAAATGCAAACTGCTTTCCTGTTCCAAATTCTACAGCTATAAAATTGGGATTAAAGCTTAAAGGCATTCTATCTGGCAAGTTTCCATAAAGATACATGATTATAGGGTTTAATGTAAGCATTAGGACTGTAAGTGCTGCAATTATAAATGGTACAAGAAACTTGGGTTCTTTTCTTAATTCAATACCCTTATTTAATTTATTTTCCCACTGTAAATTTTCTATATGTCTTTCTTTTATTTTTAATTCAAATTCTTGAAAGTTTTCTGGTGATATTCCATAAGTTATATCATCTGTCTTTAAGTATATAACATTTTTAGTTGAAGTAACAAACATATATGTTCTACCTACTTTATGAATAAACGACCTTCCTATGGCAAATTTACTTTTTCCATATCCTGATAGCTTTACTCCTTTAATGTATCCATTAGATTTTTGATACATTCTTATATCTTTAAAAGGAATTTTTTCATTCTTAAATTTAAACATACTGGTTATATACAAATTTTCTTCATCTATAGAGTATTTTAAAGTTCCACAAATTATAATATAATAAATTTGGTATGCATTTATAGCTATAAATGCTAGTTTAAAAAGATTAAATATTTCGTAGGAATTTATAAAATTTATAAGAACTATCATAAATACATTGTATATAACTGTTATGCCTGCTATAGCCCATACTCCTACTCCTTTTGCAGATTTATAAGTAGTTTTCATATTTGCTCACCTTCTTTATTAAATATTATATCATAAACAGAGTCCTTGGCGTCAGATGGAGTTTTGACTCCACCTGATGCTTAGGAATCGTTATCCAGGGACGTAGCTGCTCGCAACGTAAACTTGGAGAAAAGCGACTATCACAGAGTGCGTTGGAGTATTAGAGCAGGTAGTCATCGGATAAAGTTATATTCTGCTCCTATTTGAAAGTTTGCAAATTAGTTTTTCAGACAAGTAAAAGCACCTTGGAAGGGGTGCCTTAATCTAAATAATCTTTTAATTTTTTACTTCTACTTGGATGCCTTAGCTTTCTAAGAGCCTTGGCCTCTATCTGCCTTATTCTCTCTCTAGTTACATTAAACTCTTTTCCAACTTCTTCTAGAGTTCTAGCTCTTCCGTCATCTAGCCCAAACCTAAGTCTTAAAACTTTTTCTTCCCTTGGAGTTAAGGTATCCAATACATTTATAAGCTGTTCCTTAAGCATTGTAAAAGCTGCGGCCTCTGCAGGTGCTGGCGCCTCATCATCTGGTATAAAGTCTCCAAGGTGACTGTCTTCCTCTTCTCCAATAGGGGTTTCAAGAGATACAGGTTCCTGTGCTATTTTCATAATCTCTCTTACTTTATCTACAGGCATCTCCATTATTTGCGCTACTTCTTCTGGATGAGGTTCTCTTCCAAGTTCTTGAAGTAACTGTCTTGAAACTCTTACAAGTTTATTTATGGTTTCTACCATGTGAACAGGTATTCTTATTGTTCTTGCCTGATCTGCTATTGCCCTTGTAATTGCCTGCCTTATCCACCATGTAGCATAGGTACTAAATTTATATCCCTTTCTGTAGTCAAACTTTTCTACTGCCTTTATAAGTCCAAGATTCCCTTCTTGAATTAAATCTAAGAAAAGCATTCCTCTACCTACATATCTTTTAGCTATGCTAACTACTAACCTCAAATTAGCTTCTGCTAACTTTTTCTTTGCAACTATGTCTCCCTCTTCTATTCTTTTTGCAAGAGATATTTCTTCTTCTGGTAAAAGCAGCGGAACTTTTCCTATTTCTTTTAAATACATTCTTACAGGATCATCTATTGCAATTCCATCAGGAACCGATAAATCTAAGGTTTTCTCATTTGATTCTGTTCCATGTTCATCGCCAGTTACTTCTATTCCCATGGATTCAAGAGCTTCATATATTTTTTCTATTTGCTCGGGACTTAAGTCCACCTCTTCTAATTCGTCCATTATTTCTTTATAAGTTAAGGTGCCATTTTTTTTACCTTTTTCTATGATTTTTTTAACTAACTGTAGTTTTGCACTCTTACTTTTCATTTTATTGCCTCCTTTTACCATTACTGCATTTCACCAATCCTTTTTTGTATTTTAATTAATTCTTGTGCCAGTTTTAGAGATTCATTCAAATTTCCCTGAGCTTCACATTCTTTTATTTTATTTATAATGTGTTCCTTGGATTTTTCCAATCTATGTCTTTTTATTTTATCTATATAATTATCTATCATATCTTTATAATTGCTGCTGTCATATCCGATTTTAGTTTCCATAATGTTAACCCACTCTTTAGAGGTATCTACGTCATGGCAATTTAACTCTATAATTTTTTTTCTTTTTTCTATATCATATTTCACATTTTCCACTATATAACTATATATTTTTTTATGACTTTCTAATATAATATTATCAATTTCTATTTTATCTAACGCATATTTAAACACTTCTTCATTTTCTAAAATAAGTTTTAAAAGAGCTCTCTCAGCCTTTACATATGCTGGCTCTAAATATAATTTTTGTCCAAAACCATCATCTATATTCACTTTTTCATTTTTTTTTACATTTTTTTGAATATTATCATTCAACATATCATATAGTACTTGATCCCTTATTCCCGTTTCTTCCGATATCTTTTTTATGTATATTTCTCTTTCTATAGGATCTAATTGAGACAATATTTTTAGTGCTTTTTCTACATATTTTATAGTATCTTCAGAATCATTAAAATTCATGTTATTTTTTATACTTTGAATTCTATACTCTATAAGTGGAAGAGCTTTATCTACAAGTTCTAAAAAAGCATCTTTTCCATTATTTCTAATAAATTCATCAGGATCTTTTCCTTGTGGCACTACTAAAACCCTTACTTCCAATCCTACACTTTTTAGTATATCTAGGCCTCTAACCGTAGCTATTTGACCTGCTGCATCTGCATCATAAGATATTATAACTTTATCAACATACCTAGCCATAAGTTTTGCCTGATTTATAGTAAGAGCTGTACCTAGAGAAGCCACTGCATTAGTTATACCATATTGATGAAGAGATATACAGTCCATGTATCCTTCCACAATTATAAACATTCTAGAAGTATTATTTTTTATGGCAAAATTTAATCCATAGAGATTAATACCTTTTTTAAATAGATGAGTTTCTGGAGAATTTAAATACTTTGGTTTAGAATCATCTAATACTCTACCTCCAAATCCTATTACTTTTCCTCTAAAATCAAATACGGGAAAAATTATTCTGTTTCTAAATCTGTCATAGTAATTTCCCTTTTTACCTTTAATTATAAGTCCATCTGATAGCATATCCAGTTCAGTAAATCCTTTTTTCTTTAAGAAAATCAACATATCATTCCAACTATCAACAGAATATCCGATACCAAATTTGTTCATGGTTTTTTCTGTTATTCCTCTATTTAACATGTAGGATTTAGCTATTTTATTTTTATTTAAACAATTATAAAAATATCTGGCAGCTTCTATGTTTAGTCTATAAAGTTTTTCATAAGTATTTTTTCTATTACTGTTTCCATTACCGGTTTCATCCAGATCTATATTTGCTCGATCAGCTAAAATCTTCAATGCTTCGGGAAAAGTTAACTTTTTCAGTTTCATAACAAACGTTATTACATTTCCTGCCTCACCACAACCGAAACATTTATATATTTGCTTATCCACAGATACACTAAAAGATGGGGTCTTTTCTTGATGAAAAGGACATAATCCTAAATAATTTCTACCTGCCCTTTTTAGCTTTACACTTTCAGATATGATATCTACTATATCACTTGCATCTTTTATTTTTTGAATGACATCTTCCGATATCACTAACGAATCCCCACCTATCTTAAATTATTATGTTCAAGAATAAATATATTCGACATAAATTACTATATTCCTTCTTCAAAAATAAATATTTTTTTTCTCAAATAAGGAATATACTATATATATTCTTTACAAAAATTAAATATCCTTCAATAAAAAAAATTTTTAATTTTAAAACTGCATAATTTTACTTATAAATATATAATATATAATATAATTCTGTAACTTTACTGTAAATGCTATATATTTATTCCTATTTTACCCACATACTAGTAAAAATTATTCTTCTCTATATGAGAAATTTGTTACATTTTATTTTCTGAAACTTCTTTTTTTAAGAATAATGTATATTATAAAAGGTACCTTAATATTATTATAGAGGAACAACTTTTGAGGAGTTTTTGTATGGATTTGTTATCTGAAAAAACTGTAAAAAAATATGTACTTCCCTATTACAATATGAATGATGCATCTATAGATAGAATCAAATTTAAAAATACAGATAAGCAGAGGGCAGTATATAAAATAAGTCATCTAAATGAAAATTACTGTTTAAAGAAAGTATATTTCGATGAAGCAAATTTACTTTTTGTATATTCTGCCATAGAGTGGTTTTTTAGAAATAACATTAGAGTTCCTAGAATATTACCTACAATTTATGGAGGTCGATATGTAAAATATAACGACATGCTTTTTATGCTTACTCCCTGGATAACGGGTACTAAATGTAATTACAACATTAAAGATCATCTTTTAGTGTCCATCTCTAATTTAGCAAAAATGCATAAAGTAAGCAAAAACTTCACCCCCATTAAAGGTAGTATTGAAAGGATTAATTTTGAAAAAACATATATATCCTTTGAAAAACATTTTAAGCAACTGTTAAACTGCTCAAATTTAGCAGCTAAATATAAAGATAAATTCTCACAATTATTTCTACAATATTTTGAAATCAACCTTATATTGGCACAAATGTCCTCTAGAATATCTTCTTCTATAAACTATGATAATTTAAATACCTGCCTATGCCATCTAGATTATGTAAATAAAAATATAATATTTGATGATAACAATAAAATTTGGATAATAGATTTTGATAAATGCAGCATAGACTATTGTGCTCATGATATCTCCTATTTCTTAAGAAGATTTCTAAAGCGAAATTCTACTAATTGGCAGCTAGATATAACATTAGAATGTTTAAATTTATACGAAAAAACTTTTCCGTTAACATTAGATGATTATAAATATATAATATCTTATTTAGCTTTTCCTCAAAAATTTTGGAAAATATCTAGAGATTATTATAAAAACATATCAAAATGTAATCATAATTCTTTTTACTATTTACTAAAAAAGTGTTCTAATAATATTGATCAGCTTAAATTTATTATAAGTTTGGGGAAATACGTAGAAAAAAAGTTTCATACTATTATTATTTAATAGTATGAAATTTTATATTCAGTTTAATCAACTATTTATTCACTACAAATTTGATGCAACCTCATAAGCATCCCAAATAGCATACATGATGTTTGAAACCTTCCTGGCATCGCCTAAAAGTCGTATATCAGGTATTTCATATTTAAGGGAATTATAAAGTTCTTTATTGGAATTATATCCTATGGCAAAAACTATTGAATCTGCTTCAATCTCCCGCTTACCACTACCCTCTGTATTTACAAGAACACCTTTATCCGTAGTTTTTACAGCCTTTGACGAAGTTAGAACATCAATATGGTTGTATGGAATAAGAGCCAAAAGCATTCCCATGTTAGCAAAACAGCTTGGACCATTTAAAGCGAGCAAACTATCCATAGCCTCAACAATAGTAACTTTTTTACCAATTTTTTTTAGATAAAGAGCTGTTTCACAACCAACAAGGCCCCCACCTAAAACTACAACTTTATCACCTATTTGCTTCCTGCCACAAAGTACATCTGCAGCAGCAAATACTTTGCTGTTATCTCCTAGGTTAAAAATCTTAGGTTTTGAGCCTGTAGCAATTATTACTACATCTACACTACTATTTCTGACGACTTCTGGTGTAACCTTAGTATTAAGTTTTATTTCCACACCCAAATCTTTTAAAGTATTTTCATACCATGCAATAAGTGCTCTGTCATCTTCTTTAAAGTCAGGAACTCCACCTGGAATTAAGTTTCCTCCAAGTCTTCCCGTTTCTTCATAAATTACTGGTTCATGCCCACGAAGTTTAAGAACTCTCGCTGCTTCACAACCTGCTACGCCCCCACCTACTATCAACACTTTTTTTGGTTTAAGTGCTGGAGTAAGAAAATTAATACCTTCTCGGCAAGCTTCAGGATTAACAGCACAGTTAAGGGATCCATTTTTTACCATACGTCCTAGACATCCTTCATGGCATGAAAGGCATGGTCGTATCAACGCAGTTTTACCCAAATGCAACTTATTTACATAATCAGGATCTGCAAGAAGAGGTCTTCCAAGTCCTATCATATCACAAGCACCTTCATCTAAAGCAGAAAGTGCAAGATCAGGATTGTCCATACGTCCTGCACATATTATTGGGACATCAACTGCTTGTTTCATCATTTTTGCATAAGGAATATATAATCCCTTCTTTTGGTACATAGGTGGATGATTCCACCACCATGCATCATAGCATCCAACATCTACATCCAATGCATCATAACCATATTGTACAAGCAGCTTTGCTCCTTGAATACCTTCGTCAACATCTCTTCCTTTTTCCTCAAATTCTTCACCCGGCAGTCCTCCCTCTCGCCAGTTTTTTATAAAACTCTTAGGACTGTAACGCAGTATAACAGGAAAATCATTACCACAACATTTCTTTATTTCTTCAACAACTTCACGAGCAAAACGCAGACGATTTTCGATGCATCCACCGTACTCATCAGTACGATGATTAAAAAATGAAATGGCAAACTGATCCAGCAGATAACCTTCATGTACAGCATGAATCTGTATACCGTCAAAACCGGCACGTTTTGCATTTACTGCTCCTTCACCAAACATTTTAACAATATGATGTATTTCGTCTTTAGTTATTTCTCTGCAGGTTACATCAACCCATCGATTGGGAATAGGAGAAGGTGCTATTGGTGGTACATTTTCATTTAATGGTGGAGCCACTCTCCCAAATCCTGCACTCATTTGAAGAAAAACCTTTGAATCATAGGCATGAATACGTTCGGTCATTTCACTAGCTGTTCTTATAAAGTGAATTGAATTATATGTAGAACAAGGTACACCAGGCATTTCATGTTTTTCTACTTCGTTTTCAACAAATGTTACACCTGTAATAATGAGACCAGTGCCTCCGCTAGCACGTTTTACATAATAATCTACGCCACGCTGATTAAATCCACCCTCGGCATCACCAAGTCCTTGTGGGCCCATAGGTGCCATGGCAAAACGATTTCTAATTTCAACGTTTCCAATTTTAACAGGTTCAAATAATTTTTTATATTTATAAACCATACATAAACCTCCTTGTTAAATTAATATATTTCACTTACTTACCTAAGGCCCTAAATCTTTTGGCCTTGTAAAAGCTATTACTAGAAATATGAGTTTTTCAATAAAAACATGGCATTGTACTTAAAATCAATGGTGAAATTAAGTTACAATGCCATAGTACAGATAGCTTCAAATTGCCCTTTTATAAGGTTTTTTAAGCTATTACTATACTTTTAATTACTTTCTTGGATTCTTTATTTGAGCTTGAGCTGCAGCAAGTCTTGCCACAGGTACCCTAAATGGTGAACAAGATACATAGTCAAGTCCTACATTGTGGAAAAATTCTACAGAAGATGGATCCCCTCCATGTTCTCCACATATTCCAAGATGAATGTCAGGTCTAGTCTTTTTACCTAATTTTACAGCAGTCTCTACAAGTTTTCCTACTCCAATCTGATCTAACTTTTGGAATGGATCAAACTCATATACTTTTTTATCATAATAATCATTTAAAAATTTACCTGCATCATCTCTTGAAAATCCAAAAGTCATTTGAGTTAAATCATTAGTTCCAAATGAGAAGAACTCAGCTTCTTTTGCTATTTCATCAGCTGTAATAGCCGCTCTTGGAATTTCTATCATAGTTCCTACTTCATATTTTAAATTGACTCCCTCTTTTTGTATTATTTCATCTGCTACCTTTACAACTACATCTTTAACATATTTTAATTCTTTTACTTCTCCTACAAGAGGTATCATAATTTCTGGAACTATATCATACCCTTTTCTCTTCTTAACATCTATAGCTGCTTCTATAATAGCCCTTGTTTGCATTTCAGCTATTTCTGGATATGAAACAGTAAGCCTGCATCCTCTATGTCCCATCATAGGATTAAATTCATGTAGAGAATCTATAGTATCTTTCAATTCTTGAAAACTTACTCCCACTTCCTTTGCTAAAGCCTCTATATCCTCAGTTTCAGTAGGTAAGAATTCATGAAGTGGTGGATCCAAAAATCTAATTGTGACAGGTTTTCCTTCCATTGCCTCATATATTCCAATAAAATCTTTCTTTTGTCTTGGTAGCAATTTATCTAAAGCTTTTCTTCTCTGCTCTTCCGTTTTTGAAACTATCATTTCTCTCATTTCTGGTATTCTATCTTCATCGAAGAACATATGCTCTGTTCTACAAAGTCCTATTCCTTCGGCACCAAAACTAATAGCCTGGTTTGCATCTCTTGGTGTATCTGCATTGGTTCTAACTCCTAATTTTCTTATATTATCAGCCCATCCCATGAAGATTCCAAAATCTCCCGATATTTCTGGTGCTACAGTCTTTATAGGCTCTCCATAAACATTTCCAGTACTTCCATCTAAAGATATGTAATCTCCTTCTTTATAAACCTTATCTAATCTTTTGAAAAGCTTTTCCTTTTCACTTACTATAAGATCACCACATCCAGCTACACAGCATGTTCCCATACCTCTTGCTACAACAGCTGCATGAGATGTCATACCTCCTCTAACTGTAAGTATTCCTTCAGAAGCTGCCATTCCTTCTATATCTTCTGGGGAAGTCTCTAACCTTACAAGTATTACCTTTTCACCTTGATCATGATGTTTCTTAGCATCATCTGCTGTAAAATATATCTTACCACAAGCTGCTCCTGGTGATGCAGGAAGTCCATTTGCTATTACAGCTGCCCGTTTCAATTCATCACTGTCAAAGTTTGGATGCAATAGTGTGTCAAGCTGTTTAGGCTCAACTTTAAGTATGGCCTCTTCTTTAGTGATGAGACCTTCATCTACCATATTTACTGCTATTCTAAGTGCAGCCTGAGCTGTTCTCTTACCGTTTCTCGTCTGAAGGAAATATAATTTCCCCTGCTCTATAGTAAACTCCATATCCTGCATATCTTTATAATGATTTTCGAGTTTATTCGCTATACTCATAAATTGAGAATAACATTTTGGAAGGTCTTCTTTTAGCTTTGTTATAGGTTGAGGTGTTCTTATCCCTGCAACTACATCCTCTCCTTGAGCGTTTATGAGATATTCACCAAATATGGACTTTTCCCCTGTAGATGGGTTTCTAGTAAATGCAACTCCTGTTCCTGAAGTCTCTCCCATATTTCCAAATACCATTGATTGAACATTTACTGCAGTTCCCCAATCACCTGATATATCGTTTAACCTTCTGTAAATTATTGCTCTAGGGTTTTCCCAAGATCTAAACACTGCAGTAACTGACTGAATTAACTGTTCCTTAGGATCTTGAGGAAAGTCTTCCTTTACTTCTTTTTTGTAAATATCTTTAAATTTCTGGATTATATCCTTTAAATCGGATTCATCTAAATCTGTATCGTATTTTACTCCTTTAGCATTTTTTACGTCATCCAGCACATCTTCAAATTCTCTCTTTTCAATTCCCATAACTACATCTGAAAACATTTGAATAAATCTTCTATAAGAATCATACGCAAATCTTTCATTTCCTGTTAGCTTTTTAAGTCCTATTACAGTATCATCATTTAATCCCAAATTTAATATAGTATCCATCATTCCTGGCATAGAAACTCTGGCTCCTGACCTTACTGAAACTAACAGTGGATTCTCTATACTTCCAAACTTTTTTCCTGTTGTCTCTTCCACATTTTTAAGTGCATCATAAATTTGATCTATAACTTGCTGTGATATGGATTTACCATCTTCATAATATTTGGTACATGCCTCTGTGGATATAGTAAATCCACCAGGAACGGGTATGCCAAGATTGGTCATTTCTGCAAGATTAGCTCCCTTGCCTCCAAGTAAATTTCTCATGCCAGCATTTCCTTCATTGAAAAGATAAACGTACTTCTTACCATTCATACAAACATCTCCCTTATAAAGTTTTTAACATTTTTGTATATTAACAGGATTTACCTGAATAATCGGTTTATTTACTTTCTCCTATCTTTACAAAAAGTCTTGTTATGTTGGTTTTGGATACTTTCCCTATAATTTTAAATGTTTCGTTTTTAGATTTATCATAAGATTTTTCTACTACTGGAAGACTATCTACTTCATGCTCCATTATTTTTTGAGCTGCTAAATATGCGGGATCATCCTTCTGCACACATACTATATTGGGCATTCTTGTCATTATTACACCTACAGGTATTTTATGCATATCTGTACTGCCCATAGCTATTTTTATAAAATCTTTTCTAGAAACAGCTCCTATCAAAACACCATTGTTTTCTATAAACAAAGTTCCCACATCATTTAAAAACAAGTATAATATTGCATCATATACAGTAGTATTTTCATCTACCATTACTGGTTTTGACATTATATCTTTTACTTTTATTTCCATTATATAATCATATAATAAACTGTAAGAAGGTTTTTGAGAATATATATATCCAACCTTTGGTTTTGCCTCTAATATGCCTGTCATTGTAAGTATGGCTAAATCAGGTCTTAAAGCTGCCCTCGTAACACTCAATTTGGACGCAAGCTGTTCACTTGTTATTGGTGCATGTTCTTTTACTAATTCTATTATTTTTTCTTGCCTTGGTGATAATTTTATGATGTCCACCCTCTCTCTTCATAGTAAACCAATCAATTGTAAAAATATTTACTAAGAGGAATCTACAGTCCATAACTGTATTCTTAAAGCTATTATACCACATATATACAAATTAATAATATACTCTTCTTTGTTTTATTCAAAATTGTCAATATATTTTAAATTGTATATGAGTTGCACCTAAAATATCTTTCAAATACAACTTAATAATAAAATTTATTGCTTATCACTACTTTTTTCATCATTTTCTCCATATCCTTTTTCATCCTCATCAATGTCATCAAATTTTACAGTATACTTGTATGAGTTTTTATCTTCATCATCATTTTTATTAGAAAATTTATCTTTTACAGAAGACGCTGCATTAAAAACTTTATCTTTTACATCACTTACAGTGCTCTTTACTCCACTTTTTATTATCTTATCTACTACTTCTACACTTCCATCATCTTTTATTATCTCTATGCTCAGTTTTGTAAACACAGCAGTCAATATGCCTATAGCTATAAGTGGCGGCCATACAAGTGCTGTTAATGTAGCTGCAATACCTGCATTTACTGGAATATCAAGTACAGTTCTATCCTCTCTTCTTATTTTTATCCTAGTTACATTTCCCTTTCTAACCAAATCTTTTAACCAATCAAGAAATTCGTCCTTTGTAGTATACATACTATCCTTAGTTGATTTTTCAGTTTCTTCTATATATATAAGTGCATCAACCACATTTCCTTCACAATTTTCTAAAGCTTCCTTTGCTTCGGCATAAGTTACTCCAGTTCTCTCTCTTATAATATCAATTTTTTCTAATGTTATTTCGCTCATAATTTTCTCTCCTTTTCAATTTTTATTTTTTTCAAAACTTTGAAGGCAATTCAAAACGTCTAAACTTTTAGGTTTTCTAAAATAGTTTTGAGAAATAATTAATGTCAAAATTTTATATAGTTCTTTTTTTACATCTTCTGATAATATAACCTTATACACATTTTCTAAAGGAATTTTAGACAAATATTTGAGGGCACTTGAAGTAGCATATTTTATAGGTATACCATTTACCTTTTCACATTCACTGCAAACACCGCCCAAATACTGAAGATTTAAATAATCAAAAGATGTAATTTTCTTTCTACATAGAGCACACTGATCAAAATTAAGACCATATCCTGTAATCTGTAAAATTTTTAGTTCAAATGCTCTGGCTAAAGTTTCTACATCAACTCCATGACTTCTTATAAGATAAAAAGAAGTAACCAGATATCTAAATAATTCACTGCTAGTTTCACCGTCATTCATTGCTATATCCGTAAGTTCACAAAAATAAGAAGCATAGGTTAAATCATTTAAATCATTTAATAAATCTTGAAATGAATCTATTAAACTACTTTCATTTATTACATACAAGTTCTTACCTTTATAGACTACGTAATCTCCATAACAAAACTGAAGTGTAGTAGAAAATAGAGAGTTTTTACTACTTTTTGATCCTCTAGCTATAGTTGCTATCTTGCCTAATTTTTCAGTAAAAAGCCACACCAATTTATCTGACTCTTTTATATCTTGAGTTTTAATTATGACAGCTCTAGTTTTGAATATGTTCAGAAAATCATCCCCCACTACAGTTCTAATTATATTATGTCCTTATTTTAAAATAAATTCCCATACTATTTATATCCTAATTCTTTTAACAATCTATCACTATCTCTCCATTCTTTCTTAACTTTAACCCATACCTTTAAATAGACCCTTGTATCTAAAAATTTTTCAATATCTTTCCTTGCATAAGTTGAAATTTTCTTCAACATAGCACCATTTTTACCTATAATTATACCCTTATGAGAATCTTTTTCACAGAGTAATGTAGCTTCTATATTGTAAATTTCCTTCGAGTCTTTTTTCATTGAGTCTATCTCTACTGCTATTCCATGTGGAACTTCTTTTGAGAGAAGCCTGAGTGCCTTTTCCCTAATTATCTCGGATACTATAAATTTTTCCTGTTTATCCGTAATCATATCATCCGGGTAATACTTAGGCCCTTCGGGTATATACTTTACCATAAGATCTATTAATTCTTCCACATTCTTTCTCTTTAATGCAGATATAGGTATTACCTCCACAAAATTAAATATAGCTGAATAATTTTTTAAAGTTTCTGCCACTCTATGTTCTGGATTTTCATCTATTTTATTTAAAACTAAAAACACAGGTACATTGCATTTTTTAAGTTCTTCTAAAATATATAAATCTCCTTTGCCTGGCTCTAATTCAGGAGTAGTTAAAAAAAGCACCAAATCTACATCTTTGATGGAATCTTCAGCAGCTTTAACCATATAGTCCCCCAGCTTATGTTTTGGCTTATGTATACCTGGTGTGTCTACAAAAACCAACTGAAAATCATCCTCTGTTAGAATAGTCTGTATACTGTTTCTAGTAGTCTGCGGTCTACAAGATACAATAGACAACTTTTCCCCCATTATATTATTCAAAAGCGTTGATTTTCCCACATTAGGTCTTCCTATTATTGTAATAAATCCTGATTTAAACATAAATTTTCTCCTTATTTTCTAAATCTTTTTTGCAAAAGTTTCTACTAAAATTTTTTCTATATTCTTATCATGCAAATTTTCATATGTCTTAAATAGTATACTTTCCATATTTCTGATGAAAATTCTAAAATTACTTGTCTACATAATTCATATTATTCCCCTAAAAAACATATAAATATAATATTTAAATTCTCCTTTTAGCTAAATACTCTAAAAAGGAATACAGTTATCAAAACACCAAATGCTCCTCCACAAACTACTTCTATGACTGAATGAGTATCTGAATCCACCCTGCTTTGCGCCACTATAAATGCCAAAAGGTAGCTCAATATTACCACTGCTAATTGCTCTGATATAAGCGCTATAGTAGTAGCTATAGAAAAAGCTATGGCACTATGACCACTTGGCATTCCTCCTTTTAATGGAGTTCCTTCACCAAAAATTGCCTTTATAATTATTGTAGTTATAAATACAATTGCAAGTATTATAAATATTACATAAGGATTTGTACTTTTTACCTTTCTCATGACTATAAAATTAATATACTTTAGTTTATCCCAAAATATTATATATCCTACCACAACAGCATTTACAGCAGCAACTAGCACTCCACCAGCAGCCACATTTTTAGCAATTTTAGCAAGTGGATGATAGTAGTTTATAGTGGCATCTATAGCAGATTCTACAGCAGTATTAAAAAGTTCCGCAATAATAACAATACTTATCGTTATTATTACGGCTAATATCTCCATTTTACTTAAATCATAAATAAAGCATATAACTAATACTAAAAGAGCTGCTATCATATGTATTTTCATATTTCTCTGAGTTCTTACAGAATATATTATACCTTCAATAGCATAGTTAAAACTATCCAATAGCTTTTTAACCTTCATCTCTATTCCCCATTTTATGTAATTTTAACTTATATACATTATTACAGTTTGAATCCGCTTAAAATTTCCTCTTCCCTCTGCCTCATGATTTTTTTATCACTTTCTTCCATATGATCATACCCTAAAAGGTGAAGTACTGAATGTACTGTTAAATAACAAGCTTCTCTTAAAAATGAATGCCCAAATTCCTGAGCCTGTTCCTCTGCTCTTTCAAGAGAAAGTGCTATATCACCTAATACTAAATTTCCCTCATCCATATCGCTTTCTTCAAATTCATGATTTACATATACCTGTTTAAATACAGTGCCTTCTGGATACTCTAACATTGGAAAAGATAATACATCAGTTACCTTATCTATGTTTCTATTCTCCATATTTATATTTTTTATCTCTTCATTATCTATAAAAATAACACTTATTTCACAGGGAATATTTACATTCTCTTCTTTTAGAGCACATTGTATTACACCTTTTATATTTTCTTCTAGCTCCTGTGTTACTTCTATTTTATTTTGTCTATTATCTATAAAAATCATTTGCGTTCCTCCCAATTTAGTATGTAAAAGTTCTACTTTAAGTAGAACTTTTTAATTGATTGATAGATTTTTGAGAAAATTTAGGTATTTGAAAGAAAATAACAAGTCAAAGATGCGACGAATATTTTTTATCAAACAAGGAGGCAGGTTCCGCAGATAGTAAATCCTATCTAAGGGTTCTGCCGACGCAGTATGATAGAAAATAGGCTAGCATACTGACTAGTTATTTCTTTGAAAATGTCTTATCCTCCGGGTATTCTATTCTATGGTGATATATTCCTTGTAAAGCTTTTATAAATGCAACTTTTATTTTGCCTATATCTTTTAAAGTAAGCTCACAATTATTAAGCTGTCCTTCATCTAATCTGTCTTTAATTATGTTATTTACCATTTCCTTAATTTTATCCTCAGTTGGGTCATTTATTGATCTTACAGCAGCTTCTACACCATCTGCTAACATTATTATACCTGATTCCTTTGTCTCAGGTATTGGCCCTGGGTATCTAAAATCATCCTCTTTCACATCCTCTGGTTTTTCACTTGAATTTTTCATAGTAACATAAAAATATTTTACAAGAGACGTGCCGTGATGCTGCTGTATAGCATCTATTATTATTTCAGGAAGCTTATACTCCCTAGCCATTTCAATTCCGTCTTTAACATGGGATATTATTATTAAAGCACTTAAGCTAGGAGTTAACTTACTATGAGGATTATCTTTTCCCAATTGATTTTCTTTGAAAAAATAAGGTCTTCTTATTTTACCTATATCATGATAATAAGCCGCTACTCTGGCCAAAAGTGGATTTCCACCTACTTCTTCTGCTGCTACTTCTGCTAAATTTCCAACTAGTAGACTATGATGATAACTTCCCGGTGCCTCCATGAGCAATCTCTTTAGAAGTGGATTATTAGGATTAGATAGTTCTAAAAGTTTTATAGTTGTAACTATATTAAATACTCCTTCAAAAAGAGGCAAAAAACCTATAACTAAAATTCCAGAAATTATAGTTGAAATTCCAATATATACTGCCTTTTCAACTACATCTGCCATATTATCACTGATTAAAAATCCCATTGAAAAAGTAAGTATAACATTTATTACTGTCATATATAAACATGAAAATAATATATCCATTCTCTGCTGCATTTTTTTAAGAATAATAGCCCCTAATACAGCATTCACCACAGCTAGCACTGTTATGTCCAAGCTAAATTGTACAGCCACACTTATTAAAACACAATTAATAGTACTTATTACTAACGAAACTTTTTTTCCAACAAGAAGTGATACTATCATAGGTACAAATGTAAGTGGTATTAAGAAAGTAGAAATTATGCCAATGGTTCTAGCCATCAATATAGCTAGTAAACTCAGTATATTAACCATTATAAGCATTTTTAAGTCATTATATATTTTAGGACAATATATGAAAAAATATGTCCATTCCAATACCAATACTAAAAGAATCAGTACACCTAATGAAATATAAATGTGCCATTGAAAATGTGAACTATTATTTAGAAGTCCTAAGTCTCTTAATACTTCTATTTGATATTTTGTTACAGGTTCGCCTTCTTTTACTATAATTTGATCCTTTTTTATTATAACTGGTGAGACTTTTTTTACAGCTTCTTTTCTAAGTTCTTCTGTCTTATCTTTATCATAAAAGAAATTTGGTGAAATTTGAGAATATCCCATTTTAGTAGCTATATCCTTTAAGTTTTTTGACAAACTATTAGAAGTACTAACTTTCAACAATATAATTTCCTGAGCCTTTTTTATATCTTCTCTATTATCCCTTTGTGTATTGTCGCTTATATTATTGTTATCATACATATCTGAGAGAGATTTTTGCAAAAAATCCTGAAGCTGTTTTAATTCATCTTTATTCAACTTTATTATATCCTGATAATCATCATCTGCTAATCCTATATTATCTTCACTTTTTAATTTTTGTATTTTATCCTTTTCTTCCAATTGTGAACTATTTACCTGATCTATTTTAGAAAAAAAACTATTTAATTTACTGATAACTCCAGTTTTCACTTCAGGTTTTTTATTGTATTGAATTGGTACAGAATCCTCTGCCTGTCGAATGCGCGTTTCTGTGGATAATTCATCCTTAACTTCCCTTGGTGCTTTTATATCGACTTTGGCAATATCTCCTTCCTTCAAGTTATATTTTTTTGTCGTTAGTCCAGTTACAAGTAGTGAATAAATAAATATAAAACTTATCATAAAAACAATTATTTTATTAACTTTTTCTTGTAAAAAAACCTTTTTTAATGATAGTTTTTTCAATTAAGCTCACCCTTTATTCTTCATTTTATACGTAATCTCTTTATATAATCTTTAGTTATATTTTGCCCCTAATTTGTAATTGTATCTGGAATGGCTATATTTTCTTCTGCTGTAACTTGTACTTTAACCTTACAAGGATCCTGACCTTCATAAGTAACCACCTTATTTACAATTTTTATAGATTTATCCAAATTGCAAGATATATTATTGTAAAGTTTTTCTCCAGTGTCTTGTACTATTTTTTGAAGATTTCCTTTTACTGTGACTTGTTTAACTTCAAAATAAGTCTCTTTCCCAAAGATGAATTTACTTTCCTCTATTTTATCATATTTATTAAATTTATTATTATCTTTTTTTAGATACTGTTTCTTTCCCCTGAAATTAATATAATAGTTTTCTATTTTCTTGCCTGTTCTCTCATTTTTTATATTATTTACTTTTACAGTTTCAGATGCCTCATAGGTAGTCGTGCATATAATATATCCTGCAGCATGAACACTATAGGTTGATCCTTCCACTCCTTGTTCACCTTTTACAAGTAGCTGTCCCTTTTTTACATCATCCCCTAGTTTTACAACAACAGTTCCTTTAGTGGTATATGCCCTTACAACTTTTCCGTCCCTTTTGGCTATTAAATTACAAGGAGTATTTTCTTCCACTATATTAGGAGGTGATTTTCTCTGAACTACACTTACATTTAATTCAGAACCCTGTATTCTCACCTTGGCCCACATTATATTGTCATTATCCCTTACTAAATCTTTTTCTATTTTATATACATTTATTTTATCTTTGTTAATACCTGGCTTTACGCCATAGGATTTAAGCTGCTGTCTTATTATATAAGGTGGCAATCCTTCTTCAGAATTTATTTTTACACTCCATATAAAAGTAGATAAATAATATATTGTTCCTATAAATAAAATTATTCCGGATACTAAAGTTATTTTTCTCTTAAGCTTAATTATAAAAAATATAGGACCCCTTCTATTTATTATCTTTATTCTAGTTCCAGTTCTCCTTGCTATATCCTCTATCTTATCATAATCTCTTAAATTTATCTCCATAGTCATAGTTGTAATACTTTTCTTTTTAATATTTTTTATGTAGATATTATTTTTCCACATAACGTTAATAAATTTTTCAGGTATAAGGGATTGTATTTCCAATAAAATTATTCCGCTTCTATAGTTTTTAAAACTAAATTTACTTGTTTCCTTCATAGACTATAGACGTAAATCTTCCTCCTATAGTTATAGTGCTTCCTCCCATAAAAAGCACTTCAAACCTACTTCCATATATGGATATCAATCCTATACCTGAATTAACTTTTATTTGACTTTCATCAAATGTTATAATACCTCTATGATTTTCAATTATTATTTCATTATCTCCTGTAATTTTGATCTGGGGCATATTTAAGATTATATCTCCGGGCAAATCCAGTTTATGTGCAATATTCCGTTTTGCATTGTATATCTTGTCTCCCATAGTATCACCTCTAAGAATTTATATATATTAGCTTACTCCTAATAATTTATGAAATATGTATATAATAAATTACAGAAAGTTCCTAAGTTTATTAGATATATATAATTACAATCTTTGAGGCATACCGGAAGTAAAAAAAGGTTGAGATACAATCTCAACCTTTTACTTATTTAATTTAAATGTTCTTTTACTATTTGACTTACAAGTTTGCCATCTGCTCTGCCCCTAGTTTTAGGCATAACAATTGCCATAACCTTTTTCATATCTTTAATACTTTCTGCACCCACTTCATTAACTGCATTCCGAATAATTTCGGAAATTTCCTCTTTACTTAACTGCTGAGGAAGGTATTCCAACAAGATATCTATTTCAGATTTTGCTTTTTCAACTAGATCCTGCCTTTTCCCTTTTTCAAATTCAAGTATAGATTCGCGCCTCTCTTTGACTTCTTTTGCTATTATATCTATAATTTTCTCATCATCAAGTTTTTTTCCATCAGTTTTTTCTACCAACAAAACAGCCGCTTTAGCCATACTTATAGTGTTTGCTTTAAATTTGTCTCCAGATTTTAAAGCATTCTTCCAGTCTTCTTGCAATCTTTCTTTAAGAGACATTACCAGTTAATACCCTCTTTCAAAGAATTCTATTTAAATTTTCTCTTTCTTGCAGCTTCTGATTTTTTCTTTCTCTTTACACTTGGTTTTTCATAGTGTTCTCTTTTTCTAACTTCTGAAAGAACACCAGCTCTAGCACATTTTCTCTTAAATCTTCTCAATGCACTTTCTATAGTTTCATTTTCTCCAACTTTTATTTCTGACATATTATCTCCCTCCCTCCGCTAGCTCAATTCAATTTAAAAAATCAAATACAGTTAACATGGGTCAAATAGCACATAGCCATTATACAATAAACCTTTCGATACTGTCAACAATTTCATAACTCTTAAATTGTTCTAAATTTTAGCCCGGAGGCCATGCAAACGATCTACCACCTAATAAATGAAAATGAACATGATGTACTGTCTGTCCTGCCTCTTCTCCACAGTTAGTTACAATTCTATATCCTTTTTCATCTATACCAAGTTTAGCTGCAATCTGTTTTGCAACTAAATATACATGAGCAATTATTTTAGAATCATCTTCGGTAAGATCATTTATACTTCCTATATGTTTTTTAGGTATTATAAGTACATGTACCGGTGCAGCTGGTTCTATATCTTTAAAACTTAGTACCATATCATCTTCATATATTTTTTCAGATGGAATTTCACCTTTTATTATCTTGCAAAAAATACAGTCTTCCATAAATTTCACCTCCCTTAACAGTATAATATTCAATAATTAATGATAAAATCCTGCTAAAGTCAAATAAATTTTTTCAACTTTCCTTCTATATATCCATCTTTTGTACTTTCAAGTTGTGTACACAAGATTTTGCCTTCCAAATCTAAAGCTTTTTCGCACCTTGTTACTACCTTTATATAATTTGGCGTATATCCTTCGAAATATGTTCCATCATTGTCAATTTCTTGTTCATAGAGTACATCCATATTATATCCCAAAAATTTATTCATAAACTTCTTTTCTAATTTTTTATCTAACTCCAATATCTTACTGCTTCTTTCATCCTTAATTTTACCATCTACCTGTCCGGGCATATCTGCAGCTTTAGTCCCACTTCTCCTGCTGTATTTAAATACATGCATCTTGGAAAGAGCTATTCTATTTAAGAAATCGTAAGTTTTATTAAATTCTTCTTCTGTTTCCCCAGGGAACCCAACTATGATATCTGTAGTTATAGATGCATTTTCTATGGCACTCCTTATTTCATATACTATTTTTTCATATTCTGAAGTGGTATATCTCCTGTTCATTCTCTTTAAGGTTTCATCGCATCCACTTTGAAGTGAAAGATGAAAATGAGGACATAACTTTTCTAATTTTGACATTTTCTCTATAACGCCTTCTGTAAAAAATTGAGGATCTATAGATCCAATTCTAACTCTATCGATGCCTTTTACTTTATCTATTTCCTGCAATATTCTTAAAAGATTCCAGTCTCCGTCTATATCTGTACCATAAGATGCAATATGTATACCTGAAAGTATAATCTCTTTAAAATTATTATGAGATAATTTCTCTACTTCCTCAATTATTTTATCTGGAGATTTACTGCACACAGCTCCCCTGGCAAAAGGTATTGCACAATAAGAGCAAAATCTATTACACCCATCTTGAATTTTTAAAAAAGCTCTCGTTCTCTTTTGGTATTCGTCTATTTTTAAGTCTTCAAATGTTTTATTTTTCAATACGTCATTTACTCTGACTATTTTTTTTCCTTCATAAGATACCCTACTTACCCAATATACTACGTCTCCCTTATTTCTAGTTCCTAGGACTACATCTACCCCTTCTATTTCTGATACCTTGTCTGGTGCAATTTGAGAATAACACCCTACTACAGCAATTACAGCGCTATTATTTTTTTTCCTAGCTCTATGTATCATCTGCCTAGATTTTTTATCTCCCATATTGGTTACAGTACAAGTATTTACCACATACACATCTGCATAATCCTCAAAGTTTACAATATCATATCCTTCTTGTATAAATTTTTCAGCCATAGCTTCAGTTTCATACTGATTTACCCTGCATCCTAAAGTAGACATACCTACTTTTTTATTTCTTCCATAAGCATTAAAGAATTCTTTGTTATCAAGGGTTAAATCAAATTTTTTTTCATTAATTGAATTCACCTAGTAAAGACCTCCTAAATCTCCTAATTCATACATGATAAGTGATATGCATACAAAACCTGCCGTTTCAGTTCTAAGTATTCTTGGCCCTAATGTAACTATATGAGAGTTTATATTTTTAAGTTCATCTATTTCTTGTTCTTCAAATCCACCTTCAGGTCCTATCACAATAGCTATTTTCTCTAGATTACTTTTATCTTCTATAGAATTTACTATTTTTTTTACACCTGCATTACTTTCATTTTCATAGGGAACTACTATAAGGTCCATACATTCCCCTTCACTCAAAAGTTCTTTGAAACTAATTGGAACATTTACCTTAGGAATTATGCTTCTCTTACACTGCTTACAAGCTTCCTTAGCAATTTTATTCCATCTATCTACCTTTTTAAATTCTCCTGAATCATTTTTTACAACAACTCTACTTGTAACAACAGGCGTAATTTCATAAACTCCAAGTTCAACAGCCTTCTGTACTATCAAATCCATTTTACCGGACTTAGGTAACCCTTGAAAAAGATAAATTTTAATATTGCTTTCATTATATAGCGTAAGTTCTTCTATAATATTTACAACAACTTCATCTTTATCTATTTTCTCTATAGCACCTAAAAATTCTTTTCCATTACAGTTATTTATGTTTATCTTGTCTCCACATTTAAGTCTAAGTACTTTTCGTATATGTTTTACATCTTCGCCCCTAATATAGGCTATATTAAAATTTATATCTTCCTGAGGCACAAAAAATTTATTCATAACATACCACCTATTTCACTGATGCTACTATGCACACCCATTCTCCATCTTCATTTATTTCTTCTATTTTAAATCCTGTTTTATTTAATTTATCAACTACCTCTTCTTTTCTCTCTAATATTATACCGGAGCATATAAAAACTCCTCCTGGAAGCATAAAATTCTTAACTCCATCAGCTAAAAAAATTATAACATCTGCAATTATATTGGCAATTACAATATTCGCCTTGCCTTTAACTACATCCATAAGATCTCCGTGAAGTATATTTACATTTTTAATATTATTATATCCAACATTTGTTGATGCAGACTTTACAGCTACAGGATCCAAATCAACTCCTGTAACCTCTTTTGCTCCAAGTTTTGAAGAAGTTATTGCTAATATACCTGAACCAGTTCCTATATCAAATACAGTATATTCAGGTTTAATATATTTTTCTAACGCCTTTATGCACATTTTTGTAGTTTCATGAGTGCCAGTACCAAAAGCCATACCTGGATCAAGTTCTACTATTATATCATCTTTTTCTGCTTCATAATTCTCCCATATTGGTTTTACTACTATATTTTTCCCAACTTTATAAGGCTTATAATACTCTTTCCACTTATTCTCCCAGTCTTCTTCATTTACTTTAGATACCGTAATTAAACCTTTTCCTTTATCTATGCCAAAATTTTCTAAGTTGTTTATACTATCTTTTATGTATTTTAAATATCCATTTAAGTTATTATCTTGCTTATAATATCCTTTTACTACTGCTGTTCCATCTTTTATTTTAAGCAAGCTTTCATCAAAATAATCCCAATCTTCTGGATGTTTTTTCTTAAATTCTACATCCTGAGAATCTTCTATAGATACACCTTTAACTTCAGTATTGTAAAGTATTCCTGAAACTGCCTCTACTGCCTCGCTGCTAGTAGTAATTGAGACTTCTATCCATTCTTTGTCCATAGGTTTCCTCCTATACAAAATTTTATCTGATGGCTACCTACTGTTATCTCCCACTTCTATCAAAGTGGGAGATAACAGTAGCTACGCCCCTAGATAACTCATCTAAACTTAGTGGGAGAAACAAAACTCTAAAGAGAAATCGATTCATTTTAAATCAAAGATTTAAGTTCTCTGCTTTTCCCACTAAGTAAGATTCATTGATACTATAGAGTTTCTAATTTGAAAGTTGACTTATATCACATTATATAATGACAAATTTCATCACGTTAAAGACTTTAATAAGTTTAAACTTCAATTGGAAATCCTATATAGGGTTTCTAACTAAAATATTAACTTATACAGAATAATTAAAATTCTTCTCCAAATACTAAATGTACGGAGAAAGGAGTTTTAATTATGGGAAGAAAATCATTTGAAATAGAATCACTGTA
>NZ_LROS01000009.1 GCF_001675165.1 Clostridium ragsdalei P11
ATGGGAATTAGTATCAGATATTAAAATTCTTTTTGACGAACTTAATTCTAATTTTGCTAAGATTCATTCATTAGCTTATGCTAGAAGTTTCCTAGTATAAGTTAAATTATCACTTAGAAACCCTATATTAATATAAATGGTTAACTCTATAATTAAACTTTACAACCTGCATGATATTCTAACTTAAAAATCAACTTATACGCAGGCATATTTTTAAGTTAATAATTAATAATTAAAAATGAATAGTGAATGAAAACTTTTCTCTACTGTGGTGCGGAAAATCTCAAATTTAAAGCCTATTGAAGCTTTGCTTCAATAGTACAATGTTTTAGATCTTCTATAGTGCTAACGGAAGAAAATCATCCATAACTATTAATTCTTAACTTTTAATTTTTAATTATTAAAAAATATCTGGAGTATAAGTTGATTTTTCGTTTAGAAACTCTATAGGGAATTATCATTAAATTATAATAAATTTTTGAACCTTTTTGAGCTAAGGTGTCTCTTATATAATAGGTGCACCAAAAAGAGGAGGTAATTAAGTGAATAACATCGACATAATACAGCGCTGTAAAGAAGGTGATCTAGATGCCTTTAATATATTATTTGAAGAATACAGTGTAAAAGCTGTACGTACTGTATATCTTATAACCGGTCAAAAAGATATTGCAGAAGATATAGCTCAAGAAGCATTTATAAAATGTTTCAATCAAATAAAAAAATTAAAAAAAGCAGAGGCATTTGAATCATGGTTCTATCGCCTTCTTACAAGAATATGCTGGAGGTACTGTTCAAAACAAAAAAACAACCTGTGTATTGATGATATCAATGATAAAAATACAATTTCAAGCAACTCACTATCTGACATAACAGAAAAAAATGAAATAAAACATCTTGTGGATAAGGCCCTTGATAAATTGAGTATGCCTTTAAAAACAACCGTTATCCTATACTATTATAATGAGTTGTCCATAAAAGAAATATCACATGTATTAGGATGTTTTGAAGGTACTGTAAAATCTCGGCTGCATAACGCTAGGAAATTACTTAAGAAAGAATTTTTAACTGAAAATTTTGAGGGTTACTATTTTAATGATAATAAGGATGTGAGGTGTAATGAAAATGCTTAATCAAGAACAATTTGATAAAAATATAAAAAAAGCTTTATTAAACAAATCTCAGGATATAGTACCATCTGATAACATGTTTGAAAATATAAAATCTGAAATCAAATCAAATAGGAGTGATAAATATATGTCTAAAGAAAAATTCTTACCTTTTAGTTTAAATATTAAAAAAACTGTCATTGCTGCTTCCTGCGGATTTCTTATACTAGCAGGTTCAGTTGTTGCATCCCCAAATTTAAGGGCTTCAGCTCTTCAGAGTATAGGTAAATATGTTGATGGTTATACAGATATGAAGCATTACAATAAAGCTCCATCTAAAGCAGATTTACAAAAGGATTTAGGTTACAATGTAAAAATACCTAACTCTCTTTCCGGAGGATATAAACTGGTTGACGCTGGTGTAGATGGACATATAGACGGTGCAACCCCGGACAAACAATATGGTAATAGAGGAGCATATGCAATCTATTCAATAAATAATGATAGAAAAACAACCTTATCTCTTGGAGCTTCAAAAAGATCTGTAGATGCAGATGCTCCAATATTTAAAAATGCCGTACCTGTAAAAATGGGCAGCATTACAGGATATTTTACACAATATAAAGTACATGAAGCACCTGAAGGCACTAAATTTTCAGCTAAAGAAAAGCAAGATATCAAAGATGGCAAGGAAGTTCTAATTGGTATTGGAAGTCCGAAAAAAAATGTTAAGCTCAAAGAAAAGTTTAGCCAAGAATGTGCATTAAAGTGGAAAGATAATGGTATAAACTATGAACTTACTTCTATGGGCAATTTAAGTGAAAGTCAAATGTCTGAATTGGCTCAATATGTAATAAGCTCTAAATAGTTGTTATGGCTGGTATAAGTATAAAATTCACTTATACCAGCCATATATTAGTAAATTCTTAACTTTTAATCCAGTGAATAGATCACATCACCTAATTGTTCAGCTTCTGCTTTGTCATGAGTGACCAGTATAATGGTTCTTCTATTTTCGCTATAAATCATTAAAAATTTCTCTATTATATCACTTTTTAGTCTATCATCCAGTCCCTTAAAGGGCTCATCCATCAAAAGTAGATCGCTTTTATAGGCAAATGCTCTGGCAAGTGCAACTCTTCTTTTCATTCCTCCACTTAATTTATAAGGAAGTTTGTCTCTATAGTCCCATAATTCTACCATATTCAAAAATTTTCTTACAGCTAAATCTACCCTACCTTTGTCCATAGTAGACTTTAATACAAAAGCCACATTATCATATACACTAAGGTATGGAATCAATCTATCCTCTTGAAACACATAAGATATGGTACTGCCTTTTAAATTAACTTTTCCATTATAATCTTTTTCAATTCCACTTATTATATTTAACAATGTGGTCTTGCCGCATCCTGAAGGTCCAAGAATAGCTGTGATCCTATTTTTCAAGAATTTCATATTTAAATTATAAAAAACAGGTACTCCCTCGTAGTATTTACTCAATCTACTTATCGTAACTTCATATTGGTCTTCATTTTGCTCTTCCATAAAATCACCCTCTTTATCAATGCACATTTCACAGCTCACAATTCACAATTATAGTAAACAACTACTTTTTTGCTCTACTCAAGTAATACTTAAATATTTTTTCGAAAATAAAACTTAAAATTACAATTACAATAGTCCATGCGAAGAGTTCTGATGTTTCCAGAGTTGTTTTAGCACTTAAAAGATTTAGCCCTATAGAATAATTAGGAGTACTTAATACTTCAGATGCCACTGAAACTTTCCATCCGATTCCAAGACACATAAATATTCCTGATATAATATAATTTTTTATACTTGGTAGATATATATCTTTTATTACATACTTTCTCTTTACATTATATACACTTGCCATCTGTATCAAATATTTATCTACAGACTTTATACCTTGAATTACATTCGTATATATTATTGGAAAGCATATAAGTATAGCTGTGAAAATCACCACATTAGATGAATTAAACCATACTAAAGCTATAATAATTATGGATATAACTGGAGTGGATTTTACAGTAACTACAAGAGGTTCCAGTAGTTCTTCTATAAATTTATTTAGTCCTGCAATTATACCAGTTATAATTCCAATAGCTATGGATAATAAAATTCCAATAATCACTCTCAATATACTATTAAAAACGCTCTTCCAAAAATAATTTTTTCCCATTAAAATTATTAAGGTTTTTAGTACTTCAAATGGCGAAGGTAAAAGAAGAGGATTATTCATAAAAAGGGAGCAAAGCTCCCAAATCAGCATCCAAAATACTAGTATAGATAGTTTTTTAATTATTTTTGTTTCCACTGTAATAGAAATTTTCATCCGGCATTTTTCCTCCAATGGATTTTGGATTATTCTCATTTAAAACTTCATAAAATTTCTCCAAGGCCTGCTTTCCATCTTTAGCACTTATAAATACTATGTTACTCTTTGGAATAGCCATTTCCGCTACTTTAGCCTTTGGAATTATACTTTCCTTTGCTATAAGTTTTCCTGATTCTTGTTTATTTTTATTTACAAAGTCTACTGATTCTTTATATTTGCTCAAGAAGCTATCTAAATCTTTTCCTCTCTTGTCTATAAATGATTTTCTAAAAACCAAAGTTCCCATTACGAGCTTGCTCTGTCCCTGGGAAGCCTTGTCCCATTCTTTTGTCAAATCTATAGGTATTCTCAAATTACTGTCTTTCATTTTAGTTGTAGTTACAAAAGGTTCTGGTAAAACAGCTAGATTCACCTTTTTAGATGCTATTGCTGCAGCTAAATCGCTGTGATCCATCTTATAATCAATAGTTACATCTTTTCCTGGTTTCAATCCATTCTTCTTTAATATGTAATTTAACACATACTCAGGAGTAGATCCCTTACCACTTGAGTAAATGGTCTTTCCCTTCAAGTCAGCTATACTGTTTACTGTATTTCCATTTTCCACAATGTATAAAACACCTAATGTATTTATTCCAACTAACTTAACTTGACCTTTGGTTTTATTATATAGAATTGGTGCAAGGTTAGATGGAACTGCTGCACCATCCAATTCTCCGTTTACAATTTTAGACACTATTTGATCTGCAGAATTGTATACAGTAATATCATAGTCATCCTTATTTTGCATAAGTTTTGCCATACCCATTCCAGTAGGTCCTTTTAAAGCAGCTATCTTAATTTTATCCTTTTTAGCTGAAGCTGAAGTTGCAGTTGAATCATTAGAACAACCTGCTGCAAATAGGGTTGAAATTATAATCATAAATGACATTATAAATATACTTATCTTTTTTTTCATAAAAACCCTCCTATAGCTAATTAACTTAAAACATAGACACAATTCTATTTATTATCTATTTTATTATAACATTATCTTCAGGCTTTAATTAATTTTATATTTAGAATTTTTAAAAATATAAGTTGACATAATAAACATTTTGGATTAAAATAAAAGTATTAACAATATATACCATAAAATGCTATCAATTTAGTGTTTTAAAAATATCTTAAATTTCACAGTTATCAATTCATATCTTAACCTGATCTCTTACTTTAAGTTTAAGATCGGCAATAGTTATCTAAAAGCATTACCTTTAAAAAGATAATTGTTAATAACTGAAAAATATTTATTAATAAAGGCATTTGAAAGAAAATAACAAAGTTCAAATAACAAAGAACAGATAAAGATGATTTCCATCATACCTCAGGAAATTTATAATTTTAATATTTTCTGACGTTAGGAAGAAAATTATCATTATTTGATATTTGAACTTTGAACTTTGTTCTTTAAGAAAATTGCTTGGCAATTTTCTTATATTAAGTCAAAATTTTATATGTGCAAAAGTTGAGTTAATAAACATCTTTGTAATTATATATTAAGATGTTTATTAAATTTCAAAAATTTATTCAGCATAAGGAGGAATCAATATGAAAGCATTACTTTTAGCTGGAGGCAAAGGCACTAGACTAAGGCCTTTGACAGACAAACTTCCAAAACCCATGGTTCCAATTATGGGTAAACCGCTTATAGAAAGAACTATACTAAAGTTAAAAGAATCTGGTGTTAGTGAAATTGTCATAAGCACCTGTTATAAATCTGATTATATTGAAAATTATTTAGGGGATGGTAAAAAATATGGATTAAAAATACATTATATCTCCGAAGACTTGCCTTTAGGTACAGGAGGCGCCATAAAAAATGCCGAAAGTTTCTTTGATGACACTTTTATAATCATGAATTCAGATATAGTACATAATCTATGCTACTCTGATTTCATAAAATTTCATAGAGAAAAGAAAGCTTCTGTTTCCATAGCTATGACTGAAGTAAAAGATCCATCTCAGTATGGAGTTATAGAATTTGATGAAGACAACTATATAAAAGCTTTTAAAGAAAAACCTAAAGAAGAAGAAACCAACTCAAAATGGATAAATGCAGGAGTGTATATATTTGAGCCAGAAGTACTAAAAGAAATACCTGAAAAAGAAATTGTATCTATAGAAAAAGACACTTATCCCCTGATTTTGAATAAAAGCTATAAAATGGCTGCCTACAAATACACCGACTACTGGATAGATATAGGCACAATAAAAAAATATATAAAAGCACACGTAGATATATTGTACAGCAACTGTAATAAACTTATGGAAACAAAAAATCTTACAAATAAGAGTAATATAATTTTTAAAAATAAAAGTGTAAAAATTCATCCCAGTGCTAAAATAATAGGTCCTGTATTTATAGGTCAGGACTGTATCATTGAAGCAAACTCTCAGATAGGTCCTTATGTGGTTTTAGGTAACAATTGTCATATTGGCACTTCCTGCAATGTAAGCAAGAGTGTACTGTGGGATAGAATAAATGTACATGAAAATGTTAATCTGACAAATTCTGTAGTAGCTTCAGATTGCACTATAGAAAAATATTGCAATATAATTAATTCAGCCTATGTCTCAAACAATTATAATAATAATTTACTTGCAATATAAAAACTTAAGAGGTGATATCATTGAAAAAAAATATAGTATTTTTGAGTACCTATCCGCCACGTGCATGTGGGATAGCTACTTTTACTGCTGATCTTGTAAAAAATTTAGAAAACAAATTTTCTTCTAATTCCTATAAAATAACTGCTGTCAATGATGAAAATTATAAATATGCAAAGGAAGTAGCCTTCACATTAAATCAATTTGACAGAAAATCCTATATTCATCTTGCTAATATATTAAATAATTCCGATACTAACTTAGTTGTATTAGAACATGAATATGGAATATATGGTGGGGACTGCGGAGAATATATATTAGATCTTGTAAATAATTTAAATATTCCATTTATAACTACGTTTCATACCATACTTTCAATGCCTTCTGAGAAACAAAAATTTATACTCAAAACTCTAGGTAATAAGAGCCAGAAAGTCATTACTATGGGGAAAAGTTCTATAAAAATTTTGATGAACACATATAATATTCCTGAAAACAAAATCATACTTATTCCTCATGGAGTTCCGGATATTGTTGTAGAAGATAGAAATTGTTTAAAAGAAAAACTAGGATACAAAGATAGAAGCATAGTAAGTACTTTTGGACTTCTAAGTCCTGGAAAGGGCATTGAATATGCTATAGAATCCATTTCAAAAGTAGCAAAGAAACATCCTGAAGTTCTTTATCTGGTGCTAGGTCAAACTCATCCTTGTGTAAAAAAGGAACAAGGTGAAAGTTATAGAAATAAACTTAAGAACTTAGTATCACAATTTGATATTCAGAACAATGTAAAATTCGTAAACAAATATCTTACAAAAAAAGAAATAGTACAATACCTAACTTTATCTGATATATACATGACTCCCTATTTAGGTAAAGAACAGGCTGTAAGTGGTACTTTAGCCTATGCAGCAGGCTATGGTAGAGTTATTGTTTCCACTCCTTATAGGTATGCACAAGAAATGCTAAGCAAAAATAGAGGCCTTCTTGCAAAGTTTAAAGATGCAGATTCACTTGCAAAAGCTGTAAATTTCTTATTGGATAACCCTCTTAAGAGGCGTAATATGGAGCAATCCACCATGAAATTAGGCATGAAAATGAGATGGCCTTCTGTTGCAGCACAATATGAAAATCTATTTGCTTCTGTTATAAAAAACAGCGAAATTGCAACTCAGGTGGTGTAATATATGTTTACCTTTGAAGAAAAAGATTCTGTACCCCTTTTTATCATGACTGACGATACTGGAATTATACAGCACAGTGTATTTGCAGTTCCAGATCCAAATTCAGGTTACACTACAGATGACAATGCAAGAGCTTTGATTATAGCTATAATGTTATATGAAAAATTCAAAAGTGAAAAGTATATAAAATTAATTTTTACATACACTTCATTTTTGCTCTATGCCCAAAATAAAAGGGGAACCTTTAAGAATTTTATGGATTACAGTAGAAATTTCATTGAAGAGGAGGGCTCTGAAGATTGTTTTGGAAGATGTCTATGGTCACTAGGGTATATGCTTCAATCAAAAATTATTCCCCCCTCTATAAAACATGCAGCTCAAAAGATGATGTCAAAAGCTTTACCCAATGTAAAATCACTGTCTTACACTCACAGTAAAGCCTACTGCCTTTTGGGGCTGAATTTGATTTACAGTGAACTTTTAGAAGCCAGTTCTACATTTGAAATTTCAAAGCATACTGTAAAAGAAGATATAACTATGCTTTCAGATTCTCTTGTAGAAAATTTTAAGTGTTACAGCAGTGATTCCTGGAAATGGTTTGAAAATAGTCTCACCTATGGTAATGGCATATTTCCCTGGTGTCTTTTAAAAAGCAGTAATACATTAAATAACAAAGAGTACCTAGATATTGCCCTAGAAGCTTTAAGCTTTTTGGAGCAGCAGTGTTTTAAACAGGATTATTTTAAACCTATAGGAAATAATGGTTGGTTTAAAAGAAATGATTCTCATCCATGCGAATTTGATGAACAGCCTTTAGAGGCCTGCGGAACAGCTCTTATGTATATGGAAGCTTACAAATTACTTAAAGACGTAAAATACTTAGATAAAGCAAAATTATGTTATGAATGGTTTTTAGGTAAAAATTCCGCAAAAAAATCACTTGTAGATAACTTTACAAGGGGAGGCATGGATGGAATAATGGAAAATAAAATGAATTTAAATCAAGGAGCTGAAAGTATCATAGCAAAAATACTAACAGAGCTCCTTCTCTCCAAATAATTAATAATTAAGAGTTAAGAATTAATAGTTCTTAACTCAAATTTATATTACTTTCTCTTTATTCTATGCTTTTGAGGTTTTAAAGTAAGTTCTGTTACTACCAAGTTAGAAGATTCCCTAAGTACCCATTCCACCACATCTGCTATGTCTTTACAATTTATATAAAAGTCTTCGTTGCTATCATCTTCACTGAAATTTGCATTTCTATAGAAATTTGATTTCGTCATATCTGGATGTATTGTTACTATTTTTACACCTGTTTTTCTTACTTCACTAAAAAGACTTTCAGAAAAATGAGTTAACCCTGCTTTTGTAGCAGAATAAGCACAGCCATAAGTACTTATTTCCTTTGCTGTAACTGATGATATATTTATTATAATTCCCTTATTTTTCTTAAGTTGCCTCATCAGTATACTACCAAGTACCATAGGTACTTCCAAATTCACTGTTATCATTTCGTGTATCTTTCTAGGATTTAATTCTTCATGGGGGCCAAAGTATCCAACTCCACTATTATTCACAAGTAAAAATATTTCATCTTTGGCCTTTATTTCATCTATTCTCTGGAAGAATTTATTCGTATTTGTTATATCACAAATTTCTCTTATAAAATTAGGACTATCAAATTTTACCCTGGAAAAGTCTCTACCAAATCCATAAACCTTATAACCCATATTCAGTAGTTTCTGAGCTATTTCAAATCCTATACCTGAAGAAGCTCCCGTTACAATTGCAGTTTTCATCCTTACACCTTCTCTATAATTTTGTATTATTTTTATTGTACAAACACTTTAGATTTTTTTACATATTTGCAAACCAGATCATATACAAAATTCACCAAAAGCTTATGGTGATGTTCTGAATAACTGCAAGTTCCATCTGCAGTTTTAAATGGATACGCCAATAATAGAGATTGTGGATTCATTTTCTCCATGTTCTTTAAATAATCCTTCCCAATTCTAAATACACCAATACTCACATCCCGTATGTTTTCTTCTTGAATAACCCTGAATGTATCTTCTACACAATTCTTATAATACTCCTCCCAATTATGTACATATAACAGTGGATCAAAGCAAACTCTCACCTTCCATCCCCTATCTATAGCACTTTTAATACTATCCAACCTGAGCTTAAAACTTGGAGCACCCATTTCATATTTCCTGCAAATTTCTTCTGGTGAAAGAGTCCATGCAAGTATTACATTATCTTGCGGTACTATATTTTCTATACTTTTAAAATTGGAACTTTTAGTTCTTATTTCTATCTTTAAATTACTATGACGCCCTACAAATTGTATCCATTTTCTAATAAACCCTGTTATATTTTCAAAAGCCATAAGATCCGTATCATAAGATATACATAAATAAACGGAGTGCTTCTTTAGAATACACTCCACCTGTTTGAAAACATCCTCTAAATTCACAAATAGAACTATATTTGCAGAAGAATAAACTCCCTGCAGATAACAATACTCGCAATTATACAAGCAATTCATAATAGATGAAGTATAATAAAAATGTTCGTTTCCAAAATCATCACATACCCTTGCACCTTCATAAATTAAGTTTCCGTCATTGCGTGCAAGAATTAGTTTAGGAGACTTTTTTTGCACCAGAAAATCTTGATTGTGTCTGCAAAATACATCTTTATAATGATTTATTTTTATAACATTGGATTTTTTAAACTTAGACAGTACCTTCTTTGTATTTTCATTTTCAATAATCCCTTTTTCCACATAAATATGAGAAAAGCTACATAAATTCAAGCTGTTGTATAAGTTTTTCAAAATACATCTTCCTCTCATATTTAGTCTTACAGTAAATCTGAGTAAATGGCTCAAGAGCTAGGATTAAATTATCATTTCTAACCTTATAGCCTTTAGCTAACTTCTTTAGCTGATGCTGCATAGAAACAGACAAATTAAAATTGCATACTATTTCATTTATATAGTTCATATCTTTTTCATCCAATATGTCCTTAGGTTTTACACATTCGTGTTCGATATCCTGTATCCAACTACATATCTCATCTGACTTTTCACAAATTAATTCAGTAACTTTTTCCCCAGTTACATTTGTTCCATCCAAATAGTCAGATACTATCTTCAAAGAATAAATTCTATGGGGCGGCATAAATATAGATACCGCTTGAAAAAAAGCAGCTCCTTCCATGTCTACAATGTCACCTCTTATTTTTTCTAGGTCTTTTTGATCCACTATTTTTGCAAAACTCTCCAAACATGCCTCTTTAAAAGGATGTTTAAATATCATGTCAGGATAAAAATTCTTATCAGTAATGTAATCAATTATTTTATTACAAAGTACTGATGTGCCAATTTGAAAAGTTCTATCTTTACTTCCACAAACGCCTATATTTATAAAGGTATCGTATTGATCAGCTTCAAATTTAGCTATAATATATGCACAAGCAGAAGCCACATTTATTGCCCCGGTTTTACTTACTATAAGTACAATTTCTTCATTTTTAAAAACTTGAAATTTATTTACGGAATTATCCCTTTTTAAATCAAACCTTTCTATAAATGGCTTTGCCTCACAATGTAATGCTGTTACTATAAAAACCATATTTGCCTCCCTGTTGCCACTGCATTTATAAATAATTATACTTTAAATATACACTTAAGTGTATTAAATATCTATTATTTTATCCCCCTGCATAAGTACCTTTTTATTTTATAGTTCCAATCTTCATAAACTTCACCATAGTCTTCTTTTACAAATTCTAAAAACTCATCTAGTACTCCCAATTTATCTAATCCTTTCATTAAATGTCTTGGATAATTGCAGCATTTGGAATAATTATTTTTAGGATCTATTACTTTTATGGAAGAATCTTTACACAAATATAAGTCCTTACACCTTATATCCAGTTTAGTAAACTTGAGTTTCTGAAACTCTTTAATAAGATTAATAATGTTCTTTGCAACTTTTTCATCTAACCCATTTTGTTTAATGTAGTAATCAAGTCTCTCCCCTTCTGCATAACTTCTCACAATATAATAAAGCCCATGAGAATATATTTTAGGAAAATACTTGCTCTTACTAGTTTTTTGTAATATGTTATATTCACTTCTGCAAACATATTTGCTTTTAAATATTTTAATCACTTTATTATTATCTTCTAATAAATAAACAATTCCATTATGCCCACATCCTAAAAAATTTGCCCTCCTAAGCATGTTTTCAGCTGCATTATCTAATTGAATATAATATCCATCCCTTTTCTTCATAAATATACCTTCCTATATTGTTCTTAGTATATTGTATGAAACTATATTTTGTAACATGAGTATTTAAAATCAAGTATCTTACGGTAATATAGAAAATTTTTTTACCTGATTTTGAACTCTTTTGGAAAAAGCAATCCAAATAAGAAAGAAAGCAAATTTATTCCAATAACACATATAAATAAAAGATGTAAACCTGAAATCAAAGATTCCTTTATCAATTGAAGTGAAACACCACTATTTAAAATAGATGAAGAATAAAGATTGCTTGGATTTATACCTTCAATTCCCACATTCTTAAAATACTTTATTATACTTAAATTAAATATAGTACCAAATATACTCACACCTATAGTTTGTCCTAAATTTCGAAGAAGAATATTTGATGCCGTAGCTGCTCCTCTCATAGCATAATCTACAGAATCCTGCACCACTATAGTGACAATTGTAAAAGTACCTCCAAAACCAAAACCCATTATAGAGACACACAATATAATCCAAGGTAATGTTGAACCTACACTAAAAGTCAATAAAATGAAACTAGAAAGCAACAATATAATTGAACATATTAAAATTATACTTTTTTCCTTATATATAGTCAGCCATTTTGAAAGAACTATAGAAGATATAAGCCAGGTAAATGACATAGGGGCAATACAAATTCCTGAAATAGTTGCTCCAAATCCAAGCACATTTTGAATATAAATTGGCATATATACATCAATTGCAATTAGTGAAGCTGATACTAAAAAGCCTATTATACTGACAACTATGTTGACTCTTGTAAATATTTCAAAAGGCATAATAGGCTCCTTTGACTTTTTTTCCACAAAATAAAATACAAACAAAAGTGCTAAAGCTACACTTATACATATAATTGTAAGAGCCAAGTCAGGAGAGCTTTTTTTTCCAGCACTTAAAAATCCATACAAAATAAGTACTATAGAAATAGTTAAAACCAGCGTTCCCGTATAATCTATTCTTACTTTCCTCTTCTTAAAATTCTCCTTTAAATTATTTTTAAGAAGCACTATAGAAATTATTCCAAAAGGTATATTTATAAAAAATATCCAGTGCCAGGAGAGTGTGTCTATTAGAAAGCCTCCTAAGAAAGGGCCAAGTAGACTTGCAACTCCCCACACTGTACCTACCCATCCTTGAATCTTTGCCCTTTCAGAAGCAGCAAATAAATCTCCAACTATAGTATATGTTACTGTAAATATTGAACCTGCACCTATTCCCTGAAGAGCACGAAAAGCTATAAGTGAATACATATTCATAGATATTCCACATAAAAAACTTCCTAATAGAAATATTGATATTCCTACAATTAAGGTATTTTTTCTTCCATATAAATCTGACAATTTACCATATATAGGCGTAGTTATAGTAGAAGTAAGTAAGTACATAGAAAATATCCAGCTCATTAATTCAAACCCATTTAAACTTTTGACAATAGTAGGAATAGCTGTAGTCACAACAGTTCCTTCTACGGCTCCAAGAAATGTAGCTAGCATTATTGCAATTATTATATTTCTGTTTTTTGACTCCATATTAAATCACATCCTTTAGTAAGTACCGAAATTTGTCCTTAAAAAAACCTCAGGTTTATTAGGCATTTTCAAAGAAATAACTAGTCAGTATGCTAGCCTATTTTCCTTCAAATGCCTTATAGGCCTGAAGTTTCATTCAATATCCCGTTTTTCAATCTTTTAACTTTATCTTAATTCCACGTCCTATTTCCTTTATAGTAGGTAATATTCCTTCAAATTGCTCTGGGATATTTTCACTTAACATATATTCTGCATTTTTAGGATCATCTACATCCTTAAAGGCATACTGTACAATTAGCTTTTCTCCATCCTTACATAAAATTATACCTATAGATGAGTTGTCCCCTTCATCTCTTACTGAGTCATCCATGGCAGAAAGATGGAAAGTTAAAATTCCGAGATATTCCGGCTTAAATTTCCCTATTTTTAGTTCAACAGCTATATAACATTTTAATTTCAAATTGTAAAAAAGTAAATCCTCATAATAATCTCCACCTGAAAGTTCCATATGATGTTTTTTTCCTACTAGGGCAAATCCAGAATTCAGTTCTAGAAAAAATTCTACTACACTCTTTATAAAATGTTGTTGAAAAACCTTTTCTTTAATTTCATCCGAAATGTCCATAAAATCCATGAGATATTCATCTTTTAGTATAGGAGAAAATTTTTTAATATCTTCTTCAGATAGATCTTCTTCCTGTTCTTTTGAAATGGTATCTTTTATAAAGCAAAAACTGTCTTCAGATTTTGCTTTACTTTTTCCTTCATCCTTTTCTTCTTCAGAGTTTTTTTCCTCAGAAGTAATAATGCCTTTATTTTCAATATTTTCTTTTTCAACGGATTCTGTATTAAAAAGTTCTGCATAATCTAACTCCTGAATTCCGCATTCTTTATCTATCTCTCCTATTAAATCTTCAACGGACCAATCCTTTTCCCACATCTCATCTATGTATTCTTTTCTCTTATCAATATTTCTTATCTTATTCATGAGAATTAAGTTACACGACCAGCTTATTTTAGATGCCAATTGACTTACATAATCCTGAGAATTATATTCTTCAGCAAATCTAGCCATATTTTCTAAATTCTTTTCTGTAAAGCATAGATTACCTGGGAACTTACTTTTAAGATATTCTACTGTTTCACTTATAAATTCTGACTCGCAGCCTTCTTTTTCTCTCATTAGAATCAAATTTCCTATCTTCCAGTAGAGCATAAACATATACTCATTTATATTTACCAGTGCTTTATTTTTAAAAAGAATTATATCTTTCTCTAAGTTCTTAAAAAATGTATCCATATCATTATGATGTTCTATCATTAAAAAAATCACCTCACAATAAAATTTTTCCCATAATTTTATTATAGGGTAAAACATATAATATTACTACCCAGGTCATAGTCATTTATTTGTAATTTCTAATCTCTAAAATTTATACTTTTTACATATCTATCTTTTCCAAGCACTGTTTTTTTAAATATACTTTGGGCATTTTGCAGATACAATTCTGGTTTAGGCATAGAAGGACTAAAATGAGTAAGCCACAATTCTCCCACTTCTGCCCTTTTGGCAAGAGCAGCTGCTTCTGAAAATAACATATGTTTATACTGAATGGCCTTTGAAATATTTTCATCTTCTCCATACATCCCCTCACATATAAATACATCAGATTTTTCTACAAATTGAGCTAATTCACGAGTTGGCCTTGAATCGGTACAATAAGACACTTTTAATCCACTTCTTTTATCTCCAAGTACCATTCCAGGAGTATATATTTTTTCTTCATATTCTATCTTTTCTCCCTTTTGAAGCCTGTTCCAGAGGATTAACGGCACTTGATTTTTTAAAGCCTTGTCTCTATCAAATTTTCTATTTCTATCTACACTTATGGAATATGCAAAACAGGGCATTCCGTGGTCTACAGACAATACACCTATATTAAAATCTCCTATTTTTTCAAAGTAGCTTTCTTTACCACAAAGTTCAAGTAAGTTTATGTTATAGGGGAGCACAGGTGCTATTACCATAAGTCCCTCTATTACTTTTCTTAATCCCATAGGCCCAATTATCGTAATAGGCATATTTCTGCCGGAATTAGCTATGGTAAGAAGCAATCCTGGAAGGCCTGCTATGTGGTCTGCATGAAAATGTGTAAATAAAATTATATCTATATTTTTTATCTTACATCCAAGTATTTTTAAGCTAACCTGAGTTCCCTCACCACAATCTATAAGTAGTTTTTTTCCATTATAAGATGCTATCATAGATGTAAGGTACCTATCTGGCACAGGCATACTTCCCCCACATCCTAATAAGCATAAATCCAACATAATTTCCACCTTCTCTTCTAATTAGTATATGCCTAATGTCTATTTTTAAGCTAGAACCTAATTTAATTTTTTTATCCGATGACTACCTGCTCTAATACTCCCACGCACTCTGTGAAAGCGACTGTCACCAAATCAAAGAATTTGGGACATCTGCTTTTCTCCAAGTGGGAGTAAAGAGCAGTTACGTCCCTGGATAACGATTTCTCCTAAAGGATAACGCCTTCTAAGTGCTGAAGCACTAAGAATCCTGTTAATAAGCATCAGGTGGAGTCAAAACTCCATCTGATGCCAAGAACTCTGTTTATCACTTGAGAGATTAAAATAAAAAATAGGATTTATCCTGAGATCATCTACACCTTCAGTGATAAATCCTTAATTATATAAGTGTTTTAAAATAATTCATCTATTATAACTTTTATTTAAGAAGTTTTTACGGCAATCATGCACTTAATATTAAATCATCAATTTTACAGCCAAGTATCTTTGCAATCACTGCAACTTTTTCAAGGCTTGGATTTTTCTTATCTCCTCTCTCCAATTCTTCCAAATAAGATTTTGAAATTGAAGTTTGAAATCTGGTATCTTTAGCAAGATTTTGAATATCCAAAGTAGTATACCCCAAACTTACTCTTATATCACGAATTTTTTTTCCGTTTAACATAAGAAAACCCCCTATTTAATATTAACTTCTTTAAGTTGATTATATTACTTTTAATCAAGAATTTACAGATAAATTTTATCTTTTTAACATAAACCTAACAAATATTTAATAGTACAACTGTGTTATAATACCATTAAGTATTATAATAAGGTGGTTTTTACATGAAACATTATGAAGTTCTTTACTTACTAAAAGAAAATAGAAATGACTTTGTTTCCGGTCAACTTATAAGCGAGAAATTAGGTGTAAGCCGTACTGCTATATGGAAATATATAAAAGCATTAAAAGAAGAAGGTTATACTATAGACTCTTCCTCTAAAAAAGGCTATAAACTTATAAGTTCCCCTGATATACTTACTTCTGAAGAAATTAAAGGCTATTTGAATACAAAATATATAGGCAAAAAAATTATTCATTATGAAAGTATAGGATCTACAAATACCACAGCAAAAAAATTAGCTGAACAGGGAGAAGAAAATGGGACTATAATTATAGCCGAGGAACAAACTGCAGGACGGGGCAGGATCGGCAGAACATGGTCATCTCCTAAATATAAAAGCATATATTTTTCTATAATATTGCGGCCGAATGTAAATCCTATGGAAGTTCCAAAGATAACACAGATAATTGCTGCTGCCATAATAGAAGGATTAAAAGAATTGAAAATAGAAGCTAAAGTAAAATGGCCAAATGATATAGTAATAGATGGTAAAAAAGTTTGCGGTATTTTGACAGAAATGAGCGGCGAATTAAACAAAGTAAATTATGTAATTCCTGGAACAGGCATAAATGTAAATTTAAATAAAGAAGATTTCCAAGAAGATATTTTAAATAAAGCCACTTCTCTTAAAATGGAAACAGGATCAACTATGGATAGAAAAGTTACCTTAGGCACTATATTAAATAAATTTGAACCTCTATATGAAGAATTCGTTCAAAAAGGAACTATTGAATCCTCTATAGAAGTATGCAAAAATAATTCTGCTGCTATAGGTAAAAATATACGTATAATTCAAAATAAAAATGAAAGACAGGCAAAAGCAGTAGATCTAGCTGAGGATGGTAGATTAATCGTACAATATGAAAATGGTTCTTTTGAAAAATTAATATCTGGAGAAATTTCTATAAGGGGTTTAGATAAATATATTTAAAAAGGTTAAAACTTTTATATTTAAATCATAATAAAAATAGCTAAAAAATATATTTAAGGATGTGCTAAAAAATGATTTTAATAAAAAACGTAGAATTATTTAATCCTAAATCCATGGGGAAAAAAAGTATATTAACATGTTTTGATAAAATAGCTTACATATCTAAAAAGATAGACTTTCCATCTAGTAATTTCCCTACAGTTGAAATAATAGATGGTGATGACTTAATTGCAATTCCCGGTTTAATTGATCTCCACATACATATAAATGGGGCCGGGGGTGAAGGAGGCTTTAATAACAGAACTCCTGAACTAAACCTTACAAATCTTACTTTGAACGGTATCACTACCTGTGTAGGACTTTTGGGAACAGATGGAATTACAAGAAGCATGGGTGGACTTATAGCTAAAGCCCGGGCTCTTGAAAAGGAAGGCATAACAACCTACTGCTGGACAGGGTGTTACTCCGTTCCCACAAGGACTCTTACAGACAGTGTGAGAGGAGATATTGTACTCGTAGATAAAATAATAGGAGCTGGTGAAATAGCTGTATCCGATCACAGGGACAGTCATCCTTCTGAAGAGGATTTAATACATTTAGCTTGTGAAACAAGAATAGGTGGAATCATTTCAGGCAAATGTGGTGTACTTCACATGCATCTAGGAGATGGTAAAAAAGGTATGACTCCTCTATTTGATTTAATAGATAAATCAGACATACCTTTTGAAAACTTGCTGCCCACACATTTAAATAGAAACAGTTTAGTATCCAAGCAAGCTTTAGAATATTTAAAAATAGGTGGATTTATAGATATAACTACTGGAATTAAAAATGAAGGAGATACTGCTCAAAGTGCCGCTGAACTCTACAGTAAAATTCTAAAGGAAAATATATCTCCTTATCATGTAACTATGAGCTCTGATGCAGGAGGAAGCATGCCTATATTTGACGATAAAGGCAATCTAACAAAATTAACCGTAGGACTTCCCTCTACAGATATGGAGTCAATAAGAGAGTGTATAAAAATGGGGCTATCTATGGAACAATCCCTCATCCCCTTCACTTCATCTCCTGCAAAATTTCTAAAATTTGAACATAAGGGCTCTCTCCTTGAAGGTTATGATGCTGATCTAATTTTATTGGATAAAAAACTAAACATACATACCCTCATAAGTAAGGGCAAAATTATGGTTCAAAATTATAAACCATTAGTATATGGAACCTTTGAAAATAGTTAACAATGCACAATTCACAATTAATGAAATTTTGCCTGAAGGCAAAATAAATTTAAAGAATTTTCAGCTTTCGCTGAAAATCCTCATTAATTGTGCACTGTCCATTGTGCATTGTTTAAATTGATATTATAACTTCCTCATAAGGAATTATTGTCTTTGCCCTAAGCATTGCATTTTTCACTGCATTTACAATGCCTGAGCAGCATGGTACTTCCATTCTCACTACAGTTATACTTTTCAAATCATTTTTTTCTATAATTTCAGTTAATTTATCTTCATAATATTTAATGTCGTCTAACTTAGGACACCCTATTACTGTAATGTGATCCTTTATAAATTTTTTGTGAAAATCTCCACAGGCATATGCAGTACAATCAGCAGCTACAAGTAACTTCGCATTCTTAAGATAAGGTGCATTTGTATTTATAAGTCTCAATTGAACAGGCCACTGTGTTAACTCAGAAGCGGCACTAAAATCTTCCGAATTCTTTTTATCTGTATACGCATTTTTATCTGAAGCTCTCTCTATTCTTCTAGCTGCTGTACCTGGACATCCACAAGGCATAACTTCTTCCTTTTCTTTAGCCTTTTTAGCAACTAGTTCCTCATCATAATCCTTGCTTTCTCTTTCAATTATACTTATAGCTCCTGTAGGACATTCAGGAAGACAGTCACCAAGTCCGTCACAGTACTCATCACTTATAAGTTCAGCTTTTCCCTTTACAAGTTCAATAGCACCTTCATGACATGCATTTACGCAAAGTCCACATCCATTGCATTTCTCTTTATTTATATTAACAATTTTTCTTATCATAATATTTTCTCCTCCTTATTTTACTGTCTATATTATAATAAAATGCAGTCACAAAATCCGTAACATATGTTACTAAGTCTAAAGAGTACATAACAGATAACAATATCTTTCTTTAAATAGAGAAAAGGAAACGAAAATTTCGTTTCCTTCTCTACTACTTATTGTACAATTATCTGCATCCACAACCGCAACATAACAATAACAGTATTATTATTATTACTACTTCTTTTCCTCTATTACCTCGTCTACAACATGACATAAAGAACCCTCCTTATCTTCCTATAATAATTCTAAGCTATCTAATTTCTCATCATTTGCTCTACACTTTATTATATTAATTAAGTTTATAAAGGTTACTGTTAAGTTGAAAAACTTACATTTTTAAGATTAGTAACTACTAGCATCCACAACCGCAGCATAGTAATAATAATATTATAATTATTACTACCTCTTTTCCGTAACCCCCACATCTACATGACATAAAGTTTCCCTCCTTGTCTTCTTTTAATATTTTTATAAATATTTATTGATTCTCACTTTTCATCATCTGTTCTATACTTCTATAATATTAATTAACTTAATAAATGTTACTTTTAATTTTCGCTAGTGACAATTAGAAATTTGTCTTATTTAAAATATATGATATAGTTATATGTGAAAATGTTTAACTATACCATAAAAATTTGGAGGTACATAATACTTATGGATGAATTAGAAATTAATAATAAGTTGCAACAAGCTTTTGATACCTTAATCCCCTATATGCATTACTTTTTTGATGATGAAATAGCCTTTACCATGTCAACTACAACTCATTTTTTAAGAGTAGTAAATAGCAAAAATATTAATATGAATGCAAAACCAGGTGATCCTTTAAGACCTACTGGTGCAGCTTATGAATGCATAAAAGCAAGAAAACCTATTTCTACTATAGTTCCTAAAGAAACTTTCGGTGTAGAAATAAAAGCTATAGGACTACCTGTAAAGGAAGGTAATGAAATAGTAGGAAGTATAGTACTTGTAAAAAGTTTGGAGAGGCACAATAAATTTGTTGATATGTCTAAAGTGCTGTCAAGTGCCATAGAAACTCTTTCTGAAACCTCAAGTGTACTATCTTCTGATATAGATGAAATGACAAAACATAATGAAATTCTATTATCAGAAGTAAACGATGCCTCTGATAAAACTAAAAATACAGATGAAGTTTTAAATTTTATCAGAAATATAGCATCTGAAACTAATCTACTGGGATTAAATGCATCTATTGAAGCAGCAAGAGCTGGAGATCAGGGAAAAGGATTTACAGTAGTAGCAAACCAGATAAGAAAATTATCTAACTCCAGCAGTAAGTCTATAAACGAAATAAATTCTACATTAACTGAAATAGAAAAATCTGTAGCCAAAATATCTGAAGGCCTTGCATCAACAAAAGATACTTTTAATAACCAATTCTCCAAAATTCACGAAATAGATTCTTCCATAAATAACTTATCCGAATTGGTAGACAAGCTTAAAGATTTATCTGAATAAATCAATGAATCTTACTTAGTGGGAAAAGCGACTATCACCAAATCAAAGATTTGGTGATAGTCGCTTTTCCCACTAAGTCTAGATGAATTATCTAGAGGCGTAGCTACTGTTATGCACAGCATAAGAACTCTAAATCGCTAAAGCTCAAGAGTTCTAATACCTCCCACTTTGATAGAAGTGGGAGTATTACAGTAGGTAGCCATCAGATAAAACTCAGGAATTTGATTTCCTGAGTTTTCCTTTTACTTAATATTGTTTTTCTCTATAAGGTTATGCCCTTCTATCCAATCTACAAATTGTCTTGCAGTTCTTGCAGAACGTCCATTGTACCAAAGTTCCCATTTAAGAGCCTCCCTATGTAGAGTATCTTTGTCTATATTTAATTTTCTTCTTTCAGCTATTCCATCTACAATTTGCAAATATTTATTTTTATCTGGAGATACAAATACTACATTTATTCCAAATCTATCTGCCAGTGAAAGTTTTTCCTGCACACTATCTCCTTCATGTACTTCCCCTTCGGAGCCGGAATAGGAAGACGTCATTCTTTCATTAAAATATTCTTTTACAAGATGTCTCCTATTTGATGTAGCATATATTATAATATTTGAAGATTTATTTTCAAGTCCTCCTTCAAGTATAGACTTAAGTGCAGTATAACTTTCTTCATCATCCCCAAATACAAGGTCATCTATAAATATAATAAATTTTTCAGGCCTGTTTTTTAATTTTCTTATTATATTGGGAAAATCCACAAGATAAGATTTGGGAAGTTCAATCATACGAAGTCCTTGAGTATAATATTTATTGAGTATGGCTTTTACCGTGGATGATTTACCTGTACCCCTATCTCCATGAAGAAGTACATTGTTTGCAAAAAATCCATTTAAAAACTGCAGTGTATTTTCTATTACTATTTGGTGCTCTCTCTCATATCCAATAAGATCTGAAATATCAATAGGATCAGGATTTTCAATTCCCTTAAAGCAGCCTTTGCCCTCAATATGTTCCCATATAAAAGCCCTATAACGAGCAAAAATTCCACAACCATAGTGATTATGAAAATCTTGAATATCATCTACGCATTCATCCCAGTTATCACTATTATAAAGTTTTTGTTTTACATCTCTTACATACCCTGGACTATTTATACCTTCAAAATCAACTTCTGTTTTCCACTCCGGTAATCTCTCTACTATCTGTTTTAACTTGCCGTCAGAAATATACTTTAACAAACTTTCCTTTACATCTGCGGAAGTTAATTTAGCAATACAACAAAGATTTCTTAAATCGTTTTTAGCAGCTTTCTTAATTACATCTTCTTCTTTTTCTAATTCTTTGTTTTCAGCTTTCATGGAAAATGGATTTTCATTAAAAATCAATTTATCCATGATATATTCCTGTAGAGAACAATATCCGCTGTTTACTAATTTAAAAAAGGAATCATTGTACATGTTTACAGCACAACCTATATTGATTTTCCCCATATCAATATAGCTTATAAGATTTCTCAAATTTCTTATTACCTCATCTTCAAGTAAATTTCTATAGATAGATACTGAATCAAAAGCTAGTTTTACATATCTTATTTCAAAAACATTTTTTAAATTTATGCTTTCCATAAAAAGCCCCCTATGTATCTTTGTTTTTAGTATATATTCCATTTTAACACACAAGGATATGATTTTAAATCATATTGCAAATTCTATGTTATACTTATACATGAACTTAAAACTATAGCAAATTAGGGGGATAATTATGGATATAACAAATTTAAAACTAGAGGACTTAAAAGAAAATTTAAGAAATATTAAAAGTGGAGTAATTGCCTTTTCAGGTGGTGTGGACAGCACTTTTTTGCTAAAAGTTGCCCATGATATCCTTGAAGATAAAATAATAGCAGTTACTGCTGCTTCATCTACTTATCCTAAAAGGGAATTAGAAGAAGCTAAAAAATATGCCAAATCAATAGGTGTAAGACATCTAATTATAGAATCAGAAGAACTAGATATTAAAGGCTATAAAGAAAATTCTGTAGACAGATGTTACTACTGTAAAAAAGAATTATTTTCAAAACTAAAAAAAATTGCAGAAGAAAATAATGCAACTTATGTTTTAGATGGAGCAAATTTGGATGACACTGGAGACTTTAGACCAGGCATGAAAGCAGCTAAAGAACTAGGCATATTAAGTCCTCTAAAAGAAGCTGAACTTACCAAAGAAGATATTAGAAATCTTTCAAAAAGAATGGGACTTCCAACCTGGAACAAGCCTTCTTTTGCATGCCTATCTTCCAGATTTCCTTATGGAAATGAGATTAACAGTCAAAAACTAAAAATGGTAGAAGATGCAGAGCAATTTCTTCTGGATTTAGGTTTTAAACAAATTAGGGTAAGGCATCACAATGAAATTGCCCGAATTGAAGTTGCTCCAGAAGAAAGAGCTAAGTTTTTTAATGTAGATTTGATGAATAAGGTTGGACAAAAGTTAAAAGAAATAGGTTTTACATACGTAACCCTAGATCTATTAGGCTATAAAACTGGCAGCATGAATGCTGTATTAAAGGATGCTAAATAGGGGATTTCTAAGCAAAAATTAACTCATACTACGGATATTTTTAGTAATTAAAAATTAATAGTTAAGAATTAATAGTTATGGTTGATTTTCTTCCGTTAACACTACAGAAAATCTAAAATATAATAATAAACGTATCTGCAGAAATACTTTGCTGTAGGTTTTCTAACTTAAAAATCAACTTATATGAAGGCATATTTTTACAATAATGAAGCTCTTTTAAATATTTTGTAACTAAGTCTTAGGAAAAAATTTTAAAAAAATCCAGAACTTTTGAATTGTTTGAGGTACGAGTTTTCAAAAGTTCTCAGTATTTTTTAAATTTTTTACTTAGACTTATCAAAATATTTAATGAGCTGAAGGTTGTAAAATATATCCGAAGTATAAATTGATTTTTGTTTAGAAACTCTACATTTTATGGTGCTGAATTTTATCATTACATGCCCTGTATAAGTTAACTTTCAAGCTGCAAACCTATTTCTTAAAATTCTATCTTGATATTATACTCTTTAAGCCATGTATTTACCTGAATAAGATAAGCAAGAAGCTGTGGTCCTCTCATAAGTTGGCCAAACCAAGGTGCTTTAAAAGAAGATCCACCTGTATCTATTAATGTCTTAACTGATTTTTTATCTATAAGCGGCAAAATAGGAGAACTCTTGTCTTTCATAATATCTGACATCCGCTTTGTAACTATTTTTGTATATTCCGGGTTATGAGTTTTTGGATAAGGGCTCTTTTTCCTTTCAACAATTTCTTTTGGCAGTATTCCCTTTAACGCCTTTCTCAGTAACCCCTTTTCTCTGCCTTTATAAAATTTTATCTCCGGTGGTATATTAAACGCATACTCTACCAATCTATAATCTGCAAAAGGTACTCTAACTTCCAAACTATTAGACATACTCATACGATCTTTTCTATTTAAAAGTGTTATCATAAACCATTTTATATTTAAATAAAATAATTCTCTCATTCTGTACTCTAATTTAGATTCACCATCTATGTGGGGCACCTGTTTTATACTACTTTTATATTGTTCATTTAGATATTCCTCCAAATCAAGTGCCTTTAATTCATCAGACAATATTTCCTTTCTTGAATTAATAGATTTTGACCATGGAAAAGTATCTGCATTAATGTCTTCAGGTCTTCTATACCACGGATATCCTCCAAAAATTTCATCTGCACATTCTCCTGACAGTGCAACTGTATTGTCTTTCCTTATTTCCTTGCAAAAAAGATATAGTGAGGAATCAATATCTGCCATTCCAGGCAAATCACTAGCTCTTACAGAATCATAAAGGGCATCTGCTAAATCAGAACTTGTATTTATAATCCCATGATGAACACTTTTTATATAATCCGACATTTTTAATGCCCAGACTCTATCCGGCGTAGGTTCGAAAGAATTTGCTTTAAAATATTTGTCATTATCTTCATAATCAATAGAGTAGGTATTTAAAGTCTTTCCTTGTTTTTTAAATTCTGCTGCAGCTACTGTAGATATAACACTAGAATCAAGTCCTCCTGAAAGCAGTGTACAAACGGGTACATCTGCTACAAGCTGCCTCTTAATAGCATCTACAAGCAGTGTTTTTACATGCTGAGCTGTTGTTTCTGTATCTTCATTGTGAATTTTACACTGTGGTTTCCAGTATTCTCGCAGCTTAATACCATATCTATCATATAGAACATAATTAGCAGGTGGTACTTCATATATGCCTTTAAATACACCTCCACCCAAAGATCTAGCAGGCCCAAGGGCAAATATTTCAGTCAAACCATCCCTATCAACTACAGGTTCAATAAAGGGATGAGCCAATAATGTTTTTATTTCTGAGCCAAATATAAGTGAATTATTTTTTACTGTATAAAATAGTGGTTTTACTCCTAATGGATCTCTTGCCATAAATATCTGATTTTTACTTTCATCCCATATTGCAAAAGCATATATTCCATTTATATGTTTCAAACAATTTACTCCCCAATGGATATAACTAGTTAGAAGTACCTCTGTATCAGAATAGGATTTAAAAGAATAATTTTCCTTTACAAGTAACTTTCTTAAATCCTCAGTATTATAAAGTTCTCCATTGTATACAATAATATATCTCCTGCCACCTACACTTTTTGACATGGGCTGTACACCACCAGAAGGATCCACAACTACAAGTCTCCTGTGCCCTAAAAGTGCATTTTTAGAAAAGTAATAGCCTGCATCGTCAGGTCCTCTTTTCTTTAAAGTATCTGTCATATTTAAAATAACATCTCTATTTTTAGAAATGTCCTCTTTTAAATTAATCCATCCTGCAATTCCACACATAAGAAGCCGCCTCCGAATAAATATTATTAATGTACATATAATTTAATCTATGATTTAAAAAATATATATGTGAATAAATTTTTCTATTTATCCGATGACTACCTGCTCTAATTTAATGTTTCAAAAGTGTATCCTTTTGACTTTAAATACTGTATTACCTCAGGAAGAGCTTGTACTGTTGTTCCCTTTGTAGCAGCATCATGCATCAAAACTACTACAGTATCATCATTACTGTATTTTCTAAGCTCATTTAATAAAACATCCACAGGAACATTATTTCTCATAGCATCTCCAATCCAATCATTCCAATCCACATAATGATATCCTGCTTTTGTAACTGCATCTTTAAAAGGATCCAAATTCAAATGACGTGTATTAAAAGAGCCTCCTGGAAATCTCATAAGTTTTAAATTATAATCCTTTCCAACTATGGACTTAATTACCGTATCACATCTATTTATGTCATCTACAAACACTGATGGATCTTGCCTGTATCTAAGTTCATGGCTGTAAGTATGGTTTCCAACTACATGTCCTTCTTTTACTTCTTCTTTTACCAAATCCTTATTTCTCTCAGCATTTTGTCCAATTAAAAAGAAAGTTGCCTTTATATTATTTTGCTTCAAAATTTGAAGTATTTTTAAAGTATTTGGAGAAGGACCATCATCAAAAGTTAAGTAAGCCACTTTCTTTCCATCTGTTCTCTTGGTTTTCCAAGGCATATACGCTCCTGCAGGCTGTTTTGTTGTAAATCTTTGTTTTAGTTCATCCTTCTGCTTTTCTTCAGCACTTTTCTGATGCTCTACTTTATTAGAAGTAGTTACTACTGCATGTTTCTTATATGCAACTTTAGTTCCTATAAAAAATGCCCAACCAAAAATACATAAGAAAATGATTCCTATAATTATATTGTTTCTTCTCTTGATGATTCTATTTTTTTTAATTCTGTCCTCATATTTATTCATCAGTTCCATCTCCCTAATAAGATTCTAATGTCATACTGCATTTGAAAGAAAATAACAAGTCAAATAGACTAGTATACTGACTAGATATTTCTTCTAGATATTTCTTTGAAAATACCTAAGTAAAATTAAAAAATAGCATTTCGATACCTTCCTTTAATTTCACTTCATTAATTTCCCTATTTATAGTATAATAAATCATTCTATTTTACTATACATTATGACAAAATGTAATCATTTTGTAATTTGTTTTAACTCTTTAATGATATATTCTAAAAAATCTGAAATTATTCATTGGCATAAAAAAACTATAGAGAAGCTATTTGTAGTACTATCACTTCTCTATAGTTAAATTATTTTAGATTATTTTTTTATTTTAAAAGAACTCTTAAGAGATACTATTCTATTAAATACTATTTTCCCCTCTTTAGCAAACCTAGGATCAACATTGAAATATCCATGTCTGAAAAATTGAAACTTTTGGCCTGGTTTTGCATTTTTCATATCAGGCTCCAAAAATCCATTTAATATTTCCAAGGAATTTGGATTTACATTATCTAAAAATGAATCACTGCCTTCTTCTTCCTTTTCATCCAAAATTAAAGGTTCATAAAGTCTTATTTCTGCTGGAATTGCAGTACTTGCATTTACCCAGTGAAGTGTACCTCTAACTTTTCTTCCGTCAGGACTATTTCCGCCCTTTGATGCAGGATCATAGCTGCAGTGAAGCTCTTTTATATTTCCTTCTTCATCTTTTATGACTTCTTCACATTTTATAAAATAAGCACCTTTTAACCTAACTTCATTTCCCGGAAATAATCTATAATACTTTTTAGGTGGATTTTCCATAAAGTCTTCTTGTTCAATATATATTTCCTTTGAAAAAGGTACTTTTCTAGTTCCTGCTGCAGGATCATCTGGATTATTTTCAATTTCAAAAGTATCACATTGTCCTTCAGGATAATTTGTTATTACGACTTTTAGCGGCCTTAAAACAGCCATAGTTCTAGGTGCTTTTGTTTCCAGATCATCTCTTAAAAAGTAATCTAGCATTTGAGAATCTACTACACTACTTGCTTTTGCCACACCTATAGCTTTGCAGAATTTACAAACAGATTCTGGTGTAAATCCTCTTCTTCTAAGTCCTGCAATAGTTGGCATACGCGGATCATCCCAGCCATCCACAAAATTCTCATCTACTAACTTTTTAAGTTTTCTCTTACTCATTACCATATTTGTAATGTTGAGTCTAGCAAACTCTATCTGCTTTGGTACATTTTCCATTTCACATTCACGCACTACCCAATCATAAAGAGGCCTGTGATCCTCAAACTCAAGTGTGCATATAGAGTGAGTTACTCCTTCAATGGCATCTTCTAGCGGATGTGCAAAATCATACATAGGATATATGCACCATTTATCTCCTGTATTGTGATGTGGGGCATGTGCTATACGATATATAATTGGATCTCTCATATTTATGTTAGGAGAAGTCACATCAATTTTAGCTCTTAAAACCTTTTCTCCGTCTTTAAATTCTCCATTTTTCATTCTTTCAAATAATTCAAGATTTTCTTCTACAGTTCTATTTCTATAAGGACTTTCCTTTCCAGGTTTAGTTAAAGTACCCCTGTATTCTCTTATTTCATCTGGAGTCAAATCGCACACAAAAGCCTTACCTTTTTTTATTAAAAGTAATGCTCTTTTATACATTTCATCAAAATAACTGGAGGCAAAGTGCAATTCATCCCAGTCATATCCAAGCCATTTTACATCTTCTTTTATTGACTCTACATATTCCGTATCCTCTTTTGAAGGATTAGTATCATCAAATCTTAAATTAGTTCTTCCACCAAATTCATCTGCCAATCCAAAATTTAAAACTATTGACTTTGCATGGCCTATATGTAAATATCCATTAGGTTCTGGAGGAAACCTTGTTATTATTTTTTTATACTTTCCTGACTTCATGTCTTCTTCTACTATGTTTTTAATAAAATTTGATGAACTCTTGCTTTCTTCCATAAGTTAACCATCCTTTTCTAAAACTTATTTATCTGATGGATACCTACTGTAACACTCCCACTTTTATCAAAATGGGAGATAACAGTAGCTACGCCCCTAGATAATTCATCTAAACTTAGTGGGAGAAACAATCTCCCACTAAGTAAGATTCATTGATATGTACATCAGAGTGGTAATCGTTACCTGACCAAATCATGATTTGGATTCTCTGATTGAAAGAAAAGGCATTTTTTATAAGTAAATGCCTTTTCCAAATATCTATACAAATTGCTTGTTTTTAATATACACTCTAAAGGCTATCTCTTCTACAAGTGAAAAAATACTAGATGTTATAAAATACAATCCAAGTACTATTGGAGCTTTAATTGTTATTAAAAGTCCAATTACTCCAGGAAGTATTGCTGACATCTTATTGTACTGCACTTCCTTATAGACTTTAAAATAATCTATAGAATTTACTAGGCCAGGCAGCATTGAAATGATCGAATACACTATAGGAACTATAAAATAACTATCGCTTAATTTTATTGAAGATACCCAAGGTATAAGCACTGTACCTGAAATTACAGGCATGTTTATAATGGTTTTATAAAGCCCCCCTATTATAGGAAACTGAATAATTGTAAGTAAACATCCCATCATACTTTTTAAATTATCCTTATAACAGTTTTGTATTTCCTTTTCCATCTTAAGCTTATCATTTTTATACCTAATTTTTATGTCTTCCATCTTTTTAGCAACTTTCTGCTGCTTTAAAATGCTGAACCTTTGTTTCATAGACATAGGCATCAAAAGTACCTTTATAATTAAAGTGAGAACAACAACTGCAATACCCCAATCTCCTGTAAAATTAAATACGTGATTGAGCAAAGCACCCAGTAAATTAAAAATAATGTTCATATAATATCTCCTATCTATAAATTATTATATTTTAAAACATTATTTTTAAATAAGGCTGTGTAAAATATATCCACACTTTATATTTTTCGTAACTCACATACTGTTTTATATATAATTTTTTTGGATAACCCAATGCCCTTAAAACTATACATTCTATTAAATTATATCTAATACTTTCTCTTAAGCTTTTATGTACCTGTAAAACACCAGAAAAAACTGCAGTTATACACATAAACAACAGAATAAAGTAGAAAATATTGAAAAAGTCCATGTTCATGATAAACATTCCTTTAAAATAAATTATATATCAAATACTTTTATTTGATATTACCATATAATGATTTTATATTCAACACAAACCCTTTATTTATGCTAATATAACCATAATATCACAAAAATATTATTTAAAAATAAAAATTTTTGTTGTACCTTACCTTACGTCATGTGTTACAATAATTTAGGCAGAGGTGATAAATAATGACTTCCCATAAATCAGAACTAGTAAGTATCGGCAAATTTGCCCAAAAATCAGGTGTTACCTTGAGGACTTTAAGGTACTATGACAAAATAGGTCTTTTAAAACCCTGTGCATATACTGAGTCTGGTCACCGATTATATAATGTTGAAGATTTTGGTAAGCTTCAAAAAATACTTACTCTTAAATTTATAGGTCTTTCACTTGAGGATATATCTAAAATAATGAACTATGATTTAAATCAAGGTGATTTAAAAAGATCTCTCCAAATACAAAAAAAGATAATGAAAGAAAAAATATACCACATTGAAGCTGTAATAAAATCCATAGATGAAGCTGTGCATATGCTTGACAATGACAAGGAACTCAATTGGAACAAGTTTATAAACATAATAAGCATAGTAAATACAGATCAAAAGTGGATGGAACAATATGAAAATGCCTCTAATTTAAAAGCCAGAATAAGAATTCACGAACTTTTCAGCACCAATAAGCGAGGATGGATGAAATGGTTTTTTAATCAATTAAATATTCCTTCCAAAGCTTCTATTTTGGAACTTGGATGTGGTAATGGGGGGTTATGGCAAAAAAATTTGGATAAAATTCCTGAAGGCTGGGACATTACTCTTACTGATTTTTCCCCTGGAATGCTTCAGGATACAAAAAATAATTTAGGCATCAATTCAAAAAGATTTACATTTAAAATAGCAGATGTACAAAATATACCTTATGAGGACAATAGTTTTGATGTAGTAATAGCAAATCATGTATTATACCATGTAGGTGATGTAGACAAATCCCTTTCAGAGATTTATCGTGTTTTAAAACCTAAGGGCTATTTTTATGCCTCAACTGTAGGTAAAAATCATATGAAGGAAATGAGAGAAATCGTTAAAAAATATAACTTTAAAAATATAACTACAGATAGTTTTAATATTACAGAAAGTTTTCAACTTGAAAATGGTCTGTTAAAACTCTCTAAGTGGTTTAAGAATGTAAAAATGAAAAGATATAGTGATAACTTAAAGCTAACAGCTGCATCTCCTCTCATAGACTACATATTTTCCATGCCCGGTAATATAAAAACTACATTTGACAAAGATAAACTTGAATCCTTTGCAGAATACTTGCAGTCTGAAATAAGCAAAAATGGGTATATTTATATAACAAAAGATACTGGTTTTTTTGAAAGTAGGAAATAGTTTTATACATCAACCTACAATCTAAAAATTTATATAATAAACAACGAAACGAAATGAAAGGATTGATTATAAATGAATAAAAAAATACCATTCTCACCACCAGATATAGGTGAAGACGAAATAAATGCAGTTGTAGAAGTTTTAAAATCAGGATGGATTACTACAGGTCCAAAATGTGCTGAATTTGAAAAAAAGATTGCTGAATATTGTAATAGTGATAAAGCACTGGCTGTAAATAGTAATTCTGCTGGACTAGAACTTGTATTGAAGGAATTTGACATAAAAGCAGGAGATGAAGTCATAACTACTCCTTATACTTATACTGCAACAGCAAGTGCAGCGATACGCAGAGGAATAAAACCAAAGTTAGTAGATATAGAAAAAGATTCTTTCTTAATTGATTTAGAAAAATTGGCAGATGCTATAACACCTAAGACAAAAGCTATATATACAGTAGATGTTGCAGGAGTACCTATAGATTATGATGCTGTTCGCAAAATATTAAAGGATAAAAATCGTGAGGATATAATTTTTGTATCGGATTCCGCTCACTCTTTTGGTGCAAAATACAAAGGCAAAAGAGTTGGTTCTCAAGCTGATTTCCATGTTTTCTCCTTTCATGCAGTAAAAAACTTTACTACTGCTGAAGGTGGTGCAATAACATTTAACGAGAATGATAAATTTGGTAAAAAAGACTTATATAAGGATTTTAAGTTGGAATCCCTACATGGTCAATCAAAAGATGCTCTTTCCAAAATGCAGGCAGGTGCATGGAAATATGATATAGTCACAGATGGGGGTAAATGCAATTTAACTGATATATCTGCAGCTATAGGTTTGGCGCAATTTCCAAGATATGAAGAAATGCTAAAAAAACGTAAAGCTATATTTGATTTATATACTAAATTTTTAAGTGAAAAAGATTGGGCTATAATCCCATTTAAGAAAGATGCTATACGTGAAACTTCATACCACTTATATCTTCTTCGCATAAAAAACTTTAGTGAAGATCAAAGAAATGAAGTAATAAAATCCCTTGCGGCAAAAGATATAGCTACTAATGTCCACTATACTCCTTTGCCTATGTTTACACTTTACAAAAATTTAGGTTACGATATAAAGGATTATCCAAATGCATATAATCACTATGCAAATGAAATTTCTGTACCAGTTTATTCTCTTCTTAAATTAGAAGATGCCGAATATGTCGTTAAAGAATTAATTTCTGCTGTAGAAAAAGTAATGAAATAAATTGAAAGAGAGGACAAAAAATGAAAGTTAATTTTTTTACACCTACAAGAGAATACTTAGAAAAGAAAGAGGAATTTAATAAGGCTATATCAGCTGTACTTGAAAGTGGAAGTTTTATATTTGGACCTCAAGTATCAGAACTTGAAGAAGAAATAAAAAAATATACAGGTGCCAAACATGCCATAGCTGTAGCTTCTGGAACAGATGCACTTTTAGTTGCTTCCCATGCACTTGGATTTAAAGATGGAGATGAAATTATAACTTCCCCTTTTACATTTTTAGCTTCAACTTCTTGTATAGCTAAATTAAATGCAAAACCAGTTTTTGTTGATGTAGATGAAGATACTTTTAATCTAGATGCAAATAAAATAGAAGAAAAAATAACTTCAAAAACTGCAAGTATATTACCAATACATCTTTTTTCACAGATGGCAGATATGGATAAAATAATGGATATAGCATCCAAGCATAATTTAAGCGTTTTAGAAGATGCTGCAGAAGCTTTTGGTATGCAGTGGGGAGGTTCCTCAAGTGAATACAAACATTCTGGTACTATAGGAGATATTGGTATTTACTCATTTTTCCCAACAAAAACGCTAGGTGGTTATGGCGATGGAGGCATGATAGTAACTAATAATGACAAGTTAGCTGAAACTGCTAAAATGCTTAGAGTACATGGTGCTTCTAAGAAATATCATTATGACTATATAGGATATAATTCAAGACTTGATTCTATTCAAGCTGCTGTACTTTTAGTTAAGCTAAAGTATATAGACAATGCACTTAAACAAAGACAAAAGGTAGCTGATTGGTACAAAGAAAGACTTGCTGATTGTGACTATATAAAACTTCCTACAGTTAAAGGAAATCAAAAACCAGTATATTATGCATTTAATACATTAGTAGAAAAAAGAGATGAACTTGCTGCATACTTAAAGGAAAATGAAATTGGAACTAGCATTTATTATCCAATCCCTCTTCATCTTCAAAAATGCTTTGATTATTTAGGCTATAAAAAGGGTGATTTCCCTGTAGCTGAAAAACTTTCAACTAAAGTTTTAGCTCTTCCTATATACCCTGAAATAACTGAAGATGAAGTTAACTTTGTGTGCGAAACCATTAAAAAATTCTATACAAAGTAACATTATACAAAAAGCAGTATTTAGTTTTTACACTAAGTACTGCTTTACAAAATTAAACACATTTTCAAAGCATTATATATATTTTATCTGAGAGTGTAAGCTCTCCAGGATTCCAACACCTTTTAGGACATTTCATAATCTTGTATGACATATGCAAATCATTTATGAACTTATAAAATTCATTATCAAGCCAGGGAGGAGTCCAGCTTCCCGACCTACATATGTGAATGACATTTATGTTCTTATTCACTAAATGATCCACCTTAGGATATTTTATAGAAAACGATTTATTTATTTCCTCAAATTCACTTTTTTCTTCATAAGTATAAGGACTATAAACTATACTTGCCTTTTTTATAATACTGTTTTTTAAAAGTTTTCCAAGCCAATTGGCACAATTCAATTCAAAATCAAGTGACTTCATTCCACCATAACCCAAATCAGAATGTGCATCAAAATTTATAACTTCATCACAATTATTGTTTTGAGCTATGAAATAAGAAAACTTATGGGAGTCAGATACATATACCTTAGCTTTACTTTCTATGGAAAAACATTGTTTTATTTTACTCCAAAAGCCTTTCAGTTCATTACCGGTTCTAACTGTTTTTTCAATGTTTTCTCCCATTTGCCTATTTTTAAAATATCTCCTATACCACAATATAATATTTGTTCTCTTATTCTCAATATAAGAGCCGCACCATTCCTTTCTTACAGGAATAAAATAATCCCAATCAATGCTGAGAAGATTTTTTTTCATAGCAACACACCTCACATATAACTATAATGTTACACCTCCAGCATGAATTTTTAAACCTTTGAAATACTAATTTTTAACATAAGACATCCACATATTTCTTATATTTTTATAATATTCATCCTTAGTAATATTATAAAGTACATTCATTTCTTCAATGTGAATGCAGTGATAAAAGTCAGAACTACTAGGAGGTCCATTTTTTATAATGTGATATAAATCATAGGATGTGAAGTTCCCTATATCATAATAAGGCAGTATATATTTTAAGCTTAGAAGTCCTTTATTCCAGTATCTTTTAGCCACGTTAGAATAATATATATTTTGAGGACAGTGTACACTGCTCCAATCATATAAACCTATCAATGTAAATATATACCCGTTTAATGTATAGGTAGATGTTTTTCCCACATACTGCTGAAAAAATATCTTGTCTTCAAGGCTTTTATCTAAAGCACCTAGATTATCCATAACACCACCTTCTGAAACAGGCGTTAAAAGATATTTAAGCACTCTCTGCCCTGCATTTATATACTTTGAATTTTTAGTTAAATGATAGGCTCTAGTAAATACACTAAGTGCCTGACCCTGGGACATACTTGAAGCCCATCCTTCATTTAAGCATTCATAATATCCAAATTTGAACTCATATCTTAGAGATCCATCCTTTTTTATACTCTTTATTAAAAAATTCGCTGTATTTAAAAATTTATCTTTATTAGCTCCAGTATCCATATACCCATCATATAAATAAAGTGCATATTGGCATATAGTAACTGCATTGTAATAAAATTTGCCATTGTATTTTACCATAGGTATGCCGTTTTTATCATATTTAAAACTAGGAGACTCAATATAAGCCCAATCTGGCTGATAATTAAAATACTTTTTTACAGGATTATATTCCCCATATAATGTGTAATTACACTTATTGCTTTTATAATAATCCACACCATTTTTGCCAATATTCAGATACTCGGAGAGGAAAGAATACTTATTCAAAACAGGCACTTTTCTCTCTGCCAGCAGCTTACATATTTTTGCTTCATTTATAATACTTTTAGGCATATTCTTATTTTCTAAAACTGTATTATATCCTTCTATAGCTTTTGAATACTTTTTTTGATTTTGCAATCTTCTGCTATTTTTTAGTATGTTTTTCGCTTCATTTTCAGATACTTCACCCACTTTTAAAAGCCTTTGCTGCTCCAGTAAACACAATTATGTTAATAACCAAAATTATAACTGTACATATTATCTTTGTAATTATATTTTTCTTAAATTTCATATTTTCTCCTTTTATGACTTTCAAATAATATTAACCTATTATAACTTCTAATATTATTTTCTAATACATAAAAATATATTCTACACTTTAATCATCGCTTTCCCATTTTATATATATAAAATCAATAATATGGAATTACCTTATTTCTACCTGTATGCTTTGCTTCATATAGAGCGATATCTGCACTTTTTATAATTTGTTTAACATTATTTACAATATCAGGATAAGTTGTAACCCCAATAGATACAGAAATATTAATTTTTTTACCTATGGATAGTATAAACTCATGCTTTTCTATTGCTTTCCTTATTCGTTCACCAATTTCTATAGCTTGTCTATTAGGACAGTCTATTAATAATATTGAAAACTCTTCTCCACCGTTTCTTGAAATTATATCAAAAGATCTGCATACTGTTTTGAGTATTAAAGCAATTTGTTTTAGCACTTCATCCCCTGAAGGATGACCATATGTATCATTAATTTTTTTAAACCAATCAATATCTATCATAATAAGTGAAAGCCTTTCTTTTCTTTCAACTGCCCTTTTAGATAAATCGTTAAACAAGTTGTTGAAATTTCTAACATTATTAAGCCCAGTTAAAAAGTCTCTGCAGGAATCTTCCTTAAACTTCATAAACAACAAACTTGATTGATTTATATACTCGCAAAGATAATATATTATAAATCCAAATATAATTGTTAAAATTGAATATATAATAAAGGTTTTGTAAATTGTACCATTGATTTTTACAGGTGACGATACTATATTCATAAAAAGAAAATGTAAAATCAAACTGCTGCTAATCATGCATATCCATTTTTTTGTTTTCTGTACACTGCATTTAGAAATAATCCCACAGCTAATACTTATACTTAATATTGTAATTGACATAAGTAATGTTTGATAATTTATTAGCCAAAATACTATTGAAAAGAAAGAAATTACTACCCCTGTAATAAATGAAGATAAAAAGCCGCCGTTTATTGCTGAAATAAGTATAGCAAAATTTTGAAAATCTACCGGTATGTAACCTTTATCTTCCATAATAAAAGGTATCAAAAATCCGCCTAAAACCCCTGAAGTAATTCCATATAACACTCTTGTCCTTACAGGAGACGATGGATTTAATAAATGTTCCTTATTTTTAAAAAATTGACTCCATATAAAAAGAAATGAAATGAAAAGAAATACACTATTAAGTAAATGTCTTGTAATAAATAAATAATTATTTATAGGGCAACACCTCAAAACTTGGAAATTCCACCCTGTTTAATAAAGAATATTATAAGAGTATCTTACACATTTTAACTTATTTTTTATATACATTATTATTTAGGACGAAATAAATATTTTGTTCTAAAAATGATGATTTTATACTCATTTATTTTAATTTAATTTCATAAATTGAAAATAATTACATACTTTATTCCATTTTATTGAAAATAATAACATTACTTTGATATTATTATTATAATAATTGGATTTTACGCAATATTATGTTATAATTTATAATACAAAATATTTATAATGTACAATTATCTTGAAAAGAGGAAACTAAATGGAAAGAAAAGGTGATAGAAAAGTAAAATATCTTACCCAAGAAGAAGTAAAAGATCTTTTTAAAGCCATTATTAATTTAGATAGTACACATGCAGTTAGAGATTTAGCAATTTTTAGAGTTGCTTATAGGTGCGGCTTGAGAGCTTCAGAAATTGGTTTAATTAAATTGGAAGATTATAATGCTTCCAAAGGTGCAATTTACTGCAAAAGATTAAAGGGCAGTTACAATAATACTATAAGACTTGATACTAAAACTAAAAATGCATTAGATACGTATATACATGAAAGCAAATTATCATTTAATTCTGAATTTTTATTTAAAAGCCAAAGAGGGAAACCAATTTCCAGACAAACTCTTGATTATATGATGAAAAAATATTGTTCCTATGCTAATATTTATGATAAAAGTAAATATCATTTTCATTCTATAAAGCATACTACAGCAGTTCATTTAGCAGAATCTGACATGGACATAAAAGAATTACAATGGTGGCTTGGGCATAAATCTGTTACAAATACAGAAATATACTTTCAATTTACAACAAAACAGCAGGAAAAGATGTATTCCAAGCTTGAGGCAAAAAGTGAAATGGTTTAAAAATATATAATTGCTGCATTTTGTCGATATTTTAATTTTGAACTTACTTATTTAAGTTTTTATTAAATCTAACAGCATACGTTAAATATGGCTCTCCAAAATATTCTTCTTTATCTTTTTTATATCCATGTTTTTTATAAAATGAAATGGCTCTACTATTTCCCTTAAAAGCCCATATTACAATTTCTTTATAACCATATTTAAACGCCTGTTGCTCTGCAAAGTTAATTAATTGACTTCCAATTCCTCGATTTTGATAAGCCTCCGAAATATAAATACGCCAAACCTCAAAAGCCCCTATTTTATCATTGTCAACTGTATCTCCAATGGATAATAATGCTGCAATATGCCCATTACATTCATAAACATAGTTTGATAATCTACCAGATAAGAAATCTGCTTTCAATCTCTTTTCCCTATTAAAACAACCATTATCATTGAGCAATTGTTCATTTACATAACCATCATATACAGATCTCCAATTATCATTGACAATTTTACAAACAATTTCTATATCTTCTTCTTGAAGCAAACGTATCATTTAATTAATTTCCTTTCTAAATTGGAATTTATTCTTATTATTTACATACACCAACCCATGTTCCAGAAGTTACTTTTGATAATTCTTCTGGGGTAATTTTTACATCAGAGTTACATGAGCTAGAATTTATAATTGGAATTCTGAAATTGGAATAACTGGTTTTGGATTTGCAGAATGTTCTCCGATAATTTTCTCCATCCAAATCATATCATACCAGTTTCCAAACTTATATCCGCATTTTGTAAAATGTGCAACTTTCCTATATCCTAAATGCTCATGAAAATATGTACTGGCATTGGTAAGATATGTATTTTCAGTAGATGTATAAGCTATACACGCATTGAGATTAAGAATATTTTGTCTCTTTAATATTTCTTCCAAAGCTAAATACAATTTTTTGCCTACACCTTTGCCTCGACAATCCTGACTTAGATATATAGTAGTTTCAACAGCCCAATCATATGCAACTCGCTCCTTAAATGACGAAACATATGCATAACCAATAATCTGATTGTTATCTATTGCTACTATATATGGATATTTTTTTAATATATTATTAATTCTCTCAGTAAATTCTTCAACAGATGGAACATCATATTCAAAAGATATTGCAGTATTCCTTACATAAGGTGCATATATAGCTAAAATTTCTTTTGCATCTGCTTTAGTTGCCATACGTATTGTAACGCTTGTCATTATCCTACCTTCTTTCCCAAAATATAAATAATCTTTAATTGTCACTCTCTTAATTTTTCTGTGCAAAGACAATTATACTTCAAAGTTCAAAACATTATTCAATAGATTTACTAAGTATTACCACTCATTAGCCCTGGATATATTTCTTAATCCACTGTCTTAAAAATTGTAGTTGTTCTTCGGTATGAAAATAATGCTCTCCCTGTTCCATAACCTGTAAATTACAGTTGAAGCATTTTACAAATGAAGCTACCACATCAAACTCACATAAGTTGTCTTCTGAACCATAAAGAATTGAAGTTGGCTTATTCCAAGCAGCAATAGGATGTTCTTTTACATAACAGTAGTAATCCCAATAGAGTGTTTGTCCAATAGGTGTCGAAATTTCTTTTTCTGATTTAAGTCTATTCTCACTTACATTAAACCATGTCATCATATTATTTATAATACGTTCCATATTTACTACAGGAGATAAAAATAAGCACTGTTTGATTATCTCATCTTTATATGCTAATAGAGTGAAATATGCCCCAATACTACAAGCAAATACACTTATATTATTTGATAATGACTGAGCATAATTCATAATAGTATTAAGATCTTTAACACAGTTTTGAACTTTACAAGCATAGGCTTCATTCTTGCGATCACCATACTCAGGTAAATCAAAACTAAGCACTTGATAACCTATTGCTATTGCCTCTTCTGCAAATATAGTAATGGCATCGTCTTCCTTATTTGACATATTACCATGTACCGCTACAAATAATTTATCGGATTTCTTACCCCACAAAATTGCAGGAATATTTTCTATTTTTAATTTACTCTTTATCATTGTATTCTCCTTCATATCTTTCTTTATACCTTTTATTATACATAAAATATAGTATAAAAATCATTTTTAATATATCTATTATAACTCCTAATCATATACCACAAATTATGTTATATGTAAGTTTTTATATTATTTTTTGTTCTAATGTATTGTTTTTATGATATAATATAAAAAACAATACATAACTTTCAGGAGGAAAAAGTGATGGTTGTGGATCCAATTAGAGATAAAAATAAGATAGACGCATTGCTCATGCATTTAAAAGATAAAAGTGAAAGAGACTGGCTGTTAGCAAAATTTCAATTAAACACGGGATTAAGGATTAGTGACGTGATTAAAGTTAGAGTTCAAGATCTAATGACTTCCTATCTTAGTTTCAAGGATGATCTTGTGATTCAAAAAAAGAAAATCAAATTAAATAACAGCCTTAAGAAAGCTCTAAATGCCTATATAGAGCATAATAATCTTGGACAAACTTTTTATATTTTTCAGAGCAGAAAAGGCTTAAATAAACCCATAAGTGTCACACAAGCTTATAGAATTCTAAAAGCTACAGCTGTAAGTCTTCATATAAAGAATTTTGGGACTCACAGCTTAAGGAAAACATGGGGATACTGGACTTATAAGGCGAACAGATACAATATTGGTCTTATTATGTATACATTTAATCATTCATCAAAAAAGATCACTCTTAGATATATTGGGATAACTCAGGAAAATAAAGATGAATTATATTCTTTAGTTCAATTTTAATTTATCCGATGACTACCTGCTCTAATATTCCCACGCACACAGCGAAAGCGACTATCACCAAATCAAAGATTTGGGATATCTGCTTTTCTCCAAGTGGGAATAAAGAGCATCTACGTCCCTGGATAACGATTTCTAAGCATCATGTGGAGTCAAAACTCCATCTGATGCCAAGAACTCTGTTTATAGCACTTGTATAATATACTAAAAATTTTATGGGGATATAAGCGAACAAATTTTTTAGCAGTTAATAGGCCAAAATTTAAAAAAAATTTACTAGGAGGACTCTTATATGAAAATAAAAAATGCTTTAGAAAAAAACACTAAACAAGCTATTGTAAACAAAATCGTTAATTATCTTGATAAAAACCCAGGAGAAAATGTAGATAAGATATTTTCAGCTATTAAAATGCTGACAAAAGATAAATCTGCATTAGCTCAGATTGAGTTTGTTGAGAATTACTACAACAACGATAAATCCAAACATGAATTTATCCAGGATATTTTAAAAAATACAGATACTAAATGTTTAAAGAAGTTTTTTACTAATTTTTTTGCAAATGCAAATTGGTATGCTGGCCCTAAGAGACAAAAATACATGGATGAAGAAAATACTAAAATACCCTTTGTCATGCTTTTAAGTCCATCCATGAGGTGTCCACTTCACTGTAAAGGATGTTATGCTTCAAGCTACAGTAAAAAAGATGATATTCCCCCTGAAGAAGTTGATAGAATTATAGGAGAAGCAAGAGATCTTGGAATTTATTATATTATCATTTTAGGTGGCGAGCCTTTCTTCAATGATTATCTTTTGGATATATATGAAAAATACGACGATGTAATGTTTACACCATTTACTAGCGGACTTTTACTTAATGAAAAAATTGCAGATAGAATCAAGAAATGTGGTAATGTAATACCTATGCTTTCAATTGAAGGATTTGAAAATGATACTGATGCTCGTAGGGGAAAAGGAACGTACCAAAAAGTTTTAAAAGCTATGGACATGCTCCATGAAAGAGGTATATTATTCGGAGTATCTTCAGCAGTTACAAGAACTAATATAAACACCGTACTCAGTGATGAATTCACAGATATGTTGATTGAAAAAGGTTCTAAAATGAGCTGGTACTTTTTATTCATGCCTGTTAATGGCGAAGATGAAGATTTTAATATGATGCTTACAGCAGAACAGAGAGATTACCTTGGAAAAAGAGCTAGAGAAATAAGAGCTAATAAACCATATTTCACTTTAGATTTCTTTAATGATGCTCCATATGTAGGTGGGTGTATAGCAGGCAAATATTATTTTCATGTTAATTCAAAAGAGGATGTTGAACCTTGTATATTTTCTCACTTTTCAACAGTTAACTTAAAGGATAGGCATTTAATTGATGCTTTTAGGGATCCTTTTTTCAAAAAGCTAAGATCAATACAACCTTATAATAAAAATATGTTAAGACCGTGTATGATGATAGATAACACAAACGTTATAATTAATGTATGTAATGAAGTTGGAGCAAAGCCTGATGATTCTGGAGCAGAAAAAATGCTTCATGACGATGAATTTCATAAAAAAATAACAAAATCAGCAGAAGATTTTGTACCATATGCAGAAAAAACATGGGATGAAGTTTTTAAGAAAAAAGGTAATGATAATTTTGCTAAGGGATAAGGCAATGCTGGAGAGCAGCCTGAGCGTTTATTGCTGTTCTTTACAGAAATCGATAAACCTCAGTGATTTGGGGACAAAGTCCCCAGGTTAAGCTCCTTTATTTAAGTATTTCAACATTTTCATAAATGGTTTTCTTCTCATTGGGTGAAATAACTTTATCTGTAATATACGCTATTAAAATAATCACAGGTATATCAATTGCATATCGGGTAATCATAAATTTCCATCCCATTACTGATGCTTCAAATAATGATATAGGTATTTTTGTAGCAGACCATGCTCCTATAAAAATTAGCACGTTGAAAAATGCACTTTCCTTTTTCATCAAAACTGCAGCAAAAGGGAAAGAAACATATACCGGTCCAGCAGCAAATGAACCTAATAAAAAGGCAATAATCATACCTTTTAACCCTGAACCTTTTCCCATAAGTTTTATCATTGTTTCCTTTTGTACCCAAGCATCCAAAAGCCCCATCAGAATAAAGATCGGGGGCATAATAGCAAGCAGTTCCTTTAAATTATCTGCCGTTCCTTCCAACGAATTTATTCCCAATGAAGGTTTTACTAACAATAAAATTAAATTTATTATTAAAATAATACCAAAAGTTCTATATCTTTTTAATATTCTTTTCATCATATTAACACTCCCATCACAAAAGCAATTGCAAAAGAAAACACAAGGGCAAGTGAATTTCTAACATATGTGGCTTTCTTACCCCAATATTTTGATTCAATAGGGATTGTAATAATTCCAACCATGACTGACGTTGATATAAGCATTGTTATTTGAGCCATGCCAGCCCCATTTTTTAACAAAGTAGCTGCTAATGGAAATGTGACAAAACCAGGTATTACAGTACAAGATCCAATAAGTGCAGCTAACGCTAAACCTAATATACCAGATTGATGACCCATTATTTTTGAAATGACCTGCGGGCTTAAAATAGCAAGCATAATTCCTATAATAAACAATATGGAAAGGAATAACGGCAAGATATTTTCAAAAGACTTCCAAGCTTTTTTTAGAGCCAGTAAAGTTTTTTCGTGGCTTTTAATTAATGATATAAATAATAGAACAAGCATTAAAAAGTATAATCCCATAGTAAACATAAAATTCTTTTACCTCCTCATATAATTAGTTGTGTAAAATTAAGCACTATAGTGTAATAAATATAATAGTGTATTTAACACTATTAGCATACATCTATTTTTTGATAGTGTCAATAACACTAATATATTATTTGCAATAAGGTGTATAAAGTAATATAATGTTATTATACTATAAATAAAAAGGAGATATTCTATGGCTGGTAAAAGAAAACAATCTCGTCATCTTCCTGCATTTATTTTATTGACACTAGCTGAAGGTTCTGCATATGGTGGTGCAATATATACTTCACTTATAGAAAATATACCTGATTTTCAGTGTGATCAAGGAGCTATATACCGTACTCTTAAGCAGCTTGAAGATGATGGTGCAGTAATATTTTCGTGGGATACAACTAATTCAGGACCTGCAAAAAAAATCTATACTATTACTGACACCGGATTAAATCAACTTGATGATTGGAAAAATGATATAGAAAAAAGAATCCTATATTTAAAATATTTTTTAGATAGATATAAGAATTTAAATAGTTAAACTATGAAACTCAATGCCATGTTTTCATACATGAAGTTAGACATAAAGCCAATAGTAGGATTAGATCGTTAACATGGATGATATACTTTGAATACTAATTTATTATCTTGCTTATAAGCTTTTATAAATCCACCATGAAGTTTTACTATGTTTTTAACAATTGATAAACCTAAACCGCTGCCTTCTTTTTGTCTAGATGAGTCTTTTTTATATAATCTTTCAAAGAAGTTTTCCAGATCATCCTTTGAGATTGGATCATTAGGAATGTTTGACACTGAAAGTACTGCATAAGGCGTATTATTAAAAATTTCTTTACTAATATCAAACTCCACAACTGTATTTTCTTTGGAATATTTAAATGCATTACTTAAGAGATTATTCACCACTCTTAAAAATAAATTAGGATCTACTTCAATATAAATAGATTCCTGGGGCAGATTAATTGAAAGCTTTAATCCCTTTTGTGTGAATTCGTCTTCCTCTTCTTCAGCTATCTGTCTTGCAAGTTCATTTAACTCAAGTTTCTGCTTTTCAAGTATGATATCATTTGAAGAGAGCTTTGAGTATTCAAAAAAATCATCAAGCATGTTTTTTAAATAAATACCTTTCTTATCCATTATGTCAACGTAATTATCAAGCTCACTTTTTGACCCATACTTGTTATTTTTAATCATATTTATATATCCAAGTATAGTAGTTAATGGAGTTCTCAAGTCATGAGATATATTGGTCATGAATTCGTTTCTGCTTTTTTCTTCTTTCTCAATTTTTGAAGCCATGTAGTTTATGTCTTTTGCAAGTTCACCTAATTCATTTTTGTATTTTAATGGAACACGATTGGATAAGCTGCCTTCTGCAATATTTCTAACTGTTGATTTTATTTTAGATATATAGGAAATACGCTTCCATATGAGCAAGAAAAAAATAATTGCAAAAGTTACAATCCATAGTATGCCTACACTGTTTTCAGTGTCTAATTTTCCATAACCTATATATATATAATATAAATAGTATCCATCTTTTAAGTAATCACATCTGGTTATTTTACATAAGTTATCTCTACCAGTATTTAAAAATTTAAATGTATTTTTACCGTCTACAATTTCATGAATATCTATATTTTTAATTTCTCTATTATTTGCAGCTATTACTGTTCCATCTTTTTTTACCACAAAAATATAACATGACATATCAAATTCTCTATCCATATATTTTTGTAGTTTGCTGGAATTATTAATATCCATGTTTTTTAAATCATCTTCAATCCTAGAAACCATATGAGCATGTATATATATAGGAGTGTCTTTAGAATTATTCAAAAATGATCCTAAAATATATTCCTTTAAAAAAACTACAAGCATAAATGATATAAGTCCAGAAACAATTGCGCAAAAAACTAATTCACTCCTAAGCTTAAATATTCTTTTTAATTTTAAAGTTACGGAAAATAGTATTATAACAATAATAAGTTCAAATATCGTTCTCAATTTTATAACCAACTCCCCAGATAGTTTTTATATATTTGCCCTTCTTAATGTTATCACCTAGCTTGTTCCTCAAATTTTTAACATGCATGGTTACAGTATTGTCATTTTCCATAAATGTATCTTTCCAAAGCATTTCATAAAGCATTTTGGTTGAGTACACCCTGCCTTTATTTGATGCCAGTGTGTATAAAATTTCATTTACAAGCATTTCTCTTATATCTTTGTCATCATCTATTATCAATATATTTTCTTTCATAACCATCACCCAATTCAAAATTATATCACTTTTTATTTATACATATTTAGAAAACAGCTAATCAAGATCTCTCTTTCCAAAAACATAAGTACTTAAAAACATCATAACTAAAGTCCACAGAAGACATACAATCAAAACAAAACACACATTTATACTACTAGCAAGTTTTAAAGAAATATCTCCGGATAAGGTACCCAAACTATCAACTATATATGGGATAGGTAAAAACTTTACAAAAACGCCATATTTAGCTGCTGCAAGATATTTACCTGAAAAACAAAAGAGGTACCAAAATTGTGTTCCTGCAATTAGTATGAAGCTTGCAAGCGATGAAATAAGTGAATTCCTGCAAATAGTTGATATAAACATAATTATTGATATAATAGCTATTGAAATAACTATTAAAATTAATATAAGTTGAAGAATTACACTCCAAACAGGAATTATTGACATACTTCCACTTACGTACTTCATTTGAGAAGCCACTGGACTTAAAGGTAGTGATTTATCTAAAACATATTTTGCACCTACATCAAAAGGTAATCTACAATCTGAAAAGCCTAAGTGGATTCCAGCTTCCACTATAAATACTATGGTACTTATAATTATAGTGCCTGCATTTAAAATCACTGAAACAATAAACTTGGATGTTATGATTTTTTTTCTTGAAATAGGTTTAGTAATTAAAGCCTTAATTGTATTGGGTGAATATTCCCCTGATACTATATCAGATGACAATACAATAGGAATAATCAAAAAAAGCAATACAAAATATTGTAAAATACCTATAGCTGCATACATTCCCTTTGGTGCTAACTCACTTTTTTCTATATTGTGTTCTTTTTCATATTTCAATTGAAGTATTTTGTAATCATTTTTAGGATTATTTTCTTTTTCCAATTTTTGAATTTGTTTATCTAATTTTGATTTATCATAGTTATTTATTTGATTTAGCATGTCTTCTTTGTCATCTATTTCTTTTTGGGTCTCCAATATATCTCTAGAAATATCTGCCTTTTTAAATTCAGTATCAGCTTTAGTTTTGTCTATCTTTAGACTGTTAAGAAGAACTTTATCTTTTTGAATTTGTACTTCTACAGTATCTATTTTTGAGATTCTCATTAATCCAAAAGCTATTGTAACAATGAGAATGACAATAAGCGCAATTTTCTTTTTCATCATAACTCTTTTAAGTTCCTGCCATATATATTTACTCATCACTATCTTCCCCCATCATCTTTATAAATTTATCTTCTAAATTTTGCTTTACTTCAAAGAAACCTTCTATTTTTATTCCAGCCTCATGTAAATTTTTTAATATATCAAAAATATCATGTAACTCAGTATTTATTAAAATTGAAATACCATTATTTTCTACTTTTAATAATTTTACATCAGGTATATTTTGAATAATTTCTGATGATTTTTCTGGGAAATTAGTTTTTATAAACATATTTTTTTCACTGCTAGACTTTTCTTTATCACCTATTTCCTGAATATTAATAATTTTTCCGTCATCTATAAATACAATTTTTGTACATATATTTTCTATTTCACTTAAGATATGTGAAGATATAAAAACACTTACTCCTTTTTCTTTAGCTAAAGTGTTTATAGTATTTTTAAGTTCAAAAACTCCCATGGGATCCAGTCCATTTGTAGGCTCATCTAGTATTAGTAATGATATATTTCCCATCAGTGCTTCTGCAAGTCCCAGTCTTTGTTTCATCCCTAGAGAATATTTTTTTACCTTTTCATCAATTTTTTCACCTAAATTAGATGATTTTACAGCACCTTCTATTTGATCTTTTGTTACATCTTTAAGTACGCTTGATATATAATTTAGGTTTTGCCTTCCTGTCATATATCCATACATCACTGGTGTTTCCACTACTGATCCAACATTTTTTAAAGCTTCTTCTCTTTCAGTTTTAAGATTTTTTCCACAGATTATAACTTCACCTTCATCGGGAAACAACATGCTTGTTATAATCTTAATTAATGTGGTCTTGCCTGCCCCGTTTCTTCCTACAAAACCACATATCTCGCCCTTATTTATAGAAAAATTAACATCAGTTAATACCTGCTTTTTACCTCTCTTTTTAGAAATGTTTTTTAATTCTAAAACTTTCTCCGCCATTTTCATCATCCTCTTTTAATATATTTTATTTGCTACCAATATTTACAATTATAAAAGGTAAAAATATATTAAAAGTATATTAAAAATAAAGAAAAAATAAATTTATTACAAAAGGGCCCTACCTAAATATGGATATTAGTCAATTAATTTATGTCTTATTATTGGATTATTTGTTAGGTAATTTTTTGATATTTTCTCAGTATTTTTTCGAAAAAAATAAGACCTGCCGTCATAAGCATGTCTTGATTCTAATTGAATTTTCTTAGTTTCAATTCTCTTTTTACTCATAAAATTATCCTTCCAAATTTAATTTTTTTAGATACTTTAAAGATTCCAACTGGTCATTCGGGTAACCTTCCAAAATAAAAGCACCTTTATAATTGAAGATTATTATAACAAGCAATTGTATGAAAATCTTGTAAGTTAGGATTTTCTAATTCGCACTCCATTCTATTCCAACCAACCGATTGACGTAAATCTGCTAAATTCGAAACTGATATTTTCTCATTTATCCGATAATCCATTGCCTATCCCCCTATAATTTAATGTAATTCTAATTTTTTAATTCAATTGTTTGTATCTTTCCATCAAGATTTATGGTGACTTTTATTACTTCGTCTTTATCCTCCGTTGCTCCACCTGTACTACTTGATGTCATAGTATAAGTTCTTTTCCTTGGAGAGTTTTGCCCTATACTTCCACCTCCAGCACTACTTTTATACGATATTTGCAGATGTTTTACCGAAGATAAGTCAGATATATTTTTCTTATAGGTTACTGTAAATGTATCGTTAGAATTACCTTCATAATGTAGCTTGTCATCTTTCTTAGTAAATGTGTCTATAGAATTCACCTTATATTGGACAGTCCAAAATTCATTTTCTCCTTTATAAGTGTAGTTGTGTTTAATTACGTCTTTATTTGAACAACCTGCAACCATAAACAACATTATAGTGATTAAAATTATGGCTATTTTTCTCACACTATACTCCCCCACTCTTTTTTATAATTAATGAACAATATTCTGACACTATGAAAAGTTATTTTCATAGCCTTAAACTATTGAATTATATTATTTCATCAACACATCTTAAAAATGAAAGATATATGAATAACACAAGAAATAAATCATTGTTATATATGATAACTATCTACTAGGATTGTACTTAAGATTATTCTATTTTATGAGGAGTGTATCAGCATCAGATATGGCTATATTGGTGATATCCTTTCTAATGGCAGTTTCATCAACAAAAGATTTAGAGGAATAATTCTAAGTTATATAAATCTACTATTTATATAACTACCTTAAATTTAAAAATCACTTTTTCTTTTTTACTTTTGGATAAGAAAGTTCTTCATACATCTCTGTTATCAGTTTGTATAATAACTCTTTGTTATCAACATTGTGAACCAAAAGCATTGGTTTTGCACCATCATATGGCAATTCCTCTGTTCCCCCTAACATCAACTGTTTGCTGGATTTAGTTATCTTAACCAAAAAACGGTCATCATATATTCCTCCAAAAATTTTCCCCTGAAAATATAATATATATTCCCCCATCATTTTTCTATAGGAAATATTATTCAGTGTATCTAACTGTCCAATGATAAAATCTAAATACTCTTGACTAGAAGCCATATCCTATTTCCTCCAGTTATTTTTAAATTTACAATCTAAAAAAGAACAAGAACTTATTAATATATTACGAATTAATATAAGTTATTATGTTTTCTATATTTTTCTTATTTGTATAATCTACTGGTTTATCATATATAGAAAGCATACCTATTTCATCAGACGATAAATCTTCCTGCTTTTTATTTTTTATTTTCCATTTCAATAGTGTCATAAGAAATTTATCAAAAATATTTAGTTTACTATAATTAAATCCACCTCTTAAATAGAAAAATTTGATAGACTTTTGTTGATCTGTAGTAAAGTTTTTATTTCTAACTTCAGTTATCACTTCATCTCTTGAAGGTGATGCCCCTGTGGCAAAAACTACAATCTTTTTATTTCTTAATTTATTAAAGTTTTTTGTGATTAAATTTATGCCAATAATGCCTACTGCATACAAACTACCACCATAAATTATGGTATCATATTTAGCCAGCATATTAATATTAACATTTGCTGCATCAAAAATATCTGCTGATAATTCTTTTGAAATCCACTCTGCATATTTCTTTGTAAAACCTGTTTTTGATTTATATATTACTACTATTTTCATACTTATATACATTCCCTATCTCTCTTATGTATTATATAAATTCCCAGTTTTAATATTATAGCCTAATATTTATATAACATACCATATTATTAAATTTTAAAAAAGCATTCATATATTTGAATTCAATAACTTTAGTTGATTATTTTATGAGGAGTGTATCAGCATCAGATATGGCTATATTTATGATATCCTTTCTAATGGCAGTTTCATCAACGAGATATTTAGCGAAATAATTTCCTACTTCTTTAACCTATAGGTATCGTATATACTCCCTGATATACATTAGCTTTAATCATACTTTTCTTTCGTCTCAGCTATCAACTCTGGCAATTTATGCGTTAATTTCATCATATGTTTTAACTTATTACCTGCTGATTTATCCTCTGCCGCATCATAGTTAACATTTTGGGTTAGTTCATCTCTATAAGGTATCCTCTTAGGTTCTGCCACTGAAAAGGCATTTACAGATTTGAAAAGCCATTCTCTATCAATTCCCCATCTGTCCGCTAAATCATTAACATCGGCTTTTAATTTATTCTGTTTCCAAATATCAAAGGCCTCATCAAAATTTAAGTTGTAGGGCAAATTTCCAGTTATTAATTCAGTATCTACAAACTCCTTCAATAGATGTGCTTTACTATCTTCACCCATATCACTCAGTTCTTGAATTTGCTCATAAATTATACGCCGTGTTTCCCCATCTACTGTTTGCATACCATCCACATTGCTCACCTTGGAGCCAATCAATTCAAGTATATGTGATGCATCAATTACTTGTGTACCTGCTAACTTTGTTTTTCCAATAAGAGGTTTAACAATGCTTGGTATAGGATCACCTGTCCCACCTTTACCTATCAAATTTTTATACGCACCTCTATATTTTAACCAGGTATGCTCCTCAATACCAAAAGTACTATCCTCCCATTTATATTGATAATATTGTTCCACTAAATTGAATTGTTCATATGCATCTTTAAATGCAGTAATAAACTTATCTTTCTCTTCTTTCACATCTTTTATTATTTGCCACTGCGAAGGATCTTTAAGTGACTTAACCATTTTCAACGCATTTATCTTGAATTTTTCAACCGCTGCCTTATATGTATCAACGATTGCTTTGCTATTGCTGCCTCCACTACCATATAATTTCAACGCAATTGTTACTGCTTCTTTTGTAAGCCCTGGATACTGAAAGTTAACAATTGTTCCAAATTCTTTATCCCTTCCAAATACACGATTTGTACGGGAATATGCCTGGATTAAGTCCTGTAGTTCCAGTTTTCTATCAACATACAGCGTATTCAATCGTTTAGAGTCATATCCTGTGAGTAATTGCTTTGCAACAATCACAAGGTCTATATTCTTTTTATTACGTCCACTTCCACCACGGGCTGCACGTTCCACTATATCTTCAAAATATGCATTCTCACCATGCTTTTTATCACCGGCAATAAATTCAATACCTGTAAACTCAGAGTAATCCTTAAACATTCCTTCAATGATTTTTGATGAAATATTATAAGTATCACTATAATTTTCATTTTCAAAACTGAAGGTCATGGCAATATTTAGTTTTTTCCCACGTTCATCTAATTGCTTCTTAAATTCATCATAGAAAGCTACTACCCGCCTTTTGTACTCAACTGTTAAAATAGCATTAAATTTTCTTTCTTTAGACTGATTCTCCCAGTTATTTAATATTTCCTCAACAACTCTTGGAATATGTGTTTCATCTTGATAGGTTAAAATGTTTCTTTTTTTAGCCTGCCTTTCCACTTCTGTTTCAGACAATGCTTGTACCTTCCGTTCAAGCTCTCTATCTGAAAGCTCCGGGTGCTCTTCTTTCATTTTTTCTACTAACTGTTCTCTTAAATCTTCATAACTTTTAAATTCACCAGTATTGATATAATCCACATAAAACCCTAAAACATTCCCATCTGAAATTGCCTCGTCAATGGTATATTCATGAAGTTTCGGTCCAAATAGCTTTTCCGTAGTGTTAATTACTTCACTTTTCTCATTTATTTTACCTTTAACATTATTTTCATCAAATAAAGGTGTTCCCGTAAAACCATAGAAAAGACCATTTTTTCTAAAATAATTTTTAATTGTCCCCATCATCTGACCCATTGTTGTTCGATGAGCTTCATCTACAATAAATACAATTCTTTTATCTGCCACTGTATTGTCCTTAGCTTCTTCTAATTCCTTTACAAGTGCATTAAGTTTAAATGTTGTTGTAACTATAATTCCTGACTTCTGTGATTTAAGCTGCTTTTTTAATTGATAGGTATGTTTGGTGTCATCCACAGTTACTGGTTCATAAGCTGCATATGCCTTAAAATTATCGCTAGTAGTCCTATCTAGTTCTCGTCTATCAACTAAAAATACTACCTTATCAAACCCTGCGCGGGTAGATAAAAACAAGGCTGTCTTAAAACTAGTAATTGTTTTTCCAGAACCAGTTGTATGCCAAACAAAGCCTCCATGGGGTATACCATTATTATCCCATCCAAAAGCAGCACCTTCCACAGCTTGCAATGCGTAAACCTGATATGGTCGCATTAGCATATGCTTCCTGTTTTCCTCTTCTTTCGCCTCATCAATTACCAGGTAATCTCCAACCATTTGATGTGCCATAGGTATCATTAAGAAATGTTGAATCACTTTTTTCCAATCATTTATCGGTTTATTCTTTTTATCTGCCCAATGAAAAACAAAGGATGGATTAAAAGCATCAACAGACTTTGGTGTCGCAAAATAACGAGTTTCAATCTCTGTAGTAATTACCATCATCTGTGAGAATGCCATGAAGTTATTGCAGTATTCACCATCCCTATAGTACCTCTTAAACTGTTCATAGGCTTCATCTAACGACTTATCCGTGCGTTTTTGTTCTATATTAATTAGTGGTAAGCCATTAATTAGTAATACTATATCAAATCGATTATCACCCGGAGTTACTACCTCTCTTGCAATACGGTAACTTGAGTCACCGCCTCTTACCTCTGCCTTTTTGAATATAGTTAAAGTAATCTGTTTCCTGGTTACTTTTGGATTATCATCACGATAAATCCCGTCAATTTTTCCTTTAGCTTCTTCAATTGACAATATTTTAGCAGCTTCATAGCTATTGCTGATTTGACCTACCTTAGTCATTACCTGTGCAAATTCATTATCTGTTAACTCTACACCTTCAAGTTGATCCGCATTTATACGATTTAACTCGCCTCTCCAATGATTAATCAGATCAGATACCGTTACTTTCTTCTTATTTCCATTTAGGTAATCTGGAGCCTTCCATTTGTATTTTACTAGTTCTTTCACAAAATTCTCCTGAAAAGTCCTTTCAGAAGAATTTTTAGATGCATTACTCATGATTTACGCTCCTCTCTAAATAAACATTTCATTTAGGTATGCTTTCTTTATATTTTGAAGTTTTTCGAGCTTACGCTGATGAAGGGTGATAAGGTTGTCAATGTGAGCAAAATAGTTTCCAAGTTGTTTCCGTTCTATTTCGCTCACTGGAAATTTTAATCTCAACTCACTCAATTCACTGGCTTTAATTAGTGGTTGACCAGTACCAAAAGATAGGTTTTTTAAATTATATTTAGAAAGTGCATAATAAATAAAATCCAAGTTGCTTCCCTGCAAGAACACCGTATTATCACTTATTTTCACATTTCCAGAATACTTATACAAATCACCAGCATTCACACCAACACGAGCAGTTAATACAAAATCACCGGAATAATCATATTTCTCATTATAGCTTATCACAGATGTTGAACCCAAAACAGCATAAGGAGTTATATCTGATTTTTGAACACCCGAAGCAAATTTACTTTTTCCTGTTCCAATAGTTGCAACTTCTTCACCTAGCTTACGCTGTTCCCAATCGTCCGTAAAACCAGCAAATCTTAGTTTTGGCTTACGCTCACCTTCAGCAGGAAACATATCCTTAAGATATGCTTTTTTTAATGCTTTCATCTTATCTAACTTACACTGATGAAGGGCTATAAGGTTGTCGAGTTCTGAAAGTAATTCACCTATTTTCAATTGTTCTTCTACTTTTGGCAAGCATATATCAAGATTTTTTATAAGTTCAGCGTTATAACTTTGTTGCTTTGTCCCCTGAGTGAATCTAATACCATAGTCTTCTCCTACCATCTTATACCATTGAAATAAGAACTGCGTACTTAGCAATTTCTTATTAGGAAATACCGCCATACAGGACTGATTCAACGTTGTATCAATACCAAGAATTCCACAGTTACCACGAGTTCCAGCAGCCTCTAGTCCAGTTATTGCCATAACAAAGGTGTTTTTAGGAACAATACGTAAATTTGCGTCATCCTGGCCAGCGGACGTTATTTTTTCACTTGTCATTATGACAACCGAGCGATTTAATTCTCCGCTTGATAACCAGTTGATATTGCCATTCCAAAAGTCATCTCGGAATCGCGATGGAGTTTGTCCATTATATAATCCATCTATCACATCTCCTAACTTACGCTGTTCCCAAACTTCAGCATTTTCGAACTCTTTAAATCGTCTTTTCGGTACATTTTTCTCATTTTCGCTCATTATTTCACCACCAATTCATCCTTAAGTGCTTCAAACTCACCCATCAAGCTATCTATCTCCGTATCTATCTCTGACAGTGTATTTGCATAACGTTCCTCAAGCATTTGTAAAGTGTTTAATTCTGCTTTCAATGGAATTTGTACTAAACTCACCATTTTTTCAGCAGTACTTCCAAACCATTTTTTATACATTAAATTATCTATTTCATCATTCGTTAATACTAAAATACGTTCCTGCACTGCATCCTTAAGCTCTTTTTCTTCAGATTTGATAGCTTTAGCAAGTGAAGATTTTTTATTTATTAATGTTTCAACCTTTTTTAGTAACTCATATTCTTCTGAAGCTTTTTCAGCTTTCTTTAACTCTGCCTTCAATAATTTATTGTCAAAAGCATCACCTGGTTCATCCTCCTCGTTCTTTTTCAAAGCATCATATAAAGCATTATTTTCTACACTATCTTCAACCTTTGCAGCTTCTACCAAATCAGCTAATTCTGTCTCTATCCTTTGAATGGAATCTCTTTTATTTTCAATTGCCTCTAATTCTGCATGATAAAGTTCCTTTGCAATCAAACCACTCGGAATAATACTTCCAACCCATCCATCTTGTTCCTCTCGTTTATTACTTCCTGAACCTTTTGTTATCATATTAGGTTCACGGGTACGGCCTATATTATAAAATCCACCACTTGCAATAAGTTCTGTATCATGGGTTAATGCCTCTTTCCAAATTTCCGCTATTATCTGATATCCATCATATACATCAATATACTTATAATCGGACAAAATTTTCTTGATGCTATCAAGCATTTCTTCCATAAGATTTACTAGATCAGTGGATTTATCAACATTTCGTAAGACATCCCAATACTTCCCTATATAATCCTTTGTTTTTGTCCTGATTTCATCTGACATAGTAATAATATGGGCATCATTTAAAATCTCGTTTGTTAGTTCACTTACTGGCTTTGTAAGACTCACATATCCAGGACGAATTGTTTCAAAGCAGTGATTCAAGACATCAGGAACAAGTGCTTGTAATACTGTTAAATCGTCTATATTGTTCTGTGGGATTCCTCCTAGCAAATGAGCATCCACATCATGGCTAATTTCCGTATCGATAGCTTCAACGTAACGAGGTATATTCATATTGTATTCATTTTTCTTGATGTCTTCGCGTGTTGCAAGGTGACTATATCCAGGTATCTCCACCTTTTCCATGTACGCATCTACTATTTTTGCAATGTCTTTTTCCTGAAGTACATTTTGCTTTCCTACTTTAATAAAACTATTTGATGCATCAATAATAAGTACTGGAGCATCAATTTTACGATTCTTTTTTAATATTATAATCACAACTGGAATTCCTGTATTTGTAAACAGATTATTTGGTAAACCTATAATTGCATCAATATAATTCTTATCTAGTAATCTTTTACGGATTTCCCCCTCAGAAGATCCACGAAATAAGACCCCATGTGGTAATACAATTGCCATAGTTCCATTTGTTCCTAGGTGATATAATCCATGCAGCAAAAATGCAAAATCACCTTTTGAATCTGGTGGTAAAGTACCTGCTATTTCAAAACGGGGGTCGCTTACTTTTAATCCCGCTTTATTCCAGTTCTTTGCTGAATAAGGTGGATTCATAACAACCGCATCAAATTGCACTCCTTCATTAGGATTTGCTGGATCTTCTGGCCAATCATTGGAAAGAGTATCACCATTTTTAATGGTCATTTTTTCCGGACGCACTCCATGAAGAAGAAGATTCATACGGGTCAAATTATAGGTTGCTGTATTCTTTTCCTGACCATAGTAATCCAAATCTCTTTGCACATTCTTGTCCAGGTGCTTTTTAACTGTCAAAAGTAAGGAGCCTGACCCAACTGTTGGATCATATATTGATTTAATTTCTGAGGATTTTGCGACTATCTGAGCCATAACTTCACTAACTTGGTGCGGTGTATAAAATTCCCCAGCCTTCTTTCCAGACTCCATTGCAAACTGACCAATCAAATACTCATAGGCATCTCCAAGCACATCACCCTTTTGCAGAGCCACCATGTTAAGATCCGCAAATAATAGTATCAGTGCTTTAATATTTTTACTTCTTTCATTTAAATTGCTGCCTAAAGCTGTGTCTGTAAGATCAAGAGTGGAACTAGAGAAAAGCCCCTTAAAGTCACTTGCATCATCGGATACAGCTATTGTTCTTTCAAAATTATTAAGGCTATCTGAAACCTTTTGGACTTCAAAATTTCCTGAATTAATATCTTTAATCCATGTTTGATAAAGATATTCTGGAGATACATAATACCCCAAAACATCTTGTATCATTTTTTCAAGGTCATCTCCATATTCAAGCTTGTCCTTAGCATACTCACTAACCAACTCATCTTCTGATAATTGACCTTTTCCTGCAGCATCTCTATATTTCTCCAAAGTTTTATCACTTAAAAACTTATAGAACATGAGTCCAAGCATATAATCCTTATAGCGGCTTGCATCCATGGAACCTCTTAATTCATTTGCTCCATCCCATAATCTTCTTTTAATCTCTTCCGATGTAATCATCATTATGCCTCCGATTCTTAAATTCTACTATTTAATCAACTAAGTACGAACGCCATACATTAATACCTATATTATTCTTAAAACATAACACTCATATATCTCTTTATGTTAAGTTTACCACAAATCAAAGCAATAAAAAGAGTCCTTCTTAACATATTATCAATACTTTAAAAGTCCTATAATTCTTTATTTAATTTTCATATACCAATTAATATTTAATTAATAAATATATCTTTATACCTGATAATAAAAAACATTAATTCCATAATAAAATTATAAAATTGGTAGAAATAATTAGGAACAATATGAGTTAATATCATACAATATAGTGTGAAAAACTTTTATGGAGAATTATATATGAAACAAAATAAAATAATTTCAAATAACTCCACAAATTACAATTTAGTTCAGGATAGTTTTAAACATAACCATTATGGCTGCTATGCTTATTTTTATAAATATTCGCATCTTTGTTATTATTTACACCGTTGTCCATATAAAGTACCTGCTTATTGTCATCCATTTTTTTATAAATATGGCTTGTATATGAATGATAGAATGCTGCAAGAACGCTATTATGAACCTCAAAATAATAATATGCACCTTGTTATAAATTCTAATAATACAAAAAAGTTATCTAAACACTTTCACAAAACTACTGATTTAACTAATTTTAAAGGTAATAAAGTTATAAACTTAAATGGATTAGCTAATTTAAATATATCTGGTAGTTCCCAATTTTCTGAAAATAGTCTTATATTAATTAAACAATCCCTAGGCGATGCTATGCCAATAATTATAGTTGACTTAAGACAAGAATCACATGGATTTATTAACGGTATAGCGATAAGTTGGTCAGGTAACAGAAACAAAGCTAATAAAAGCTTGACTAAAGAAGAAGTTTTATTTGATGAAAATACGAGATTACAAAGCATCTTATTAAACAAGCCACTATCTATTGGCAATAAAATATTAATACCAAAGAAAGTAGAAAATGAAGAAAAATTAGTTGAAAGCTATGGTATGTCATATATGCGTATACCAGTAACAGATAAAGAAAGGCCTACTAATGACATGGTTGATTATTTTATAAAATTCGTTAAATCATTGCCCAAAAATACCTGGCTACATTTTCATTGTAAAGGTGGAGTAGGAAGAACAAGTACTTTTATGGTAATGTATGATATGATGAAAAACGCTAAAAATGTTAGTCTCCAAAATATAATGAATAGACAGGTCTTACTAGGAGGAAAGGACTTACTTAGAGATGAACTATACCTAATGAACCGCTCCAAACAAAGAGCTAAATTAATAGAAAGATTTTATATATATTGTGTTGAAAATGATGACAACTTTAAAACTACATGGTCACAATGGATTAGAACTTAGTGATATATTCTAAAAACAGGCAGTCCAAATTTAAGATAAAATTGAACTGCCTGCTGATGATAGACAAAATAGGGCGATATTTAATTTTAAGTTTCCGTCGCTGCTTATAAGTTGATTGTTAAAATAGTCCACAGTAACATTTTGATATTCTATATTTTTTACCATAACAATTGCAGGATATTATGGAGGATAAATACGAATGGCCGATGCATTTGCGTCATAAAATCCAGTTACCTTATCTCCTACCTCTACCACTTCATGATCCACAAAGTAAGTTCCTGTTTCGAATATGATTCAATTTCCATTTATTACGTAACTTTTTACTTTTACATCACATAATATAAATAACCTGTACTACAAATTACTAATTTATAATGCTAAACCTTAAATTAAAATTTGATTTAATTATCTATAATCATATTGACAAGAGTTTCAATATGTATCTGCATTGTATCCAAACAATCCACTGGTGTTTTGACTCCTTTGACCAACAACGGGAATTCAGTACAACCTAAAATAATTGCCTGTATTCCATTTTCAACTTTCATTCTTTGAATAATCTTCAAAAATGCTAATAAAGTCTCTTCCTTGACAATACCCAACTCTAATTCTTGCGAAATCTTTTGATTAACAAACTCCCTTTCTTCATCAGTTGGAGTTATCACTTCTATATGATTTTTTGTGAATGGCTTTTTAAAAAATTCCCCATTCATAGTAAAGATTGTTTCTAACAATCCTACTTTAGATATATTACGTCGTTTTACTTCATCACAAGTAGCCTCAATAATACTCACAAGTGGGATATTTACACTATTTTTTAAATTTATTCCTTATATATCAAGGGTTATAGAATTTTTTATATAAAATTACCTTTGCTTAGGTTTTTTCTTAATACACACAAGTTTCTGGACATCCATCAGTTCATTATCATTTTCTACCCTGTAATGTATCCAACCACCATCACCACACGGATAACGATTTTCCCATAGTTTTTTTGTTTTAGGAATCATTTTATCCAACTCTTTATATAGCTTTTTTAATTCATTTTTGCCTATTGTTATTGTGACTGTAAATGAACCTCTTTCAAAAAATACATAACACAATAATTTATTTTTATGGCTATATTTATACCCCCACCCATAGTTGTTGCCAAATGGAAATTTTAATTCACGAATTAAATCATAACTATCGTGTAAAAATGTTTCAAGCTTTGATAGTCTATTATAAGCTTCTTTTCCTAAAAGATTACATATTTCTAAAGACGTAGGAATTACATTCTTATCCATAAACCTTTCAACTGTACTCGTATACATAATTAGCACTCCTTTGTTACAAGTATTCATAGTTCATAAATTCAATTTCAATAAGATATCATTTTACCAAAATTACATTATTTTCTAAAGCCATTTCTATAATCAAATAAATTAAATATTTCATATTATTAACTTATAAATTTCTATCTATATATTATAGTAACATATTAAATATGACACCTGTATGTCATAATAACTTACCGTTGTGACGCAAGACAAAAATATTATGTACAAAATCCTACAAATACAGTTTAGGCTCCTTTATAATTCTATTTTTCATTGTTAATACTTTTGAAACCAGAAATCTCGGTTTATAAATAATTTTTCTTGCCTTTTTAGGACACCTTTTAGCACAACAAAAACAACGCAGACATTGTTCTTCATCTATTTCTAAAGTTTCCTTGTCGATTGCATTCATAGGACACAGTTTTACACATATATTGCAGTGACTACATTTACTCATATCTGCAAAAGGAGTTTTTGTAAATAATCTAGCACTATTTTTAGGCACTATTTTTGCCATTAATGGTAGTTTCCCTTGAGAAATTTTTTCCTCATAAACAGGCACTCCAATTAACACTATGTCTCCATCAATTAAAGGAACGCCAGCCTCTCTTACTTTAGGCAAGGTTAAATCAATTATCTTATTATTAATTATTTTCATTCCTTTTACAATTGAATTAATAATCTTTTTAGTTGTACCTGTTGGTGAAAAATATATTGTTGTTACTGAACTAATTAACATAGTTATTCTACCTCACATTTATCTAATATAATTACTGCACAATAATTTACGATTGTGATTTAATTGATATAAAAATTGTACCACATTTAGTCCTACTCCTATTACTTTTATCTGATGTTGATAATATATGTTTGTTGATTTCTTATATCTAGGTATATAATGCCATTTGTATTTAGCCCAATAAAAATCTGCACCAACTATATTAGGCTTACGTATTCTTTTATTCTTCTCTCTATATCATCCCTTTTTACCTGGAGCTTGGCTATATTTTTAAAATCTCTTTTAATCTTACATTTGTTATTTTTTATTTCGTAACAATTGTTACAGACTAAATCACAGTATTTTAGTACTATATAATCATAGCAAAGAAAGTAATAAATTTATAGATATAAATTTTAAGGGGAAAGGTGGAATTCTTAAATGTCAATGTTTTGTTATCAATGTCAAGAAACAGCTGGATGCAAGGGGTGTACTAAAGTAGGGGTTTGTGGTAAGAATGAAAATGTTGCAAAGGCTCAAGACTTATTAATATATGTAACTAAAGGGTTAGCTATTGTAAGCAACGAAGGAAGAAAAGTTGGAGTTAAAGACAGCAATGTCGATAAAGTTATAGTAGAAAATTTATTTACAACGATTACAAATGCTAACTTTCACAGAGATTCTATTTTAGGCAGAGTAAAAGAAACTTTAAAAATAAGAGAAAAATTAAAATCTAAAGTAATTAGTGCTGGTGGTACAGTTGGAGAAGTAAAAGTAACCGGCGGCTTTTTCAAGAAGATATTTGGAATGCAAACCACAGAGATGATTATGCCAGATGCAGCAGTTTGGACAGCTGATAATACTATAGAATTTGATGTAAAAGCTGAAAAAGTTGGAGTACTTGCGACAAAAAATGAAGATATAAGAAGCTTAAGGGAGCTTATCACTTATGGATTAAAAGGATTGTCTGCTTATATGAAGCATGCAATGAATCTAAATTACAATAATGAAGAAATTCATGCATTTATGGCAAAAGCATTGGCATCTACAATAGATGACAGTTTAACTGTTGATGATCTGGTAGCTTTAGCACTTGAAGCAGGTAAATTTGGTGTAGATGGCATGGCATTACTTGATAAAGCTAATACTGAAAGTTATGGACATCCTGAAATAACAACTGTTGATATTGGAGTTAGAAATAATCCAGGTATATTAATTTCAGGACATGACTTAAGGGATTTAGAAATGTTACTAGAACAAACAGAAGGAACTGGAGTAGATGTATATACTCATGGTGAAATGCTTGCCGGACAATACTATCCTAAATTTAAAAAGTATAAGCATTTTGCAGGAAACTATGGCAATGCATGGTGGAAGCAAAAAGAAGAATTTGAAAAATTTAATGGTCCAATCATCATGACTACAAATTGTTTAGTTATACCAAAAGACACCTATAAGAATAGATTATTTACGACAGGTGATACGGGAATGCCAGGATGTAGCCATATAGAAGTTAAGGCTGATGGAACAAAAGATTTTTCTAAGGTTATAAAAATGGCGAAGAAATGTAGTGCACCTACAGAAATAGAAAAAGGACAAATAGTTGGTGGATTTGCTCATAATCAAGTTTTAGCTTTAGCTGATAAGGTTGTAGAAGCTGTTAAATCAGGTGCTATAAAAAGAGTCTTTGTAATGGCTGGATGTGATGGAAGAGCAAAATCAAGAGATTATTATACAGAATTTGCTTCAAAGTTACCAAAAGATACAGTTATATTAACTGCAGGTTGTGCTAAATATAAATATAACAAATTGAGTTTAGGTGATATTGGTGGAATTCCAAGAGTATTAGACGCAGGACAATGTAATGACTCATATTCATTAGTTGTTATAGCACTTAAACTTCAAGAAGTATTTGGATTGAAGAGTGTAAATGAGTTACCTATATCATATAATATAGCTTGGTATGAACAAAAAGCTGTAATAGTATTATTAGCATTATTACACTTAGGTGTTAAGAACATTCACTTAGGACCAACACTTCCTGCATTCCTTTCAGCAAATGTTGCTAAGGTATTAGTTGATAACTTTGGAATAGGTGGAATAACTGATGTTGAAAATGATATTAAGAAGTTTATGGAAATCTAAAGTATATAAATTCATATAAGTAAAATGGCTCTATTTACGATATGGTGGAGAAGTTGTCATAAAAAACTGTTAGTCAGATATGTAAATATCTGACTAACAGTTTCTTCCTATTTTTCTTATTAAAAATTATACTTATTCCATAATTTCATTAATGGAGTCATCCCTTGAAGTACATCAATTTTACTGTCAGTACTACATATTGTATCGATGATTTTATGTACTAATTTATTATCTAAATTTTTAATTGCAGAATCCAAATCCTTGTCATTTAAATTTTCCAAGAACCTTCTTAAAACAAGAGAGTGATTATAGTTTTTAAATAATGGTTTAACAAGCTCTTCATATTTTCCTATTCCACATATATCATAAGCTGAATATATCCCTGTAAGTATTGATGCAAATTGCCCAAATCCTAATCCAGGAGAAAGAGCTCCAAAACAATTTCCAACAAAATAAGTATTATCAACTTTGGGTACATTACATATTCCCGTCATATATTTTGTAATCTCAAACTTATCTGTTATTCTAAATTTTTGATCTAAATCTTTGCAAACTAAATTATAAAATCTTTCCCATATTGTATTTATATCTAATTTTATATTATCAGGATAGTCAGGGTAAGCTATAACAATATTAGCTTCTTTTTCAGAAAATGGTACAACCCATGCATATCCTTTAGGTATGATGTCATAATTAAACCATGCATGCGAAATATCTGTAGCAAATTTACCTTTAACTGTTACACCTCTTAATGTAAATGTAAGATCACACTTGTAATTTCCTAAATGTGAAGCATATTCTCCATCTCCTGTTGCTAATATTACATACTCAAAATTTTTACATACTTCTTCATATTCACAAGTTGAATTAAAATTAATTTTTGTCATCAATTGTTTCTCTAATTGACATTCATATGAATTTTCATGCCTTCCCCTAACATTTGTGTATCCGATTTTCCCATCAATACTTCCTATTTGCTTTTTTGAGTGGACAACTAATTTATTAACAGCATTTATTGGTTTCAAATGTATATCATAATTTTTAGAGAGAAAATACAGAGAATCTTTAATAGGTCTATCTAGTAAACTAAACATTGCCTCAGCATTAACAAATCTATCTCCAACACAATTTCTTTTTTCAAAAATTGTTGGTATAATTCCATGTTTCTCTAATGTTATTGCACAAGATAAGCCTGACATCCCAGCACCTAAAATAGCAATTTTCACAGAAATCACCTCCTGTTTTGTATAGTTTTTGCAACTTATAAATTTTGTATACAAAATAGATCACCTTACTCCGGTGTACTATTGTAAAAATACAAAACTGTTTAACGCCATGTATAAAATAGCATTAAACAGTCTTTGGAATTAAACTATGGAGGAAAAAACTAATTTCACAATTGTATTCTAAGCTTATCACCTAGCTGGTATAACTTTTTCAATATTGAACATATTATCAAGTACCTGCCAGTTTTCTGGGAACGGCTTTGCTAAAACCCAGTAGCTAACACCTCGAAGTCCATATTCATTTACAAGTTTATATTTGGCCTCTACACTTCTTGCATCTTCAAACCAAACTACATGATGTCGTCTTTCTTCATCTATATAGTTATAATATGGTGATTGTGCTTTTTGATCATATCTTATGACAGCTCCATATCTTCTTGCTCTATCCACCGCTTCTCTATTTCCTACGCTTTCTGCAAATTCTCCTCCTGGGGTGTATGGAAGTGTCCAATCGTATCCATAAAGCGGCATTCCCATCATTATCTTCTTAGGAGGTATTACAGTTACAGCATAGTTTATTACTTTTCTCACCTCATTAATTGGAGCGACGGCCATAGGTGGGCCACCTGACCACCCCCACTCGTAAGTCATTATTATTACAAAATCAACTATCCTGCCGTGGGCACTGTAATCATGAGCTCCATGCCATGCACCAGCTTTTACATCATATGTTTTAGGTGCCAATGCAGTTCCAACTACATATCCCAGTGGGTGAAGCCTTGCTACCAACTTCTCAAGGAATCGGTTATACTTTGTTCTATCTTCTGGTGGAATCCTCTCAAAATCTACTACAGTTCCATAATAACCTTTTCTCCTCATCATATCTATCATATTATTTATAAGATTGTTCTGAGCTTTATCATCATTAAGGAACTTTCTTATTAGCTCAGTATCAAAGTTTTTCTCAGATAAATTTGTAACTGAAAGTAAGGATGCAACCCTATTATTTTTTCCAACCGCAATAATTGTTTCATCCCTAAGCGGAGTCAATCCCCCCTCTGCAGTAATATGATGACTAAAAGGAGTTACATAAGTTAGATATGGTGCTGCATCAATTACAATTCTAGTTTCTTTTTCATCAGTAGAAGGTTGTATAAAGCCATTTGTTTCAATAGTTCCATAGTTTTTGGATTTTTCAGGTATCCTAAGTATCATACCTGGATAAATGGCAGAAGAACTTGACATGTTATTTAAATTTAGTATGCTGTCTACGGAAACTCCAAATTTTTTGGCTATAGACCACAGTGAATCTCCCGTTTTAACCCTATAGGCTCTTTCCCTGGATGGAATTACAATTGATTGTCCAACTACTAAACTTTCCCTTGGATTGAGGTCGTTGGCCTTTATTATACTGTCCGGAGAAACTCCAAATCTTCTGGCTATAGACCATATAGAGTCTCCTGGACGGACTACATATATACTCAAATATATATACGCTCCTTTTTTATTTACTACCATTAGTTATTATATTCAATAGCTCTATTTCTGTTCTAATGCATTGATAAATATTTTTCTCCAATTAACTTATTTTAAATTTTTGTATTAACTTATTCAATTTTTGAACTAATTCAGCTTGATCTCGAGAAGTTTTTAATATCTGATCCATCGCTAATTTAGAATGATCCATACTTTTATGAATAAGATTTGAACTTTCAGCTGACCGTTGAGATGACTCTGCTAAATTTTCTATTGCTGTAGACACTTCCCCCATAGTACTGCTAATTTTTTCAGTCATAGAAGCTAAATTTTTAGACATGTCACTTACAAATTTAGCATCTTCTTGATATTGGACTCCGATGCTATTAAAGTACTTAAATTGGGTTCTTACATTTTCATCCATAAAAACTAATAATTCATTACTATTATTTGAAAGATTAGTAAATCCATTTTTCACTTCACTAATAATCTCTTTTATGTTCTTAACAGCTTCAGATGTTTGTTCTGCTAGTTTTTTTACTTCATCAGCAACTACCGCAAAACTCTTACCTTTTTCCCCTGCTCTTGCAGCTTCAATGGCCGCATTTATGGATAACAAACTTATTTGTTTGGCTACATCTGCTATAGTATCTGCCATTATATCAATTTCTTCAACTACTTTACTCTCTTTAATAGATTCAATAATTCTCTTTTCTTTTTCTCCATAAATTAATTCAGTTTCATGAATTGCATTGCTGCTATTTTGTTCAACTTCTGAAGCTCTTTCCTTTATTTTTAATGAATTATTGCTTCCATCAAGTGCTTTATTTGATAAAGTATTTACATTAGTTCCAATTTCATACATAGATGCTGATATTTCTTCGGCAGTAGCTGTAGTTTCTTGCACCCCTCCATTAATTTCTTTCATAGCGCCATTAATAGTTTGAAACTGTGAAGTAACTTTTGCTACTGTTTCAGATAAATCTTCACTAGAAGAACTTAATTCATTAGAATAACCAACCACATTGCTTACAATTTGTTTAATATTATCTATCATAAAATTAAGGTTAACAGCCATTTGACCAAATTCATCTTCAGAATTGATTTGTACTTTATGGGTTAAATCTCCCAAACCTAAACCCTTTGCTAAACTATTAACTTTATCCACATTGCTCTTTAAATATTTTACTAAAAAGATAATAGATAAAACTAATATTAATATAGAAATAGCAGCAATTGCTATCATTCTATTCATTAGAGAAGTTACACCTGCATATAATTCTTTTTCAGGAATACAAATTGCTACTATCCATTTTGTTTCAGGAACTTCGTCAAAATAAACTATATTTCTTCCATTTTTATCTATTACTTCTCCTTTGCCAACCTTTGAATTAAGCATAATTTTTCCTAACTTTTTCAAAGAATTATTTTCATCTTCAGTAATTTTAGATTTCATAATTTTATCAGTACCAATATTAGCTCCAGCCATATAAAATCCTTTTTCATCTATTAAAAAAGCCCTTCCACTCTTTCCAATCTTTATGTTAGCAATATTCTTCTGAATAGAACTTATGTCAATATCAGCAGAAGCTATACCTATAAAATTATGATTATCGTCATAAATAGGTGATGTTGCAGAAACTAAAGTTACTTTTGAAGTAGTATTACTAGCAAGTGAATCCCACAGTGCCGAAGACCATTTTACAGTTTTTTTAGATTTAATATTTACCTTATACCAGCTATCTTTAAAATAATCATCCTGCCCAGTTTTATACACATCTGTAAAAACTACTTTACCTTCATTCTTATATGCATATAGTCCAAAGTACTTTAATGTGGAATCAAATTTATTAGGTTCAAACCATATACCTAATCCTAATGTACCAGCAGAGGCCGAATTAGAAACCAACATTTCTTTAATCAAGTTTTGCAAATTTTCTTCACATACCTTCTTATAAGAGGTTTTAACAACATTAGTCATAGCTTCTACAATTTTTGAATGTACTATAAGTTTTTTTTCTATATTATCTATATTATTACTTAAAAGACTCTTCATTTTTCCATTGATTTCAGTATCAATTATTTGCTTGCTTGAGTAATAAGCTACAATAGTAAGCATAAGTACAGAAATTATAGTTATTGGTAAGAATATCATCAAAATTTTCATACTAATCTTTTTTAGTTTCAATTTCATTCCCCCTTTCTCCTCTAAAATTAATAGTATTCACTTGCATCTAAAACCAATATTGCTCTAAATATTTAATAGGCCTTTTGCATATTATTCTAAATTCATCGAATAAACTATAATTATATTTTTTTAAATCAATACCTGGTGAAACTATTAGCCTCACCAGGTATCTTTAAAATTACTATTATGCTACATTTTAATTAGAGTGCCACTAAGTCCTTTCATAGCAAGTGGTGCCTTTTCCAAAGAAGCAATTACAGCTTTTTTACCAGGCTTACTACTTGCAAACTGGATAGCAGCTTCTACTTTAGGCAGCATACTTCCAGGAGCAAAGTGTCCTTCTTCAGCTAATGCTTTTGCTTCTTTAACTGATACCTCTTTTAATTCTTTTTGATTTGGCTTCCCATAATTAATAGCAATACGGTCAACTGCTGTTAAAATAAACAAGTATTCTGCGTCTACAAGTTCTGCAAGCTTTGCAGAAGCAAAGTCTTTATCAATAACAGCTGGTACGCCTTTATAATCTTCATTTTCATCTAAAATAACTGGTACGCCACCACCTCCACATGCAATAACTATAAATTCATGGTCAAGCAAATTCAATATGGAGTCCTTTTCCACTATGTCAACAGGCTTAGGGGATGCAACCATCTGCCTGTAACCTCTTCCTGCATCTTCTTTCATTACTAATTTAGGATCTTCTTCCATCATCTTTAATGCCTCTTCTTTTGAATAAAATCCTCCAATTGGTTTTGTAGGACATTTAAAAGCATTATCGTTCTTATCTACTAACATTTGTGTTACTACAGTTGCCACATGCCATGGCATTCCCTGCTTTTTTAGTTCTTTTTTTAACCCCTTTTGCAAATGATATCCTATATATCCCTGACTCATAGCCGTACACTCTGGTAGCTCAAACTTTGCAACTTTATCATTATTAGCTGAAGCAATATCAAGTGCCAAACTAATCATTCCTACTTGAGGGCCGTTGCCATGACTTATAATTATTTCATGTCCCTGTTTGATTAATCCAATTAAAGATGGAGCTGCATTATCTATCATTTTTTGTTGTTCTATTGGAGTTTTTCCTAAAGCGTTTCCCCCAAGGGCAATTACAATTCTTGACATATTTCTTCTCCTTTTTTATAAAAATTTCTATGCCTAATTATTTTATACCAGGCTGCTGCTGTGTAATACAATGAATGTTTCCTCCACCAAGCAGAATTTCTCTAGCATATATTCCAACTACCTTACGTCCAGGGAAGCAAGCTTCAAGAGTTTTTCTTGCTTTTTCATCATTAGGGTCTCCAAACATTGGGAATACAACACCTCCATTAGCAATATAGAAATTTGCATAAGAGGCTGCAAGTCGGTCTCCTTCACAACGTGGAAGAGTACCATCTACAGAATCCACTCCTTCACTTTCTTCCTTCGTAATTAGAATGTTTTTAGGTAACATTAATTTGTGAATCTTTAGATTTCTACCTTTTGCATCCTTTTCCCTACTTAGAATTTCATATGCTTTTTGAGAAATATCATATTGTGGATCATCTTCGTCCTCTGTCCATGCAAGAACGATTTCACCTGGAGCAATATAATGAAGAATATTATCTACGTGCCCATTTGTCTCATCATTGTATATTCCATAAGGAATCCAAATAATTTTTTCCAGATTTAAATATTTCTTCAATATATCTTCGATTTCTAATTTTGTAAGATGAGAATTACGTCCCTTACTTAATAGACATTCTTCCGTTGTAATCAACGTACCCTCACCATCTACATGAATTGAACCACCTTCTAAAATAAAGTCATCCAGACGATATCTATCTTTTCTCTCAATATCACAAATTTTTCTAGCAACATGATCATCTTTATCCCATGGGAAATACAGACCATCTACCAAACCACCCCATGAATTGAAAGTCCAGTCAATTCCTCTTACTTCCTTTCTATTGCTTACGAAAGTAGGACCACAGTCACGCATCCATGAATCATCTGTGGACATTTCAACCACACGCACCTGCCCTGAAAGTTTGCTTCTTGCATTATCATACTGAGAATTGCTAACACATACAGTTACTGGTTCAAATTCACTAATAGCAGTTGCAACCTCAACAAATACTTTTTGTGCAGGTTTTGCTCCAAGTCTCCAGTTATCCGTTCTTTCAGGCCAAATCATCCAGCATCCATCATGTCTCTCAAATTCTCCTGGCATTCTAAATCCATCTTCTTTAGGTATTGACATTAACGTTTTCACAATAAATACCTTCCTTAACATAATATATTTAGATTATTAAAGTTAATCTATAGTACTAATTAGATAAAATTTATTTAGAACTACTACTCTGCCTTATGTACTACTTTTCCATTAGTCATAGTAAAACATATTTTAGCATTTAGAAGTTCTTTAGGTGGCAAATTAACAATATCTCTGTCGATGACTGTAATGTCTGCCAATTTACCCTTTTCCAATGTACCAAGTTCATTACCTCGGCCAGCAGCACATGCTGAACCATAGGTGTGAGCTATCAATGCCTCTTCTACTGAAATTTTCTGATGAGGTTCCCAGCCTCCTTCAGGCTCTCCCTGTACATTTTCTCTTGTAACAGCATAATAAATTGTGAGCAAAGGAATTGTATCAATAATTGGTGAATCAGTTCCAAATGCCAGTGTAACATTACTATCAATCATATCACGGAAAGCCCACATTAATTTACTTCTTTCCAATCCTAAATCCTTTTCAATACCTGCTGGATCTATTAGACAGTGTCCAGGCTGCATTGATGCAATCACATGCAAATCAGCCAAGCGTTTTATATCTTCTTTTTGAATATTTTCCAAATGCTCTAAAGTATGCCGTAAATTTGGCTTTCTTCCATATTGCTTTTCTGCTTTTTCAAAAGAATCTAAAGCTAAATGTATAGCTCCATCTCCAATTGTATGAATTCTGATACTCATATCATTTTCTACTGCTGACATAATAAGATCTTCCATATCTTTTGGATCAATGGTAGTTCTACCATTGTCACCTTTAAAATAAGCATTAGAATATGGTTCTGAAAGATATGCAGTATGTGTACTTGAAACACCATCAAAGAACTGCTTAGTTCCTCCAAATTTCAACATGGTACCTTTATACTTTTCTCTCATCTTCAAAGGACGTTCCAAATTTTTTGTTATAGTTGGGAACATATTAACACGTGCTTTTAGCAAATTTTCGTCTAATAATTTTTGATATATATCATCTTTAAGTTGATCCATTCCTTCCATAGCCATCATGGATAGATCACAAATAGATGTTACTCCATTTTGTACTAAATGCTCTTGAAATTTTTTATAAGCCCCAAATAAAGATTTTTCATCAGATTGTAAAATATTTGAGCTAGCACTTAAACCTGCTGTTTCAAATAAAATACCAGTTAAATGCCCTTGTTCATCTTTCCCATACTTTCCCCCAACTGGTGGAATTGAATCTTCAGTAATTCCTAATTTTTCAAGTCCTCTAGAATTAAGCCATAATGTATGTCCATCTCCTGACATCATTGCCACAGGTCTATCAGGATAAACTGCATCTAAAGAATCTTTTGTAGGAAGTACTTTATTTTCCCATATAGGAAGATACCATCCCGATGTAACTATCCATTCATCTTCTCCAAATCGATCTGCAAAATCACCAATAGCATCTACGCATTCCTGTTCTGAAAAACCTCCAATAGGCAGTACTTTTTTATCAAGAATAAGTGCTGACATTAATCCATGAACATGAGCATCCTGAAATCCTGGTATAATTATTTGATCACCATAATTATATATTTTGGTATATTCATCAACTAACTCATCTAAGCAAGATGCATCTCCCACATAACTTATTTTATTATCTTTAACTGCAACAATACCCTCTATGACTTCTTTTGAAGTTCCTGTAAAAATATGATTACTTTTTAGAATAATATCTGCTTTATTCATAAACTTCCCCTTTCTAAGTATCAAACTACCCCAAACTATTAATAGATTTTATTTCTCTTGCTAATAAAATTAACGACAATAAACATGCTAGTATATCAGCAACTGGCTGACTGTACCAAATTCCCATCATACCAAATGGTTTTACTAGTATAAATATAAGTGGAATAGCAAACAACACATATCGACTTATACCGATTACAGTAGATACAGCAACTTTGTCCACTGCTTGATAATATCCAGAAATCAGGTTAGAAGTAAACCCAAAAGCAGCAAAAGATACTACAATTCTTGTATAAAGTGTTGCTGAATTTACAAGGCCAGCATTATTTCCAGCAAATGCACTAATAATTGGTCTAGCAAATATTTCAGTAATTATAACCAGTATCATAACAATAATAAAATTACTTGAAACACTAACTTTAATTAATTCTTTTAAACGACTCTTGTTTTTAGCTCCATAATTATAACTAGCAATTGGCTGAACACCACCAAGCATAGCATTGCAAATCATCATAAGAATATAAATAACATAACCATTAATAATTGAAAAAGCTGCAATGTCTACCTCATTTCCAAGTTTACCCAGCATGTTATTAATCACAATTCCAAAAACAAATGTACCTGCCTGTATGATAAAAAACGGTATTCCTGTTTTTAGTGCAGCTGCTATATTAGTAAAATCAATTTTTAAATCAGATACCTTAATTTTAAATAGAGTGTTTTTATCTAATAGGAAATAATAAATACAACCGAACCATAAACCTATTGACAACGCATAATAGATAGCAGCACCAGTAATCCCTATCTTAAAAACAACTACGGACAAAAATAGTTCTGCTAATGCCACAATAGATGCAAAGGACATAAAGAAAGAAGCTATTCCTGGTTTTTCATCCACCCTCAATACATAACACAGCATTTGCCCAATAACACAAAATGGGTATCCTATCATAAATATTTTTATAAATTTTACCACATCACCTGTAATTTGAGGTGTTGCACCTAAGAATCCAGCAACTCTACCTACATTGGTAAAAATAAGAATTGACAACACAATCATAAATATTGTACAAAACCAAAATCCCTGTGCAAATACTTTTCTAGCACCCTCATGGTCATTGTCACCTAACTTTATTGCCGCGATACTACTGATACCAACTCCAAAAAATCCTCCTAGCGCCAGGCTCAAATTTTCAAGAGGCATGATAATACTCACTGTAGCTAAACCTAAAGTTCCTAATCCACGTCCTATAATAACTCCTTCAAACATAACCATAACGCACTGTGCTATCATTCCAACTAAAGTAACAAAACTATATCTTGCATATAAACTCTTTACGGGCTTTGTGCCTAACTCTCTATCTTTAACATCTGCTTCCGGGTTTGTCATTAATTCATCCATTTTATGCACCCCAATCTATTTTTTTGAACCAATAGAATTTAGAACTACTTCTAATTCAGCTCTAGACTTCATTTGTGCAACTTTATCTTCTTTTTTTGCATTTTGATTTAAGAAATATACAAGTAATCCTCTCATAGCTGTCAATCTGTTTTCGCCTTCATCAAACACGATAGAATAATCAGCATCTATTACTTCATCTACTACCTCTTCTCCTCTTGTTGCAGGTAGGCAATGCATAAATTTTACATTAGGGCTTGCTTTTGCCATCATCTCTTTAGTTACTTGATATTTAGGATAGAATATTGCCATTCTGTCTTCCTTAGAAAGTTCAGCATCATATAAACCATACCAAACATCAGTATAAACGAAATCTGCATCCTTTAATGCTTCATCTTCGGTATCTGTAATCAATAATGAGCCGCCGGATACTTTACAATTCTCTTCTCCAATCTTAGTAAGTTCTTTCTTTAATTGATAACCTTTTGGTCCATATTGAACGAAATGCATTCCTAATTTAGTTGTAATAAACATTAAAGAAGCACACACCTGAGTAGCATCTCCTACAAATACAACTTTACAATCTTCCAATTTCTTTCCTTCTGGTAAATGTTCTGTCATAGTACAAACGTCTCCCATTTCCTGGGTTGGATGGTTGTAATCAGACATACCATTAATTACTGGTACTGTAGCATTTTTTGCAAGATCAACTACACTCTTATGTCTGTCTACACGTGCCATAAGAATATCTACTAATCTAGATAAAACACGGCTTGTATCCTCGATAGTTTCATGTCCTCCCAATTGAATCTGACCTGGAGCTAAATACTGAGCATGTCCACCAAGTTGTTCCATTGCTGTCTCAAAAGATACCCTTGTTCTAGTTGAACTCTGTTGAAAGATCATTCCTAACGTTTTATGTTTAAGTAACTGTGGATAATATCCATTTTTGATACATTTTTTCAACTTTAAGGATAAGTTAATAATATCCATTAATTCCTCCTTTTTAAAATCATTTGTGTTAATAAAATCTTTTACTGCCATTTTTTCTTCCTCCTAAAAATTTATATTTTTTTATTGTTGTTTGTTCATTTTCATGAACTTGCATTTCCTAGCTTACCATCTGGAGGAAATTTATAAATCCATCTATAGATATATAATTAGCTATACCTATAGATGGATTTTTTATATTTACCACATAAACCGACATAAACTTTTATCTATTTTTGTAATTTGACTATTTTTTTCATTAGAAAAATGATAAAATTATTTTGTATTCAATGGAATGCAATAGTTTCTAGATGAGCTAACACTGTGAAAGGAGATTGTAAAATGAAATTATTTTTCTTTTCTTATAATATTTTTTTAATTGTTATGTACGCTATGGCGTCTACCAGCTGTTTCTTTGCTTACTCTTATTCTAAAAAAAAGATTTATTTATACAGTGGGCTTACTTTTATTTTTTTTGTTTTAGATGAGTTCATAATTTATAATGCTGAATTTTTATTATACGGCACTAATTTTAATCTAAATGTAATTCCACATATTACATATCCTATCTTAAAAATACTAGTTGGAACAGGGATATCAATTTTTTATTTACTAATTACTTTTGCATTATTAAAAAAAGGTTTTCATATAAAACACTTATTGTTTCCAATGTCATTTTTCTTACTTTCTATTTATTTAACTACGTTGCCTGAATCTGTCATGAAGTTAGAATGCTTTTATGGAATACAACAACTATATATCATTAGTCTTTGCTTTTTTTATTTTTATTACCTCAGGTTCTCTACCAATCCTGACTATAAAGCTAGTATACAACCATACCGAATATTTTTTACTACAACTTTTATTATCACAATTTTTATTGCTTTAGAAGATATTGTTACAATTCCCAATATGGGCAAATTAATTGCTTACTTATCAATACGAAATGTAAACGAAAGAAACTTTAGTGAAGATATTTTATCTATTTTCTTCTCTATTATGGCCATTAAAATATCCTATAAAGTTCTTCATAGTATTTTCTACACTAAAAATTCTTCTACATATACAGATACAAATTCTTCTGAATTTGAAAAGCAGCTAAATTTTTTCTGCAGCACTTACAATTTAACTAACCGTGAAAAAGAAGTTATTCACCTTTTATTAGAAAACAAAAGTAATCAGGAAATAAGTGATCTATTATACATATCAATTGGAACTACCAAAACTCATGTTCATAATATTTATAGAAAAGCAGAAGTAAATAAAAAGATTGAACTTCTGCGCCTTTTTCAAGATACAGTTGTTAATAATTAATGAACAGGATTTCCAATAAAAAAAGGATTTAGCATCAAGAACCTGATCTCAATACTAAATCCTTTTTTACATTTACCTAAGTTAATCTCAAGCATAAGTAGTTTATTTTTTGTTTTAAAGTTCTACGGATTCCTACAAAATTATTTAGTTACTTCAACTTTTCCTAATTTCTCATAGAATTTTACTAGAGCAGAATGATCGCTTTGTCCCTCTCCATCTAAATGCAAATTTCTAAGCATTTCTAATACTTGATTTGTAAGGAAAAGAGGTGCTCCTACTCCTGCTGCAGTTTCAACAGCATTCTTTAAATCTTTTATATGTAGGTCAATTTTGAATCCTGGTTTGAAATTTCTGTCTAGTACCATTGGAGCTTTAGCATCTAATACAGTACTTCCTGCTAGTCCTCCACGAATAGCATTGTAAATTAATTCTGGAGATACACCAGCTTTAGTTCCTAGTACAAAAGCTTCTGACATAGCTGCTATATTTAATGCAACAATTACCTGGTTTGCTAACTTTGTTACATTACCTGCACCAACATCACCACATAGTACTGCACTTGTACCCATCTTCAAAAGTAAATCTTTATATTTTTCAAAAACTTCTTTCTTTCCGCCTACCATCATAGATAAACTTCCGTCAATAGCTTTTGGTTCTCCACCACTTACTGGAGCATCCAACATGTCAATTCCTTTTTCTTCTAATTTTTTAGCTATTTCTCTAGAAACAAGTGGTGCTATGGAACTCATATCAATAAATACAGAACCCTTTTTTATTCCCTCAATAACACCATTTTCTCCCAAGACAACTTCTTTAACCTGTGGAGAATTTGGAAGCATCGTTATTATAACATCACTTTTAGCTGCAACATCTTTTGGTGAAGCTCCTCTTTCAGCTCCTGCTTTTTCGAGTTCTTCTTCTGATGCCTTACTGCGATTATAAACTACAAGGTCATAACCTGCCTTTATTAAATTCTTTGACATTGGTTTTCCCATTATTCCAAGTCCGATAAATCCTACTTTCATAAGTCAATCCTCCTGTATTTCTATTTTATAATAATATTATCATACCTTTGCATTTATCATTCAATGTTCATTTGCACAAATATGATTTATTACTAGCAAACTATTTTATATATATGCATAACATTTTACAAATTAGCTTGTGGTATATACTGCATCAATTTCAATTCATCTTTTAAAACGCTGCCTATAACTATTTTACATTCATTAATCTTACTATATTTTCAACTGTTTTCTCTATATTTTCACTGCCTTTTTTTAGAGCACAGTCTAGTGTCGTCACACCTCTAACAATACTAAAAATTGAATCTATACCCTTTTCATACAGTACATCTATACCATTTTCAACACTACCTGCCAGTGCTACTACAGGTTTATTATATTTCTTTGCTATCATAGCTACTCCAATTGGAGTCTTTCCATATTGTGTTTGAAAATCAATACTACCTTCACCGGTAAAAACTATATCTGCTTGCTTAATTTTTTCTTCCAACTTAGAATATTCTATAACTATATCAATACCGTTTTTCAGCTCTCCTTTTAAGAAAACCATAAGTCCAGCTCCTAATCCACCAGCCGCACCTGCTCCAGGTATATTTAACACATCTACATTAATTTGTTCCTTAATTATCTTAGCATAATGCCTTAAGTTATCATCCAATACTTTAATCATTTCAGAAGTAGCTCCTTTTTGTGGTCCAAAGACATTAGACGCTCCTTCTTTTCCGCAGAGAGGATTAGTAACATCGCAAGCTACTTCTAATTTGACGTCCTTCAAGCGAACATCAAAATTTGTTAAATCAATTTTTTCTATTTTGCCTAACTCACCGCCGCCAAATCCAATCTCCTTTCCATCTCTGTTCATAAATTTTCCGCCTAGAGCTTGAATTGCCCCTACACCACCATCATTAGTAGAGCTTCCCCCTATGCCAACTAACAATTTTCTTATATTGTGGTTTAAACAATCTCTTATTAATTGTCCTGTTCCGTAAGTTGTTGTTATGAGCGGATTTCTTTTTTCTTTTGGCACCAAACCTATTCCGCTTGCACTGGCCATTTCTATAATACCTGTTTCGCCGTCTCCTAAAATACCATATTCAGCTTCTACTTCATCTCCAAGTGGTCCAATTACTTTTAATCTATATATATCTCCTCCTGTAGCATCAACAAGAGATTGCATTGTTCCCTCTCCCCCGTCAGCCATAGGAACTTGTATACACTTAATATTTTTATTTACTTTTTTTATTCCCTTTTCCATAGCTTCACAAGCTTCTTTTGCAGTCATACTCTCTTTGAAGGAATCTGGTGCCAGCAAAATACTAAAATCCTTTTTCATGTTTAAACCCTCCTATTGCCTAAAATCTATTCAAGAACTTAGCTTTTCTAATATATCTAAATTCTATATTAAAGTTAGCTGTTACTATTAAAAGCATTTACTATTTTTACAATTATTATTTATCATATATTTCTATTTTATTATTCTACTTTTTTACAAGTGAAACAATATTCAGTTGCACAAATATCATTTGTCGTTAATATTCTCTTTTTATTTATTTGCATAACTTATTTTTGATCCTAGCTCTTATATAAAAAAGGATTTGGCATTGAACTTAATATCAATGTCAAATCCTATGCTATAATAAAAGTTTTTGTTGTTACTTAATAACTTTTATATCTTCGTTTGCATGAAACTTTTTACTTAAGTCAACAGGTTCTACCTTATCTACTATAAACAGAAAAGCCAAAGCTCCAACAACAGCAACTGCAGAAGTATAATCCATAGCTAAATGAAAATTACCAGTTTTTTGATGTAAAACTCCAAAAATTATTGGACTAACTATACCAGATAAATTTCCACAAAGATTAAGTACACCTCCAACTCTACCTATCATGCTTTTAGGTAAAACATCACTTAGAGCTACCCATCCTAAGTTAGAAGCTGCATTTGCAAAAAATGCAATTGATAAAATAATTACAGCTATAATAGGTGTCTTTTCAAAGAAATTTGCTAAACATAAAATGGATGTAAAAAGTAATCCTGCAACTATTGGTATTTTACGAGCTACGGTCAATGATGTTTTTTTCAATAAATAATCGCTTAAAAATCCTCCAAATAGAACTCCTGCCATAGCCATCATATAAGGTAATATTGCCATAAATCCTGCTTTTTGTATTGGTAATTTTAATCCTTTTTGAAGATAAACAATAAACCATGTCATAAAAAAATATAAAGTAGATGCTACCGCAAATTGTGTAATAAAGATTCCCCAAACTCTTCTTTGCTTTATTACATATAAAATTTCATCCAATGAAATCTTATCTTCTTTTTTTGCTCCAATTTCATTAGGATTGTAAGCACCGTTATTTTTTAAGTAATCTAATTCTTCTTGATTTATACGTTTACTGTCTTTAGGGTCTCTGTATACAGCCAACCATATGATACCAAAAACGATTGCAATTCCACCAGAAAGATAAAATACTGATTCCCAACTTATTTTAGCAACCATAAAAGCTAATATAGGAGTAAATACTGCTAGTCCTATATACTGTGCAGATGAATAAATACTTATTGCTCTAGCTCTTTCCTTATTTGGAAACCAAAGTGCTGCTATTTTTGTATTGCTTGGGAAAGCAGGTCCCTCCGCTATTCCAATTAATATTCTACAAACTATAAGTACCATAAATGAAGCACCAATACCTGCAAACAACCCCTGCGAACTAAATGCCATAATAAATGTGAAAAATCCCCACAATACCATAGCTCCACCATATAAGAATCTTGCTCCAATTTTATCTAATATCATTCCAACTGGTATTTGAACTATAACATAAGACCATGTAAATGCTGAAAATAAAACTCCTAACTGGGTAGAATTTATTTTCAGCTGTTTTTGAATTGCAGTACCTGCAACTGATAAATTAGCTCTATCAAGATATGTTATTGCAACAGCCACAAAAAGCATTAGCAATATCAAAAAACGTACTTTTGTAGGTTTTTTTTCTGTATACATATTTTCATTCCTCCACGATTGTTTAATAATTAACTTATTATTTACCTAGGTTACTTTAATGTCTTAAGACTTTTATAAATGTTTACAAGTTTATTATCATATTTTTCGACATTTCATTCAATGTTCAGCTGCACAAATTTAAATCGTTATCAGGAGCGTTTTTTCATATATATGCATAACTTTTTTAACTCATATTTATAAGCAAAGCTAGCTTCAATACAAAGATAACGTATTAATAATTATACTCTCACATAAACACATATAAATTTAGGACTGCTACACTAATAGTTGGTGCAGCAGTCCTAAACGAAAGCATATTTTATCTTACTAAACAAGGGCGTTTATTGTTAAACTTCCAACCTGGAATTAAAAATTGCATAGCAACTGAATCATCACGTGCCCCTAATGACATTTTTGTATATAATTCATTAGCTTTCTTGACTTGTTCCATATCTATCTCTACACCCAAGCCTGGTTTGTCTGGAATATCTATCATACCACCTACAATCTTAAATGGATTTTTAGTCAAATACTGACCATCCTGCCATATCCAGTGTGTATCAATTGCAGTTACATTTCCTGGAGCTGCAGCTGCTGTTTGAGCATACATTGCAAGTGAAATATCAAAATGATTATTTGAATGTGAACCCCAAGTAAGTCCAAAATCTCTACAAGTTTGTGCTACTCGTACTGAACCTTCCATTGTCCAAAAATGTGGATCAGCTAATGGAATATCTACTGAATGCAGCTGAAGAGAATGTACCATCTGTCTCCAGTCCGTTGCAATCATATTAGTAGCAGTAGGCAAATCAACAGCTCTCCTAAATTCAGCCATGACCTCACGCCCTGAAAAACCATTTTCAGCTCCACAAGGATCTTCAGCATAAGCCAAAACACCTTTTATGTTTTTGCACAACTTTATAGCTTCGTCTAATGACCATGATCCATTTGGATCAAGAGTTATACGAGCATCCGAGAAACGTTTAGCCAAAGCTGTTACAGCCTCTATTTCCTTTTCTCCACTTAAAACTCCGCCTTTCAATTTAAAATCTTTGAATCCATAGCGTTCCTGTGCAGCTTCTCCAAGTCTTACAACAGCTTCTGGAGTCATTGCTTCTTCAATACGTAATCGTGACCAATCATCCTTTGAATCAGGTTCACTTACATAAGGTAAATTTGTTTTTTTCCTATCACCTACAAAGAATAAATATCCCAAAACTTTAACTGATTTTCTCTGCTGACCCTCACCTAATAATTCGCAGGTTGGTACATTAAGAAATTTTCCCATTAAATCAAGTAATGCTGCTTCTATTGCAGTAGCTGCATGTATAGTGGTACGCAAATCAAATGTCTGAAGTCCACGTCCACCAGCATCTCTAGATGAAAAAGTTTCTTTTACATTTCTAATTATTGATTTATATTTTCCAATACTTTGTCCCACAACTAACGACTTTGAATCCTCTATTGTCTTACGTATAGCTTCGCCTCCTGGCACTTCTCCAACACCAGTATTTCCTGCATTATCCTTTAAAATTACAATATTACGTGTAAAAAAAGGTCCATGTGCTCCACTTAAATTAAATAACATACTATCATGTCCTGCTACAGGAATAACTTGCAGATCAGTAACAACAGGTGTATTCTTTATCACATTTTTACTGTCATTCATGTTCTAACCTCCATAATATAGCATTTTACCTTACCATGCATGGTTTTTTACTATCAAACTTCCAATCTTTTATTAAATACTGCATGGATATAGAGTCATCTCTATCCCCACAACTCATTTTAGTATATAACTCATTAGCTTTCATAACCTTATCCATATCAACTTTCAAACCAAGCCCTGGCTTTTTAGGAAGTTCTATCAACCCATTAGATATTTTATATGGAGTTTTAGTTAAGTATTGTCCATCTTGCCAAATCCAATGAGTATCCATTGATGTAATTTCTCCTGGGGCTGCGGCAGCAACTTGAGTGAATACTGCTAATGATATATCAAAATGATTATTTGAATGTGAACCCCAAGTGTATCCCCATTCATTACATATTTGCGCCGCACGTACTGCACCATTCATTGTCCAAAAATGTGGATCTGCTAAAATTATGTCAAGTGAATTTAATGAAAGACAGTGACCAAACTGACGCCAATCTGTTGCTATCATATTTGTTGCTACTCTTAGTCCTGTAGCTCTCTTAAACTCAGTCATAATCTCTCTTCCTGAAAAACCTTTTTCTGGCCCACAAGGATCTTCAGCATAAGATAAAGCTGTACCAGCATCCTTGCATAGCCTTATAGCTTCTTCTAAAGACCATGCCCCATTAGGATCTATATTGACATTAGCATCTGGAAATTCTTTAGCTAAAGCTTTTATAGTTTCTATCTCTTTTTCTCCTTCAAATACTCCTCCTTTTAATTTAAAATCTTTTACTCCATAACGTTCTTTTACTGCATGAGCCTCTTCAATAATATCTTCTACAGTTACCATTCTCTTTCTTCTTATTTTAAACCATGGGTCCTTGCTATTGCTTTCATCAATATATGATAAATTCGTTTTATTCTTATCTTCTACATAAAATAAATAACCAAGCATTCTCACAGCATCTCTTTGTTTACCATCTCCAAGCAAAGATGCTACTGGAAGATCCATATATTGTCCTAATAAATCCAGTAATGCAGATTCAACAGCAGTTTCAGCATGAACCACAAAACGCAAGTTTTTTAAATCAAGTTCTTGAATACCTTCCCCATTATTTTGATCTGCACCCCAAGTCCTATTTTTTAATTCATATATTATACCCTTATAATCACCTATATGTTTGCCTATAACAAACGGCTTATAGTTTTCCAAAGCCTTTCTAATATGCTCTCCTCCATGTATTTCACCAAGCCCTGTATTACCTGAATTATCTTTTATAATAACTATATTCCTTGTAAAAAATGGTGCATGAGCTCCACTTAATGTTAATGACATACTGTCATATCCTGCTACTGGAATAACTTTCATATCTGTTACAATAGGTGTACCTTTACTACTCATATTAAATCTCCTCCAAATTCTGTATTTCTATAAAATATGAATCATTTGCATATATCCATAAAATTAATACAATAAAAAAACACCTCAAAGTTTCAATTTGGACTAGCATGAATTTAAAATATTAAGAAAACATACTAATAATGTCTAAATACTTTGCAATTTAATTATCATATTTTTTCATTCTTCCTTCAATGTTCATATGAATAAATTTCAATCGTTATCAAAGTCACTTTTTTATATATATGCATAAATATTTTTCAAAGAAAACTTTTACACATCAAAATAAAAAACTTACATTTTACTATTTTTTGTTCAACATTTCCGCAAAAAAGTATGCCTATTGTGCAAAGACAATAAGTTATATGATAAACACTTTTATTATAACTAATTAAATGATTGAGAGAGTGTTTCTATAATAAGCTTTTGGGCTTCCTTAAATTCTTCCCTACAGTTCTCAACAAAACCGTGCTTACTATTTAGGAACCTTTTTATCTTCACTTCTGTACCAACCTCAACCATCATCATTGCATATTTTTCCCCTTCAAAACGGAAACAATCTTTTCCTGCTGTTATTACAAGTGCAGGTGGTAAGCCTGTTAGCATTTCTTTTGTGGCAAATACTGGAGATACAAGTGGATTACTTTTATCCTTTTCATTTTCAATGTATAACGAATTAAATGCTCTCATTCTATCTACAGGAATAACATCTTTATCTGTTATCTTATCTTTAGGATCAGTAGCAGCATCCAAAAAAGCATAATCCAAAATCTGCAGTTTAATTTTAAAATCTTTACTTTGATTTGCCATAATAGCAATTGCTGCAGTTAGATTTCCACCTGCACTATGCCCTCCTACTGATATTCTATCTCTATCAACACTCAAATCAGCTGCATTATCAAATGCCCATTTAACAATATCGTAACATTCATTAAGTGCTGACGGAAATGGATGTTCTGGTGCAAGTTTATAATCAACACTAATTACTTTACAACCTAACTTTGATGCAATCTTACTGCTAAGTAATGTATCCCTTTTTTGATATTCTCTTACAAAACCACCGCCATGAAGGTTTATATACAATGGATATACCTTCTTATTTTCTTTTGGGCTTACTATATATATGTGGGCATCTCCATCTCTTGTGTGTATATTTCTTTCTTCACATGTAACAAAGTTTAAATAGTTTTCATATTCCTTAGAAATAATAGTTTTAACTACAGTAGTACTTCTTAACTTTTCTGCCATTTCTACCTTTTCTTTTTTAGTTAATTTCAACTTGAAATTCCACCTCCATTTAATGCTTGGCTCTATTAATATTAATTACTGATAAATAATGTATTATTTGATTTTATATCCCAAATTTTCAATAGCTATGTAGCACTCATCATCTGTTTTTAAAATATATTTTGCAAATACTTTTACAGATGTAATAGTATCTGCACCATCACCACCATAACCCATATTCCAGTCTGCTCCACCAGGAATAACCTTACCTCGCATTTTCTCACCCTCAAAACTGCCTCCACTGATCATAATTGCTCGAAGATATCCAAAATCATTTGCTCCAACTTCGAGCCTTTCAGGACAATTCACTTTCAGTTCCATAATTAATTCAGCATCCAACTTTGTAATCATACTTTTCCTCTCCTTCTATTTTAATTTCTTATAAGCAAATTCTAATCCTTATGAAATTTACTCCTTACACATTAGGAAACAATAGATTGCATACCATCCCAAATTAACTTTTTATCCTCTTCACCACATTTTATTTTACTAACAATATATTCACCAATAATCCTCAAATTTTTCTCTGTAGCATCTAATTGTATATCTCTTAATGTAGTCGGCAAATTAATGGATCGTAAAAAATTTTTATATTGATCAATCTCATCATTCGAACGTCCATTAATTTTCATCTGAAGAGATAGTCCCAAAGAAACTAATTCTCCATGAAAAAACTTAGCTTGTTGTTCTTTAAAAAACTTAGTTATGCAATTATAAAAATAATGTGCAATCGCTATCTGATTTCCGCTATTAGCTAAGGACGATGCCATCCCAGTTAGTACAATATTAGCACAAACCATATCCTCTACTTCCTGTGAATTGGAATTATTGTTTACATCATTTACAGCCTTTCTGCTCATTTCTATATATTTGTTCCAAGTAAATTTTACCACCTGCATAGCTAAAGACATTGAACTTGATTTCTTTAACTTGAGACAAGATGCCATTCTAAACTGAATTTCTGGATACTTTGCCATTCCGTTTCCTATTCCAGCCGCCAGCATACGAGAAGGACATTTTTTAGCAATAATATTTGTATCTATAATTACACAATCTACTTTATGTTTGAGAAACATATTGTCTAGTACCATTCCATCATCAGAGTATATTACACTAAGAATAGAATAACCCGCACATTGTGCTGCAGTAGTTGGTACTGTAACAATTTTTTTACTAAAAATATCAGCTGCAGCTTTAGCTGTATCTAAAACCTTTCCTCCTCCAATGCCTATAATAACATTAGCATTAAATTCGTTTGCCTCTTCTCCAATACGGTTTATCTGTGCTATTGTGCAATAGCCACTAAATATATGTACCTTATAATCGATTTCTTCGCTTTTCAAGCTTTGTTCTATTTTATCAAAGGAAACTCCAAGTGCAGTTTGTCCTCCAATAATAAAAGCTCTTTTTCCCAATTGTTTGACTTCTCTTCCAACAGCTTCAAGTCCACCAGAAGTTTGAATGTATTTACTGATAAGTCCAATACTATTCTTCTTACACATTCTAATACCTCCTCTACTCTCTTCCAATATAATCATCATATTTTTTTTAAGTAATATCAATATTCAATTGCATAAATAGTTATAGCTATCACTTCTTGTTTTTATGTAATTGCATAGTGCCTTGTTCAAAAATATATGATTTCTCATAGCAGAGGTTTAGAACTTAAAAAACTTTATAAATAGATTCTTAATATATACCAATCAATTTCCACCACAACATTCCAATTCCAATGAGAATTAAAAGATGTGCTATTGAAACGCAAAAACCTACAAACCACCATTTCTTTTGCTTAACATATCCTTCCGAAAAATAAACTCCTCCTTGTGCTAATCCATAATGAGTAAGTCCAGAACTTAAAGCTGATATGTTAACTAGTAAAAATATAGATACTATTGTTGGAGCTCCAGCACTTAGTAATATAGTTAAAAAGGCTGAAAATAGGGCAGTAAAATGTACCGTATTGCTTGCAAACAAGTAATGCAAATAATACATTATAATACATACTATAATTAGTGTAAGCATCCATGATTTTGTATATATGTGGTCTCTTACTATACTACTTATCCATTTAATAATTCCTAATTTGTTTAGTTGACCTGCCATCATCATAAATGCTCCTAGCCATATGAGTAAATTCCATATTTCTTTTTTGCCAGTGAACTCTTCCCAGGACACAATTCCTGTAGAAATTAATATTATGAGCCCTAAGACTCCTACAGTTGTAACATCTAAATTTATCTTATTCCCAATGATCCAAAGGAAAACTACTATTGCAAATACAAAAATCATTAGTTTCTCTGATTTACTTATAGGTCCTAATTCTTCTAATTTTTTATCCATCAATTCTTTAACATTGTCCATCTTTTTTATTTCTGGAGGACATAAAAAATAAATGATTATGGGTATAACTATAAAAGCTGCCAATGATGGGAGTAATGCCATTAAAAACCACATACCAAAAGTTATATTCTCTTTTACTCCCAAATCTCTAGCCATAGTAATTGCCAGTAAATTTACAACCGAAGATGTCATAAATAGAGAAGATGAAATAAGATTACTATGTAGTGCCGTAAGCATTAAAAATTCTCCTGCTTTTTTCTCAGTTCCATCTCCAACTTTTGATCCATAAGCTCTTGACAAAGATTTTGCAATAGGAAATACTATTCCACAAGACCTAGAAGCAGAACTTGGAATCAACATAGACAATATAATTTCACATATAACCAAAGAATATCCTGCACCTATAGTTCTCTTACCTATCTTCTTAATAAGATTATAGGCAATCCTTTTGCCAAGTCCTGTTTTAGTTATCCCTATGGAAAGGCAATCAGCACATACAATCAGCCAAATAACTCCTTCTGCATAGGATGAAAATGCTGTTTTTACTGTAATAATGTGTGTGCAAGTTAAAATAAATATGCCTATAAAGGATGCTAGTCCAAGTGATACAGCACCTAAAGCACAGGCAACTATAATAGCAATAAACACTGCCAAGAGGTACCATCCATTTCTAGGTACCATATTGGGTTTAGGTATAAAACAAATTAGTACTCCAATTAAGATTGATATTAGTAAAGGCTTTAATTTAACTGGAGAATTAAATTTAATTGCCTTCAAATTTAAACTATTTACCATATAATCCTCCCCAAATAAATTTAGCTAACATAACAATGTTAGCTAAATTTATTATTTCTTTATTTTAAATCACTTATGAAATTTGGAAGGTCAAAGCAGGACTTTACAATTTGTTTTGTTAAATAGCGGGTATTTAAAGGCAATCTATCTACATCTATATTGCAAGGATCATAGACATCTGATGCCATTGTAAAGCTCCACAATCCTCCAGGATAAGTAGGAACAAAAGCTACATATGTTTTTACAATTTTAAAGTTATCCTTTAATATTTTTCTCGTACTTTCAATTATATCACGATGCAGCATTGGAGATTCACTTTGACATACCATTACTCCGTCAGAATTTAATGTTTTTTTCACATTTTTATAAAATTCTTCTCCAAATAAATCTTTGGCAGGTCCCTCTGGATCTGGTGAATCAACTACTATTACATCATATTTAATATCTGTGTTTTTTACATATTGAACTCCATCTCCAAATTTGAAATTCACCCTTTTATCAAAATTTGCTCCTCCACTTATCTTTGGAAGAAACTTTATACATTCCCTTGTTACTATTTCATCCAGCTCAACCATATCAATTGTTTTAAGTTCTTTATACTTTGAAAGTTCACGGACTGCCCCGCAATCTCCCCCGCCAATTACCAAAACCTTTTCTGGTTTTTTGTGCGTAAGTACTGGAATATGGGTTATCATCTCATTGTATATAAACCCGTCTGCAGAAGTGGACTGCATTATTCCATCTAGTGCAAGACATGGGCCAAATGCCGCAGTGTCAATCAAAGCTATCTCTTGATAGGGGGATTTCAAATAAGAAAGTACCTTGTTAACTTTATAAGTGATCTTTAAATTTTTTTTCTCAACTTCAAACTCCTCAAACCACAGTTCGCCATCAACTTCTTTGAAATACTTTGGTAATTGATTTATTTTCATAATACTCCCTCCGTTATAATTAATATTTACATATCTAATAAAGTTTTACTCGATTAATTATAACTAAAACAAAGATGTATTTCAAAGATTAATCTAAATAAAATTTTTTAAGGCATTTGAAAGAAAATAACAAGTCAAAGATGCGACGTATATTTTTTATCAGACAAGGGGACAGGTTCCGCAGATAGTGAATCCTATCTAAGGGTTCTACCGACGCAGTATGATAAAAAATAGGCTAGCATACTGACTTGTTATTTCTTTGAAAATGCCTAAAGTACATCCAAAGTTACTTTTCTAGTAGGCTTTGGAAATATCCTGTCAAGTTGAATTAAATCTTCTTTAGATAAAACAATTGATCCAGTTCTTGCATTTTCTATTACGTGTTCCTCACGGGAAGCTTTAGGAATTGCTATAACATCCTTTGTCCTTATACTCCAGGCTAAAAGTATCTGTAATGGCTTTGCATTATATTTTTTCGCCATATTTATTAAAATAGGATCATCTAATAACTGTCTTCTCAATTTACCACCTTTGGCAATTGGGCAATACGCCATAATTGGCATGTTGTGCTTTCTCTGCCATGGCAGTAAATCAAATTCAATTCCCCTTGATCCCAGGTGATATAATACCTGATTAACCATACAATTTTCCCCATCTTTACAACTTGAAAATTCTTTCATATCTACTGTATCTAGATTTGATACTCCCCATCTTAATATCTTTCCCTGCTTTTTCAATTTTTCCATGCCTTTTATAGTTTCTTCAAAAGGCACACTTCCTCTCCAATGCAAAAGATACAAATCTAAATGATCCGTATTCAATCTTCTTAAACTATTTTCACAAGCAGTAACTATATTTGAAAGTCCTGCATTGTATGGATATACTTTGGATACAATAAATAACTTGTCTCTAATGTCCTTTATTGCCTGTCCTACTAAAACTTCAGAACCACCATCTCCATACATTTCTGCTGTATCTATAAGTGTCATCCCAAGTCTTATTCCCATTCTAAGAGTTTCTATCTCACTTTTTCTCGTTTGTGAATTTTCGCCTAGATACCATGTGCCTTGTCCTAATGCTGGTACTAAAGTTCCATCTGGTAACTTTACCAACCTTTTCTGATTTACGTTTCTAATTTGTTCTATTTCTTCATCACTTATTAAACTCAAAATATCAATCCCTTTCTTTGCATAATTATAGCCACTAATTTTTATTAGTTTCAAAATTAATAATAGAGCAGTACAGCCAAAATAAATCAATATAATTTTTAGGATTCATATTAGTAATCTTATATATTTTGTTAAGACGATAATTAAGGGTATTTCTATGTATGAATAATTTATTTGATACTTTATTTAACTCTCCATTTTCTTCTATGAAAGCTTTTAGTGTTTCTCTTAATTCACCATTCTTATCATTTAGTTCAATTAATCCATAAGAATCCTTTAATTCATTGATTTTCCATTGTGCATTATCCTGAAAAAATAGCATCTCATACTTCAATACATCAAAAATGTATACGTTATTATCAGGATGACTTTTTTTTCCAAATAAAAGTGTTTCTCTGGCTATTTCATAGGATTTATGCATGTCACTTAGTTTAGTATATACCTTTCCAACAGATATTTTTACATCAGTATTAGTTTGATTTTGTATTTTCTCATAAATTCCCTCTATTCTATCCTTACAAGTTATAGCCCTGTATTTTATATTTGGACACTTATATAATAAAACGATAGTCTTTGAGTCAATAACTGCTACTAATGATTCCTTAAGAGTACCCTCCAAAATTGATACTATGTTTTTTAATATATCCAAATCTTTTCTATTTGAAATCTGTTTAAAATTAGCCTGTATAATAAAAATAGTCATAGGATAATTAGAAGCTATTTTAAATTTTTTAGTATATTTTTCAAGCAAACGAAATGATCCCTGATCATTTTTAATAAGTGAAAGTATCATATCCTCTTTAACCCTGTTACTCCATTCAAGTTCCTTCATAACATAAGCTTGTTCTATTATCATTTCTGCAGTCATTTTGATAAGCTTACCATAGCCTATAACCTCATCTCTTTTTCCAGTAATACCTATTACTCCTACAATTTCATGTTCAAATTCAATAACTATATTTGTACCCTGCTCTACTCCATTCAATTTTCTACATTGATTTTCATCAATACTGAATTCAGATTTTCTTCCAATTGCAAGAACTGCACCCTCATGAACGCTTCCAATTCTATCTTTATTACCCGATGCTATTATAATACCTTGTTTATTCATTATATTAATATTTTTATTCACGGCTTTCATAGTTCTATCCACTATTTCTTCAGCCAATTTGGTGCCAATATCCATTTAATCTTCCTCCTGACTATATAATAAGAGTAAATCTTATTCTGCTACAATGTGCACATAAATAAAAACATTTAAGTGATAACGATTAATATTTGTGCAATTGAACATTGCTATATACTCCGATAAATACGATAATGATGCTGTAAGGTTATTCATTTAGAATTAATCTTATTATAATTATAATATAAAAAGGTTAATATTTCTAATTTTATAGGAATATCGTACTAAAACTTGGGAGGAATTGTATTATGTTAAAAGGGGTTTTTACACCAATGATAACTATTTTTGATGAAAATGGTCAATTTGACAGTAAATCAAATAAAGCTATGATTGAAAAATTGATTTCTGATGGAATATATGGAATATGTATACTAGGAACTACAGGTGAATTTTTTAATTTAACTTTTGAAGAAAAGAAACAATACATAAAATTTGCATCAGAAGTTATAGATGGAAGAGTTAAATTAATAGTTGGCACAGGTAGTACCAATTTAAAAGAAGTTATTGAACTAGGTAAATTTGCAGAAGAAAATAATGCAGATGCAATATTGGTTTTACCTCCATTTTACTTTAAGTTAGATGACAATCATGTTTTTGAGTATTTCTCCATTATAGCAGAGAATACAAATTTACCCATGATATTATACAATATTCCTCAAAATACAAAGGTAAATTTATCTCCAGATTTAGTCTTAAAATTAGCTAACAAATATGAAAATATAGCAAATGGCGGCGTAAAAGATACTACTCCAGCCCTAGCTAATGTAAGAAATTTTGTAGAAAAAGTTAAAAGTGTTCATAAAAACTTTGCTGTTTTCTCTGGAATCGATGAATACCTTATACCAAATCTTATAATAGGTGGAAATGGTATTGTAGGAACTCAGACTAATACTCAAGCAAAATTAATGGTTGAAACTTATAAAACTTTTATGAATAAAGATTTTGATAAATTGCTATTACTTCAAAAAAGAATAAATAAGATTATGGCTGTACGTGAAATGCCTGGCAGCAACAATATATTGTCTACAAAAACTGCGGCAAGTATAGCACTTGATATGGATTTCAACACTTCTATAAGATACTATGATATAAAGCTTCCTAAAGAAACTAAAGATAGGATCGAAAGAATTGTTAAACAAAAATAGTATATTTGTGATTAAAAAAGAAATGAAAGTAGATTAATCTACTTTCATTTCTTTTTAATTTTTACTTTTGAGCATATACTTAAATACCCATTGTATAGAATGTTCTATACAATGGGTATTTTTACTTACCTGGCAGCGACCTGCTCTCCCACAGAGCCTCCCCTGCAGTACCATTGGCACTGTGAAGCTTAACCTTCCTGTTCGGTATGGAAAGGGGTGTTACCTTCACGTCATTACCACCAGATACCGATTTGTCAAAATCTTTGATTTTGGTATAAATCGGTACTCATCAGCTTTAGCTGATTGAGTCTCATTAAATTGGCGAAAATTGCTATAAACTTCTCATATTTTCGTCAAGGTCTTCCCTGCGGCGCTCATTTACACAAGTAAACTCTGCTCCTCATTCAAGCCTTTCCTCAATCTGCTCGCTTCTATCAATTTTCTTATATATTATCTTTTAAGAGTTCAAATTACTCTGTCCTCTCAAAATTGCACAGTAAACTTTTCTTTCGTTTTTATTTGGTCAAGCCCTCGACCTATTAGTATCAGTCAGCTTAACAAGTTGCCCTGCTTACACCTCTGACCTATCTCCTCGTGTTCTTCGAGGGGTCTTACTAGCTTACGCTATGGGAAATCTTATCTTGAGGTGGGCTTCACACTTAGATGCTTTCAGCGTTTATCCCTTCCCAACT
>NZ_LROS01000010.1 GCF_001675165.1 Clostridium ragsdalei P11
ATGGGAATTAGTATCAGATATTAAAATTCTTTTTGACGAACTTAATTCTAATTTTGCTAAGATTCATTCATTAGCTTATGCTAGAAGTTTCCTAGTATAAGTTAAATTATCACTTAGAAACCCTATATAGTTAAATATATATTAAATTATTTCTAATATATAATATATGTTAATAATTTTGGAGATAGTTCATAAAACGAATTACTAAAGGTTTATTACAAATACCGCAATATCTTACAATACATAAATATAACAATTTGATATTATAGTCGTATAAAATTATTGGAGGTAATGAATATGAATATTGGTAATTGTTTTGAAAATGGACAAATTGGTACTATATCTGAAATTATTAAATCAAAAGATAAGACTTTTAATCCTCATCCAAAGTTTAAAGGAGTTTGTCTAAAAAATCTTGTAACAGGAGACATGACAAATAATAAAATTAGCTGCGTTTTAGTTAGGGTTGAGCCATTTTGCACATTAGATACTCATATACATGAAAATAGTTTAGAAATACATGAAGTTATTTCTGGTGATGCAACTTGCTATATTGGTGAAAATAAAATTAATTATACAGTAGGTACTGTTGGCGTTATTCCTGAAAATGTTTCTCATAAAGTAGAAGCAGGAAAAAACGGAATATATATTCTTGCCAAATTTACACCTGCTCTTTAATCAAAATTTCTGCAGCTGCTTTTAAATTGCATTGGTGTTATACCAATATGCTTTTTAAAAGTATTGCACAGGTGGCTTTCATCTGAAAAATTGAAATTAAATACTAAGTCAGAAATGGGCTGCTGTTTTAGCAGCCCTTTTCGGATCTGCTTTATTTTTTCCTGAATATAAAATTGATATGGGGTAACGCCCATCTGATTTTTAAATAATCTTAACAAATGATATTTTGATATATTGGCATAATTTGATAATTTTTGCAAATTAAAAGTTTCATTCAAATTATCCTTTATGAAATCTGAAGTTAATGATATTATTTTGATGTTCGTGTGCTTTTTACAATTATGATCTATTTTTATATATTGTTTCAGAAAATACAATAGTATATTTTCAAAACAAACAGTATTATTACTATGATTATAATTTTGTATCATGTTTAAAATTGCCATTTCCACTATTCTATCTTTAAAAACATACCTGCATAAGGAATTATTATTATATTTTTTTACATTAGAATTCATACATAGCACTATATATTCATATTGAGTTTTATTAATTGCAGAAATTGTATGTTCAATGTGTGGGGGAATAAAGTATACATCACCTTTTTCCAACAAGTATTCTTGTCGTTCTACGTTTAATCGTATTATTCCATTTGTAACTATTCCAATACAGAATGCATTATGGCTGTGTCTTGGAAATGAATGGAAACTTTTTTCCCTAATTATCTCAACATTTTTATTACAATAGAAATTAATTTTATTTTTTTCTCTATACATACTAATAATCACCTACTTATAATTTAATTCTATTAATATATAGTGTAACCTAATTATTTAAGCTTTTTAAGCAATTCTATATCTATTTTCTTAAGATGATGTTCAAGAGCCTCTGCGGCAGCATCGGGATCATGGTTTTCTATAGCTTTAAGGATGCATAAGTGTTCTTCGTATATATTATGTATAGATTTTTCTTCGTATAGTGAAATATTTACGGTTTTGTCAATAAAAATATCCATTAAGTAGGAAAGACTGTTCCATGTGGTGATAAATAATTCATTACCTGATAATTTGATGATTTCATAGTGGAATTCTTTATCAAATTCTGCTTTTTTACTTTCATCATTTTCATTTACCATGTTTTTATATGTTTTATATAATTTTTTTATGTCTTGGTTTGAGGCCTTTTTGGCAGCAGCTTTTACAGAGGAAGATTCCAGGACTTCTCTAAGATCAAATAAGTCTTCAATACTCCCATTGCTCAATTTAAAGGATATGGACAGCGGCTTATAGTAACTGTCATTAATATTGTTAGATATAAAGTTTCCCTGACCATGTTTCCTTTCGATTAAGCCAATTATCTCGAGAGCTTTTAAAGCTTCTCTTAAAGCCGGACGTCCAACCTTCCATATTTCTGTTAGTTGTCTTTCAGGCGGTAATTTATCGCCAATTTTCAATTCATCATGTAATATCATATTTTGTATTTTTTCAATAATAGATTGAACTACATTTTTATTTTCAGTGGTTTCAGACATAGTAACTCCTTTGTATATTTAAGTCTATATAATGTTATCATAAGTGGGATAGAAATTGAAGTGTATGCTAAAGATGTATGTGATGAGAAGTTTAAAGTTAGGGCAATTGGAAATGAAATTGAATAAGAATCCTGTTAATAAACATAAGGTGGAGTTTAAAACTCCGCCTGATGCTAAGAACTCTGTTTATTAACATATTATTTTTTCTTCCCACCATGCATAACCTACAGTTGCTGCAGCAGACTGATTAGGGGTTTCAGGGTTTGATAAGAAAATTAGAAATGATCCTCCAGGAGGAAATATAAACTTTCCAACTTCCTCATCACCAACTGTAACGTCTGGAAGAGCTCTTCTAACGAAAGCTTTTTTACCTCCAAGGGGCTCATTAATTACATTAATTGCCTCAAATAATCCTATTTTGGGTTTAGGCGGTGGACAAAGAGCTGTATTGCCAGGAATTACTGTTGTAACTCTTATTGCATTTCCTGATGGCTGACTATTAAACCATATTTGGGCTCTTATTGGTGATTGTCCTGTATTTGAAACCTGCCAAAAATAAACATGTAAGTTAACACCTGAATTATTAGGATTGAATAAACCTGCCCATGCACTTTTACTATTCCCAAATTCTAGTTCATCTGTAGCCCCAACAAAATATTTTCCTTGAAGTGATAGATACAAAGCATATGGCATACTGGCTACTTGAGTTATTGGATTTGCTAAAAAAACTGATTTTTTGTTGTTATTGCAGCTTCCCATTTAAGATAATCCTCCTATTCTCTATTTGATTTCTTGAATTTTTTCTTCCAACCATCCAAAAGCGACTCGACCTTCTCCAATTTGATTTGATTCCTCTAAATTTGACAAGGAAATAATAAATGATCCTCCTGGTGGAAATATAAATTTACCAACCTCTTCACTTGCAATTGTAACTTCCGGAGTAACTTTCCTTGTAAATACATTGTCTCCATCATAGGGCTCATTAAGCACATTATTTGCTTGAAGTAAATTTACTCTTGGTATTGGTAATGGCTTAAGGGCAGTGTTGGCAGGTGTTACTAATTCTGATTTAATAGGCTCACCAGATGGTTCTGCATTAAACCATATTCGCGCTGTTAATGGCGACTTTCCGACATTTGTAACAGTCCAAACATATATATAAAGATTTACTCTAGAATTAACTGGATTTACTAATCCTGCCCATGCTATATTTTTATCTTGAAATTTCATATCATCTGCATATCCTACAAAGTACTTTCCTTGAAGTGATAAATATAAAGCATAAGGCATATCAGCCACTTGAGTTATTGGATTAGGCAAAAAAATTGAATTTTTATAATTTTCCACTTTTATCACATCTCCTATTAAGGTATTTTCTTATGGAAAATACACTTCTTAGTCATATAATATTTGTACTGTATAAGTTTTGTGAGAGCACGTCCAATAAAAACATTATGAATAATTTGTTATCGTTGATCACAAATAGCATCATTATTGCAAGTTTAAAGTTATTTTAATTTACATAATGAAACAATTCTATTATTTGTAAAAATTTAAAAGTGCATTTTTAGCATTAATTATGCTATAATTATGATTGTAAAATATAAAGGAGGTACATATTATGAATAAAAAGTTATCTAAAGATGCATATGGCGGCATAGCTGGTAAAGACTATGTCCCTTACATTTCCAGTGGCTCTAAATCTGGTGGAAATGCTGCTGTATTAACAATCGGTATTATTCTAGCTGTACTATTTGCAGCATCTACTGCCTATTCAGGTATGAAATCAGGGCTTACAGTTGCTGCTGGTATACCTGGTTCTATAATAGGTTCTGTATTTATAGCTATATTTGCTAAACAGAAAGGTATCCTTGGCAAAAATTTAGTTCAAGGTATGTCAAGTGGTGGAGAATCTATCGCTAGTGGTATGATATTTGTTTTACCAGCAATAATTTTAATAGGTTCAAAAGTTTCTTTCTTTGAAGGTTTTGTTGTTGGTGTAGGAGGTGTTTTATTCGGTATAGGAGTAGCTTCTCTTGTTTACAATTATTTAATAGTTGAAGAACATGGTAAATTGATGTACCCTGAGTCAATGGCTATATCTGAAACACTTGTTGCTTCAGAAGGTGCTAAAGAATCAGTGAAGTACATGGGAATAGGCTTTGGAATAGGCGGTATTATAACTGTTTTTACTAGTTCATTTTTAAATGTAGCTAACAATGTTATAAGCTATGTAAACGAGTCCTTTTACAAGTGGAAATTTGAAGTTGAAGCCAATCCACTATTATTAGGTATAGGATTTATAGTTGGCATAGATGTTTCCTTAACTATGTTTGCGGGTTCTATATTATCTAACTTTGCTGTTACACCTTTAATAGGTTATTTTGTTTCTCTTGGAAAAGGCGGTGCAACTGTATGGAATAATTCACATGTTGCTTTAAATGCCATGCAAGTTAAGCATATAGCAGGCAGCTATGTAAAATATATTGGAGCAGGCATGATGCTTTCTGGAGGTTTTATAGGTGCTATAAAACTTATACCAACTATAGTATCTTCCATAAAAGAAACTCTTGGTGTCAAGTCATCAAAAGGTTCTGGAAGTTCATCTGCTGAAAACTTAATATTATTTGGTGGTATAATAATAGGCTTTATAGGTGGTTTCATGATATCTGGTGGTAATATACTAATGGCAATAACTGCTTCTATTTTATCACTAGTATTATCATTATTATTTGTTATAGTTGCTGGTCGTTTAACTGGTACTATAGGAACTTCAAATCTTCCCGTATCCGGTATGACTATAGCTTCTATAGTTATTGTAACATTATTATTTGTTACAATGGGATGGAAAAACCCTGGAAATAACAGGTCTTTACTTTTATTTGGTACGTTTATAGTTACTGCTATATCTGCAGCTGGAGGTTACTGTCAATCACAAAAAGTCACTTTTATAGTTGGCGGTGACAAAAATGAAATGCAAAAATACTTTGCTATAGCTGGTATAGTTGGTGCTGCAGTAGTTACTGGCGTTATAATGTTACTTTCAAGCCAGCTTGCTATGACTGGTGATAACGTGCCATTTGCATTACCTCAAGCTAATCTAATGTCAACATTAACTGGCGGTATAATGTCAGGTAGTTTACCTTGGGTTATGATAATTGTTGGTATTGTTATGGGATTTACTTTGTTCTTATTAAAACTTCCTGTAATGACAATTGCCATAGGATTCTATTTGCCAATATCTACAAATGCCATAATATTAATAGGTGCATTTGTTCGTCTATTTGTAGAAAAAACTTCTAAAACTGAAAAGCAAAAAGAAGCTAGAGTTTCTAATGGTGTAAGTTTATCATCTGGACTGGTTGCTGGTGGTTCCATAATAGGACTTGTTGGTATAATACTTCAAGTAACTAATGTTATAAAAATAGGTGAACCAAGTGGATTTGCTGCTTCTAATGGAATGGGATATGTAATATTAGCAGCTCTAATAATAGCTTCAATAATACCTATAATGAAGAGTAAGGAAAAAAATGCCAAATAACAACGAAGAGGTCTTAAATATAATATTTAAAATCTCTGATAATTTAGAATATGAGGTAGATGAAGACGGCATTGTGACTATACTCGAAAAACAAGATCATAAGATTCAAAAGTTTTTTAGAAAAATTAAATTTAGAATTCCAGAATATAAAAAAATTACTTTGGATGAATATGCAAGTTATGTGTTTTTACAGATAGATGGAAAGAAAACTGTAAAAGCTATTGGAGAAAATCTAGAAGCAAAGTATGGTGATAAAGCTCACCCACTTTATGAAAGATTGTTGTTATTTTTAAATCATATAGATGTTAATTGTCACTATATAGAAAAAATAAATTAATTATAAAAGATGGCACTATGTTATAGCTGCCATCTTTATTTTTATGAATTTTTACCAACTTCAAATAGAATATATAAGCAAATATGCTATTGACATATTTAGAAGTAAGTACTAATATATATAATATAGTTGATTATGATTATCAATATCAATTAATAAAAACTGTACATGAAATTTTACTATTTTTAGGAGAGTGATATTATGGCCAATAGTATAGGACTTAATGAAGTTAAAATTAAATCAAGAGTTAAGGTAGTTCAAATATTACCTGAAAGTAAAGTAAGAAAAAAAATTATGGACATGGGTATTGTAAGAGGAACTGAAATTATTGTAGCAGGAAAGGCACCCATGGGTGATCCAATAGAACTTCAGGTTAGAGGATACAGCTTAAGTTTAAGAAAAAATGAAGCAAAAGATATTTTAGTAGAGCTAATATAAAAAATTTGTTAGGAGGTGATTCATATGATTGAAAGCAATATGCCGTTGAATGCTGTTTCAATGGGGAGAAGCGCCGAAATAAAAGATGTAGTTGGAAGTGAAATTATGTGCAAGAAGCTTATGGAAATGGGACTTAGTAAGGGAACTATAATTAAAATAATGAATAATGACATAGGACATTTAGTAGTAAAACTTGGTGAAACCAGACTTGTACTTGGACGTTCAATGGCACAAAAAGTTATGGTTAGAGAAGTTTAAAGTTAATATATTGGAGGCTTGATGATGAATAAAAATTTGGTTATTGCTTTAGCCGGCAATCCTAACTGTGGTAAAACTAGTTTGTTTAATGAACTTACAGGTTCAAAACAGCATGTAGGGAACTGGCCTGGTGTTACAGTTGAAAAAAAGGAAGGAAAATTAAAGTTTCAAGGTAGAGATATAACAGTAGTTGATTTGCCAGGAACGTATAGTTTAGGGGCATATTCAGAGGATGAAGTTGTAGCTCGTGATTTTATACTTAAAGAAAAACCGGATGTGGTTATTAATGTAGTAGATTCCTGTAATCTTGAAAGAAATTTATATCTTACAATGCAGATTCTTGAAACTGGAGCTAAAGTAGTTTTAGCACTTAATATGATGGATGAAGCTAAAAATAAAGATATACAAATCGATGCGAAAAAATTATCCAGTGCTATCGGAATACCAGCAGTTCCAACAGTAGCAACTAAAGGTCAGGGAATAAATGAATTAGTAAGTGAAGCTGTTAAGCTTGGAGATTTAAAAGAGCATAATTTATATAAAATTGATTACGGTGCTGAAGTAGAAAGAGAAACAGGAAAAATAGAACTTGCTTTTTCAGAAGCAGCTGCAGCTCTTGAATATCCATCTTCTTGGACAGCATTAAAGCTTATAGAAAATGATGAATATATAAATAAATATGTGGGTGAGAAAGTAAAAACAAATGCAGTAAAGAAACAGGTTCAAAATAGTATAGAAAAAATTACTAAGTCTATTGGCTATGAGCCGGATGCTTTTATAATTGATAAAAGGTATGAAAAGATAAGCAGTGTTGTTAAAGATAGTGTAAAGAAAAATACAGTTGTTAAAGAAAGTGTTTCGGATAAAATAGATAAAGTAATTACTAATAAATGGCTTGGAATACCTATATTTGCACTTATAATGTTTGGGGTTTATCAGATTTCAATAGGCCTTGGTAATGGGCCACTTGCGGATTTAGTAAATGACTGGATAGGTAAGCTTGGAGCTAGCGTGGATTTTGGACTTCAACATATAGGGGCACCTGAACTTTTGGGCGATTTTGTTAGAGATGGTATTTTTGGCGGTGTTGGTTCAGTACTTGGATTTATGCCTATGATTTTGATAATGTTTTTCTTGATATCCCTTCTGGAAGACAGCGGATATATGGCAAGAGCTGCTTATGTAATGGACAGGCTCATGCATGCAGTTGGGCTTCACGGTAAAACAGCAGTATCACTTATAATTGGATCAGGTTGTAATGTTGCAGGAATAATGTCGGCAAGAACTCTTGAAAACAAGAAGGATAGAATGATAGCTATTTTAATAAGTCCTTTCATTTCATGTCCAGCAAGACTTGAAATTTATGGATTATTTATTGGAGCATTCTTTGCAAACAAAACAGTAGGTATATTTAGTGAAGGCGGACTTATTGTATTTATACTCTATGCTCTAGGTATTGCAGTTGCAATATTAATGGGAAAATTCTTTAGCTCAAAAGTATTTAAAGGTGAAAATTCATATTTTGTTATGGAATTACCTCCATATCGTATACCAACTCTTAAAGGAATTTTGATTCACATGTGGGAAAAATCAAGTCACTTTTTAAAGAAGGCAGGAACCGTTATTTTAGTTGTATGTATAGTTGTTTGGATTCTTACTAATTTACCAGCAGGTGCACCACAAGACAAAACTATATTAGCAAGATTAGGATCACTAATATCACCTATATTTAAACCGGCAGGTTTTGGAACATGGCAGGCAGGAGTTGCACTTATAACAGGATTTGCAGCTAAAGAAGCTGTTGTTGGTACTTTTGGAACAATTTATGGAGTAGACGAAGGAGTACATCTTTTCCATGCAATACAAAATACTTTTACACCGCTTACAGCAATGTCATTTATGGTAATGTGCCTTTTATATGTACCATGTGTTGCAACTATAGGAGCAGTAAAAAGTGAAACAAATTCAAGTAAATGGGCATGGGCAGCAGTAGGGTATACTTGTGCAATTGGATGGATATGTGCAGTAATAGTATATCAGGTAGGAAGATTGATGGGATTTGTTTAAATTACACTTTTGATGAGAATGAAATTCAATATTATTTAATCTAAATTAATTTGAAAGGAGTTAAGTGTGCTGCTTGATAATGTTTTGGCATTTATATATAAAAATAAATATCATGATATAAGCGAAAGCCTCGTGACTGCACTTGAAGCTAAAGATTGTTATACATGTGGGCATTCTGCGAGAGTTGCGTTTATGGTATGTGAGCTTGCAAAGAAACTTGGAATTAAGGGAAAAGAATTTGAAGCTATTCACATAGCAGCACACTTACATGATATAGGTAAGATAGGTATACCAGATGAAATTTTAAACAAAAAAGGAAAACTTATGCCCCATGAGTGGGAATACATTAAAGCACATCCCAAGATTGGGTATGATATATTGAGCAAATTGAGAAAATTAAAAAATGTAGGCAAGATGGTTTTGTGTCATCATGAAAGATGGGATGGAAAGGGATATCCAAATGGCTTATCAAAATTTGAAATACCTTTAGGCTCAAGGATGATTTCAGTATGTGATTCAATAGATGCCATGACTTCAACAAGACCTTATAGAAGAGCTTTAAACTTTGAAAAGTGCATGAATGAAATGTATATTAATAAAGGAATCATGTTTGATCCATTGATAGTAGACTGTGTTTTAGATAATAATTTGCAATTTAGAAAAATTATAACCAGTTTTAAAGCAAAGGAATACTGATATATGAGGAAATTAGAGTATATTGAAAATGCGAAAGCAAAATTGAAGGCAAAAGGATATAAGGTTACTTCTTCAAGAACTAAAATATTAAATGCTATATGTGGTAGTAAGAAGCATATAACTGCTGATGAAATTTATAAAAAGCTTAAAGAAAAGAATATTGGAGTTACTACTGTATATAGGAATGTTTCACTGTTTGAAAAAATAGGAATTTTGAAAGAAATATATGTTTCTGACAAAAGATATTACGAATTAGAGGGTACTGGAAAATATAAAATTCATATTCATACTAAATGTGTTAGATGTAATAAAGTTATGGATTTAGATGATAAATACATTAAAGATAATTTAAATAGTTTTATGAAAAGCATAGAAAAAAGTGATTGTGTTTCAGTTCAAGGTGTAAGTATAATATTATCTGTTTTATGTGATAAATGTAAAACTTAGAGGAAAGGATGGTTTTTATGATTATGAAAATTTTGAAGAGACTCTCAAAAGGAGGATTGTATTCAAATAAAATTATGGCTAAAGAACTTGGAATAGATGAAAGCATGGTAGAACAAATGATATCCCAGCTTGAAAGACTTGGATATATAAAGCGAGATAATATGAATGCTTCATCAGGTTGTGATTGTGGGTGCTGCGATTCAAAAAAGAAAAAAAGTTGCTGTAGTGGTAAAAACAATATAAGCATAGATTTATGGAAACTTACGGAGAAGGGAAAAGCAGTAGTGTAGGAATAAAAGTTGCTTCTGTATTGAGAATGATAGTCAACAAATAAAAAGAAGATGCATATGAGTATGTTGGTGGTTGGAGTGGATAAAGTTAATGTTTTGTAAATGGACTTTGTCACATATTAAAAATAGAATTAATTACGAGGAGGATTAAGTTATGAAAAAAATATCAATTATTTATTGGAGTGGTACAGGAAATACTGAGACTATGGCAAAAGCAATACAAGAAGGAGCCAAAAATGGAAATGCAGATGTTAAACTTGTTGGTGTAGGCGAAGCAAGTTTAGAAGACGTGTCAGGTGCAGATGTTGTTGCTTTTGGATGCCCGGCAATGGGTGATGAACAGCTTGAAGAAAACGAAATGGAACCATTTATAGAATCCATTTTGCAGGATATTAAAGATAAAGATATTGGCTTATTTGGTTCATATGGTTGGGGTAGTGGAGATTGGATGACTAACTGGGAAGAGCAGATGAAGGAGTATGGAGCAAATCTCGTAGAAGAAAGCCTTATAATAAATGAAGAACCAGATGATGATGGACTAGAAAAATGTAAAAAACTAGGTGAAAGATTAGCAGAAAAATAAAAATTTTTAAATATAGGGGAGGTTATTTATGAGTAGAGAACAAGTAAATAAATTTTTTAATATAATTAATGAGTATAATGATTTTGAATACTTATTGTATGTGATAATATGCCATTGTGCTCCAACTTTAAAAAGACAAAAAATAGCCTCCCTCATTATATTTAGTGATAATGGAAGAAAGCTAAATTTAATATGGGAAAGATATAAGGATAGAATAAAAGAAAATTTAAAGATTAGTTTTTTTGAATTGCGCAGGAATAAAAAAAATATAACAGTATTATTCTATAACGATAAAATGTTGGAGACAAGTATAAAGTGTCAAAAAAATATAGATTTTCTAAATAGGTTTGGATATACAAATGAAATGGATCTTAACCAATGTTTATGCCATTTAAGTAAAAGATTTGAGAAAATATGTCCACACGAGATAGGTGTATTTCTAGGGTACCCTATAGAAGATGTAATAACATTTGTAGATTGCCCTAGTATAAAGTGTAAGATGATAGGCTATTGGAAGGTTTACCATGATGTGGAAAATGCTAAAGCTATTTTTAATAGCTATGATTTAATAAAGAAGAAGATGATTGGACTTATTTTTGAGGGATATAAGCCTACTCAATTGATACTAAATGTATAAATTTGAAATTCAGGGTAAAGCTTATGAAATGAATAATATAATAATTGATTGTAGGCATGTCAAAAATATTCTAAAGGAATGTTTTTGGTATGCCATTTTTAAGCTATGATAAATAGCGAAAGTATAGTCTAATGTGTTATTTGTTTAAATAGAGAAGTGAATTATAAATGCAAGATAAACTAAACATTTCATATGAATGTTATGTGGAATAAAGTGTGTGTGAGAAAATTAATATGAGAAAAGAGGAAATGAAAGTGATAAAGGAAATACATGAAGATAAGTTGATGGAATCTTTTTACAATATGATGCCGTACTTTAAATACTATTTTGGAATGGAATTATTATTTACAATTTCCAATACTAAAAAATTCCTTTTGGTTCAAGATAGTGAAAATTTAGCAACCAATTTTAAAGCAGGTGATGAAATACCTAAAAATTGCGCTGCAGATGTGTGCTTAAAGAAAAAGGAAGTTATACATATTACAGTACCAAAAGAAGTGTTTGGAATACCTGTAGAAACAATTGGAATCCCGGTTTTTGTGAATAATAAAATAGAAGGCACAATGGTAATAGGCATGAGCACTGACAAAACAAATAAAAGAGAAAAAATAACTAATCTAGCTAATACATTGTCAGAATCATTAACTCAAATGAGTTCAAATGTAGTAGAAATGTCTTCTAAGTTTCAACAAATAAATCAAACCAATGAGAGTATTGGAGAATTTATTAAAAAGTCAAAAGAAAGCTCTAAAAAAACTGATGAAGTTCTAACATTTATTAAGGGTATTGCAAAACAGACTAATTTACTTGGATTAAATGCTGCAATTGAATCAGCTAGAGCAGGGGAATACGGAAAGGGATTTAGTGTGGTATCATCAGAGATAAGAAAACTTTCAAGTTCAACAAAACAATCAATAGATGAAGTAAATATGATTTTAAATAATATACAAAATTCGATAAATGAAATATATGATAAATTTAAATGTTCTAATAGTTTATTGGAAGATCAAACGGCTGGTCTTGAAGAAGTTACTGCTACTATTGAAGAACTTACATCTAAGGCTACGATTCTAAATGAATTTGCAAATGAAATTTAAAGAATTATTAAGGTGATATAAAATGGTAAAAAGAAAAAAGATATTATCACAATTCAATCATATACAAATTAAAGAATGATGATGCAATCTTGACAAGTTTGCTATTATGAATATAATATACATATACCCCTAACGGTATGGAGGCGTAGATATGAAACAATGTATGGATTCAGCTAACCTGCATCGAAGATTAAAAAAGATTATCGGACAGGTTCAGGCTGTAGATAGGATGATAGATGAAGATGTTCCGTGTGAGGATGTTCTTTCACAAATTAATGCTGCTAAATCTGCATTACATAAATGTGGGCAGGTAATTTTAGAAGGACATATAAAGCATTGTGTGAGAGATGGAATTGAGCATGGTGATGCGGATAAGACCATTGAAAATTTTACTAAAGCAGTTGAACGCTTTGCAAATATGACTTAATAAATACAATTTTGGGAGCAGTCAGAGATGGCTGTTTTTTTTATTGTATTATTGACAACCCATACCCCCATAGGTACAATATACATATACCCCTATAGGTATATTATAATTCAAATGGGAGGTATTTATGAAAAAATTAGCAGAAAAATTGGAATACTTATTGGGAAAGGGTGGCACAAAAAAAGATATTATATTATTGATTATTTCCGGAATTGCTCTAATTGCAAGTATTTTTAATTTGATTCCACTGCCTTTTAATATGGCGTGGATAGCAATTATTCTTTGTGGAATCCCTATCATAATTGAAGCAGTTATTGGACTAGTTACAGCTTTTGATATTAGAGCGGATGTGCTGGTATCAATTGCACTTATTGCTTCTGTATGTATAGGCCAGGATTTTGCCGCGGGTGAAGTTGCTTTCATTATGCAGTTTGGTGCGCTGCTGGAAGATTTAACTGTTTCCAGAGCACGGGCAGGCATTGAAAAGCTTGTTCACCTTACGCCGCACACAGCAAGAGTTTTAGTTGATGGAAAAGAAGAAATTGTTCCTTCTGAAAAAGTTAAGATAAATGATATCATTCGGGTATTTCCTGGTGAAACAATTCCTGTGGATGGAATTATATTATCTGGTCAGACTTCCATTAATCAGGCAGTTATGACAGGAGAATCACTTCCAGTTGATAAAACAGTAGGAGATAACGTTTCCAGCGGCACTGCAAATCAATTTGGCGCTTTTGAAATGAAAGCTGTGAAAGTTGGAGAAGATAGTTCTATTCAGCGTATGATTCGTCTTGTACAGTTTGCAGATGCAGGAAAAGCAAAAATTGTTGGTATTGCCGACAGGTGGGCAACATGGATTGTTGTAATAGCGTTGACAGCTGCAGGATTAACATGGTTTATATCAGGAGAGATTATACGTGCTGTTACGATTTTGGTTGTGTTCTGCCCTTGCTCACTGGTTCTTGCAACTCCTACTGCAATTATGGCGGCTATTGGTAATGTGACTAAGCATGGTTTTCTTGTTCGGGAAGGTGATGCCTTAGAGAGACTTGCCTCAGTATCGAAAATTGCCTTTGATAAAACAGGAACACTTACATATGGTACTCCGCAGGTATTAGAAATCAAGTCAATTAGTTCAGACATTTCAGCGGATGAATTATATTTATATGCAGCGGCTGCAGAATCACTTTCGGAGCATCCCTTAGGAAAAGCAGTAGTAAGCTGTTATAAGAAGAAATTTTCAGATTCAGTTTCGACTGCAGAACATTTTCGCATGATTCCAGGACGCGGTGTTGAAGCGAGTGTGAATGAAAAAGAAATACTTGCTGGGAATGTAGAACTTATGAAAGAAAGTGATGTATCAATTGCATCTTCAGTAATTGTACAATCAGAAGATTTCTTAAAACAAGGATGTACGGTAATTTATATTGCTGTTGATAAAGTGCTTACTGGTTTTTTGTCGTTATCTGATACCATTCGTATGGAAAGTTCAAAGATGATTGATTCTTTATCTGCTCTTGGTGTCCAGCCTGTTTTGTTAACTGGTGATCATGAGAATGCTTCAAATACGATTGCAAATCAGCTTCATATTGAAGAGGTACATGCAAATTGCTTACCAGAGGATAAACTCAACTGGATTTCTGCATATCAGAAAAAGAAACAGGAAGTATGTATGATTGGAGATGGAATCAATGATGCACCTGCTTTAAAGATGGCAAACGTTGGAATTGCAATGGGCGGAGTTGGCAGCGATATTGCAGTAGATGCAGCAGATATAGCATTGGTGGATGATGAAGTTAAGGAACTTCCTCATTTGTTAGCACTGTCAAAGCGGATGATGTTCACTATAAAGTGTAATCTTACTTTTTCAATGACACTGAATTTTATTGCTATTACACTTGCTATTACGGGTATACTAAATCCTGTTGTTGGTGCTTTAGTGCATAATGCAGGTTCTGTGTTTGTAATTATAAACTCAGCACTATTACTGAAATGGAAGAAAAAAGAACAATTATTAGGTCTTTAATGTTGTAAGAGCTTTACTACTTTGTAAAAGGAAAAATGATATAAAAAGTTTATGAAATTATTAATGGTATGTGTGTAATAATTGTAATAAAATATATGTATAATAAAAATGTCATTACGCTTTTTCATAATTGATGGATTTTTAGATGGTGGAATTTTGGCATTAAGATTGGAAAGTGATGAAATTGACAGAAATATATAGTTCTATGGATCATATTTTACTGTTAGATGATTATAGTGATCCTAAATTGCATAAGCATTTTGCAAAACATTTAATTATAAGTTTGAAGGACGAAATAAGCTGTACGATTGAAGAAAAAAGTATAAGCTGCAATGGAATTTTAATTAATTCTAATATTATTCACACCATAGATAGTAAAAATCAGCAGGTTCTTGTTTTTTTATTTGATGAAACTTCAGATATTGCTAAAGAGCTTCGAGAACAATATTTTATGCACAGACAGTTTTCTGTATTATCTAAAGAAAATGTAAGGAAAATAGTAAAAATATGGAGTCAGTTTATTGAGGTTAAAAAAGAAAATATTACACGTGCATACAAGAATGCTTTTAAGGAAATTATGGAAGTGTGTAATGTTAAAGTTAAGGTTGTTTTAAATAAGGATGATAGAATAAAAAGTGTTATAGAGTATTTAAATTGTATAGATACTATATCTGAGGGAACTTTAGATGAACTTGCAAAACATGTGTTTTTGTCAAAAAGCCGATTATCACATTTGTTTAAGGAGCAGGTTAGAATATCTTTAAATCAGTTTTTAATAATTGAAAAAATGAGAAAAACTTATGAATATTTGGACAAGGGATACAGTATTACAGATGCAGCTATTAAGGCAGGTTTTAATAGTTCTTCACATTTTGCTAATACAAATAAGGCAATGCTTGGATTAACAGCTAATGAAGTAAAAAATGATATCCGTTATGTTGTAATAGAATAGCGTTTATTTGCAAGTAAATTATGAACATAGAAGTTAAAATAAAGACATAGCTTTGGACTTAGCAATGTCTTTTTTTGATGGGAGGAGTTTTAAATTAAAAAGGATAAAATAACATTCTCAAGAGGCTTATATAATTTAAATAAAGATCCAAATTTTAATTATCAATTAAATCGTGTAGTTATGTGGAATGAAGGAGATATAGAAGATATTAAAAAAGTGGCAGGTAAAATTTATAATAGCAAAACCTGGAAGAAGGAATTGATTAAATTAGGGGATACTGCTATGTTAGAAGACAGAATAAAAGAAGCAATTGCCTATTATAGAATGAGTGAATTTTTTATGTATGATGGTGATCCAGATAAAAAGAAATACTATGTAAAGGCTTCTAAGCTTTTTTATGATTATTATAAAGAGTATTTTGAAGATGGAACGGTAAAAAAATATGAAGTGCCTTATGAAGAGGTTAAACTTCCAGTGATGTATGCTAAAGCTGTTGGAGTGAGGAAGGATACTATTTTGCTTCATGGTGGAAATGATTCTTATTATGAAGAATTATTTTTTGCAATGCTTTATTTAGCTGAGCATGGTTTTGATGTTTATTTATTTGAGGGACCAGGTCAAGGCGGAGTTATGAGAGTACAAGGAAAGCCTTTCACATATCAGTGGGAAAAACCAGTAGGTGTAATTTTAGATTATTTGAAGCTTTGTGATGTTACGATAATGGGAGCGTCATTAGGTGGAATGTTAGCTCCTCGTGCGGCTGCTTTTGATAAAAGAATTAAAAGAGTTGTAGCATGGTCAATCTTCCCAAATTTTCTTGATGTCGTAATGGCTATGGCAACTAGAAGTCAAAAGTTATTTTTGCATATATGCATGAAATTAAAGACAAAGAGAATTATTAACTTTGCTTTCAAAGTGGCAATGAGTAAAGATGAAATGGTAAAGTGGGGAGCAGAACATGGAATGTATGCATATGAAGCTAAAACACCCTATGATTATATTATGAAATTAAATAAATTTCAGATGATAGATGTTGGACCAAATCTTACACAGGATGTTTTAGTTATTGGGGCTAGTAATGATCATTTTATAGATTATAAATTATTTAAAGAGGAAATGGATGCACTAACTAATGTACATTCTTTAACCTTTAGATTGTTTACAGAAAAAGAGGATGCTGCAAACCATTGTAATATTGGAAATACAAAATTGTTATTGGATACGGTTATAAATTGGATTGAGATGATGACTAATAAAGAAGAAAATAGCATTAAATCTTGGAAAATTTAAAGATAATATATGGCAATAAAGGTGCCCATAAGCGAAGCCAGTATCAAATGAAAATAGAAACAGCAATTTGAATTTTTAAAATAATATGTTATAATTTGAGTGATAATGAAATTCGTTATCACTCAAATTCATGAAGGCAAATAGAAAATTTTTGGCCGTAATATTTATTATAGAAAGTTATTAATATGGGGGCAATGGAATGAATCCAACGGAGAGAGATAAACAATTATATGGCAGTAAAGTAGAAGTTATCAGAAGAAATGATGATTGTACAATTTATAAAATTAATAATTTAAATGGTAATGCTGTTATGAGAAGCTATTCTGTGTTTCCGGGCATTGAATTAATCTATAATGATGTTCATACTAGGTGGGTAAACATAGATGGAGAACAACCAAAGAATGTTTTGGAAATTAATCATTGTAAAGAAGGCATAATTGAATGTAAGACAAGGAAAGGGGAGTATCTTTACATTTCAAAAGGAGATCTTGCTATAAATCAAAAGTATAGTATGAAAAACAGTTGTAAGTTTCCTTTAAATCATTTTCATGGAATTACTGTGGCTGTGGATCTTGATAAATCACCTAAGTGTTTATCCTGTATTCTAGAGGATGTTTCAGTTAACTTGTTAGAACTAAAAAATAAATTTTGTGAAAATAATAAGGGGTTTTTAGTAATAAAAGAAAGTAAGAGCATTGAACATATTTTTTCAGAACTGTATTCAGTATCTCAAAAAATAAGAAAAGGATATTATAAAGTAAAAGTTTTAGAATTGTTTCTTTTCCTAAGCAGTCTGGAACAAGAGGAATTAAAACAGAGCAAAAATTATTATTCAAAAAGGCAGGTAGATATCATAAAAGCAATAAAGAAATACCTTTTAATTCATCTGTCTGAAAAAATAACTTTAGATCAGTTGTCAGTGAAGTTTAAAATTCCTCTTACAACAATGAAACTTGTGTTTAAAGAAATATATGGGGACAGTATATATTCTTTTATAAAAACATATAAGATGCAGAAGGCAGCAGAACTTTTGAAATATACCGGAGAGGAAATCAATGAGATTGCAGGAAAACTTGGATATGATAATGCAAGTAAATTTTCTGAAGCGTTTAAAAAAGTTATAGGAGTAAATCCAAGTGTATATCGAAAAAATGTCCAAATGGAGTATTGACGACAAAATAGAGTAGAAAAACAATTTCAAAGGAATTACAATTTGTGTTGTAGTTAGTCAATGCTAATTATAATCCAATTTTCATATTTACAAAATATAGTTTAAAGGAGGAGATAGTATGTTAGACGGATTATTTCAAAATACATGTAAACCAAAGGGATTAGGTGGGAAAATGATTCTCAAAATGATGAATTCAGGTCATGCTAAACTTGCTGATTGGGGACTTAAACATATAAATCTAAAAAGTACAGATTATGTGCTTGATGTTGGATGCGGTGGAGGAGCTAATATAGCCAAATTATTAGAAAGCTGTCCAAATGGTTTTGTTGCAGGTATAGATTATTCAGAAGAGAGTGTAAAGTGCAGCAGAAAAAGGAATATAAATTTTATTAAAAAAAATTGCGAGATTAAAATAGGTAATGTTAATAATATACCTTATAAAGATAAAAGCTTTGATATTGTTACTGCATTTGAAACTATATATTTCTGGCCTAATTTATGTGAAAATTTTAAAGAAGTTGAAAGAATATTGAAACCAAAAGGATGTTTTATGATATGTTGTGAAGAAGGTAATCCGGCAAATGATAAATGGTCTAAAAAAATAGAAGGCATGACAGTATATAGCATTATTCAATTAAAAAATATTTTAAAGTCAGCAGGATTTACTGTAATACAAGAAGACCAAAAACAGAATACAAGCTGGATATGCCTTGTTGGAAGAAAGAAATAAGTTATATTGTGGAAAGTGTAACAAGTGACTGATGTACGTTATTAAATAAAAGAAGAAAATTTTCGGAGATGTTTAAAAAGGTGGTGGAAGTAAATCTAAACATATATTAAAAAATGCACTCAAGTTAGCTAAAACTAACTAAAGAAAGGGGATGTAGAGGTGGAAGTTTTAAGTGAAAGTAGAGAAATTGCAGTAAAAAAAGAATCCAGTATGTCAAAGTTATTTGGATATGCTGGAAAATTTAAGTACTTGACCATAGCTTCCTGGGTTTTGTCCGCAGCAAGTGCACTTGTGGCACTGCTTCCATTTGTTTTTATATGGAAAATTATTAAAGAGGTTTTAAATGCTGCACCAAATTTCAGTGGTGCAAAAAATCTCACATATTATGGTTATATGGCAGTACTTTTTTCTGCTTTGTCCATGGCCATTTATGTAGCAGCTTTAATGTGCTCTCATGTAGCAGCATTTCGTGTTCAGGTAAATATTAGGTCAAAGACTATGCACCATATTGTTACATTACCGCTTGGATTCATGGATGGTATAGGAAGTGGAAAGATCAGAAAAATTGTAAATGAGTCTAGTGCGGCAACAGAAACTTATTTGGCACATCAATTGCCGGACCGTGCAGCTGCAATTGTAACACCGTTTGGCCTGCTTGCTATGCTTTTGGCATTTGATTGGCGTTTAGGAATTTTAAGTTTAGTACCGGTTGTAATTGCATTTTGCATTATGTCAGTAATGACTGGAAGCAGGATGCAGCAGAAAATGAAAGAGTATCAGAATTCATTGGAACAGATGTCAAATGAAGCAGTAGAATATGTACGTGGTATACCTGTAGTAAAAACCTTTGGTCAGTCTGTTTTTTCTTTCAAAAAATTTAAAACAGCTATTGATAATTATGAAAAATGGGTAATTTCTTATACCAAAGATCTGCGTATGCCAATGACATTTTACACTACAGTTATTAATGCCGTTTTTGCTGTATTAATAGCAGCAGCTTTGTTTTTTACAAGAAATGGGGTTAATAATGAATTCTTATTAAATCTTTTGTTTTACATTATTATCACACCAATTATAACAGTTACTTTAAATAAAATCATGTATTCCAGTGAGAATATGATGATTGTGGAAGATGCACTTGAGAGGATTGATAGTGTAATGGATATAAAACCATTACATGAAAGTCAGGCACCAGGGCATCCAAGAAATAACTCAATAATGCTTCGAAATGTATCATTTCACTATAAAGATGCTGATGAAGATGCACTAAAGCATGTTTCACTGAAAATTAATCCGGGTGAACATGTGGCTTTTGTAGGACCTTCCGGCAGTGGGAAAACAACTTTAGCTAATGTAATAGCTCGTTTTTGGGATGTAGATAGTGGTGAAGTTAAAATAGGTGGAGTAAATGTTAAGGATATTTCTAAAGAAGAGCTCATGAAAACTGTTTCCTTTGTATTTCAAGATAGTAAGCTTTTAAAAACTTCAATGTTTGAAAATGTCCGTCTTGCAAAACCAGATGCCGCGCGAGAAGAGGTATTAAAGGCGTTAAAAGATGCTCGGTGTGAGGATATTATAGATAAACTTACAGATGGAATGGACACCATAATTGGTACAAAAGGTAATTATCTATCTGGAGGTGAAAGCCAGCGTATTTCCATTGCAAGAGCAATGCTTAAAAATGCACCAATTCTTATACTGGATGAAGCAACTGCATTTGCTGATCCTGACAATGAATCAAAGGTACAAGCTGCGTTTTCCACTTTATCAAAAGGAAAAACAGTAATCATGATAGCACATAGATTGTCTACCGTAATAGGAGCGGACTGTATCTATGTGATAAAAGATGGAGAAATATGTGAAGCAGGAAGTCATTCTAAATTGGTACAAAAAGATGGACTATATGCACATATGTGGAAGGAATATAATAGTACTGCAAAATGGAAGGTAGGTGTTCAAAATGAGATTGATTGAAAAATTGCAGCATAAATATGCTCTTTCAGAAAAAGGCGCAAGGGACATGATAAAAGCATTTGTGGCTTGTGTATTATCAAATATTGTATTAATGATGCCTGTGGGTCTTCTTTATTACTTAGTTGGAGATTTGATGCATAATAATGTTGGGTCAAAATATATGCCATTTTATGCAGCTGGAATAGTAATATGCCTTCTGTTAATATCCATAACAACATATTTTCAGTATAATGCAACATTCTTTACAACATATGTGGAAAGTGGTGTGAGGCGAATATCACTTGCTGAAAAATTACGAAAACTTCCTCTTTCCTTTTTTGGAAAAAAAGATTTATCAGATTTAACCAGTACAATTATGGCGGATTGTTCTACACTAGAAACAGCATCTTCTCATTGGATACCGGAGCTTATTGGCTCTATTATTTCAACTTTTATAATTGCAGTGTGCCTGTTTTTCTTTGATTGGCGTATGGCAATTGCAGCATTATGGGTATTGCCTGTTTCTTTTGCAATTGTCCTCTTTTCATCAAAAGTGCAGTGTACATTGGGAAAAAAGCAGATGAATGTAAAGATGGCTTGTGCAGATGGAATTCAAGAATGCTTAGAATCTGTGAGGGATTTGAAAGCAAACAATGCAGAAACAGCATATATGAAGGAACTGGACGTGAAAATTAAAAATGTTGAGAAACGTGCAATTATTACAGAACTTGGAACTGCCGTTTTTGTTGCATCTGCGCAGATGATTTTAAAACTTGGAATTGCTACAGTTGCACTAGCTGGTGGAATATTTCTTGTAGATGGAAGCCTAGATGTTTTGACTTTCTTTATGTTTTTGCTTTTGGTATCAAGATTATATGATCCTATGCAGCTATCATTACAGAATTTAGCAGCTATCATCTCAGCCAATATTCAGTGTGAACGTATGAATGAAATTCTCGGACATGAGATGCAGACAGGATCAGAAGAACTTACAAATAAAGGATATGATATTGAATTTGATCATGTTGCGTTTGCTTATGATAATAAAGAAACTGTGTTAAAAGATGTATCCTTTACTGCTAAGCAAGGAGAAGTGACAGCACTTATTGGGCCATCTGGTGGTGGAAAGACTACTGTATCTAGATTAGCAGCACGTTTTTGGGATATCAGCAGTGGGAAAATTACGGTAGGCAATATGGACATTTCAAAGATTGATCCTGAAACACTAATGTCTTTATATTCAATTGTTTTTCAAGATGTTACGTTATTTAATAATTCTATTATGGAAAATATTCGCATTGGGCGAAAAAATGCAACAGATGAAGAAGTTATACAGGCTGCAAAATTTGCACATTGTGATGAATTCGTAGGAAAGCTTCCGCAAGGCTGGAATACAATGATTGGTGAAAATGGTTCTGAACTTTCTGGTGGTGAACGACAAAGGATATCCATTGCTAGAGCATTTCTAAAGGATGCACCAATTATATTGTTAGATGAGGCAACAGCTTCACTGGATGTTGAAAATGAAACTATGATACAGGAGGCATTATCCAGGCTTATTCAAAATAAAACAGTACTTATTATTGCACATAGAATGAGAACAGTAGCAGGTGCTCACAAAATTGTAGTATTGAAAAATGGCATTGTTGCTGAACAGGGAAGACCTAGTAAATTAGTTGAAAAAGGTAAGATATATAAGCATATGACTGAAATGCAATTAAGATCTGCTTCCTGGCAATTTTAAAATATATGTGACATTTTGACTCAGTTTTATGGAGGCTGCTGAAAAAATCACTTTTATGGCAAAATTGCAGCACAAGTATGCAGCTTATAAGATGTGATTTTTGAAAAAGCAGCTCCATTTGATAATATGAATTTAATAATTTAATATAAAATCTGCAGCTTTAGCTGCACCGCCCAAGCTTTTTATTTTAGTTGAATATATTTTAAGATTTTGCTTGAAGGTGTTATCTTTAATAATTTTTGTACACATTTCTAAAAGAAATTCTTTATTGAAATTATATATACCAGGATTTAATGCACAACCTATTTCAGAGGCCTTCTCAGCATTAAAGTAGCGTTCAAAATGATTTCCAGGAAAAATAATTGCAGGTACTTCATTTTCAATGCATTGTACTGTTGTATTTTGACCGCCATGGTGAATAGCAATATCTGACATTTTTAGAACTTTGTCTGATGGAACAATATTCATAAAGTGTACATTTCCAGTATTAGAGTCCATACTACCCTTAAATTTAGGATTTCCTCCTGCTGTAACTATAACATCGAATTCTGAATCTAGGAAAGTATCTAAAATTATTTTTTGGTACATATCTGGAGTTATTGCTCCTGCACTTAAATACACATATATTAATGGACGCTTTTTTTCAAAATTGAAGTTGGATTTTATAAAATTTTTAGGTATTATTGAGCCTAGAAATATATATTTTGAGCTGTCTTTTAAATCCTCAAGATCAGGTATGCTTGGAACAAAAATTTTATTGGAATTATAGTCTTGATTAAGTTCACATATATTTTTAATAGTTTTTAAATTTAAAGTTTTTAAAAGCTCATTATAATCTTCAGCATATACTTCATCGGTTTTATTAGAAAATCCAAAATAACAGAAATCTTTTTTACCTGGAGTACCACCAGTACAAAAATATGGTATGTCCATTTTCTTTGCAACTATAGGCATCACCGTTTCAAATTCTCCGAATATTAGATCTGGCTTAAAATTTTGCACTAGTTCCATTTCTTCTTTAAAGGTATTTTGTACATATTCCTTGGAAATAAGCCCTTTAAATCTTATTACATCACATAAGCTGCTAATAGAAAATTTATGTGCGTGTGAACTTTCCTTAACAGTATTACAATTTTTTTGCTGCCATAATTTTGGTATAGGTGGCTTATATCCTTGTATAACTTTATATCCACAGGCTGCGGCATAGTCAGCTTCTCTTCCTGCAGCTCTAAATAGTATGCTGCAATTTTGTTGCTTTTTTTTAATTTCGTCTGCTATAGCAATTAATCTGGTTATGCTACCCAAAGCTTCAACAGAGGCTATTCCTGGTGTAAACAATATTTTTTTCAAATTAAACATCTCCTAATTAAATTTTATTTATTCCATTTATGAAAAGGTCTATAAACGTACTAATTTTACACTTTAGTTCCTCAGCAGAAAGTTTTTCTCTTAAAAAGAGTTCATGAAAAAAAACAAAATTGAAAAAAGCACTATATATGAATTCTGCTGCAGATTCTGCGTTAACTTTTCTGAAGTAACCTTTATTTATACCTGAAATTATATAGTTTTCTAGAGGACCATTTAAATTTGGAGCTGATTTTTCAATTAGAGAAAGATCTGGCCTGTTTCCGGATTTATCCATAGCATAGAGATAATGAAATTCCAACATATTTCTTTCGGTAACATTTTTATAAAAGCATATAAAATAATCTATAAGTTCAGTTCGATAATTCTCACTTGCTTCTTTAGGAATTCCTAAGATTTCTACCGAAGTAAAAATTTTAGAATATATAGCTTCAATTATTTTCTTCTTATTAGGGAAAATGCAGTATATCATAGTTTCACTAATTCCAATGGCATTTGCAATATCTTTGGCGGTAAAACCATATCCTTTTTTTAACATAAGTTCTTTTCCAATGCTTACAATTTGTTCTGCTCTTTCCTCACGGCTCATCCTTGATTTTGAATTACTTTTCAATTTTATCCTCCTGTAATGTACATATTTATTACTTAGTAAGTACTTACTAAGTATAGTCCCGCTATTTTTTATTGTCAAGTAAAGAAAGTAATGATAATTTTCATTATATTAACCATTGGATCAGTTGTCGTGCTTTATGTGAAAAAAATTGTGTTAAACAGAATAATAAAGTAGAAAAGATTGGTGTGTAGTATAATATATTAAATTGCATATTATGTGGCAAAAATGAATTGATATCGGGATGAGTAGGGGTATGTAGGATATTTCTATATACCCGACGTTACCCTTTTGATTAATTATTTACTTACTATTTTCACAATAAAATTTTAGGGCTTCTCCAATAAATTTAGAGGCACCACTTTTGTGTTTCTCATCAAAGACTTTGATATACGCAGGCTTTGAATAAAGATCAGCCATAGTTCCCAAAAAGTTATCTCCCACATCTACGTTTAAAGCTTTATGCTGCTTTTTATATGTATCTGCAATTTCAGAAACAATTTTTTGAATCTCTTCTGAAGAAGGAGCTTTGCTTAAATCAGATGCAAGCTTTTCATATAGTTTTTCCAATTTAGGTTGATAATCTTTTAAATAAAATTTTAGAGCTTCTCCAATGAATTTACACGCACCACTGCCATATTTTTTATCGAAGTCTTCTATCCACTCAGGATTTAGTAAATAACTTTTTGACATATAGTACCAGCGATCGTTTCCCTTATCACCTTCAAAAATTTCATAATCTTTTTTAGCTGTATTTGTTATTTCTTCAGCAATTTGCTGGATTTCCTTTGAAGAAGGAGCTTTGCTTAGGTCAGATACAAGCTTTTTATATAGTTCTTCTAATTTTGGGTGCTTGTTTTCCAAGCAGTCTTTTTTAAATTTATCATATTGTTCTGCTATATTCTGCATAACACTATTGTTGAGATTTTTCTTTGCAGCCTCAACATATCTTTCAATACTTCCATATTGCTTTATTGCACTTTTAGCAATTTCAGCTTCATTAGCTTTCATTGTTTCAATCATTTCATCAAATTTATCTATACTTCCCCAGTTTTTAATTACTCTATCTTTATTTTTTTTCTTGAATTCTTCTAGTACATTATAATATTCACTCATATCAAATTCTTTAAAACTCATTGTATTCGCTCCTTTTAAGGTCTTATTTATAAGCTCTATCAAACCATTTAATCTATCTCGTTTTAAAATGATTAGTTTCTTATGATTTTTTAGTGCTTCCATCTTATCGAAGTGAGGACTTGTTATGATTTCTTTAATTTCCTTTAGTGGTAAATCAAGTTCCTTAAAAAATAAAATCTGCTGCAAAGTTTCAAGAGCCTCATCGTCATAAAGCCTATAACCTGCTTCTGTCAATTTAGTTGGTTTTAATAATCCAATTTTATCGTAGTGGTGCAGCATACGCACGCTTATTCCTGTTAAATCCGAAACTTGTTTTACTGTTCTCATAACCTCACCTCAAACTTTGATTTTAGAGCTTTAATACTGCCTAACACTCTGCCGGCATGAGTTTTGTTAGTATTGTTAACCTCTGATTCTATATTACACTATGACATAATGTTAGGGTCAATACTTTTAAAAATATTGTTTTATATTCTCTATGTAAGTTTTGAAATTTATGCTATGCTATTTTTAAATAAGGTAAAAAAGTATTAGTAAATGGATATTTAAAAGAGGAGAATTTTTGGCATGAATGAAAATGCATACAATGTTTTATTGGTAAATCTTTTAAAAAGTAATGATATTTTTCTTGATGAGGAAAATGTTGCTTTATTGAAGAATATTTCTAAGCCTAAGGTATTAAAAAAGGATATGTTCTTTTTACAGGAAGGTGAAAAATCTACTGAAATAGGTTTTATTATTAAGGGGGTATTTCGATCTTATTATATTGATAAATCAGGAAATGATGTAACTAAGTATTTTTATGCAGAAGGTGGAATATTATTCTCTTATGCAGCATATCTATCTCAAAAAGAATCTATGTATTGTATACAAGCACTAGAAGATAGTGAAATTCTTGTAGTTAAGATTTCCAATTTTGAAAAAATAGTAGAAGGAAACTATCAATTACTTTTATTTTACAAGAAAATGATTGATAAGGTACTTGTCATAAAAGAAGAGCATGCAATTAGTTTTAAATTATTAGATAGTGTAAAGCGTTATAAACAATTTCTTGATACATACCCTGATTTGGAAGAACGTGTTAAGCAGTGTTATATTGCATCCTATTTAGGAATAACTCCTGTGTCTCTTAGCAGAATAAGAAGAAAATTAAATCTTAACAAATGATAATGCAATAAATCTCTAGGTGATTTATGATGTAGTTAATTTTTATTACTGGAGGTTAATTGTTATGAAAAATGAAATAGTTGTTTTAATTACTGGATGTTCTACAGGGATTGGAAGAGAGCTTTGTAGTATATTGTTTCACAAAGGATGTACGGTTGTTGCAACAGCAAGAAATGTAGAAACTTTAAAAGATTTATCTGCGTCCTTAAGATTACCACTGGATGTTACCCAAAAAGAGTCTATTAACAGTACAATAAATGAAGTTGTATCAAAATTTCATAAAATTGATATTCTTATAAATAACGCAGGCTATTCAATTAGAGGAGCTTTAGAAGAAATTGATTTAAATAGTGCTAAAAGTATGTTTGATGTAAATGTATTTGGTATTATTAACATGATTCAGGCAGTTATTCCAGAAATGCGTAAAAAACAATTTGGTAAGATTATAAATATTGGCTCCATTTCAGGGAAATTTGTTCAATCCATCAATGGAGCGTATTGTGCATCAAAATTTGCAGTTGAGGCACTAAGTGACACACTTCGTTTAGAATTACACAGCTACAATATTCAGAGCACCGTCATTGAGCCAGGTCCCATGAAAACCAACTTTTTTAAGGCATTAGTGGATAATTCAGGCGATGTTATAAAAAATGAAAATTCTTGTTATTCACATTTTTATAAATCAGATGATGAATATAGAAAAAAGCAAAAACAAGCTGATCCTAAAGTAGCAGCACAAGCTATTAGTGATATAATTTTGAAAAAACGACTTAATGCTCGTTATAAAGTTGCTGTTCCATTTACATATAAGATGGTTACATATTTTCCTGATTTTCTAAGAGAATACTTTATGAAAAAAAGATAGATAAATTACTATTTTACAACATAATTCCCACCAAATTGGTACAAAGAAGTGTTATAAATATACTAATATCATAAGATGAAGCAGAAATTAAAACTAGTCTATTCTAGATAAAATGATAATAAGAGTGCTATAATTTAGTTACACAATATTCATTAAAAGGGGTATGCTTCCATGAAAAATAGTTATAAAATATTATCTTTGATTTTAGTATGTAATTTAATTTTACCAACTTGTGTATATGCTAAAGAATTTCAAAATCAAGAAGATGTGGCAAGAAATAAGTTGTGGACTATAAAATTTAATAGTGTGATTGATACAGAATCATTAGAGAAAAATATAAATGTAACAGATGCTAAAGGTAATATAGTTGAAACGACTATAAGTATAAGTAGTGATAAAAAATCAGTTACATTAATACCTAAAAAAGAATATCTTACAGGTGAAACATATACTTTGCATATAAATGAAGGCATAAAGTCAGTTGAAGGTAAAATTTTAAAAGAAAGTGCAACTAAAGATTTTAAAGTTAATGGGGATGAGAAAGTTAACGAAAATTTGAATTTCCCTATTAAAGCTGAGAATGTTGATTTTGTGACCTTGGCAGATAACAATTTTACACAAGTTATATCAAATGGGATGGAACCACCTAAAAGAGATGATGCTAGAATTAATGAAGTAGTATCAATGGTAAATACATCTACTAAAATAATGGAATCTACTGAAGATGAAGTAAAATCAATTGGATTTAAAAAATTTATTCCGCTTACTTTAGCAATGAAAAATACTAAGAGTTACATTCATATTTGGCCATTAATAAAGGAAACTAACATAACAAATACACTTCAAGGTAAAGAAACAATTAAAGTGCCTTTTACAGATCGGTATATTATGGCTTTTGACAATAGTGGCGATATAAATGGTAATTTAAAGTATTATACAGTATACTCTAAAACACTTCCACAATATTTACTTCAACAAATAAATAAACCTGTTTATCCAGGAAATTATTTTACAATAACTAAAACTGTTAGCAATGGTGGAACTACAGAAAGTGAAAATATACTAGAGGATAATGTTAAAATCAAAAATGGTGATAATTTGATTTTTTCAGGTATAGGGTGTAGTAATGGCGATATCGATGTTTATATAACCGATCAAACAGAAAATGAGAGATATCATATTTTAAATATAAGCTCATTTTTAGGAGAATGGAGTATAGAAAAAACTATTTCAAATAAAATGAAAACTTATGATGGTAAGGACTTCACATTAGATAAAAAAGTTTATCATTTAGAAATAGATTGTACTAAGGATTATAAGTCTTGGGGACAAATTGTTGACCTACGATAAATAATCTTCAATTAAAGAAGATAGCTTTCTTTACTCTCATCTATTCTTTTGCTTTCTTCTTTAACTTTTTCAAGTTCTATTACCATTTCATTAAATTCATTCTCAACATCTTGAAGCTCCTTTAAACCTTTTACACTAGCTCTAGTGCCATAATCTAGTTTTTTTAAGTTTTTTATGCTGTAAATAAAGTTTTTAAAAGGATTAACATAATTTTTTAGATTATATATGATATTTAAGTCAGATGAAATAATATGAAAAGAATAGAAATTTATTGTATAATAGAAAAGTAAATATAAAAGGTGCTGAATAGAGGTAAAGTATGTATAAAATTTTAATTGTTGAAGACGATATGACAATTGCAAAATCAATGAAAAATTGTCTCAGTGGATGGAATTATGAAACTGAATTTATAACTGATTTCAAAGACATTACTGCAGAATTCATTAAGTTTGAGCCTCATCTTGTACTTTTGGATATATCCCTGCCATTTTTCAATGGATATCATTGGTGCAGTGAAATCCGAAGAATATCAAAGGTTCCTATTATTTTTGTCTCTTCTATGTCCGATAATATGAATATCATTATGGCTGTAAATATGGGTGGTGATGACTTTATTTCCAAACCTTTTGATTTAAATATTCTTGTGGCAAAGGTACAGGCATTATTACGAAGGACATATTCTTTTGGCGGAAAAATGGATATAATTGAGCATAATGGTGTAGTGCTAAATTTAAGCAGTGCTGCTGTTGAATATGAAAATAGTAAGATTGAACTTACAAAGAATGAATTTAAGATACTTCAAATTTTGCTTGAAAATGTTGAAAAAGTAGTTCCAAGAGATGTTATTATGACAAGGCTTTGGGAAAGTGATAGCTATATAGATGATAATACTTTAACTGTTAATGTAGCCCGTCTTAGAAAAAAACTTTCAGATGCTGGAATTTGCGATTTTATTAGGACAAAAAAAGGAATTGGATATATGGTGGAATAATTATGAAAGAAAAATCTTTTTTACAGCTTTTATTATGGTATGTTAAAGGTCATAAAAAAGCAATAATAATGTACGGCATTTTTGCTGGAATTTTTGCTGTAGTATTTTCATTATATTCACTGCAGCTTGAGCCAGTTTTGTATGCCTTCTTTTTATCATCAATTGTAGCTTTTCTTTTTATTATTTACGATTTTATTAAGTGCTATAAAAAGCATGATGAACTTTGTATTATTGAGAAAAAGATAAATATAGGGTTAGATAAGTTGCCAGCAGCTAATAATCTAATTGAAGCTGACTATCAGAATGTTTTGCAGACACTTTATAGACAAAGTACGGAACTAATTTCAAAAACAGATATTAAGCAATCAGAAATGATAGATTATTATACCCTATGGGCACATCAAATTAAAACACCTATTGCAGCAATGAGATTAATACTACAAAGCGAGTATACTGAACGAAACAAGGAATTATTAGAGCAAACTTTTAAAATTGAGCAGTATGTTGAAATGGTACTTGGGTACCTAAAGATTGATAGTGTCTCATCGGATCTGGTGCTTAAAAACTATAGCTTACTTCAGATTATAAAACAAGTTATAAGAAAGTATGCACATGTATTTGTTAGAAAAAATATATCCCTTGATTTAAAAGAAATGGATTGTACTGTGCTTACAGATGAAAAGTGGCTGGTATTTGTAATTGAACAAATACTATGGAATGCATTAAAGTACACAAGCAGCGGAAAAATATCAATATATATGGAGGATGATTCTAAAAAGGTACTTGTAATTGAAGATACGGGAGTAGGAATTGCAGAGGAAGATTTGCCAAGGGTATTTGAAAAAGGTTTTACTGGATATAATGGACGTGCTGATAAAAAGGCTACGGGAATAGGGCTTTATCTTTGTAAAAAGATATTAGATAAACTTTCACACACAATAACCATTACCTCCAAGGTTGGCGTTGGAACAACGGTAAAGATAAATCTTTCTTCTGTGAAAACTATAATTGAATAATTTGTGCAAAAAAATTAGGAAGGTGAATTAGAAATGGATAGTATAAGTGAACTTAGAAATGGAAAAATTAATAATTTGTTGTGGAAATTCTCATGGCCAGCAGTAATTGCCATGCTGATAAATTCTCTGTATAATATTATTGACCGAATATTTGTAGGACGAGGAGTTGGTTCAATTGCAATTGCAGCCACAACTGTGGCTTTTCCGATTATGCTTATTCTTATGGCAGTTTCTGTGCTGATTGGTGTTGGTGCTACATCACTCATATCTATTCGTTTGGGAGAAAAGAAGCCAGAGGAAGCTGAAAAGATTATGGGGAATGCTATATTTTTGTTGATCTTACTGCCGCTGTGTATTAGCATTATTTATTTTCTTTTTAGTAATTCTATTTTGACTTTTTTTGGAGCTAGTGCCGAGGTTTTGCCTTATGCCAAAGAATTTACACATATTATAATGTTAGCATCATGGGTGGGTTCTCTGAGTATGGGAATGGTTAATTTTATTAGAGCTGAAGGTAATCCTAGAATGTCCATGTATACTCAAGTAATTGGAACGGCAATTAATATAGTCCTTAATTATATTTTTGTTATGAAGCTAGGCATTGGAATTAAAGGATCTGCACTGGCAACAGTTTGTGGCCAAACATTTTCAGCCATTTGGGTCTTAAGTTATTTTCAATCGAAATCTAGTTTCCTCAAAATACGAATAAAAAATCTCAAATTGCAGAAAAACTTGGTCATTAGTATTATGTGTATTGGTTTTGCACCTTTTTCAATGCAATTGGCTAACAGTCTTCAAAACGTTATTTTAAATAAATCATTAATGACTTATGGTGGAGACATATCACTGTCAGCTATGGGCATTGTTGGTAGTATAGCTACTTTAATGTTTATGCCTATACTTGGTGTTAGTCAGGGGGCTCAACCTATTATCGGTTTTAATTATGGTGCCCAGCAATTTGATAGAGTAAAAGAAACTTTGAAGAAAGCTATAATTGTAGGTATAGTAATTGCCACATTCAGTACTGCAGTGGTACACTTATGGCCAACTCAAATTGCTGGTATGTTTTCTAACAATAATGTAAAATTGAATAAACTAACTGCCCATGCAATGTCAATGTTTTTCCTTATGTTTCCTGTAGCGGGTTTTCAAATTGTTGGTTCTCAATATTTTCAAGCAGTTGGAAAGCCAATTCAATCTACGATCCTTGGACTATCAAGACAACTGCTGGTATTAATTCCTCTATTACTAGTATTGCCGCGCTTTTGGGGTACTGAAGGTGTATGGATGACTCCGCCCATCGCAGATGTTTTATCTGCCCTTATAACTGGAATTTTTATATTCTTGGAAATAAAACATATGAATGAAAATTGTATGTCTCAAGATACCGATTTTAAAAAAGTCAATTCTTAAAAAATTTTGATACTAAAAAATTTATGGAGGATGAAAAAATGATTAATAATGAAAAAAGAGAAATTATTAGGCAAGACAATGTCAATGGAGCAAATGGATATATTTTAAAAGAAAGTTTATTAGCTCCTGAATACTTAGGAGAACACTGTAAATTATTTTCAAAGATTACTTTGAAACCAGGCTGTGAAATTGGATATCATGAGCATCATGATGAGACTGAAACATATTACTTTTTGTCAGGAAAGGGAATGTATCAAGATAATAAGGATGAAATCCCTGTTAAGGCAGGAGATGTTACTTTTTGTGAGGATGGAAATGGTCATGGAGTTAAAAACACAGGAACTGAAGATATAGAATTTGTTGCACTAATTTTAAAAAAGTAAGTAAAAAAGTGGGACTTATATACAGTCTCACTTTTTTTCCATATACTTTATTCCTCCCAAACTTCTTTTGCTAGTGTAAATGCTGCCCATGCATTTGGCCATCCTACATAAAATGCCAAATGTGTGATAGCCTCAGCAATTTCTTCTGCAGCCACATTTTTATTTTTTGCATTTGCCATATGGTATTTTAAAGAGCTATCAAAAATGACTTTTGTCATTAATAAATTAGGTCACCAAACCACTGAGGTTTATCGCTTTTTGTTCTTCCAGAAACCGATAGTTTAAAACCATCTGTTTTTGTAAAGAACACTAATAGACGTTTCTCAGGCTGCTCCTCAGCAGTGCCTTATCCTTTAGCAAAATTATCATTACCCGTTTTCTTAAAAACTTCATCCCATGTTTTTTCTGCATATGGTACAAAATCTTCCGCTGATTTTGTTATTTTTTTATGAAATTCATTGTCATGAAGCATTTTTTCTGCTCCAGAATCGTCAGGCTTTGCACCAACCTCCTTACATACATTAATTATAACATTTGTGTTATCTATCATCATACACGGTCTTAACATATTTTTATTATAAGGTTGTATTGATCTTAACTTTTTGAAAAAAGGATCCCTAAAAGCATCAATTAAATGCCTGTCCTTTAAGTTAACTGTTGAAAAGTGAGAAAATATACAAGGCTCAACATCCTCTTTTGAATTAACATGAAAATAATATTTACCTGCTATACACCCACCTACATATGGGGCATCATTGAAGAAGTCTAAAGTAAAATATGGTTTATTAGCTCTTATTTCTCTAGCTCTTTTTCCAAGGTAATCTCTCTGTTCTGCTGTAAGCATCATATTAAAATCTTCATCTTCGCCATTAACAGGCATGAATAAAAAGTACCAGCTCATTTTTGAACCTTTTTCAATTAACATATCGGTAAATTCATCACTGACTACGGTGTTTATATTAGTTCTTGTAACTGCTGAAGATACTCCAAATAATATACCCCTTTCATGGAGCATGTCCATAGCCTTTAAAACTTTTTGGTATGTTCCTTTTCCTCTACGAGCATCAGTATCATTTTCAAATCCTTCAATTGAAAGCATAGGTATTACGTTACCACATTTCTTAATTCTATCTGCAATTTTTTCATTGAGTAGAAGTCCACTAGTAAACGGTGTAAACATTATATCGTCATATTTTTCATATATATCCAGAAGATAATCATTGAAGAAAGGTTCGCCGCCTAGAATAATAATATAATAAATTCCAAGATCTCTTGCTTCTCCTATAATCCTATCAACTTCTTCCGGTGGAATATCATCTTTTTTACTGTAGCTTGAAGCATAGCATCCTTTACAGTGAAGTGGACACCTCATAGATGGACTTAAAAGCATGACAAAGGGTATTTTAGTATTTTCTTCATCCATGTATTTTTGTCTCTTAGGACCAGCATACCAATTTGCATTTGCAAAAAAATTAGTAAAAAACTTCTTTAAACATTTAGTATCTGTATTTTTTAAAATATCCTGGATAAATTCATGCTTGCATTTATCGTTGTTGTAGTAATTCTCAACAAACTCAATCTGAGCTAATGCAGATTTATCTTTTGTAAGCAATTTAATAGCTGAAAATATTTTATCTACATTTTCTCCTGGGTTTTTATCAAGATAATTAACGATTTTGTTTACAATAGCTTGTTTAGTGTTTTTTTCTAAAGCATTTTTTATTTTCATATAAGATTCCTCCTAGCAAATTTTAAAAATTTTTTTGCCTATATATCTATAAAATTTTTAGTATATTATACGAGTGCTATAAATTAAAATTGAACTAAAGAATATAATTCATCTTTATTTTCCTGAGTTATCCCAATATATCTAAGAGTGATCTTTTTTGATGAATGATTAAATGTATACATGATAAGACCAATATTGTATCTGTTCGCCTTATAAGTCCAGTATCCCCATGTTTTCCTTAAGCTGTGAGTACCAAAATTATTTATATGCAGACTTACAGCTGTAGTTTTTAGAATCCTATAAGCTTGTGTGACACTTATGGGTTTATTTAAGCCTTTTCTGCTCTGAAAAATATAAAAAGTTTGTCCAAGATTATTATGCTCTATATAGGCATTTAGAGCTTTTTTAAGACTGTTATTTAATTTGATTTTCTTTTTTTGAATCACAAGATCATCCTTGAAACTAAGATAGGAAGTCATCAAATCTTGTACTCTAACTTTAATTACGTCACTAATCCTTAATCCCGTGTTTAATTGAAATTTTGCTAACAGCCAATCTCTTTCACTTTTATCTTTTAAATGCATGAGCAATGCGTCTATCTTGTTTTTATCTCTAATTGGATCCACAACCATCACTTTTTCCTCCTGAAAGCTATGTATTGTTTTCTATATTATATCATAAAAACAATACATTGAAACGAAAAATAATATATAAACGGTACTTTTTTACTTAGAGCATCTTACAAACATGTAAGGTTAAAAGAGAAAATGTAAGCCAAAGTTATGGCTCTGCATTTCTCTTTTTTTTATAATTATAGTATAGTCAAAGTGAACAGGGGAGGAAGAAAATGAAGTTATTAGAAGTAAATAATTTAAAGAAAATATATTCATCAAGATTTGGAGGAAACCAGGTTCAAGCTTTAAGTAATGTAACCTTTTCAGTGGAAAAAGGAGAATATGTAGCAATTATGGGAGAGTCAGGTTCGGGAAAAACTACATTACTTAACATACTGGCATCTTTAGATAAGCCAACCAGCGGTGAGATTTTACTGCAGGGTAAGAATATTGTAGCAATTAAAGAAAGTGAAATAACTGCATTTCGTAGAGAAAATTTAGGTTTTGTATTTCAAGACTTTAACTTACTTGATACCTTTTCTTTAAAAGATAATATTTTTTTACCACTTGTTTTATCAAGAAAATCTTATGGAGAAATGGCAAAAAGATTGAAGCCTATTGCAGGAAAATTGGGAATAGAGAATATACTAGAAAAATTCCCTTATGAGGTATCAGGAGGTCAAAAACAGAGGGCAGCTGTTGCCAGGGCGCTAATTACAGATCCACAGCTTATTTTAGCAGATGAACCCACAGGGGCTCTTGATTCAAAATCAACAGATCAGCTTTTAAAATTATTTTCAGAGATTAATAATGAAGGGCAGACAATTGTTATGGTTACTCACAGTACAAAGGCAGCAAGTCATGCAGGAAGAGTACTTTTTATAAAAGATGGAGAGGTGTTTCATCAGCTTTATAGGGGTTCCATGTCAAAAGAAGAAATGTTTGAAAAAATCTCCAATACACTTACGGTGATTACTACTGGAGGTGCGGCAAATGAATAAGCTGTTTTATCCGAGACTTGCAGTAATAAACATAAAAAAGAATAGTAAAACATATTTTCCATTTATACTCACTTGTATATGTACAATTATGATGTTTTACATAATGCATGCAATTTCAATAAACAAAGGACTGGATGGAGCAAGTGGATCTGAGAGCCTAAAAACGCTTCTTTTTTTGGGAACAATAGTAATAGGAATTTTTTCAGCTATATTTCTTTTTTATACAAATAGTTTCCTTATTAAAAGGCGAAAAAAAGAAATTGGACTGTATAATGTGTTGGGTCTTGAAAAAAAGCATATTGCAAAAATATTATGCTTTGAGTGTATTTTTACTTCCATTATCAGTTTAACGGTTGGACTTATTGGTGGAATTATTTTAAATAAGCTTATGTTTCTTCTGCTCATAAAGATGCTTAATTTTAAAGTATCCTTTGGATTTTCTATTTCGGTGCCGTCTATCATAAAAACTTTGATTGTTTTTTGCAGCATTTTCTTTGTAACATTATTATCAAATTTATTTCAGATTAAAATATTAAAGCCTATTGAACTTTTAAAAGGGTCAGAGCAGGGGGAAAAAGAACCAAAAACAAAATGGATTATGACTATTATAGGATTGGCAGCTCTTTGCGGTGGATATGGAATAGCTTTAAATGTAAAATCACCGCTTGCAGCTCTTACCTTATTCTTTGGTGCAGTTATTCTGGTTATGATAGGAACTTATGCACTCTTTACAGCAGGAAGCATTGCAGTATTAAAATTTCTCAGAAAGCAGAAGAACTTTTACTATAAGACAGGTCATTTTATATCTGTTTCCGGTATGATGTATAGAATGAAACAAAATGCAGTAGGGCTTGCAAACATTTGTATCTTAAGTACTGCTGTACTTGTCATGCTTTCAACTACGATTTCTTTATATATAGGTATGGAAGACTCTCTAAAACTTCGATATCCAAGAGATATAATGATAAGTACTAGAGAAAGTAATAAGAATCAGATACAAAAGTTGGATGAAGTTTTAAATTCTAGTTTAAAAAATAATAAAGTAAATATGAAAGATAAGCTTTATTATCTTGATAATAGCTTTGAAGCTGTAAAAAAAGATGGCAAATTTTTATCTGTCAAAAAAAATCTTGGCAATTCAAATATTTCTATGATAGAGGCTATTCCTGTTTCAGATTACAATAGATTAGAAGGAAAGAATATTACTCTTCAAGATAATGAAGTAATTCTTTTCTCAAAAGTAAAAAATTATACTAGCGATACAATTAATATTGATAATAAAAGTTTTAAAGTTAAACAGAGATTGGATAAACCAGTATCTAGTTTAAATAATGCTATGACGGATATGGTAGATACCTATGTGATATTTGTAAATAATATAGATACTGTAGGAAAAAATGGATTCAAGGAATACACAATTGGATTTAATATTAATGGTGCAAATAAAGAAATATTATCAATATCTGATAAGTTAAATAAAAAGTTTTCAGAAAATAAAATTAAAGTTAATGCCGAAAGTGCTGCAGCTGGCAGGGAAGGATTTCTTTCTCTATATGGCGGTTTGTTCTTCTTAGGAATATTTTTAGGTGCATTATTCTTAATGGCAACAGTGCTTATTATTTACTATAAGCAGATATCAGAGGGATATGAGGATAAGGAACGTTTTGAAATCATGCAGAAAGTGGGAATGGATAAAAGTGAAATAAAGAAAACCATAAGAAGTCAGGTATTAATGGTATTTTTCCTGCCTCTTGTTTTCACAGTAATCCATATTGCCTTTGCATTTCCAATGATTACAAAGATGCTTGCTGTTTTAGGTCTGAAAAATGTAAATTTATTTATACTTTCAACTGCAGGAACGATAGTTGTTTTTGCAACAATTTATACAATTGTGTTTTCTTTGACAGCCAGGGTATATTATAAAATTGTTGAATAATATGAAGTGTAACCACCAATTGGCAATATATTGAGCCAGTTGGTGGCTTTTTATTTTACTTTAGAAATACGAAGAGCAAGTCCTTTTATTGTATATAGCATAAGCAAAAATTCCACAAAGTAATGCTAAAGCACTAAAATTAAACAACCATTTATAACCCAATGAGGAAGCAATAGTTCCTCCTAGCAAAGGACCTAGGCCTTGACCCAGGTTAGCACCAATAAAAAAAGTACTTGAAGCTAGTCCCTTTTTTTGACTTCCCAATTTATGAAAACACTCTGCTTGTAGAGCAGGTTGTGCAGTTCCCTGTCCAAATGCTTTAAAAATAGCTGCCAGAAGTATCATCCAAAGTGCACTTGCATGAGCTATTAGAAGTGCTTCTGTGATGCTGAACAATAATGCCGGATACATAACAGTTGAAAGTCCCTTTTTATCATACAGTTTTCCAGACATTGGTCTTGTGAAAATAAGAAACAATGCATTTACTGTGAAATACATTCCAATTCCATTTATCTTACGCTCTTCACCTAGTAAAACTAAAAATGAAGTGGCAAGTCCATTTCCCATAAAAAATAAGCCGCCAATTAAAGATAGTGGCAATATTTTAAATGCAATAATATCTTTTAAATGAATGGCATGTTTTTTGTCTACTGTATTTTTTATAGATATCTGATTTTTACTTGGCAAAAAATTCATACACACTGCAGCTATTATAATTAGTACTGCTGATACTATAAAGGTTTTGGACATTCCGAATCGATTAGAAGCTTCTATTCCTATTTCGGGACCAAAGGCAGTTGCAATAATTTGACTGATTCCAAGATAACCTATACCTTCTCCCATTTTATTTTTTGGTATGAAATCAGTTGCCCAGGCGATACTTGTTGCACTAGTTATACTGAAACTAGCACCATGTATTATTCGGAAAAAAATTATAAATGTAATATTAGGTGACAAGCCATAACCTAATGTTGCAATTCCGTTTATAAAAGTACCAATTATCATTACATATTTTTTGCTAGTTCTATCTGAGAGTATTCCACCAAATGGCCCAATAAGCAGTGCTGTAAATGAAAATAAACCTACAATTATGCCTGCAGTGCTTAGAGAGGCACCTAAATTTGAAGTGTACTTTGCTAAAAGTGGAAAAACAAGATAAAATGCCATGAATGTAAGGGTATTAATCGCTAATAGGGCAATAAAATTGAAGTTCCACAGTTTCATATCTTTTTTTGTTTCTAAATTTGATTTTGTTTCTGTCATATATAAATTCTTTCACCTCTAAATAATTAAATATGTTAGAAATCTAACAATTTGATTTCTAACATTTATATTATACCTTACTAAAACCCATGTCAACTAAGGATAAGTTTTTAATTATTATTTAAATTTTCACTAACAATTTTGGACTTTGCTTTTTTTGCATTTAATGTATGCAAATAGTATATAACTATTCCAGAAAACAATAGTGCAGCACAAATATAAAAAACAGAAGTTAAACCAAATTTACCGGCTATGGTTCCTCCTATAATTGGTCCCAGTCCTTGTCCAGCATCATATCCAATAAAATAAGTACTTGTGGCAATACCTACTCTACTAGGACCTAGCTTTTTAACACAAGTAGCTTGCAGTGCTGGTGAAAGTGAACTTTGTCCTATTCCATAGAGAACTGCTACTATTAGTATCATCCAAAGAGATGAGGAAATTACTAATAATAGTGATGCGGCCATAGCCATGATAAAAGCAGGAAATGCTATAATTGACAAACCTTTATTATCAAGAAGTTTACCTGAAAGTGGCCTGATAATAAGAATTACAATGGCATTTACGGTAAAGTAATAACCGATATTTGAGATATGTCTCTCATCACCTAGCAAAGCTAAAAAGCTTCCGATAACTCCATTCATAAATGTAAATAAACAAGCAAGAACAGCAAAAACAATCAGTTCCTTGGCAAAAAAATCACTAATTTTAATATGAAGCTTACTTACATTTAAATTTTCTTTATTTGGCGCATTATATGGAATTATGGTCATAAGAGCTGCTGCAATCATAACAATAATACAAGATAAATAAAATACATACTTAAATCCAAATCGTGATGAAATCTCCAGTCCAAGATTTGGACTTATTGCAGTTGCCAAAATATATCCAAGGCCCATGAAACCTATTCCCTCACCTATCCTTTCTTTCGGCATATATGTTGTAGATAGAGCATTAATTACTGTAACACTTACTGAAAATGATATGCCCTGAATAATTCTAAAGAAAAAAAGAGTATATATGTTGTACGAGATTTTTAAACCTAATGCGGAAACCGCCAGAAATATGGTTGAAACAATTAATAAATGTTTCTTGTTGAATCTGTCAGTTGAAAATCCAGCAAATGGACGAATAATAATAGATGTAATTGCAAAAATACCAGCAACTAAACCTGCTATGGACATTGTTGCACCTAAACTAATTGTATACTTAGGTAGTATTGGTGTCATCATAGTGAAACCAATAAAGACGAGAGCATTTATTAGTAGCATTAGAATAAATGAAAAGTTCCATAGATTTTCTGTTTTTGATTGTTCCATAAAATCATCCCCCAAGATTATTTTAATAATATAGTTATAGATGAAACATCTACGAATACGGCCTAACTTTTATTATACTATAAATTGCAAAGTACAAGGATGAATTATGTAAAAATGGGGGAAATAATTAAAAAGTGAAAATAGCAGCTTCAGATACAGAAATGAAGTGCCAAAGTATGGAGGAGCTGAGTATAATAATCCTATAGACAATAGACCTTTAAGTCATTTCTTTAGAACAAGAAGAAAAAGACAGCAAGGAGGATATTATGTGTAAATTAAATGATAATTATTTAAAATTGCAGGGAAGATATTTGTTTGCAAGTATAGCAAAAAAGGTAGCTAACTTTAAAAAAAGCAATCCGCATAAGAAAATTATTTCGCTTGGTATTGGTGATGTAACTCAGCCATTGGCACCGGTTATTATAGAGGCACTGCATAGTTCAGTTGATGAAATGGGACATAAGGATACTTTTAAAGGATATGCACCGGAATTTGGTTATGAATTTTTAAAAAATGCAATTATAAAAGGTGATTATAACTCCCGTGGTGTGGACATTTCAATAGATGAAGTGTTTATAAATGATGGAATAAATGCTGATGCTGGTAATATTCAAGAACTATTTAGTGTAGATAATAAGATTGCAGTTTGTGATCCTGTATATCCTGTATATGTAGATTCAAATGTAATGGCTGGAAGGACAGGAACATATGATAAGGATGCACAAAGGTGGAGTGAAGTTATATATATGTCCTGTACTCCGGATAATAATTTTGTGCCGGATATTCCAGAAGAAAACCCAGATATTATATATCTATGTTTTCCAAATAATCCAACAGGGACAACGGTTACAAAAGATCAGCTTCAATTTTTGGTTGATTATGCGAATAGAGTGGAAGCTGTTATTGTATATGATGGTGCTTATGAAGCATATATTTCAGAAGATAATGTATGTCATACAATTTATGAATGCGATGGTGCAAAAAATTGTGCCATTGAGCTTAAAAGCTTTTCAAAAAGAGCTGGATTTACAGGATTAAGGCTTGGATATACGATTGTTCCAAAGGAGCTAAAATGTTCCGGAACTTCTTTGAATAGACTTTGGGCAAGACGTTATGGAACCAAATACAATGGTACACCATATATAGTTCAGAGGGCAGGAGAAGCCGTTTATTCTGAAACTGGAAAAGAGCAGATAAAAAAGCAAATTGATTATTATAAGAATAATGCCAAAATCATTATGGAAGGATTAAAAGCAGCAGGTTACTCTGTATACGGAGGTGTAAATGCGCCATATGTATGGCTAAAGACACCTAACAATATGACTTCATGGGATTTCTTTTATTACTTATTAGAAAAAGCAAATATTGTAGGTACGCCTGGAAGTGGATTTGGACCGATGGGGGAAGGATATTTTAGGCTTACAGCTTTTGGAACTTACGAAAATACATTAGAGGCTGTTGAGAGGATTAAGAAACTCTAATAAATTAAATTATAGCTGTTGTAACTTAGATTATTATGTGCTCTATTCATGGAAGAACTATAAGTGGATTTGAAACAAATCTGTTTATAGTTCTTTTTATGTGGGGTATTTATTTAAATTGTTAAGAGATAGTTGAGATGCAGTAGAGTTGGAAAAAGAGGAGTATTTCCTATAGGATAAATTATAGCAATAATATGCTATAATTTAAATAAAAAAGCTAAAAGGTGAAGAAATATGTATCAAGATTTAATCTCCTATTTAAAAAAATATAAGAATAGTACTATAACCTTAGGAAATCTAGAAAAGTTAGTTCCAGGTAATTATTCATATGATAAATTTGCAGAAAATATCGGAAAGCTAATTAATAATAACATATTGATTGAAAAAAATCCCAAAGATAACAATGGTAAAAGGATTCCTCTGCCTTATAAATTTGGAATTAACAAATATGGGTTAAGAAAAGAGCACATAAATAACGTTCAAAGATATATATTGAACATTAGTAGAGAGATTGATCTTCAGGAATACCTTAATTTAAGTGAGGAAATATGGAATAAAGATATCCCATATATTAGTAAAATCAATAAATACATTGAGGAAAATGGCATGCCTAAAGATTATGTTACTGCCCAAGAAAGATCCTTTCATATTGTTGGTGATGAAAAATGGATTGGTGAAAAAGGTGGAAAGAAACTTTTAGATAGAATAAAGTTGTGGGAAAAACTTAATATAATAAATAGTGCAGATCCATTGATGATGGCAGTTAATCCTAAGCAGTTTTCAAGGTCAGAGTATTTACATCTAGTTGTGGAAAATAAGGCAACTTTTATGGCTTTGATGCAGGTATTAAAGGAAACAGAGTTTACTTCATTAATTTTTGGTTCAGGATGGAAAATAATAGCGGATATAGACATGCTGGAAAGACAATTAGGAATAAATGGAAATAATAAAATATATTATTTTGGAGATTTAGACAATGAGGGAATATCCATATGGAATTCTCTTAATGAGAAAGTGCATACTTACTTGGCAGTTGAATTTTATAGAGAACTGCTTAAAAAGCCTTGCAGCAGGGGAAAAGAAACACAGCAAAAAAATGATAAAGCTTTAAAAAATTTTGTTAATTTTTTTAGTGAGAAAGAAAAGATAAAGCTGGAAGAAATTTTGAAAAATGGAGAATATCTGCCGCAGGAAGCTTTAAACAAGGATGAGCTTGGGCACATATGGAGGAATACAGAGTGGATATAAGTATAAAAAATATAACAGAAAACTATGGGGAAAGAATTCAAAGGCTAGTCTTGTTTGATCCATTATATAAGCTGCAAAATAAAAACTCAAAGGATAACAGTGGCAATGGAATTGATTATTTTAGTTTAGGTTTGCTTAGCTTATTGTTTTTCTTTGAAAATATGCTTATGAGAAATAAAAAAACAGGAGTAAGGGAACTTGCTTCCTTTTTATATGAACTTAATCAAGGTAAAATAGATTTAAATTATGAAGGATTTGAAAAGGCGGCAAGAACAATCATAGAGACTTTTAGACCTCCTACAGGAAAAAGAAACTTTAAAACATTTTATAATTGGGAAACGAGAAAGGACGAAATTGTTCAATATTCCATATTAAAAGCGGCTAGGGCAGATTTAGAAACAAATACTCAATACTATACTCTTGATGAACAAGGTTTGGAATTGATTTTTGCTACAAAGGAATATTTTAATGAGTTTCAGTTATCTATAAATCAGTTAGTTTTAAGGAAACAACTGGAGAAAGGTGAATTTGTAGGTGCTTTAAGACAAATTGATGAAATGAGACTTGATGTAAAAAACCTTCAAGATAGAATAGTAAGAATAAAGCATGAAGTAAATAGAAATATAGTATCTACAGAGACTTATGAAAGATATAAAAGTATAATTGAAGATATAAATATGAGACTGCATCGTGAGAATGAAGAATTTGATGAACTGCAGTCTTTTGTAAAGGAAACCAGGGACAAGGTAGGCAATGAGCTCACAAATGACAAAGATAGAAAGGCATATGAGCTTATAATCCAAATAGATAAGGAACTTGGACAGGTTCACTATGATCATAGACTACTTTTTAAGGAAAGTATAGTTCTTAAGACTTCTGCACTTCAAGCTGCTCAAGAGGCACTTTATTATGTAGGTATAGATTCTTTTAATTTTGATCAGGAAATTACCAGCAGATTATTTTCATCACCTCTTCCACTAAATGCATCAAGAGTGCTGATAGAACCTTTTATGTATTTAGGAAAGTATGAAGTTTGGTCACCATTAACAGTATTTGGCAAGCAAAGAATTGAAAATAGAAACAAACAGGAAAAAACTCAAGATTTTTTATCTGTACCAGAAGATGAAGAGATAAAGTTAGGTATGAAAGTTCAAAGAGAAAATTTTAAGTTTATAGCAGAAATATTATTAAAAGCTATGGGTGATGAACATGAGATCAGCATTAGCGAGCTCACGAATTATATGAAAGAAAATGGATATGAAAGTATATTGGATTATCGGATATTTTATGATTTCTGGATTATACTTCATCAAAAATCGCCGGTAACAATAGACACAGATGAGAAAAATGAAGAGCTTTTATTTGGAGAGGCCTTCAATTTATTAATTAATAAAGGAAAAGTCTTATATGTATGGGAAATTGAAGGAATACTTAAGGTTACAGAAAGATTTACTATAAAAAATATGATTCTAAAATTGGAGGACAAACATGCTTCAATATAATAATGAACAAGTAATGCAGGCATTCAAGCTGTATTCTATACTTTCAATTAAAGGTTATGGAGAGAAAGAAGAACTGCGTTTATACATATCTGATGAGATGATAAGAGGACTTATTGATCAATTTGCGTATCATGTAGATTGCACTATTTTTGCATCAGGAGATTATATATATATGATACCAGTTTCAAGAAATTCAATATTCCACGTATCAAATGATACTCTTAAAAAAGAGTACCTTCCAGCAAAAGCTGTAAATCTGGATTTATATTTAATGTATACAGCTATAATTGTACTATTTGGAGAATTCTACGATAGCTATCAAACCACAGAGCCAACCCGTGATTTTATTAATATAAGCGAGTGGCTATCCAGCATAAATGAGAGAATTGAGGCTTTAAGTGAACATGATGCTGAAAAACTAAAAGAATTAGACAGTCAGTTTGATTATAATTGGTCAGCTATTATAGAAAAATGGATGGATATGGACGAAATTAAGGAAAGAGTAAAAAATCAGGATGCCAGGACTATAAGTAGAAAGAGTTTCCTAAATACTGTAAAGCAATTTTTGGAGGCACAGGAGCTTGTAAGAGATATTGGAAGCGAGGAGCTGGAGCTTACAGAAAAGGCTAAGAACATAATTCAAAGATATTATATGGAATATGATTACAATAGAGGAATATTAGACTTTATGTATAATCTTGATCACAGAAAAGGAGAAAGCTAATGCCAGCAATTTCTAAAATACGTTTTACAAATGTGATTTATGAAAATGGAGAAAAAAGATATAATGATGATATTTTTCAGTTTGATGGACATAATGGAATAATTTTGATTGAAAATGGCGGAGGAAAAACAGTTTTTGTACAAACAGCTATTCAAGCCATATTGCCTCATAGTGATTTAGCAGAGCGTAAAATTAAAAATACTCTTATGCTAGAAAACAGTTCAGCTCATATAGCAATAGAGTGGATATTAAGTGAAAGGCCTAGAAGATATGCTTTAACTTCTGTAACCCTGTTCATGAATAAAGGAGCTGTAGATTCTCTTAAATATGTTTATGAATATGAAGAAGATGATGATAATTCTATAGAAAAGCTCCCTTTTGTAAGGAAAAGCATTAATGGTAAAAAGAGACCTGCTACAAAGGAAGAAGCAGGTGAGTATTATTCTAATATGAGTCAGAATAGAATTAGTGCAAATATCTTCAGTACAATTAAAGATTACCAGGAATATATAGAGAAAAATTTTAAAATTATTCCATCAGAGTGGAGAAAAATTGCTTTGATAAATGCTGTAGAAGGAGGTGTGGAAGCATTTTTTGATGCATGTAAAACCACGGGACAGCTGGTAGATAATCTCTTAATTCCTACAGTAGAAGAAGCACTGGCCGGGAATGGAACTAAAGAATTTGCGGAGACCTTTGAAAAACAGAGAGAACATTTTAAGAAATATAAACAGTTAAAAGCCAGAATAGATGAAAGCAGGCTGGTGGAAGAACAGATAAGTTCTTATGTAAATGTTTATAAATCCTATGATGAGGTGAATCACAGTTTCATTAAAATTAAAGAATATATAAAAGCTCTGTATAAATTTGCTAAAAAGGAAGATGAAATTAATAGAGGAAAGCTTGATAAAAACAAAAAAGATCAGCTTTTGGCTGCGAAAGAAGAGGAATACTGGAATCAAAAGGAAGCTTCATATAAGTTACAGTTATTAAAAGATAAAATGCTTAAAGTGGAGAAGTGTTTTATAGAGATTTCTGATAAATATAGTAAGGTTTTAAATGATAAGGAAGAAAAAGAAAAAAGACTTGAAAATTTGAGAATAGCAAAATATAAACAGAGTATAAAAATACAAAGAGAGAAAATTGAGTTTTTAAAAGAACAGATTGATGATCTGGACAAGGACGAGGATATTGCAGACATTACTGATAAATTGCAACTAAATAGCAGTGAACTTAGGGGATATTATAAGGAACAGGAACAAAAGCTTGATAATGAAATATCAGTAATTGAAGGTCAGCTTAAAAATATTGAAAAAGAGATTAAAGATCTTGAAAAAGAATTTAGTAGAAGTAAAGACAAAGAAAGTGAGTTATCTGCAGCAGGAGCTAAACTAGATGGTTCCATCAATCAGCTTATAAAAGACATGGATAACCTTGAAAGGGAAATGTTAGACAATCAGAGTAAGGAACGGGTAGAAGAAGAATTTAATAAGTGGCAGAGAAGAATATCAGATTTAGAAAATGATGTATTTGAATATAATAAGCAAGTAAGGATGATGGAGGAAGAAAAGCAGGATTTATTACAAAGTATACCAGTAAAAAGAGAAGAATTAAATGTCCTGAAGAAAGAAGAGACGGAATTGTCAGAACGATTTAAAAATCTCAATGAAATTCATGACAATCTGCTTTGTAGAGTTAAGGAATTTAGAAACAGTTGGTTTAATTTTGATTCCCTGTATAGAAAGCAGAATACCATATTGGAGCAGGTGGAAAACAAGCTGGAAAGGCTTAGAGAAGAGAAGGAAAATTTGATTTTTGATGAAAGATTAGCTCACAGATGGCTGGATAATTATAGTGAGAGTGAATTATATACAGCAGATCCTTCTATAGAAAGATATATAAAAAATTGGAGAAATGGTTTTAATTATATAGAAAGTGGAACGGAATATATCCAAAGGGTAGTAAAAACTACTAGTGAATCGGAAGAGGAGCTTAATAAGAACTATCCTTATTGGACAATATCTATAATTACATCAGAAACAGAAGTGGAAAAACTTATAGATAAAATATCGAATCAGCATGATGAGCTTTCCCATCCAGTTATTGTGATGAATGAAAAAGAAGCAAGGGATAAAGTGCAGCAAAATACTGTTTTATCTGAGAAAAATATCGTTTTCCCTTCAATGTGGAATAAGAATATTGTTCAGAAAAATTTTGAAAGCTGGAAAAATGATATTTCAATTAAAGCTTCTGAAGCTACAGAATTACGCAGGAAAAAAGAAGAAGAGTTAAGAAACTGTATTGAACTTCTTAGGAATGTAAGAGATTTTTATAGTAAATATCCTTATGAAGATTATATTGAAATGCAGAAGAAACAGAGAACACTTAAAGATAACGTAGTCTTAGTCACTGAGGATGTTGATAAAAAGGAAGTAAGAATAGTAGATATAGATGAAGAAGGGAAGAGAATCAACACAGCAATTGCTGAAGCACAGGGAGAACAGCATCTTCTGGAACAAAAAATACTTAAAGCCAGGGAATATTCAAGAAAGAAAAATGAAAAGGAAAAAGCTGAGGAGCAAAAGAGCAGAATAAAAGAAGAACTTGTACTTGCTAAAGGGGAAAATCTTAAATTAGAGAGAAAAATAAAGTTGAGCCTGGGTGCAAAGGATGATATAAAGGAAAGGCTTAATGAAATTAAAACAGCAAATTCTGTGTTAATGGCAGATGACTTATATAAAGAAGTCATTGGTGCGTCTGTAAAGTATACATCTACAAGTAAAGCGGTACTGGTGCAGCAGAGAAAAAGCTTAAAGGATGTTCTAGAAAAGAAACAAAAGGGCAGGGAAGCTTTAGAGGAAAACGTGAAAAATGCTTTGGAAATAAAGGAAACTTTAGAAAAGGAGATGGATAACTTAAGGAAGCAGACGGATTTTCAGCTGGATGAAGAAATGGGATTTCCCATTTATGGTGATGATGAGATTGAAAGGCTTATAGAAGAATTGCAAAGATTAAAGAAGCCTTTGAAAAATCTAAAAAAAGACTATGATGAAGCCAAAACGTCATATGATAAGGAAAAAGCTGTTTATGAAATGGAAGAGAATCGTTTTTATAATAAATATGAAAAAATAATATCTTTTTCTATAGTTTTAGAACAGGTAGAATTTATATTAAAAGAGGAATTAGAAGATATAGTTAAAAAGAAAAAGTATTTCCTTGAACAGCAAGAAGTTATAGAAAAAGAAGGAAGAGACATAAATAATAGTATTTCTAAATTGGAAAATTATAATTTCAAATATTCTTATTTGCCAGAAGAGATAGAAGAAGCTGTATTAACGGAGAATATAAAAAATGAGTTTCCGTATAAGAGAACAGGGATTGTAGATGAAATAATTAAAAATATAGAAGAAACTGAAAAGCTCTTAAAGGATAGAAAGTTAGATACAGAAGATAAAAAGAGAGAGTTTATAAATTTTTGTGAAGGTGAAATTGTAGATGTAAAGCTAAAAGATATGGCGGTTACAGGAGTTCAGTATAAAAAATCCTATGAGGATATTACTGATTGGCGAAACAAGATGAATGAGAGAATTATGCGTACTATAGAAATTGCAGAAAATGATATTCGTGAACATGATAAAGAAGTTCAGCAATTTATAAATCATCTACATTCTTATTTGGTAACTATGGTGCAGGAACTTAAACAAATTCCTAAAAAGACAAGAATAAAAATTGATGAGGATTGGAAGGAAGTATTTCTATTTACTGTACCTGAATGGAATGAAAAAGAGGGAAAGGAAGAACTGGCAAAGCACATTGACTGGATGTTAAAGCAGTTGGAAGAGGATCAGTTTAAAGATGAAAATGGTGTTGAACTGGAGAGTCAAGTTAGGAAATCCATAGAAAAATGGCTGCAATCAAAGCAGTTGTTACAAATTGTGATGAAGCAAAACACCATTAAAGTAAAATGTCGTAAAGTAACCAATGATCAAAAGGTTAAAAGTATGCCTTTTTCATGGGAGGTATCAAATTCCTGGTCTGGTGGAGAAAAATGGAGTAAAAATATGACTTTATTCCTTGGAATACTAAATTATCTGGCTGAAAAGAGAACACAAATTGTATCAAACCATAAGCATTATAGAACTGTTATAGTGGACAACCCTTTTGGAAAGGCTTCCAGTGACCATGTGTTAAGTCCAGTGTTTTTTATTGCAGAGCAGTTAGGTTTTCAGATAATAGCTTTGACAGCTCATGCAGAAGGAAAATTTGTAAGGGAATACTTTCCTATAGTATACAGCTGCAGACTTAGAACTGCAGACAACTGCAGCAGCCAGATTATGACTAAAGAAAGAGAAATAAAAAAAGCCTTCCTTGTTGACGGTGATCCTCAGACCTTATTCAGGATGGGGCAGTTAGAACAGGTGGCATTTACGGATATACATTGATTGGAAATATAAAATATATTAACTAGCAAAACTTCTTATAGGTAGAATAAGAGATTTGCCTATAAGAAGTTATTTTTGATATTAAGAGGCTTTGCTTATTCTATTCGGGATTTTAGAGCTTCGGACATAGAAATTTTATTTATTTTTTTCCTGCTTAATAGCTTTGAAAGCTCATAGGTCAAGTATATAATAATGAAACCAACTATAACATAAATGTAATTTATAGTTACTGGAAAGGATACATTCATATCTTTGGTTATTGACTTAAATAGAGCACGCATGGAGGCAAGAAGTAGTGGTACTCCAAGAATATAGCCAAGTATAACTATAAAAGAGGAGCTGTTTAAAATTAGAGAATAAATCTCCTTATTTCTGTAGCCTAGAACCTTCATAAGAGATATATTTTCTTTGTTTTCTTCTATTGTAAGAGCAGTAACAACATATATTACTATAAGTCCAATTATAAAGGACATAAAAGCAATACCACCTACAACAGCCTGAAGTGGCTTTGTCATTGTGTTAAAGGCATTTCTCATATCATCAACTGTTACAAAAGCCAGCAGTTTGTTTTCTGGAATGGACAATCTTTCTGTACTCCAAAGCCCAGTATAACTGCCAGGAGGAAGCTTAAGCATGGCATTAAGCTTATTAAGAGGCATATAAATATAGCTGCCAACATAGGTTTCAGCAATATCATCAACAGCTATACTGTATTCTTTTGAATCAAGTCTATTAACAGCCTTAATGGTATCCTTTGGATTTATATTAAGCTTATCAGCTAGAGGTCTTGTTATAATAATTTTATCTGATTTAAGCACATTTCCTGCTTTGTTTTTAAAGGAAATATATTTAGAATCAGGACTTACCCCATACACTGTAAAAGTTAAATCGGAATCTGATTTAAGTGCAAAGGGTATCTCAGAGAAAGCTTCACCTTTTTCTGGTTTGCCATTTTGGACAGAATTAAACACATACTGATAGTTGTATTTAAAGGCTTCACTAAAAGAATCCTTCATAAGATAATCCAAAGAACTTTTTGCTGAAAAACCCATTAAAAGCAGCATAGTTGCCATAATAACTCCAAGCATAAGAAATACACTTCTAGGTATGCTTCTAAGTAATTCTCTTATTTGAAACTTAGTATTAAAATTTAATTTATCAAGTTTCATATTTTTTTCTATAAAGCCAACCTTATTATTTTCTCTTCCACCTCTCATAAGTTCAACAGGTGAAGCTTTAAGTGATTTATTTACAACAAAGTAGCTGCAGACAATCAAAAAGACTATAGGAAGCAGAATGCTCATTATCAAATAATTTATATTAAAGCTTAAAGAACTTACAGGTATATTAAAGTAGGACACATAATAGGAAATCATAGGTTTTAAGGTTATTATCCCAAGCATGGTTCCAAGAATACCGCCTAATAATGAAACAGCTAAGGGATACATTAGATAATGTTTCATAATTTCTCTTTTTCTATAACCTAGTGCATAAAGAGTTCCTATAACAGCAGCTTCTCTTTTTAATATTCTCAGCATTACTATACCAGTTAGAATACAAGTAAGGATTAGGATACTCATGGGCATAGAGGAGCTCATCTTATCAATTCCAGAAAGCTTTGCAGTCATATAAGTCACTCTTGGATTATCAGTTACATTCATCCAGCTTAAAATAATAATATTTTTGCTTCCTAAATAACCCTTGAGTTCAGATATTTTTTCACCTAAATTGCTTCTATCGCCATTAAATCTCACAGCATAAAAGCTATTTCCTCTGTTTATATTATTAAAATCATATTTATCAATTACTGCAACACCAAAGCTATTTGGATCATTTATAATATCTGATTCTGATTTTAGTGGATATATATAATTTGGCATAGACATAAAACCGGAAATGGTAAAATTCTGATTATATAGTTTTATACTGTCACCAATATTTAATTTATTAGCTTTTGCATAAGAAGGGTCAATAAGGATACCGCCATTGCTTAAATTTTTACCTTCAATTATTGCAGGTATGTTAACCTTTGTATTTTCCCTAAAGATTCTTAAAGTTTTATTTTCTGATATAGAATAATCAAAGGATTTTGTTTCCTCCAAACTCATATTAAATTTTGATTCTAAGGACTCTGGATTATTTAATTTTTTACTTGTCATAAAGGTTGCATCTTCTTGCTTATAGTCTTTTTCAAAAGAAGATAATAATTTTGATAAATTTATAGAAACCAAATTAAACATCGTAAAAAGAAGACAACTAAAAATAATAAGCAGCAAGGAACCAAGGTATTGAGATTTACTTTCTAGCATGGTTCTTTTAATTTTTTTATTTATAATCATTACCACTCAATCCTTTCTGCAGGAATAATTTCTTTATTGACTTCACTATCTACAATTTCTCCACTTCTTAACCTATAGACCCTATTTGCCATAGAACTAATTGCATTATTATGTGTTATCATAAGTATAGTTGAACCAAAGTCCTTGTTAATTCTCTGAAGAAGTTTTAATATCTCCCTGGAGGTTGAAAAATCAAGTGCACCAGTTGGTTCATCGCATAGTAAAAGCTTTGGATTTTTAACTATTGCTCTTGCAATGGAGACTCTTTGCTGCTCACCACCGCTTAATTCCCTTGGAAATCTATATTTTTTATCAAGCATACCTACAGCTTTTAAAACCTCATCAGTATTAAGAGGAGAACTACTTATGTTTGAAACAACCTCAATATTTTCCCCAGCAGTTAAGTTAGGTATTAAGTTGTAAAATTGAAATATAAAACCTATATTTTTTCTTCTATAGTCCGTAAGTTCAGTATCATTTAGTTTAGTAATTTCAAGGTTATCTACTAAAACAGTACCAAAGTCGCATTTATCAATTCCACCTATAATATTAAGGAGAGTTGACTTGCCGGAACCAGAAGGACCAAGTATAACTCCAACTTCACCTTTGTCTAAATTCATTCCTATACCATTTAAAACAGTGGTAGTTATATCAGTTGTTTTATAGCTTTTCTTTAAATTTTTTACTATTAAGAACATCTACTTTATTCCTTTCACTATTTTTATTGTTATTAGTTTGGGCATAGGAGGGAGTTTTATTCTACATTTATTAATCATGCAGTAATGTGTAACTTAGATTATTATGTGCTCTATTTATAGTTCTTTTTATGTGAATATTTGTTTAAACAGGCAGAGTTGTAGGATATAATAAAGTAAGAAATTGTTTTTTATGTTTTAAAACATCTTTGTAAAGAAGGAAGGTGCATTAATGAAAAAAATACAAGTAGGAACATCAGATTTTAAAGAGTTAATAGAAGGCGATAATTATTTTGTAGACAAAAGTTTATTGATAAAAGAATTTATAGAAGATGGTGCGAAAATAATATTGACACCAAGACCTAGAAGGTTTGGAAAGACATTGAATTTAAGTATGCTTAAATACTTTTTTGATATAAGGACTAAGGAAGAGACTAAGAATTTATTTAAAGGCTTAAAAATAGAAAAGGAAAAGGAAATAATGAAGCTTCAGGGAGAATATCCTGTTATTTTCATTACTTTTAAAAATCAAAAGCATATATCTTTTGAAAATTTTGAAGATGGAATAAAAGTATTATTATCAAATTTATATAAAGAGCATGAATATTTACTGGATAGTGATAAGTTAACTGAATTTGATAAAAATGATTTTAAGCAAATAATTTCAAGAAAAGCTTCTATAGGAAGTGTATCAGATGCGATAAGCTCTCTTATGGGGTACATGAATAAGCATTATGGAAGAAAAGTAATGCTATTTATAGATGAATATGATGTGCCAATACAAGAAGGATATCTTAGAGGATACTACAATGAAATGATAGTCCTAATAAGTAATCTACTAACAGCAGCCTTAAAAGATAATCCATACGTTGAAAAATCTTTAATAACAGGTATCCTTAGAGTGGCAAAGGAAAGTATTTTTTCTGGGTTAAATAACTTAAAAGTATATTCTATATTGAGTTTCAAATTTAGTGACAAATTTGGATTTACAGAAGAGGAAATGAAAGAACTTATAAAATATTATAATTTAAAAGACAGCTCAGAAGAAATAAAAAGTTGGTATAATGGATATATTTTTGGTGGAAAAGTAATATATAATCCATGGTCAGTTTTAAATTATATTGATAACAATGAAGAAGGATTTATGCCTTACTGGATTAACAGCAGCAGTAATGATCTTATAAAAAGGCTTTTATTAAAAGGAGATAAAGAAGTAAAACTAGATTTAGAGTATCTTCTCGACGGGAAATCTATAAATAAGGTAATTGATGATACTATAGTTATGTCAGAAGTTGAAGATTCCAACCAAAATATCTGGAGCTTTTTACTTTTGAGTGGATATTTGAAGGCTGTAAAAACAGAGCTAATAAGGGGAAGATTAAACTGTGAACTCCAAATTCCAAATGAAGAAGTTTATATATTTTATGAAAATTTAATAGTAAAATGGTTTCAAGAATCTATGACCAATCAAAAGTATGAAGAAATGTTAAGTAATTTAGTCACGGGTGATATAGAAAACTTTGGCTATGCTTTTCAGGAATTTGTAATAAATAACTTAAGTTATTTTGATGTATCAGGAAAAGAACCGGAAAAAGTGTACCATGCCTTTGTACTTGGAATGCTTGTATCCATTTCAAATACCCATGAAGTGAAGTCAAATAAAGAAAGTGGCTTTGGGAGATATGATGTAATGATAATTCCAAAGGATATCTCAAAACCAGGAATTATTATTGAATTTAAGAAAATAAATGTATTGTCAAAGGAAACAATGGAACAAGGAAAAGTGGAAGCATTAAAGCAAATAGATAGGATGAAATATGAACAGGAACTTATAAATTGCAACGTAAAACATATAATAAAGCTTGCCATTGTGTTTAAGGGGAAGGAAGTAATGATTTCCGAGGCATAGTAGCAGTTGCAGCTTAGTTTGTAAATATAGGAAAAGGCATAGTGCTTTTTACTATACCTTTTCTGGAGAAGTTTAGCATAGATGAGCCTGTGATAAAAAGTCTGTAAATTAAATAAAAACATAAAGCTTTCTATGATAAAATAAAAATTATAGGAGGCTTTTTTTATGGCAAGAAAAAAAGATGTTTATAAGGTAAAACCAATGACAGATGGAAAGAGAAATATTATAACTTCTCTTTTAAGTGAGTATGATATCAAATCTGCAGAGGATATTCAAGATGCACTGAAAGATCTACTGGGAGGAACTCTTCAGGAGATGCTGGAAGGTGAGATGGACAATCATCTTGGATATGAAAAGTATGGACGTTCTGATGAAGCTAACTACAGGAATGGTAAGAAAAGCAAGAAAGTACGCAGTAAATATGGTGAAGTGGAGATTGATGTACCTCAAGATAGGAACAGTACATTTCAGCCGCAGGCTGTAGCAAAGCGCCAGAAGGACATATCAAGCATAGAAGACAAAGTAATATCAATGTATGCAAAAGGCATGACTACAAGACAAATATCTGAAATTATTGAAGATATATATGGTTTTGAAGCAAGCGAAAGTATGATATCTAACATTACGGACCGCATATTACCAGAGATTGAACAGTGGCAGCAGCGTCCATTGTCTACAGTTTATCCAATTGTTTTCATAGATGCAGTACATTTTTCTGTTAGAGATAACGGTATAGTAAAAAAGCTTGCTGCTTATATAATCATGGGTATAAATGATGCCGGAATAAAAGATGTGCTTTCCATAAGTATAGGTGAGAACGAGAGCAGCAAATACTGGCTTGGTGTTCTAAATGAGCTTAAGAACAGAGGAGTTAAAGATATCCTCATACTTTGTGCAGATGGTCTTTCTGGCATAAAAGAATCTATAAATGCGTCCTTTCCAGACACAGAATACCAAAGATGCATCGTACATCAGATAAGAAATACACTTAAATATGTATCTTATAAACACAAGAAAGATTTTGCAAAGGATCTTAAGAGTATATATCAGGCTCCATCTGAGGAAACTGCCCATAAAAATCTGGAAGTTGTAACTGAGAAGTGGAATGATAAATACCCAGGATCTATGAGAAGCTGGCTGAAAAATTGGGATGCTATAACCCCTATATTCAAATTTTCACCAGAAGTCAGAAAAGTAATATATACAACAAATGCCATAGAAAGTCTTAATAGCACATACCGCAGATTGAACAGTCAAAGAAGCGTATTTCCAAGTGATACTGCACTTCTCAAGGCACTTTATCTTGCAACATTTGAGGCAACTAAGAAATGGACGTCAGTCCTCAGAAACTGGGGTAAGGTTTATGGTGAACTATCCATAATGTATGATGGCAGACTTCCCGAATAAAATTTTTATAAAAATAACGCCTTTTTTCTTAGGCGTTATTGACATACTCATTTTTAAATTATATATTTGAAATTAAGACAGAAATAATTTTTTACATAGCTGTCTTTCTAAAATATCATAGAAAGCTAATTTACAGAAAAAATCTCACACACTCGCATAGATGCTTAAATTTAGTTCTGCTTATATAATCCAAATCCAGTTATAATCAATTTATCCCAACCAGTTTCTTCATTATTAATCCAACTGTATTCAACATTAAGTTCTTTCAACCAAGCATTAAGTCCATTACTTACTTTACTTACATTTGGCGATTTTCTTCCAAATTTGTCTTTTATCGTTTCAAGCAATTCAACTTGTTCTTCTTTTTCTAATTCTCTATCTAACATTCCTTCTATGACTTCGCGGCATTCTGAATAGGATTTATGATCCTCGGTATATATTTCATTGGCTAATAATTGTCTTTTGTTATTTAAAGTCGCTTTTACTTCATTTATTTCTTCTATATTTGATAAGTACTTTTTAGCTATGTTCATAGCAGCAATTTCATTATCTATTTTGATTATTGTTCTTTCTAATTTTTCATTTCTCATTTTAATAGTCTCACTTTACATTTTTTATTTAGTAATTGTTTAACGACAATAGGTAATTATATCATAAAACTACTTATCATACAAAATTTTAAAACTCTTTAGGAAGCAGGTAAAGTATTTCAGAGAAATGAATATATCATTATAGGTAGTGAACTGTTTTATTATGGTGGAAACATCATAATAGGATGATATTGTTATTTATAATGGTGTAACTTAGATTATTATGTGCTTTATTCATAGAAGAACTATAAGTGGATTTGCAATAAATCTGTTTATAGTTCTTTTTATGTGAGTATTTGTTTGATTATAACAATATATTGAAGTTAATGTTATAATTAGCATGTAAGTGAACTATAATGTAATTCATATTTGTAATAGCACATGAAAATCACTTATATAATAGGCTTTTAGAGGGTATGAGGATGAATGATATAAAAGTAATGGTATGGCTGTTTCCTATACTTTTTATTTTTCACGATTTTGAAGAAATAATTTTTATGCAATCGTGGGTAAGTAAGAATAGACGCTATTTATATGAAAGATTTCATACATTATCAAAAAGGTTATTGTGTCATTTTGACAATATTACAACAGCATCTTTTGCATTTGGCGTAGCAGAAGAATTTATTTTGATTAGTATAATTACAGTTGTTTCTTATGTGACGAATTGGTATATCCTATGGGTAGGATTGTTTATTGCATTTACTTTGCATTTAGTAATACATTGTTTTCAAGCATTGATAGTAAGAAAATATGTCCCTGCTATTATTACGAGCGTTATTTGTTTGCCTATATGTATTTATATTATTAAGCATATAGTGAAATTGTTTCCGTTAGATACTGTTGTTTTGTACTCTATTTTATCCTTTATAATTATGGTGGTTAATTTAATTTTTATTCACAAAGGTATGGATGTATTCAGCAAATGGTTAGCGCAATATGAACAGCAAAGCCAATGAACACAATCTAAATTTTGGTAAAACACGAATTAAGAGGAGTCCCAAACTATAAAGAGTATTCTTGCTCCTCAGGGAAAAAAGTAATGATTTTGAAGATTTGATAGGAGTAAAAAATAGATTAAAAGCTGTTGTGTGATACTAATAGAATACTTAATCTAAGGGAGATATTGTTATGGGGTTACTAGATGATGAATTAAATACTGTACATGAAAAGCAAATAGAAACATCTTGTATTGAACCTAAAGAAGTAGAAAATAAAGAGTTTTTAATAAGCAATAAACTGATAATTAATTCACAAGAAGGTAATCTCTTAAATGAGTTAAAAAGAAGTTTAAGTGAATGTGAAAAATTTTATTTTAGTGTTGCATTTATTAACTTTAGTGGGCTTCAGCTTTTACTCGACAGCTTTAAAGAACTTGAGGAAAAAGGAATTCATGGGAAAATATTAACTTCTACATATCTTAACTTTACAGAACCTAAAGCTTTGGAAAAAATTAATAAATTTAGTAATATTGATTTAAAGATATTTGTGGCTACTAAGGAAATAGGGTTTCATACAAAGGCCTATATTTTTGAAAATAAAGATGAATATAAAATAATCATTGGCTCTTCTAATATAACTCAACGTGCTTTAAAGAGTAATATTGAATGGAATGTGAGAGTGATTTCTAAAAAGGATGACAGCTTTGCAAGATATGTATTGGAAGAATATTTGAAATTGTGGGAAGATACTTCTATTGTCAATGAAAAATTTCTAGATAGTTATAAAAGCTTTATAAATGAACTTAAAAAGGTAGAAAAAAGTAAAACTATAGATTTTACAGATTATGAACTTATAAAACCAAATGATATGCAGAAAAGGGCTATGGCGAATTTGGATAGGTTAAGATATTCAGGGGAAAATAAAGCTTTAGTCATTGCTGCTACAGGTACAGGAAAAACCTATATGTCGGCATTTGATGTTATAAATTGTAATCCTCAAAAAATGTTATTTCTGGTACATAGAGAAGAAATCTTAAAAAATGCAGAAAAAACCTTTAAGAGACTGGTAAAAAACAAGAGGAAAACAACAGGTATCCTAGCTGGCAGCAGTAAAGATTTCTCTGCTGATTATTTATTTTCTACTATACAATCTATGAGTACAAGTTTTCAGCAATTTAAGAGAGAAGAGTTTGAATATATAGTTATAGATGAAGCTCATCATGCGGCAAGTCCATCTTATCAAAAGGTGATAGGATATTTTAAACCTAAATTTCTATTAGGAATGACGGCAACTCCAGAGAGATGCGGCAGTGAAAACATATTTGATATTTTTGATGATAATATAGCTTTAGAAGTAAGGCTTCGTGAAGCCTTAGAATTAAATCTTGTGATACCTTTTCATTATTTTGGGATAACTGATATTGAAGGTGTAGACTTAAGTGATGTAAAAATTAATCATATAGCAGAAGTATCCAAAAGACTGAAGATTAACGAAAGAGTTGATTTTATAATTGAAAAGATGAATTTTTATGGATATGACGGAGAAAAATGCAAGTGCATTGGTTTCTGTGTAGGAATTGATCATGCGGAGTTTATGACAGATGAGTTTAATAAAAGAGGAATAAAAAGTGTATGCCTAACAGGAGAAAATTCTACAGAAGAAAGGGACCACTATATTAAAAAATTAGAGTCAGATCAGGATGATCTAGAGGTTATATTTACAGTAGATATTTTCAATGAAGGTGTGGATATACCGTCGGTCAATTTGATTTTGATGCTTAGACCAACAAACTCTCCTATAATATTTATACAGCAGCTTGGAAGAGGTCTTAGAAAATATGAAAATAAGGAATTCTTAACGGTACTGGACTTTATAGGAAATCACAATAGGGCATTTCTAATTGCAATAGCATTAAATGGTTCAAGGTATTATGATAAAGACAGCTTAAAAGTGGCAGTTGCAACTCAGTTTACCAGCATTCCAGGCTGTACGAATATTCAAATGGACAGAATATCTCAGGAAAGAATACTAGAGCAGTTAAATGAAGAAAATTTCAATTCAATGAAATATTTGAGGGAAGAGTACTTTGAATTTAAAAAGATGAATGGTGGGAAGATACCTTATCTATTGATGGATTACATAAAATATGATGGTTCGCCAGATCCATTAAAGTTTCTAAGTAAAGAAAAAACTTATATAGGTTTTGTAGCTAAAATGGAAAAGGATGATGAACTTAAAAAATTATTAGAACAGGAAGAATTTTTAAAGATACTTAAATGGCTTTCAAAAAGTCTCCCAATAAAAAGAATATATGAATTCAGCATATTAAAATATCTGTTAAATAGTGATGAAATAGATGTAGAAAATGCTAAAAGTGAAATATTGAAGTATATTGATAATGTGGATTACGAAAGTGTGATTCACAGCTTGAATTGTTTGAATGGAAGTTATTATGATTCATCTGAACTCAAAAATAATGTAAAATGCTTTGAATTAAAGGATGGAGTTTTAAGTGCCACCTGGAATTTCAAAAAAATAGTGCAGAATAAAAAATACATCATATACATTGAAGATGTTATAAACTATGGCATTGTAAGGTATAGAAAGGAATTTGGCAATAAATATTATGGAGTTCCATTTTTTAAGCTATATGAACAATACCAGATGATAGATGCAGCACTTTTATCTAATTATACCAAGATACATACTTCTTTTAGGGGACAGGGACTTGTTACTAATGGAAAAGAATATTTTTTATTTGTGGATCTGCATAAAGAAGAAAATATAGATGAAAGGATAAATTATAAGGATAAGTTTTTAGACAGGCAGTATTTTCAATGGCAAACTCCTAATAATACAGCTCAAAGTTCTGAAAGGGGAAAAAACATCATATTTAACAAAGATAGAAAGGTTAATTTACATATTTTTGTGAGGAAATATAAACAAATAGATGGTATTGTACAATCCTATATTTATATTGGTAAGGGCAATGTTGTTGAATATGAAGGAGAAAAGCCTATAACAGTAAAAATAAAGTTGCAAAATGAAATTTCAGTAAATTTATATACGGAGTTTATAAAAAAGGTATAGTGTTTTTTACTATACCCTTTCTGATATTAACTTTTTAGCTGCAGGAATATCTGCTGGAGCCCATTTTAAAGAAGAGAGATTTTCTCTTTTTAGCCATATCAGTTTAGAATGTTCATTGGCTGTAGGAGTATCTGATACTAATTTGCACTTTACAGTAATCAAATTTACTATAAAAGTATCATATTCATGAGCATTGTCATTAAATACATCCAAGTATTCTACAGTACATTTTAACTCCTCTTTTATTTCTCTTTCTATAGCTTGTTTTAGAGTTTCACCTTTTTCAACTTTTCCACCTGGAAATTCCCACTTATTTGGTAGGGACATTTTTGGAGAGCGAAGGGCACATAGTATTTCATTATTTTTATTTTCTATAACAGCTCCAACTACTTTTAATGTTTTCTTCATTTTAGTCACACCTTTCTTCTAGACAAGTTTAGCATAGATGGGTTTCATAAATCAATTTTGAAATGGTCTTAACATATTTTGTTTAAAGAAGTTAAATTGTAGGATATAATAAAACAAGAAATTGCAATCGTATTTAAGGGTAAGGAAATTAGTATAAAAACTGCTTAAAGGTTACACTGAATGTTGTACCTAAAGAGAGATAAACTTAATTTACCGTAATTTTTTTACGACAATTTGAATAATTTCGTTGATTTCAGTCTAGAATAATGTATAATTTAATTTGGGGGTGATATTATGCTGAAAAAATTTGAAGTAAGAGGTTTTAAAAACTTTAAAGAAAATATACAGCTGGACTTTTCAGATGTACGAGATTATAAATTTAATGAACAGTGTGCCAGTAAAGGTTTACTGAATAAAATAATAATTTATGGAAAAAATTCAGTTGGAAAATCAAATTTGGGCCTAGCACTATTCGATATTACAACACACTTGGCTGATAAAAATGTTACACCGGATTTATATGATTACTATTTAAATGCAGACTTAGATTCAGGTTTTGCTGAGTTTCATTATGTATTCAAATTAGAAGCTGGAGAAATAGATTATTTGTATCGAAAAAATGATGTAAGAGAGCTAACATTTGAAAAGATTTCAATAAATAATGAAGTTATAATGACTTATGATTATACAAAAAAATCGGGAGATTTGGAAGGACTTAAAAAATTAGCTCCTTCCTTGAACTTTGAATTCCAAAATGAGAATATCTCAATTTTAAAATATGTAGTTAATAATACTTTATCTAGTACGGCTGCACCTCTTAAGCAATTGATGCGTTTTGTAAATAACATGTTATGGTTCCGAAGTCTTGATGAAAACAGATATATAGGTTATAAAAAGGAAAGTGAAGATTATATAAACTTTATATTTGAAAAAGATTATTTAAAAACTTTTCAGGATTTGCTTCATACAGCAGGAGTTAATGAAGATTTAGTAGCTATAAAAGATCCTGATGGAAAACAGCGTTTATACTTTAATAAAAAAATTCCTATTCCGTTTTTTAAAGTTGCTTCTAATGGAACTAAGGCTTTGTATGCACTTTATTATTGGCTCACAACGGCTAAAGATATATCATTTTTGTTTATTGATGAATTTGATGCATATTATCATTTTGAACTTTCAGAAATGATAGTACAGCTATTAGAAAAACATAAGGAGTTTCAAACTATTTTAACTTCTCATAACACTAATCTCTTGACAAATAGGATTATGCGTCCAGATTGTTATTTTATATTAACGACAGATAAGTTAACATCATTGGCTAATGCTACCAATAGAGAATTGCGTGAAGGACATAATTTAGAAAAGCTTTATATAAATGGTGAATTTGATGAGTAAGGTAGTAAAAAAGAATATTTTAGTTTTGGTAGAGGGTGCTAAAACAGATGTAAAAGTAATGGAGAAACTATTTAATATTTATCAAATAGATGCTAAGTATAAAATAGTATCATACTGTACCAATATATATACACTTTATCAAGAAATGTTTAGAGATGGTATTGATGGATTAGAGGATATGGGAAAACTATATTTAAATTACCCAATGATTGAAGCATTTTATCATTTAAGTTCTATACCAGATGATGAGTATTTTAGTAGAAAAGTTAAATTGAAAGAGCTTCAAGATAAAAAATATAAATTTTGTGTACAACAGGAAAGTATGGGTAATGATTATCGCAAATTTGCTGTAAGTAAAGATCTATGTAATATAATTATTTTGCAAAATCTAACTAAAGCTATATTTTTGGCTACTGGCAAGTCTATTAAGTGGAAAGATATAGTAGTTAATGCTAATTTAATTGAGCTAATAGATTCAAATTTTATATTAGAAAGACAGTTATTTCATCTAAAAAATGATAAATTTATATATGTTCTTTGTACTTGTGTATTCTATATAATAGAATATAATCCAAACCTTTTACTATCTTAAGCTATTAATAAAAATGTAAATTTTAAGGAGAGAAAATGAAATTTTGTGGTATAGATGTACATTTAAGAACTCTGTCAATTGCAGAAATAGATGAGAATTTCAATGTAAATTTATTGAAAAATATGAACTTAAATGAATTAAAAGAATATATAAAAGCTACTCCTATAACTTTAATAGGAGTAGATGCACCATATAATCTAAATCAAGGTTTAATGAATGATGAAGTATATAGAAATAAGCTAAGTAGAAAAATTAATGGACATTATAATAAAAAAGTTTCAGAATATGAGTTATCAAGAAGAGGTATAAATCCATTTTCTACTCCATCATCTATGGAAATAGTAAGAAGTAAAAACTATTTATCTTGGATGGAAACAGGATTCAAAGTATACAATATTTTAAAAGAAAAAGGACTTGAATTACTAAATGAAAGTAATTTAAATGAAAAGAAAGATAGAGGAATGATTGAAGTATTTCCTCATGCTTGTTTTACAGTTCTTGAAGGAAAACTTCTATCCAATAAAAACACTGAAAAAGGAATAAATGAAAGAATAAATATTATTGAGGGGCGGGGCTTTACTGGAGTTAGAGATTATCTTCAAAATATAAATAAGAAGTATAAGGATGATTTCCTAGATGCATTAATTGCAGCTTATACTGCATATAAAATATATAATGGAAGCGGAACATTTGTTGGTGATATGGTAGAAGGACAGATTGCTTTACCAGTAGATAAAATTAAAGATTCATATAAAAGAACAGCACATCCAGAGTCTAATATAAATAAAAAAGAAGAATCTATAATAATTCAATTCAATAAGATATATGAGTATAAAGTAAAACATTGTGATAGTGTATTATGGTTAAAGCATTTTAAACCAATTAATGGAGCACCAGATGCTTTAGAATTATTAAAAACCAAGCAGAATGAAGATATTAATGTAACTATAGAAGGTGAAAATAATGATAGTGTAAATGTCACTTTGGTAAGTATGAAAAATAGAAGCGATGGCTTAAAAGTTTCAGGTAAATATAAGAAAATACTTAAAGATTTTTGGGGAAGTAGTGGAGATGGAAAAGAATACATAATAAAAATAATATTTTAAAGGAATACCTAATAATGGAGATAAGTTTTAACTTTCAGAAGTTTTATAAGTTTTTGTAGAAAAGTTACTACTTATCTCCATTTTTTTACTGTAAAAAGAGATGAATATGTTATAAAATAATAGTATAATTTGACTAAATATCAATATATGTAGTTTACTGTAATATTTTAAAAATAAAAAATAACAAATTTGTAGATTTATATGAGTTTGCATTTTAATGAGGAAATAAAATGATAGAATTAATTTGTCCGGTATGTAATGTACCAATGAAAACTGAAAGATGTACTAAAGCAACCTGTCAGCACAAAACGGTAGTATCGACTACAATATATTGGTGCAATAGTTGTAATGTACCTATTTTTGATAAGCAGTGTACATGTTGTGGTGAAGAGGGTACTTATTTTTCAACAGATATAAGGCCTGTGTTCCCAGAAGAGAGGGTATTACTTGCAATTCTTTTAAAAGAAGAAGATCCGTTATGTTTTGGACAATCATCGGTCTGGTGTAGTGTTAATAGCAATACATATATAATTGATGGAAAAAAGATTAAGATTTCAATAAGTAAAATAAATAAGATGTCTTTAGATAAAATTAAAGAGCTGAAAGCAAAATATGATATTTTCGTAAAGAAAATTAATTATGAGTATTTTAATAAAAATATTGATAAATTTATTGAGTCAAACAGAAACAGATACAATGAAATAAATGATGAAGCAGTAAAATATGTACAGAGTTACAGAAATAAATATAATTTAGAAGATATGTTTGTATCATTTAGTGGAGGTAAAGATTCAACGGTTACATCCCACATTGTAACGAAAGCTTTTGGAACAAGTAAAATATTACATATTTTTGGCGATACAACATTGGAATTTCCTACAACTTATGAATATAAAAAGCGTTTTAGAACTAATGAAGAAACAAAAGGAATTCAAATACTTACAGCTAAAAATAGAGAAAAAATTTTTGAACAGTTATGTGACATTGTTGGCCCTCCAAGCAGAGTAATGCGTTGGTGCTGCACTGTGTTTAAAACAGGAGCAATTCAGAGAACTATATCTTCAGCATTTAGAAATAAAACTAAGATAATTACTTTCTATGGAATAAGAAAAAGTGAATCACCATCTAGAAGCAAATATGATAGAGAGAGTAATAGCCCTAAAATCACAAAACAGATAGTTGTTTCTCCTATAATTAACTGGATTGATTTTGATGTATGGCTATATATTTTAACAAATCATTTAGATTTTAATTATGCATATAAATTAGGATATACGAGAGTGGGATGCTGGTGTTGTCCTAACAATGGATCTAGATCTGAATTTTTATCTAAGTTTTATATGCATGATCAATTTGTAAAATGGAGAAATTTTTTAGTCCAATTTGCAAAGCAAATAGGAAAGCTAGATGCAGAAGAGTATGTTGATAGTGGTAACTGGAAAAAAAGGCAGGGTGGGAATGGACTAGAGATGGCAGAAAAGTCTATTGTTTCATTTAAACCATGTGCTACTGATGAAAATGCATTTAATTATGATCTACAGAGACCTATATCAGAAGAATTGTATGAATTGTTTAAGCCTTTTGGATATATTAATAAAGATTTAGGAAATAAAAGACTTGGTGAAGTTTATATATTAGATAAAAAAGGTAGTGTTGTTTTGATTCTTCAGGGTAGAATTGGTACAAACCATTTAAAAATCACAATTAAAAAGAAAACTATAGCAAAATCTAAGAATCTAGTAGCTGCAGAGGGTAAAGTTAAGTGCCAGCTTACAAAGTATCAGATGTGTATTGGCTGTAAAGCGTGTGAAAGTGTATGTAAGCATGATGCTATTTTACTTATGGAAAATTTGGATGGAACAACATCATATAAAATAAATAATGAAAAGTGTGTAAGATGCACTGAATGTGTATCATACTATGATGCAGGGTGCTATATGCGAAAAGTATTAGCAATAAAGAGAGGATAAAATATGGCAGAAAAGAAAATACCATTTCGTTTAAAAGGACATGAAAAATTTGTATTACGTGATGGCTGGTTAAACAAAGGATTACAGGCAGTAGACAATAACGAGAGAATATTTTTAGAAGATAATGCACCTGATGAACTCGGCGTTGGAAATAATATGGTCAAGTCTATTCGTTACTGGCTAAAGGCATTTAAACTTATTCATGAAAAGCCTGGTAAAGGTGCATATTTAACATCATTTGCAGATGCAATTTTAGAGTATGACAGATATTTTGAGAACGATTTTACTTTATGGATTCTTCATTCTAATTTAGTAAGAAATATTGAAGAAGCAACTACTTGGTATATGTTTTTTAATCGTTGTGATGCAGAGGAATTTAATAGAGAAGAGATAAAAGATATTATTGTAAGTGAAATTATTAAATATGTAAAGCATTCAAACTTTTCAAAATTGTCAGTGAAGAATGATATAGATGTGCTTCTTAATATGTACTGTAAAGAAAAAGGTGCGGACTATGATCCAGAAGATAAAAATGTATGTCCATTATCGGAATTAGGCTTAATATTTAAAAAGAATGATATTTATGTCCGCAGACAGCCTGATATAAGAAAATTGAGTGAATGGGTTATATTATATGAACTCCTTAACATATTTAAAGATAATAAGTCAATAAGTATTGACACTATCTCGCAAGGGGAAAGAAGTATAGGAAATATGTATAATTTATCAAGAGTTACTATAAACGAATATTTAGATAAACTTGAAAATATGGATTTTATAAGAGTTATTAGAACTGCCGGACTTGATGTTGTTATGAAAGAAACTGACATGACTGCAGAGAAAGCTATAGATGAATATTATAAAAATCATCAAATGAGGTAAGTAGCAATGGATAGTTTAAATGAAATAATTAAAGTAAATGATGGTTTTAAGAGAGCTGTTAATTTATATTTAAATTTAAATAAGACAGATAAGATATTAAGTTATATACCAACTAAATCATCGGTTAATATTTTAAATCAATATATGGAATCAGTATTGAAAAATAAGGAACAGGCTTCGGTGCTTATAGGACCTTATGGAAAAGGAAAATCTCATTTATTATTAGTATTATTAGCTGTGCTTTCTTTAGAAAGAACAGATGAAAATAATAAGACAATAAAGAAAGTAATAGAGGCTGTTAAAAATGTTGATGTTGTTGTAGCAAATCAGATGGAAAATATATGGAATGAAAAGAAGAGATTTCTTCCTATAATTATATCAAGTTCATATTCTGATTTAAATCAAGCCTTTCTTCTTGCTTTAAATGATGTGCTAAAGAGAGAAGGATTAACTGACTTAGTGCCTGATACGTATTATTCAGCTGCAGTAGAAAGTGTTGAAAACTGGAAAAATAATTATGCAGAAACATTTAATAAATTTGTAGAGATAATAAAAGAAAAAAATATCAGCTATACAGAAATTATTGCAGATTTAAATGGATATGATAAGAATGCACTTGATGTATTCTGTAGCATATATCCTAAATTAACATCAGGAAGTAAATTTAATCCGATGATTAACACAGACATATTGCCTCTATATAAGAGCATTAATGAAAAACTATGTGCAAATTATCAATATAGAGGAATATACATTGTTTTTGATGAATTCAGCAAATTTATTGAAAGCAGAGATAAAAAATCTGTAGGAAATGAGATGAAACTATTGCAGGATATTTGTGAGCTTGCAGGGGAATCATCTAAAAATGCTCAGTTATTTATAACTCTAGTTACGCATAAAAGCATAAAAGAATATGCTAATTATTTAGGACAGAATATCATTAATTCATTTTTAGGAATTGAAGGCCGTATAGTTGAAAGGTATTTTACTACATCATCTAAAAACAATTATGAACTTATACAGAATGCAATAATAAAGAAAGATAATAAATTTGCAGAATATCCAGAGCTAAGTGGTTATTTTACTGAAGAAAATGCAAAAAAATATTATGATATACCTGTTTTTCGTACTATGTTTGAATATAAAGACTTCAAAAAAATAATATGGAAAGGCTGTTTCCCTCTTAATCCGTTAAGTGCATATGTTTTACTTAATATAAGTGAAAAAGTAGCACAAAACGAAAGAACGTTGTTTACATTTATTTCAAAAGATGAAACTAATAGTATGGCAAGGTATGTAAGAAAACATAATATTTCTATATCTAATAGTTGGACTGTAAATGCAGATGTAGTATATGACTATTTCAAAAATGAATTTCAGAAAGATATCTCAAATACTTTTGTACATGATGAATGGCTTAAGTCAGATTATGCAATATCAAAAACAGATGATGAAAATGAGAAGAAAATATTAAAGTGTTTAGCACTTATAAATATTATAAATAAACCAGATGAGCTTTCAGCGAGGGCACTTTTTTTATACCTAGCATCACAAATTGATGAAACGGAAAATATTCTTGATGAATTAGTAAAAAAGGATCTTATCTATCAAAAAGGTTCTACTAATTGTTATTCATTTAAGACAAGAGTTGGAGCTGATCTTAAACATGAAATTAAAAAACGAAGAAGTGTCAAAGGAGAAAAGTATAATATCAGTTCAGTATTTGAAAATACTTCAGGTATGAACTTTGAAATACCTAAACAATATAATCAGGATTTCTATATGACAAGGTATTTCAGATATGAATTTATTGATTATGAAACTTTTATGTCTATAGATAAGTCAGATTCATTTTTCGATGAAAATAAGTTTTGTGATGGAAAGATTTTACTCATTATCTGCGCTGGAGATGAAAAACCTAATAAGCAGAAAATTATAGAAAAGCTTAATTTATATAAAGATCAGAGGATAATTGTGATAAAACCAGGTATTGTATACACGTCAATAAATCTTATTCAAGACTATGAAATACTAAAGGAATTAACAAAAGATAAGAATTTCATAGAAAATAATCAGGTATTAATTAAAGAAATTGATATTTTTGAGGAGGAAATAAGCAATGAGATAAATGATTATATTGAAAAAGCTTATAGCTTGAAGAATGAGGCGGAAGCGTACTATTTTAATGGAGATAAAGCAGTAGCTTATTTACATAGTGATATAAATAGATTAGTTAGTGAAATATGCAGAAAATATTTTAATAAAACTCCAGTAATTAATAATGAATTAATTAATAAAAATCAAATTACTTCATCACCAATTAAAAAAGCAAGAAAAGCAATAATTGATTATATTTTATCTGGAAAAAATAATGAAACATTCTATAAAGGAACGAATCCTGAGGCAACGATTTACAGAACAACTTTTATTAGAACAAATATTTTAGATAAAAATCCTGATACAGGCATGAAGAGCATTTTAAAAGAGTTCTTAGACTTTATGAAAGAGTGTAGTGTTAAGTGTGAATCATTAGATATAATCATAAAAAAATTGATAAGTAGTCCATATGGTATGAGAAAAGGTGTAATACCTTTATATTTGGCTTATGTTCTTGGTTCTAAAATTGATGATATCGTAGTTTATTTCGGTACAAAAGAAGTATTATTGACATCAGATATTGTAATTAATATGGTTAAAAAACCTGAAGACTATAAATTGCTTGTTGCAAGTGAAAGCATTGAGAGAGAACAGTATATCGAAGGATTATTAAAAACATTTAATGTTGAAGATAGTTACAATTTATCTTCATCAAGATTAAATAATATTATACTAAGTATGCAAAGATGGTTTAGAGCATTGCCTCAGTTTACGAGAAATTTCAAGAAAAAATGTTCGCTATTTTCTAATGAAAATCTGTTTAATGTAATGCTTATGCTAAAGCCTTTATTACAAAAAGCAGATGCAAATCCATATGAAATTCTTTTTGTAAAATTGCCAGAAGCCTGTAGCGATGATAGGAATCTAGATGATACTTTAAAAATTATACAAGAATTTAAAAAAATGCTTGAGAGCCATATGAATTATGTAATTAAACAGACAATCAAAGAGACTATCTTAATTTTTGATAAAAAAGGGAAGCAGGACTTGTACCACACACTTAAAGAATGGTATGAGAAACAGAGCAATATGTCTAAAGAAGGCTTGTATGATAATAAGATAACTGGTCTTATGAACTTCATTCAAGAATTAGACACTTATGATGATATAAGCATTGTTGAGAAAGTAGTAAAGATAATTTCAAATGTGTATATAGAAAATTGGAATGACAATTCTTTAGAGGAATATAAAAAAGAACTTATAAAGGTAAAAGAAGAGATTGAAAAAATTTCTGATGTAAAAGAAAATATGAAAAATAAAAAAATACTTTCTTTTATAGACAGTAATGGTAATAAAATTGAAAGATACTATGAAAGTGTATCAGAAAACACAGGAAGTATAATGAGAAATATTTTTGAAGATACATTAGATGATTTCACAGATTTAAGTGTTAATGAAAAGGTGGCAATTTTACTTGAAATGATAGAAAAAATACTAAAATAAAAAAATTTTTGTGTATTGCAAAGGAGACAATCATGGATAAAAAAGGAATCGATTTTAAAGAAATCGTATGGAATATCGAAGAAAATAAAATCTTACTTCCAGACTTTCAGAGAAAATTTGTCTGGACAGATGAAGAACAACAAAAAAAGATAGTTGCCTCAGTATTAGCACGAATGCCTATAGGAAGTATATTGTTACTAGATTCAAAGCCTAATGAGTATTCATCTAAAGCCATTGGTAGTAGAAAGACTGTGGATATTAGTAAACTTCAAGATAGAGTAAAATTTCTATTAGATGGACAGCAGAGAATGACTGTTTTAACAAATGTGTTTTCAAATGCTATTCATGATTCATGTAATAAAGTATCTGAATTAATATCTCCATCTTTAAAGCGTCGCTTTTTCTTAAGAATACCAAAATGGAAAAAGAGCAAAGAGGAAGAAGATCTTTTTGGTGTACATGAACTTGTATTTAAATATCAACATCCTGATTCAGAAGATCCAGAATTTTTAACAAGCAATATCATGCCATTTATAGAAGTTGAAACATTTTTAGCAGATGATAAATCACCAATTAACCCTAAAACAGAGTTATCAACTACTTTGGATGAATATTGTTATACTCATAATAAAGATGGATATTTAATTCCTCTTTTTTTATTAATTCCACTAGATAACAACAAAAGGAAATCAGTGTTAAGGTTAAAAACAATAATACATAATATAGCATTTAAAATCAAGGATGAAATAATAGATGAATTTTCAAACAAAATATCAGATTTTGATAAAAGTAAATTTATAAAAGAAATCTTTATTACTGAAGATATGAAAAATAATGTGTTAAATGATAATTTGTCATTTGAGCAATTAGTAACTGAATTAGCAGATACTTGGGAGGAAGGATTAAAAAGTTATTTATATGCATGTATAGGAAATATATCGCTTAATGAGATTACTGTATCAGAAAGTCAGAGAGGAAGAGCGATTGATATCTATGAAAATCTTAACAGAGGCGGCGTGAGCTTGAGCACATTTGATCTTATTATGGCAAGGGTAGCAATTGTAAGTACAGATAATTTCTATGAACGTCTTGTTAAGAATATTAATAAAAAAAGGCGATATCCTATAGATGTCGTGCCTGAAGTTATTAAAAGTAGGATGAAAGAACTTTTAGATAAAGGTAAATATAATGCTTCTGTTAATATTGACTGCTATAACGAAGATAAGAATGAAATTGTAAGTACATATATTGATGTCTTTTTAAATGTATTATCGCTCTATTGCTATAATCCTGAGTATAAATATGAAGATTTTAAGATAGATAATATGAAAAGGGATAAAATCTTAAGCTTAAAGCCAAAACAAATTGATCAAAATTGTGAAAAGGTCTGTACTGCTATAGACAGGGCAATGTTCTTTTTTCAGACAAGATGCGGAATACGAAATATTCAGGAAGTCAATTATTCTTTATTAATTGTACTTGTAGCTACTGTATTCATGAAAGATGAATGGTATACAAGTGTTAAAATGCATAAGAGATTAGAAGCTTTGTATTGGTCAGTTTTATTTTCTGGTACATACGATAAGGACCAAAATGTAAGAATGATTTCTAGTTTACAGCAGATAATCAAGACAGAGAGAAAAGAATGTAATGAAAAGTGGCTTAATTCATTAAAAGACGAAGTGTTAAATGCAAAATTTTTTTCTAATAAAGAATTTTTATTGATGGGTGATGTAAATATTGAAAGATACCCTAAAGCAGTAATTAAGAATTTTTTCTGTCAGTATCTTTTAGCTCAGACTTATACTGATATGTTCAGTGAAAATAAAACAATCAATGTGTTTATGGACAAAGTAAATGAACTTGAAGCACATCATATTATCCCATTAGGTTCTGCTAAAAATATAGGACAATCAGCTAAACAATTAAGAAAGAAAAATAATAGTATTTACAATTCTCCACTAAATTTTGTTTACATTACAAGAGAATCAAATAAAAAAATACTAGATGATCCTTTATCTGAGTATGTTACTAAAATCACAAAGCAGGCAAAATCAAAATTATATATTACTGCATTTACACAAACGTCTGATGAAGATAAGACAAAAGGAATTCTATCAGATAGGTTTGATAGTATGCAGGGAGACATTAAAGAGCACATAGAGCAGTTGATTGATCAAAGCAAATAATCTAATATATGTACTTTAATAGTAAAGAAGGTGAATTATGAACAAATGTATTTATTTAGATAATGCAGCAACTACATTTCCAAAACCAGAAGCTGTATATAAAAAAATGGATTTAGTAAATCGTACTCTAGCTGTAAATGCTGGAAGGGGTTCATATAAACTTGCAAGAGAAGCAACAGAATTGATAGACAATACGAAAAGCAAGTTGTTAGAACTTATAAATGCAAAGAGAAATGCCTATATTGCTTTTACTCCTTCTGTGACAATAGCATTAAATCAGATTTTGCAGGGAATAAAATATAGTAACAGTTCTGTAGTATATGTATCTCCGTTTGAACACAATGCAGTTGCAAGAACACTTAATCTTTTGAAAAAGCGACATGGTTTTAAATTGATAGAACTGCCTCTTCAATCTGAAAGTTTAGAGATGGATTTAGATAAAATGAAATATATGTTTTCAAAAGATAATCCATCTTGTGTATGTGTAACGGCAGTAAGCAATGTTACAGGATACATTCTTCCAGTAAAAAATATATTTAAAGAAGCAAAAAAATATCAGGCAATAACAGTATTAGATGCGGCACAGGCTATGGGGTTAATACCAATTGATTTTAAAGAATTAGAAGCTGATTTTATAGCTTTTGCTGGACATAAGACAATGTATGGACCGTTTGGAATTGGCGGAGTAATAATGAATAAGAATGCTACATTAGATGAAGTTATAGTTGGTGGAACAGGAAGTGACTCTCTTAATCTTGATATGCCTCAGCCTTATCCTGGCAAACTTGAATCGGCAAGTAAAAATATTGTTGCTGTGGCAGGATTAAATGCAGCGTTAGATGAGATAGATATTGATAAATCATTTAAATATGAAAAGGAACTTACTAATTATTTAATTGATAAATTAGATAAAGTTTTAGAAGTAAAGTTATATCTTCCAAAAGACAGAAGCAAGCACATAAGTATTGTTTCATTCACTGTAGATAGAATGTCATCCGAGAATGTAGGAATAATTCTTGATGAAGATTTTAATATTGCAGTGCGTACAGGATATCATTGTGCGCCGTATATACATAAATATTTAAAAGATAAATCTTCACTTGGTACAGTAAGGGTAGGTTTAGGAAGATTTAATAATAAAAGTGATATTGACGAATTTATTAAGGCAGTAAATGACATTATTGCTGGTTAGTGAGGTTGATTGTTTGAGCTTTCAGGAACTTAATATTAAAGAAGAATATCGGTCTCTTGTAGATAATGTTTCAAAAAATTTTTACTATCCTATTCTAAAGAATGCACTTTCATATGATAGAGCAGTAGGTTTTTTCTCATCTTCAGCGCTAATTGCAATTGCAGATGGATTGATTCCGTTTGTAAAAAATGGAGGACAGATGAGGCTTATAGCATCTCCTAAATTATCTGATGAAGATATTAAAACTATAGAAAAAGGGTATAAACTGCGTGATGAAGTAGTAAAAAGTGCAGTGATGCGAGAATTATATGAGCCTGTTGATGAAAAAAGTAGCACAAGATTAAATTTATTAGCAAATCTTATTGCAGATAGCAGGCTAAACATAAAAATTGCTATAACAGAATATAAAGGGAAAATAGGAATGTATCATGAAAAAATGGGTGTATTTAAAGATACAGAAAGTAATATAATTGCCTTCTCAGGCTCCATGAATGAAACAATTACTGCGATGAGTCTAAATTATGAATCTATTGATGTTTATTGCTCATGGAAAAATGTAGATGATGAAAAAAGAGTAATAAATAAGGTACAAGCCTTTGAAAAACTATGGAACGATAAAGCTTCTAATATCAGTGTTAAAGATTTCCCAGAAGTTAAAGAATCTATTATAGAAAAATATAAAAAAGAAATACGTAGTTATGATGATTTCAATCAAAAAGATTTTAATGATGAAATTGAAATAGAAAATAAACTTGAAATTCCTGAAAATGTTCCGCAAATTCCAGATAATTTTAACTTGTATAATTATCAGATAGAAGCAATAGAAGAATGGGCAAAAAAAGATTATTGCGGAATATTTGATATGGCAACAGGTACAGGGAAAACGTATACGGCTTTGGCCGCTATTGTCAAACTCTCACAGCATTTAAATAATAAATTAGCTGTTATTATTGTATGTCCATATCAGCATCTAGTGGAGCAGTGGGTTGAAGATATTGTGAAGTTTAATATAAAGCCTATTATTGCATATAGCACTTCTCCACAAAAAGATTGGAAGGAGAAATTAGATGAGAGCGTGAGAGATCAAAAATTAGGTGTTAGAGGAAGAAAATTTTTTTGCTTAGTTACTACAAATGCTACTTATGCAGGTAAATATGTTCAGAACAAAATTATGAGAATCAGAGGAAATACATTACTAATTGTAGATGAAGCCCATAATTTTGGAGCAAGTTCTCTAAAAAACAAACTGCATGATAAATTTCAGTACAGATTAGCCTTATCGGCTACATTAGATAGGCATAATGATGAAGAGGGAACTCAGGCATTGTACCATTATTTTGGCGAAAAGTGTATTGAATATCCTTTAGAGAGAGCCATTAAAGAAGGAAAACTTACAAAATATAAATATTATCCTAGAATAGTATCTTTAGCAGAGGAAGAACTTGAAAAGTATAATTCATTTACTAAAGAAATTATAAAGTGTGTAAAAATAAATAAAAAAGGCAAAAGGGAAATGACTGAGAAAGGAAAAAGACTAGCAATTGCAAGAGCAAGGATTGTTGCTGGTGCTATAAATAAAATTTCACAGTTAAAAGAAGATATAATGCATTATGTTAATGATAATCATATTCTTGTTTACTGTGGGGCCACTAGAATACTAAGTAATACAGAAGAAAATAGTGGCGCTGATGAAGAGGATATAAGACAGATTGATTGTGTTACAAATATGCTTGGAAATGAACTAAATATGAAGGTTTCAAAATTTACTTCAGAAGAAGATATGAATGAAAGAAGAGTTTTAAAAAAAGAATTTTCTGAAGGCAAAAATCTTCAGGCGTTAATTGCAATTAAGTGTTTAGATGAAGGAGTTAATATACCAAGTATTAAGACAGCATTTATTTTAGCAAGTACAACAAATCCAAAAGAATATATACAAAGACGAGGAAGGGTTTTGAGATTATCTAAAGGAAAAGAATTTGCTGAAATTTATGACTATATAATACTTCCAAGACCTTTAAATGAAGTACCAGGTTTAACAGAGGATGAAAGAAAAAAGGAATTACATTTAGTTAAAAATGAATTATCAAGGGCTGAAGAATTTGCAAGACTTGCGTATAATAGCATAGAGTCAAATTCTACTCTTGATGACATTAGAGATACATATGATTTATTTAATGTTGAATTTCAGGAGGATGGGATAAATGAGTAATATTATTCAGATAGATGGTATTGATGTTGATATGGAAAAAGCAACAAAAATGATTAGAAGACTCATTGTAAAGGAAAAAGCTAATTTAAGAACCAAAGAAAAAAGTGATAATGCTATGGTAAATATAATAAAAGATATGATTAAGGAGGAAGTAGAATGCTATTAAAAAGTTTAAAATTGTGTGATTTTAGACAGTTTAAAGGCGAGCAGGATATATACTTTTCTACTGAAGCAGATAAAAATGTAACTGTAGTGATGGGGGAAAATGGTTCTGGAAAGACTACTTTAGCACAGGCATTTACTTGGTGCCTTTATGGCCAAGTTGATTTTGAAGATAAGAATGTTTTATCAAAAGCAAAAGAACAAGAAATGGGATCTAATGAAGAAGCAAAAGTAAAAGTAGAAATACAACTAAGTCATGCAGGCAGAGATTATAATGTCATACGTGAACAGCTATACAAAAAGGATTCAAGAGGGTTATTGAAAAAGCCTAATCAGACAATATTTAAAATTTCATATAAAGGCAAAGATGGACAGCAGGAATTTATAGATAGTTATGAAACTGTAATCAGAATGCAAGAAATTCTTCCCAAAGAGTTATCAAGGTATTTTTTCTTTGATGGTGAACGTATAGAAAATATGAGCAAAGAAATACATAGAGGGAAGGTTCAAGAATTTGCAAGTGCTGTACGAGGTTTATTGGGTTTAAGTGCATTTATAGAAGCATTGAAACATTTAAAAATGTCAATCAAAAGGTATGAGAATGAATATGATTCTAAAAGTGATTCTAAAGTGCATCAATATACTCAAAATATTAATAGCTATAAAAATGAGCTAGAAAACATTGATAAGCAAATAGAAGCAGATGAGAATAGTATATTTACTGCAGAAGACTATATTAAAGAATATGAAAATTTAATTAGAGAAAATTTTGAAAGTAAGAAATTAGCCGAACAAAGAGATGAATTAAGAAAAAAATATAATGATTATGAAACATCAAAGAAAACAGACGTAAAAAATTTATTAGATAAGTTTCATAAAGGTGGAAGTATGTGGACCTCAGGAATAATGATACAGAAAGCATTGGTGGCACTAAGTCAGTCAAATGAGATTGACAAGGGTGTTCCAAACATAAATAAAACTACAATAGAATTCCTCATTAAACGAGGTCATTGTATATGTGGAACTCCGCTGAAATTGGAAAATGAATCATATAATAATTTAATAGAGCTGCTAAATTATATACCACCTCAATCAATTGGAAATATGATTACTCAATTTACTAGAGAATGTGAGTTAAAATGTAGAGGAAGTTTAGATGTATATAAAGATATATCTGATAAATATAAATCAATAAGAGAGTGTGAGAATACACAGGAAAAAACGAAAGAAAAATTAGAAACTATTAACAAAAGTTTAGCTGAAATGAAAGACGTTGGGGAATTACAAAGAAAGGCTAGTTATTATCGAGATGAAAAGACTAAAGCAGATAAAGAGAAAAACAGATTACTGGTTAAAAAAGGTAATATAACTTTTGAGCTTGAAAGAGTTGAAAATTTCAGACATGAATTAGTATTGAAAGATAAAAATAATAGAAAAATTGAACAGCTTAAAGCATATGCAAAATATATGTATAAATATTTAGATGGAATATATAAAGATGAAGAAAAAGAAATAAGAAACAGTCTTGAGAAAGTAATAAATGAGATATTTCATAAAATCTATAATGGAGGATTCTCTTTAAAAATTGATGAAAAATATAATATCAAGGTAATAGTAGATGACTATCAAGGTTATATTGATGATGTTGAAACTTCAACTGCACAGAGTATTTCCATAATATTTGCATTTATTGCTGGTGTGATTAAAATGGCAAGAGATAATAATGCAAATGAAGATTCAATGATGATATCAGAAGCATATCCGCTTGTTATGGATGCGCCATTATCTGCATTTGATAAAACAAGAATTCAGACTGTATGTGAAGCACTTCCAAAGGTCGCAGAGCAAGTAATAATATTTATAAAAGATACAGATGGTGAAATTGCTGAAAAACATATGGGCAGTAAAGTAGGTGCACATTATTATTTTGATAAGAAGAATGAATTTGAAACTTATTTAAAGGAGAGGTAATATGTTTGATAAAGAATATTCTTTTAGAGGTTCTCATGCAGAAAAAGTTGATCAATTAACTGCAAAGTTTGATGATGAAAATCAACTATTTCAAAAAAATAAGGATGTACTTGTTATGGCCCCGATTGTTGGCTTCTTATACCAGAGAAAATCTGATGTAACTTCAGGTGAAGCAAAAAAAATAAATGGACAACAAGTGAGCAGTATATTTGATGATTTATGGTTTAATTATAGATTAATTATGTTATTAGATAAAAATTATGAACCAGACTTTGAAAAAAGAGTAGATAAAGCGTTTAGATATTACAATACAGATAAAGCAAAACCAGATGAAGAATTGTTTAATCAATATGTAAGAGGTGGTGTTGATGTATTGTATGAAAAATTAATTGAAAAGTCAACTTCTCCTTCGGACTATTTAAAGCACTTGTATGATTTTATGGAGGAACTTGATGAACGCTATAATAAAACTGTTGATATAGAAAATATTCAAGAGTTGTGCGCGTTAGCAAGAAAATAGATTATGGATGCAGATAAAAGAGAAAAGGTAATTAATGAGCTTACAGAAAAATACAAATGGAGAGGATATTTAACAGAAGATGAGATTATAGATTGTTGCACTGATACTGGCCTAGGTTTAGTAGATCTTGATTTTGTATGTGATAATATAGTATTACGAGGATTTATAATTAGGGATACAGTTGAAGAAAAAAAAGAAAACACAGAACAAAATGAAAATAAAAATGATGAAGATAGAAGTCGTACTGATTATGATATATTATTTAGAAAAATAATACAAAAGTATCCCTCAATGTGGTATATAGTAAAATATATAAGTAAAATTGATCCACCTAAATATCGTGAATGGAAAAAATTAATACTAGAAGCTCAAAATAATAATAAATATGCAAGGGATAGATTAATACATATGTATTTAAGGAATGTTTTGAAGTTAACTTATTCATTTGCTGAAGCATATAATTGTGATTTTGAAGAATGTTTTAATTTTGGTGTTATAGGTCTGATGAGGGCAATTAAAAAGTATGATATTATTAGTTCAGATACATTTGTAAGATATTTTCCGTGGTGGATAATACAAACTATGCAAAGATGTTGTTCAATAAAGAATACAGTGTTATATACACCAGTTCATTTAAATGATAAGTTATTTAAATTTATCATTCCTATAGTTAAAAATCAAAAGATATTAGAGTGTTCAATGGAAGAATCTTTTGATTATCTTGAGGATTTAGAGGATAATAATGTCATAGAAGATATGAAAGAAACTGGGCTTTTATATGGTATATTACCTGCATATAGTTATGAAGATATTTTATCAAATGAAAAGTTAAGTGATAGTTTCAGTGATAATGGTTTGTTTGAGAATAAAATGATAGAAAAAGTATTTAAGGATGAATTAAAAGAAAAAGTAAATTATTATCTTGGAAGATTGAAACAAAGAGAACGCTCAGTTATAATTAGAAGATTTGGATTAGAAGATGATAGGAAAGAGACATTAGAAGAAATAGCGAATCATCTTGGTGTTACAAAAGAAAGAATAAGGCAGATAGAAAAGAAAGCTCTAAATAAATTAGGACGTAGATTAAAAAAGATTATTATATATTAAAAAGTAAGTTTATTTTTAAGAAAAGTTTGATATAATATAAATAAGAAATACTTAGTGTTGGTAACACTAAGTATCCTAGAACAAAAGTAGATATCCCAAATTTCATCTTTGGTGCTAGTCATTTTCACAGAGTGCTTATTTTGTTTTAGGGTTATTGGACGAATTAAATAGAAATTTAATTAAGAGAAGAGCACACTAATCTTGTGAGGATGGGTGCTTTTTTTCTTTGCTATTAATTTCTATGTAAGTACCAAGAAACTTTATCTCAATAATTAACTTAGATATTGTACCATAATTATAAAAAAGTATATAGAGGTATTTGCTGGAAGATGATATGTGAAGCGCATTAATATAAATTGTATTTTATCTAATTATATGCAGGAATTTAACTATTTTTGTAGAAGCATAATATAATTGATAAAATTTGTTAATTTATACATAAGGTTGAAATTATTATAAATAAGAAATGGGGGGTGAAAGAAAATATGAAACATAAATGTTATTATTTCATTTACTGAATTTTTCAGTTTCCTGTCTGCTATCTCTGAGACAAAGAATGGAAGCATTGGGCGTACACTACGTGCGCTAAAATATATATCAGCTTTTTTCAAAGAATATGGAATCGCAAATTTAAAGGCAAATTTATCTATGATCACTTTGAAAACAGCACCTATAAAGTTAATTCCTGTATTACTCACAAGAAGAAATATAAGACATAGTATCTGCTATTGATCTTGAAATTTCAATTGGAATTTGCGATAATACCGTTCTGATTTTGTCATTAATGAAGGAGAACTGCTAAAGTATGTGAATAATAATAGTTAAAATCAAATTTAACTAATATTGAGTTAAATGAAATGAAATAATTAATTGTCTATGGAGGTATGAATGTGAAAGAAATAAGGATATTGCATTGTGCAGATATGCACCTTGGTGCAGAATTATCAACATTGGGAAGAAAAGCAGTGACAAGGAGGGCTGAAGTTAAAAGGACATTTTTGAATATTTTAAAATTATGTCAGGATGAAAAAATACAATTATTGCTGATAGCGGGAGATTTATTTGATAATGTTCATGTTCAGAAAACTATGCTGGAAGAAATAAAAAATGGGTTTGCAGGACTGGAAGGTACTATTGTGGCAATTGCACCTGGAAATCATGATCCAATTACTGAAGATTCACCGTATTTGTTAAAGGATTTCTGGCCCCGTAATGTCATTATTTTTAAAGGTGCATTAGAAAAAATAGAACTTGAAAAATTGGGAGTTCGTCTGTGGGGAGGAGCTTTTACGGGAACATATCAAGTCGATTCCATGTTGAAGAATTTTACCATTCCAGATGATGAGTTAATTAATATCTGTGTAATTCACGGAGAACTTGTCGGCCCGCATCAAAAGAGCAATTACAATCCAATTACAGAAACGCAGCTTAAAAATAGCAAAGTTGATTATGTTGCTTTAGGACATATTCATAAACAGACTGAAGTATTAAAAGCTGGCAATACATATTATGCCTATTCAGGATGCCCGGAAGGAAGGGGATTTGATGAGATTGATGAAAAAGGTGTCTACATTGGGACAGTTTCAAAAGGGCTGTGCAGGCTAAAATACCGTAGATTGTGCCAGCGTATGAATGTTGAACTTCATGTAGACATTTCTGATGCAAAGAATTCAAAAATGGCTGCGGATATTATACTGGATAAAATGAAGTCAAGATGTGAAGAAAATTATTCAGAAAATCTTTACAAGGTGATTCTGGAGGGAATGATTGCAGACAATGTCAGTATTGATATTGATGATATCAAGGCAATTTTATATGAGATATTCTTTGTTAAAATTAAAGATCATACTACAGTAAAGATAGATTTTGACGCGGTTCCGGAGGAAACGACACTTAGGAATATTTTTATACGGAAGATGATGGAACGAATAAATGATGCAGGACCTGATGAAAAAGAAAAATTAAACAAGGCACTCAGACTTGGATTGAAGGCATTTTTCGGGGAGGTAAAATATAGTGAAGATTAATAAATTGCAGATAGGCAGTTTTGGCAAATTCAAGGACTATGAATTAGAATTAAAAGATGGTTTTCAACTGATATACGGGAAAAATGAGGATGGAAAATCAACCTTGATGGCATTTATTAAAATAATGTTTTACAGCAAACTGGAAAGGGGCAAGGACATAAATAAAAATCTGAGGAAGAAATACCAGCCATGGGATGGTTCCATGATGAATGGAGCAATCGAATTTGAACATGATGGAACATGTTACCGCCTGCAGAAAGATATGGGGGCTACTCCTGGAGCAGATAAAGTAAAACTTATCAATATGGACACTGGAGAGGAAGTATCTTTTGGTAAAAATGAAGAGATTGGAAAAAGATTTTTTGGCCTTGATTTGGACGGGTTTGAACGCAGTGTTTATATAAGTAATATCGGAAGTTTTTCTTCCAATGGGAATAATGATGAAGTTGCAGAAAAATTGATGTCAAATTTAGTTCTTTCAGGAGACGAAAATGTATCCCAGCAATTGGTGATAAACCGTATTAATGATGCAATAGAAGATATGGAATCTAAGAGAGGAAAAAAGGGAATACTCGTTGAAGCTAAAAATGAAATTGACTCTTTGCATAATGAATTGGTGGATATTCAAATACTTGAAGATGAACAGAAAAAAAACATGGAAGAATATCAGTGCCTGAAAACAAAGTTGAATGAGCAAAAAAATATTAAAGACTTGCTGGAACTAAATACAAATAGAAATAGACTAAAGCGAGTAAATTCTCTTATTGAAAAAATAATGGGGTACACTGAATCAGAAAAAAAATTAGAAAAAGAAAATATTCCATTTAAAAGTCTTAAGGCATTTTTAACGGAATGCAATTCACTGATGGATGAAAGTGAAAAAGTAAGCGGAAGCCTGGAAAAGCTGAAAGGATCAATTAAAAATGAAGATTGTAATGGAAATAAGCTTATTCCAGTAAGTAAAAAGGAGTATAAATGTCTAAATGAACTGGTCAGCAAGGAAAAAACACTTAAAGACTTGCTAAAGAGAATTGATGAATGTTTTTTACCGGCGTTCAGGTCTTTTATAGAAGCAAAAAATAGTTATCAAAATGCAGAAACACTGTTAAGAAAAGAAACTGAACTGGCAGGGCAATTGCAAAAATTTCATAAAGCTTATAAAAGTTATGAAGAAGAAAAGAGTACCAGAATAGCAGATAAAGAGAAGATTACAAGAGACTTTGAAAAAGACAGGGCAAAGTGGAATTCCGAAAAACAACTGAGAGAGCAGCATATTGAATTTACAAGTGAAAAATTGTCAATGCAGGGCAAATTGACACAAACATCAGGTAAAGAAAGCCAGAATAAAAATTTATTACTGATTTTTAGTGTTATACTTGGCGTCATTTCACTTATACTTGCAGTAAAAATCAGTTCACTTGCAGCAATTGGAGTTGTTCTTGCCGCTGGAATAGGTGTATTTGCAATCAAGTCCGATAAACAAAGTGATAAAACGGAAAAAGGCAATAAATATGATTCAACAAGTAATCTAAAGCAGGAATTGCAAAATCTCAAAGTTCAAAGTGAAAGGGAAGACAGGAGGGTTTCTGACAGGACAAAAGATTATGAGGATAAAATAGCGGATATTTCAAGTAAAATTGATAGAATTGAAGAAAAGTTAAAATCGTTAATAGAAAATAATAATGCCTACATGAATTCAATGGATAAATGTTCACAGCTGAAAAATGAGAAAGATATAGCTTTAAATTATCTAAATACGAGAAAAAGCATTTTTTCCCAGGAATTGAACTATATGCTTGAAAAATATTCGGGAAATTCAAACTTAAATGCAGAAGCAAAAATTACAGTTTTACAGTCGGAAGATTTAAAAGAAATAGATGCTGTCAGCTATAGAAATAAAATTGAGGAACTTTATAATGCTGTAGAACTGGAAATTAAAGAAAAAATGAATGAAAAATCGTGTACATCGATAAAAAAATATGAAAATAAATATCTGGAGTATGCTTCCAACATGAAAAATCATGATGCTGTTACCAGGGTTCAGGAAGAGTACTTAAAAAAAGCCGGACAATTTCTGGATAAAGTGAATGAATATGAAATTACACCGGACTATGAAGCTGCTAAAGTTTTAGTACAAAAGCTTCAAGAAAAAATTTCTCAATTGGAAAGAGAAAAATATGAAGTGCTCAATATAGCAAAGGGAATGGGATATGATTCTCCTTCACTTGATCATTTAAATGAGGAAAAAAATAAATTGGAAGCATCAATAAAACGATTTGAGTCTGTAGGAGATATTAATTATTCCATAGAAGAATTAAAACAAAAACAGAAAGATTTTGCGTCTCAAAATATTGAACAACAATTTTTCGATTTGCAGAAAAAAATTAAGACACCGGATAAAAATTCAAGTCAGATTCAAGAAGAAATAGATGAAAAGGAAAAAGATATGGATGAAAAGACACAATACTTTGATTGTCTTAAAATTGCATCAGAAGTAATGCAGGAAGCTTCAGATGAGGTGCGTAAGAGTTTTGGACCGCAGTTAAACAGGAAGACTTCAGAAATATTCAAAAGCCTGACTAATGGAAAATACGGGAATATTCTTGTAACAAAAGATTACGATATTTCTATCCAGTCAGGTATACACTATAGGGAATGGAAATACTTGAGTAATGGAACAGTTGACCAGGTTTATCTGGCATTAAGATTAGCTATTGCAGAGCTTATTTCTGATAAAAACATTTATTTACCTTTATTTTTAGATGATGTGCTGATGCAGTATGACGACGAAAGAATGGATGCAGCCTTGAAGTTTTTGTCTGATTATGCAGTTCAAAAAGGGGATGAATTTCAACTGCTTTTGTTCACCTGCCATCAGAATATAATAGAACGAGCAAAGCATTATACTAATGAGGCAGTTAAAATTTGATGTAATAAGTAATTTTTCTATTTGACTTTATTATAAATTTGGATTATAAAGAAATAAATATAATAATTATTAGACTAAATTACAAATCTCTATAATTAATATTTGTTATAATGGTGAATTTTTATGGAGGTGTTTAAGATAAATTTTCTATATTGGAATGTTTGTAATAATAATATTTCTTCATATATTGTAGATGTATGTGTAGAAAATAAAATCAATATATTGATTTTAACAGAGTGTAAAAATATAGACGTAGATTACTTGATAAGAAAATTAAGAGATGAAGGTATGTTTTTTCAGGTTGAAAGAATTAATAAGGATTCTAGAATAATGCTTTTACATAATACAGAAGGGCAAATAAATGTTATAAAAGAAAGTAAATATTATTCAGCATTTAATATAAATGATGGAGATAAAAAAACTTTACTTTTTACATTACATCTTCCAAGCAGATATAAACAAGAAAAAGATGACTTAAACATGTATGCTTCGCAAATTATAAGGGAATTTGAGCAGCTTGAAGAAGAACGTAATACTGAAAATAGTATAGTTGTAGGCGACTTTAATATGAATCCTTTTGATAGTGGAATGATTTCAGCATTAAGTTTTAATGCAGTTATGTGTCCGGAAATTGCTAAAAGAAGAAGCAGAAAAGTTTTACAAGAAGAAAGAAAATTTTATTATAATCCGATGTGGCACCTTATGGGAAATGCTTCAAATTTGTCTAAGGGAACATTTTATTATTCAACTGAAATGAAAAGTTACTATTGGTATACGTATGATCAAGTTATATTAAGACCAGATTTAATAAATAAATTTGATATCAATAAGTTAAAAATAATTGATGTTATTAATAAAAACAGTTTAATAAGTAGAAATAATATACCTGACAAAAAAAGAATATCTGATCATTTGCCAATTAAATTTGAATTCAATATGGAGGTAATGAAAAATAATGGATAATTTATGGAACTTACAAGACATTGATAAAAAAGTATCTAATTCTCCTAATTTAATACTAGAGGAACAAGCAAGGTATTTTGAAAAGACTATAAAGGGTGTTTTATATGCAAAAATCATAAATACAAGATTAAAAAGCAATGATGATGTGCAGGAATATAAACTTGCTACAAGTTTTAACATAGTATCTCCAGAATTAGACAACTATACCTATACATTATTTACAGTATATTCAAATCCAGAAGCTAACTACCCGGTGGCTATTTCAGTAAATAATAATGAAGATTATATAGACATTGATTATACTTGTAATAATGAAACAGAATTTATTAGAGATTTATCTAAAATTTTAAGTTCTGATAAGGTGACTGACATTATTGAAGTACTTTATTCAAAAAGCAAAAATTTTTAACATATACTCAAACATACAACAACTTATTATAAACAGCGTTTTTGTTCCAAGTGTGGAGTTACCACTATAGTTGAATACACTTTTAATAATGAAATCTAAATATGAAAAAGATATCTTACCATTTATAGAAGATTTTGGTGCCTTTATAAATTTTATTTTGGAGAAAGATCCAGATTTATCAAATAAAACTCAAGTTTTAGGTAAAAACCTCTGTTTTGAATTAAATTCTCACCTGCATTTTCAAAGGACTGCAATCAAAGCAAGTTATACTCAAGAACAATATATAGCTATAGATTTATTTTTTAAATTAGCAGTTAAAAGTAGATTGTTTTTAATACAGATCAATAATAAAAATAAGTTCAAACTAATAAAAACAGTTTGTTTAGAAGAATTCTTAAACTTAAATATTTATGAAAAATATGTATTTCTACTTGAAGTTTTTTGGACTACATATGATTTTGAAGAAGAATTAAGACATAATGTTTTCGAGTTTATCGAGCTTTTAAATGTAATTAGTAAAACTAATAGTTATAGCAAAATATTTAAAAATGATGTTGGTTATGGAGGTTTCTTTTCATATTATTCTAAGATTACAAGGATATTAAGAATACTAGGAATATGTGAATTAGAGTTTATAGATAGTGTTAAAAGTAAATACGATGATTCCATAAAAAGTATTATGCCAACAGATTTTGGTAGAGAAATAAGTAAAACTTTAATAACAGCTTTAGATTATATAAATATTGAAGATTATATCATAAGTATTCTTAAAGAAAGATTGAATCTTAAGAATAGTGAAGAAGATAAAGCATTTATTGAAATTATATCAATGGTTTTTGAACCTAAGTTAATTAGCAAAACTATAAATTGTAATGTTGAAATTAATAAAAAAGGAACTTATATATTAAAAGTTTTATTAGGTAAGAATCTTTGGAGAGTGCTAAAACTATCTCATAATACGACATTTCATGAATTACATTTATTAATTCAACAAGCTTTTGATTTTGATAATGATCATATGTATGCTTTTTATACTGGCACAAGTAGAAGAACAGGAAAAGAGTTGTATTCAGCTAATCCATTTGGTGAAAGTGATGAATATGAAGAATTAACCATAGAAGAGGCGGACATTTATAAAGGTCAGCAATTTATATATTTATTTGACTTTGGTGATATGTGGGAATTTAAAATACAAGTAATGGACTTTATAGAAAATGAAGAATCTACTCCCCAAATCATTGAGAGCAAAGGAGAATCACCACAGCAGTATCCTGATTGGGATTAGATAAAAGTAGTAATAATCAGCTGTTTTAAGCTTTTTAGGTATGCTTAAGGTGTTTTTAGAAAAGAGTTCTAATAAATTACAAAGATGTGCGAAAGTAGATAGCCCAATATTCAATTATACTTGGATATTATACTATAATTATGAAAAAGTATATAGAGATATTAAAGCTATTCCACTAATTTCAATACTTGAGGCATAATTAGTTTTTGAGATGCTTTTGTTCACCTGTCATCAGTATATAATAGAACGTGCAAAGTCTTATGGTACTGTAGTGGTTAAAATTTGATGTAATAAAGCTTGCCTGATTGGCAGAGGGATGATGTTAGAGGAGCTATTGATGTTGAAGAAATATTTCTTTAAGTCCTAAATTTGGTTGAGGATGAACAGGTTTACAGAATCTATGGTCTGCTTGACGTACTGAAGTAAGACGTGAATTGATAAAAGGAAATGCATTAGTATAAATTTAATATCATATATTGGTAATTGAAATTAATTTACTTCACCCCTGTTATATCAAGGATGAAGCATTTTTACATGAAGCTTTATTTGATATGTATTTTAAAAGAGCTTCGCAGCCTATTTTTATATCATCATAGGTCTCATCAAAATTACCTGTGTACCAGGGATCTGCAATGTCCCCTGAAGTATCTGAGAAATCAAGAAGCTTTGTAACCTTGTTTTGAGAATCTTGTCTCTTGTGCCCCTATGAACAGGATTGCCGATCTCTTCGGTGCTTGTTGCAGAGGATGCTATAAAGAAGTTATCTTCAAGTCCGCGTTTGTTGACTATATCTTTTAATACAAATTCAGCCATTGGTGAGCGGCATATGTTGCCGTGACATACAAACATTATTCTGATCATATATTATACCTCGTTTAAATAATATTTTTGTTTTCAATTGACATAACAAATAAATTATATCATGCTTTTATTATGCAGACAAAATTAAGGCTAAGTGTAGTAAATGAGTGTCTGAATATAGATTCATAGGCTTTTACTATGGGATATATCTTAGACATAGTATATTTTGTAAAAGCGAATTTAAATCTTCCATAATAATTATATAAATTTAAGGAGAAAATGTTTATGCGTGAATTAACACAATTAATTAAAGATGACATGAAGCCTGCATTGGGGGTGACAGAACCAGGTGCAATTGCCTTTGCAGTAGCAAAAGCAAAAAGCTATACAAAAGGAAATGTGATAAAAATAAATGTGGCAATGAACAGTGGTATGTATAAGAATGCCTTTACCTGTGGTATACCAAACAGCAGCGAAGTTGGCAATGTCTTTGCTGCAGCGTTGGGTTACGTGGCAGGAGATGCAAAAAAAGGCCTCGAAGCATTGAAAAATGTAACAGAGAAGGACAATATAGAAGCCCATAAACTCGTAAAATCTGGTGCTGTAACAATTGAACTTAAGGGAATTACAAGTAAAATATTTATAGAAGCTGCAGTTATTACTGAAAGTGATACAGCTGTTGTTACCATAGAGGATTCTCATACAAATATCACAAAGATTATTGTAAATGGAAAAGTAGAAATGGAACAAAAAGGTGAAAAAGAGGATGACGGTGATGAGCTGTCAAAAGAAGTATTTGATATACATAAATATACTCTTCAGCAATTATACGATTATATTACAACTGTTGATATTAAAGAAATAAGTTTTATAAAAGAAGCTTATAAAGTTAATCTTAAATTATATGGTGAAGGGTTAAAGAACCCTAGAACAACATTTGCCAGACATCTTCTGAAAAACAATGGAGGAAAGGAAATCTCTAAAAATGAACAGTCTACTGCATCTTTACTTTGCAATGCGGCAATTGAAGCCCGTGTAATTGGTTTGGATAAGCCGGCAATGAGTATTACAGGTTCTGGTGCCCATGGAATTATAGCTACAATGCCTTTGTATGCAGCTTATAAAGTAAATGGTTATACAAAAGAACAACTCCTTCGTGCTACTGCACTCAGCTATTTAGTTTGCATGTATATTAAAGAGTATTCTGGAAAGCTTTCGGCCTTTTGTGGATGCGCAATAGCAGCAGGTTCTGGAATGGCATGTGCATTGGTATATTTGCGAGGTGGAACTGTAGATATGATGGCCCATGTGCTTAACAATATGGCTAGTAGTATTACTGGTATGATATGCGATGGGGGAAATCAGGGATGTACTATGAAAGGAATTGTTGCTGTAGATGCTGCCTATAAAGCTGTAGATTTTGCAATGAACGGTATATATATTGATGATGTACACGGCATTAATGGTAAAACTCCTGAAGAAACCATGAAGAATATGGGTTGCATTGCATCTCCAGGAATGATTGGTACCGAAAAAACTATTGTGGAGATTTTTGAAAACAAAAGAAAGATTAATTCAAGTTACATAAATGACGTGATATAATAAGGTAAGATGTTGAACAGGCTATCACTGAAGGTCTATCCGATGACGTAGCTGCTCTAATACTCCCACTTTTCCAAGTTTACGTTGCGAGCAGCTACGTCCCTGGATAACGATTTCTCCTAAAGGATAACGCCTTCTAAGTTCTGAAGCATTAAGAAGCCTGTTAATAAGCATCAGGTGGAGTCAAAACTCCATCTGATGCCAAGAACTCTGTTTATATAAGAATGGGAAAACTGTAAGAAATAATAGATTGACTAAGCATACAACTCAAATATATAATATTATATATTTGAGTTGTATGTGAATTATTATAATTGTATGTTGAAGAAGATGAAATAGCTTAAAAAAGTAATAGATAAGTTTAAAATATGAATTATTGTATTTAATAGGAGAAATTATGATAAAAAAGATAATTAATAAAATTAGAAAAAATTTTTTTGCTCAGGTTATTTCAAAAAATCCAAAATTACAAATTATATTTAATAGTGTTATAATGTTAGCTTTGACAATATTTCTAATATTTACATTTATTTCTTATAAAACACTTAAAGATAGTTACAACAATGAAACTATAGGGTTTCTAACTAAAATATTAACTTATACAGAATAATTAAAATTCTTCTCCAAATACTAAATGTACGGAGAAAGGAGTTTTAATTATGGGAAGAAAATCATTTGAAATAGAATCACTGTATGA